>DASRVH010000031.1:0-49926 GCA_035655155.1 Woeseiaceae bacterium
CTGGTACCGGCGTTCATGACCGCGCTGACGCGCCCGTGCTGCCTGCGCTTGACCACTGCCCGCATGGCAGCGGTGAGCGCCGGCATCATCAGCCCGGTGCAGATACCGCAGGCGAAAACACCGACGCCGAGCGAGACCGGCCCGGAGGCCAGGCTGATCAGCGTCAGCCCACCGACCCCGAACAGGCCCGACAGCACCGCGCTATGGCGAGCCCCGAGACGGTTGGCGATGAACGGCGCGATGAGCGTGGCCAGCAGGAAACTGATCAGCGGCAGCGCGCCGATGATGCCGATCATGTAGGGCGTGAGCGACAGTTCGGCGCGGATCGGAGGAACGAACAGCCCGAAGGCGAAGCGCGCCAGGCCGTAGCTGATCGCGACCAGCGCCGCTCCCAGGAGCGCGAACCCTGTGCTCGAACGCATGCTCATTATGCCTCCTCGTGGCGGGCACCGGGGACTCCCGTCGGCTCCGGTTTCCGGCGCAGCTAGCTGCGAGCGCGCTTGCTCGGGACGTCCCTAGCCGCCACGACTTCATCGCTGGGCTCGGGTGCCACGATAACAGAGTCCGCGTTTCCGGATTGCGGGTGCGCAATCAACGAAGCGCAGAGAGAGGGACTGATTCGCCTGCCGCTCAGACTCACCCTTCGGGCGGCTCGCTGCGCTCGCCGTCTGCCCGCCGGCTACGCCGGCCTCGGGTCGAACCTGATTGTCTGCCAGCGTCTGATACGGAGGACTCGAACTCCGTCTGATCAAACATCAAAAAAGGGCCACTAGGGCCCTTTTCTTGATGTTGGCGGAGAGGGAGGGATTCGAACCCTCGATAGGGGGTTACCCTATACATGAATTCCAATCATGCGCCTTCGACCACTCGGCCACCTCTCCGGAATTCTCGTCCCGCCAGAGCGGGCGCGCAGATTACTGCAGCGGCCCCGCCAGTTCAATCTTCCTCGTCGTCGTCGCGGGTCTCGGCCACGCGCTGGGAGAACGGCGGCGGCTCTTCCAGGCAGCGGCCCTCCCCGACGCCCGGCGGCGTCGAGGCCACCGGCACCTCCAGGTCCCGGCGCTCGTCCAGGCCGCTCAGGCCCTCCGGCACCTTGACCGGATCCGTGAGCCGGCTCTCCTGGTAGGGCTTGACCTCGCTGCAGTCATCGCCGCCCAGGCCCAGCCCGAAGCAGCCGCTCAGCAGCATTGCCGTCGCCGTCACCGTCGCCGGCCAGAGGATCCGTCGTTTCATTCGTTCTTCTCCGTGCCCAGCATGATGCCGGCGCCCGTGAGTGCCTCGTCCAGCGGCTGCCGGAAGCGCACGTCCAGCGGCGTGAGCGGCAGCCGTATGCCCATACCCATGAAGCCCATGCGATGCAGGGCCCACTTCACCGGGATGGGGTTCGACTCCAGGAACATGGCCTTGTTCACCGGCTGCAGACGCGCGTCGATCTCGCGCACCGTCGCCTCGTCGCTGGCGGCGGCCGCCCGGCAGAGCTCCGCCATCAGGGCCGGCGCCACGTTCGCCGTCACGGAGACCACGCCGTGACCGCCGCCGAGCAGGAAATCCGCGCTGGTGAAATCGTCGCCGCTGAAATAACGGAAATCCGCGGGGCAGACCGCCTGCATCGCCCGCAGCCGGTCGATGTCGCCGGTGGCGTCCTTGATACCGAATATGCGCTCGTGCGCCGCCAGCCTGGCCACGGTTTCCGGCAGCAGATCGGACGACGTCCGGCCGGGTACGTTGTAGAGCATCACCGGCTTGCTCACCGCGTCGGCCACGGTGGAGAAGTGCCGGAACATGCCCTCCTGGGTCGGCTTGTTGTAATACGGCACGACCATCAGGAAGCCGTCGATGCCGGCGCCGTCCACCGCCTGCGACAGCGCTAGGGTCTGTCGGGTGGAATTCGAGCCGGTGCCCGCCAGGATCCGGATGCGTCCGTCCGCGAGTTCCACGGAGCGGCGCACCAGCGCAGCATGCTCTTCTTTCAGGAGCGTGGCCGACTCGCCCGTGGTCCCGGCGATCACCAGACCGTCCGTTCCGGCCTCGCAGTGGAAATCGATCAGGCGCTCGAGCGCCGCGTAGTCGACCTCGTCGGCATCGGTGAACGGCGTCGCGAGCGCGACCAGGCTGCCCTGGATCATGGATTCCTCCGCGTGAACAAGCCGGCGATGGTACTGGCCGGGCCCGGTCCGCGGCAAGAGTGCGCGGCAAATCAATTGCTTGCACGCCGCTACAATCACAGTACACTGCGGCGACCAGCCAGCCGCGCCAGACGCACAACCTATTCGAGAAAAATGTCCCAACTCATTGTTATTTCAGCTATAGGAAACGATCGAACCGGCGTGGTTCAGGACCTGACGGAGACCATCCTGGAGTGCGGCGGCAATATCATCGAGAGCCGCATGAGCACCCTCGGTCAGGAATTCGCCATGCTGCTGCTGGTCTCCGGCAACTGGCACACGGTGAACCGGCTGGAGACCGAACTCGGCAAGCTCGAGAAACAGCACGGCATCAACGCCACCCTGCGCCAGACCCGGGAGCGGGCGGAAAAGCGGGACAGCCTGCCCTACGCCGTGGACGTCGTCTGCCTTGACCAGCAGGGCGTGGTGTTCAATATCGCCCGCTTCTTCTCGAGCCGGGGCATCGACATCGCCGAACTCAGCACCCGCAGCTACGCGGCGGCCCACACCGGTGCGCCCATGTTCTCCGTGCAGATGAACGTCAGCGTGCCGGAGCGCATCCACATCGCCCAGCTTCGCGAAGAGTTCATGGAGATGTGCGACCAGTACAACCTGGACGCCATACTCGAACCCGTGAAAGCCTGACGCCGGCAGCCGGCCGGCATGCATTCCATTGCAGGAGGAGACCCGATGAGCGCACCCGAGATCGGCAAGGTGGTCAAGGACTTCAAGCTACCCGCGACGGGCGACAAGACGGTCCGCCTGAAGGACCTGCGCGGCAAGAACGTCGTGCTGTACTTCTACCCGAAGGACGCCACGCCCGGGTGCACCACGGAGGGACAGGATTTCCGCGATCTGCATGGCAGGTTCAAGCGGGCCAATACGGTGATCCTTGGAGTCTCACGGGACTCGGTCGGCTCCCACGAGAAGTTCCGCGCCAAACACGACTTCCCCTTCGACCTGCTGTCCGATGCCGAGGAGAAGCTGTGCAGCCAGTTCGACGTGATCAAGGAAAAGAACATGTACGGGCGCAAGGTCATGGGCATCGAGCGCAGCACCTTCCTGATCGACGACAAGGGCAAGCTGCGGCGGGAATGGCGCAAGGTGAAAGTGAAGGGCCACGCCGAGGAAGTGCTCGAGGCGGCGAAGGAACTGGCCTGAAGCCGCGGCCCCGTCCGGCTTTCCCGCTGACACTTCCTGACGGTCCGCCGCCGACGGCAGCCGTATAATGGGAACGCAGTATGCCGGCCATTGTCCTACTTTCCATGTTGACTGACTTCCGAAGACTGGCGGCCCTGACTGTCAGGACGGTGCTGCTGCTCGCGCCGCTCGCGGCGATACTCGCGAGCGGCGGACCCCTGCTGGCGGCCGACGAGTTGCCGGACATCGGCAGCCCGGCCAACGCCATGCTGCCCAAGTCGGAGGAGGCCCGCATCGGCCGCGCCATCATGCGCGAACTGAGGAGCCGGGGCACGGTGGTCGACGACCCCCAGATCACCGAGTACATCGAGGCGGTCGGCCACCGGCTGGTCGCGCATGCCAACGACGGCGAGCAGGAGTTCGAATTCTTCGTCGTCGACGACCCGAGCATCAACGCGTTCGCCCTGCCCGGCGGCTTCATCGGCGTGCATACCGGCCTGATCGAGGCCACGGAGGACGAGAGCGAGCTGGCCGGCGTGCTGGCCCACGAGATCGCCCACGTCACCCAGCGACACATCGCGCGCTCCATCTACAACAACTCCCGGGCCAGCATCATCACGCTGGCCACCATGCTGGGCGCCATCCTGGTGGGCATGGCCGCGGACGGCGGCAGCGACGCCACCCAGGGCGCCATCATGGGCGCCCAGGGCATGATGGTGCAGAACCGCATCGACTTCACCCGCCGCAACGAGTACGAGGCGGACCGGGTCGGCGTGGCCACGATGGCCGCCGCCGGCTTCGACCCCCAGGGCATGCCGGACTTTTTCGCCACCATCGGCCGTCGCGCGGGACCGTTCGCCAGCAGCGTTCCCGAGTTCCTGCGCACCCACCCGGTTTCCAGCGCCCGCATCGCCGAGACCCGCTCCCGGGCGGCCGCGCTGAACGTGGCCGACGTCGAGGAAACGATGGGCTACGGCCTGACCAAAGCGCGGATCATCGCGCAGCGCCGTACCTCGCCACAGGATGCCCTCACCTACTTCCGCGAATCCGCGCCGGCGGGCGATGCCGCGCTCTACGGCGAAGCGCTGGTGCTGCTGCGCATGGATCGGCCGGCCGAGGCGCAGCGCATCTTCGAGCGGCTGATCGACCGCAACGAGGACGTGATCGCCTATCACATCGGCCTGGCCGAGGCGCAAATGGCAAACGACAACGAGATGGCCTCGCTTTCCACGTATGCGAACGCCCGGGAGCTGTTCCCGCGCAACGTGCCGCTGGTGATCGGCTATGCCGAGACGCTGCTGCAGCTCGGCCGGGGCGACATGGCCCACGATATGCTGCTCGATCTGCTGAACAACACGCCGCCGACGCCGGAGCAGGTGCGGCTGATCGCCCGGGCCGCCATCGCGGCCGGCGAGACCGCCGAGGCTCATTACTACCTGTCCGAGTACAACATCATGATCGGCGACCTGGTGCGAGCCGTCGGCTTTCTGTCACGCGCACTGGAGCTGCCGGAGACCGAGCCGATCCAGCGCGCACGCTTCGAGGCGCGTATCGATTTCATCAAGGAATACCTGAGCGAGGAGCAGCTCAGGGAAGTGGCGCGGAACGATCCCGGCCGCAATCCTGGTATCGGTCGACGATAGGTTGACGATAGGTTGTCGATCGGCTCACGCCGGGTTGACGGCCGGCTGACGGGTAGTGCCAGGCGCCGGACCCGGCGCGGAGCCTCAGGGCGGCGCGGCGGTCTCTTCGCCCCGGCGATCCTCGATGAAACCGACCCAGCGCTCGCCCACGCTCAGGAGCTCCTCCACGTCGCTGGTCTGGGCGATGTTTGTGACCTTCTCCGGGATCTTCCGGAAGTGAATCTCGCGCACGGTGTGATTCGCCCACGTGATCCACTCGAGCAGCAGCGCCAGGCCGGCGCTGTCGGTCCTCGTTACGCCGCCCAGGTCCACTTCCAGCATGGTGTGATCGGCGAAGTGCTCGGTGCTCTCCCGCAATATCGCGGCCGCCGTCGCGAACGTCATCTCGCCCTCGAGTGCGAAACGACCCTCGCCCAGGTCACGGAATTCCCAGCGCTCGCTCACGCCTCGCTCTAGCCTTCTGCGTCGGCGGAGTCGGACTCGTCGCCCTCGCCGCCCTCGCCGTCCTCGCCTTCACGCAGTCCCGCTTCGCGCTCCAGGCGCCGGATGACGGTCTCCAGTCCCTTGCTGGCGATTTCCGCATTCAGCTCGGTGCGGAAATTGCGCACGTAGGAGATGCCCTCCACCGTCACGTCGTAGACCTTCCAGCCGTCTTCGCGCTTCACCAGGCCGTAATTCACCGGCACTTCGGTGCCGTCGTCCAGTTTGACCTGCGTCCGGACCGTGGTGCGCCGTTCCTCCGGGTCGCCGCGGAAGGGCAGCACCTCGATGCGCTCCTCGTCGAATTCCAGCACGCCGTCGGCATAGCGTTCCAGCAACGCCTGGTAGAAGGCCCGGATGAACCGCTCCTGCTGTTCCTCGCTGGCCGTGCGCCAGTAGCGTCCCAGCACCAGCTGGGCGGCGTAGCGGCGGTCGAAGCGCGGCAGCAGAATGCCGTCGATTACCTCGTACAGCTCCTGCCGGTTCTCCGAGAGCTCCAGTTTGCGGCCCTCGAGGGCCTGCGAGAGCTCGTCCACCGCGGTCTCGATGACCGCGGCAGGGTCCTCCGTCCGGGCGACACCCGGGAGGCTCAGCAAGACTCCCAGCAGCGCCAGGGTCGTCATCCACATTCTCATTCGTCGTCTCCCGAACCCATGTTCACCAGGAATTTGCCGATCAGGTTCTCCAGCACCACCGCGGACTGGGTGAACAGCACCTCGCTGCCGTCCTCCAGGTACATGTCCGAGCCGCCGGGCTGAAGTCCGACGTACTGGCTGCCCAGCAGTCCTGCGGTGAGGATGCTGGCATCGGAGTCCTCCGGAATCTGGTCGTAGCGATTCTCGATGCGCATGGTCACGACGGCGTCCAGGCGCCGCGGGTCGAATTCGATCGAGCTCACCCGCCCGATGGTAACGCCGGCCATGCTCACCGGCGAGCGCACCTTCAGGCTGCCCACGTTCTGAAAGCGGGCCGTCACCTCGTAGGTGTCGTCCTGCACGTAACCGCCGATGGTGGTCGTCTGCGTGATCAGGAAGAACAGCGCGGCGAAGCCCAGGAATACGAACAACCCGGTGCTGATCTCTACGGCTCTGGTCTGTTGCATAAGCGCTGTACCTTCACATCAAGACGGCGGTGATCATGAAATCGAGCACGAGCACGGCGATGGAGGAAATGACCACCGTGCGCGTCGTCGCCCTGCCGACCCCTTCCGCCGTCGGCAGGGCATTGTAACCCTCGAATACGGCGAGCAGGCTGGCCGCCACACCGAAGACGACGCTCTTGACCACGCCCTCCATGATGTCGGCCAGCTCCACACTCTCCCTCATCTGCGCCCAGAAGGCGCCGAGATCAACCCCCATCAGCACGACGCCCACCATGTAGGCGCCGAAGATGGCCACCGCGCTGAAGATGGCAGCGAGCAACGGCATGGCGATGACGCCGCCGAGGAAGCGGGGCATCACGACGCGCCGTATGGGGTCCACGGCCATCATCTCCATGGCCGAGAGCTGGTCCGTGGCCCGCATGAGACCGATCTCCGAGGCAAGCGCCGTGCCGGCACGCCCGGCAAACAGCAGCGCGGTCACCACGGGGCCGAGTTCCTTCATGAGCGAGAGCGCGACGAACACGCCCAGCGCGTCCTCCGACCCGAACCGCGACAGGTTGTCGTAACCCTGCAGGCCCAGGACGCCGCCCACGAAGAAGGCGGATGTGATGATGATGGGCAGCGAGAGCGCGCCCGTGTTGTGGACCTGCTGCACGATGAGCGGGAAGCGGCGCCAGATCGCCCGCGGCGTCGCGGCCACCAGGCGCAGGAAGAACAGCTGCAGCTGACCGAAGGTCTGCAGGAAGCCGGCCAGCGCGTAGAGGAGCTCCCGCAGCACGGTCTCAGTCGCCCTCGCGGCCGAGGAGCTGCTCCGCATAGTCCGGTGCCGGGTAATGGAACGGCACCGGGCCGTCCGCCATGCCATGCATGAACTGCTTGACCAGTTCCGAAGGCGCGCCGCTCAGCTCCTCGGGACTGCCCGACGCCACCACCTTGCCGTCCGAGATCAGGTAGCTCACGTCTGCCACGGTGCTGATCTCCTGCACGTCGTGGCTGACGACGATGCTGGAGATGCCGAGAATGTCGTTCATGCGCCGGACCAGGCGCACGATCACGCCCATCGAGATCGGGTCCAGTCCCACGAAGGGCTCGTCGTAGATGAGGATCTCCGGGTCCATGACCATGGCTCGGGCCAGCGCCACCCGGCGGGCCATCCCCCCGGAGAGTTCGGACGGCATGAGGGTGGCGGCCCCACGCAGCCCGACGGCGTGCAGCTTCGTGAGCACGATGTGGCGGATCAGGCGGTCCGGCAGATCGGTGTGCTCGCGCAGCGGGAAGGCCACGTTCTCGAACACGGGGTAATCCGTGAGCAGCGCGCCGTTCTGGAACAGCATGCCGATCTTCTTGCGCATCCGGTAGATGCCGCCCCGGTTCAGTTTGGAGAGGTCTTCGCCATCCACGACGATCGTGCCCCGGTCAGGCACGAGCTGGCCCGTGATCAGACGCAGCAGGGTCGTCTTGCCGGTGCCGCTGGGGCCCATCACCGCGGTGACCTTGCCACGCTTGATGTCGATATCCAGATGGTCGAATATCTGACGCTGGCCCCGCGCATAGCAGAGGCCGCGGATCTCGACCACGTTTTCCGTCTTCTGGGCCATCTTCGTCCCTCTGCCGCCAGTGCGCCGGGCCCGGGTCCGGGCGCTCGCGCAAGCGGCAGAGGATAGCAAAATCCCCCGCCCCGGGCCGCCCGGAATCCGACCCCGATCTGGCATCGGATACGAATTAGTACTAAAATGGTCCCCTATAAAGCTCAGGAGGGGCTTCAGCCCCGATCCGTCGGTCGGCTTCAGCCCCGATCCGTCGATCGGTCTTGGCCCGATTCATTAATCGAGAGAGCCGCAATGCTGAGAATCTCGAAACTCACCGACTACGGCACCGTGGTGCTCGCGCACCTGGTGGACGCCGACCAGCAGCTGCAGAGCGCGAGCGAGATCGCCGCGGCGACCGGGCTGGGCGCCCCAACGGTCAGCAAACTGCTGAAACAGCTCGCGCGCGCGGGTCTCGTGGCCTCCGAGCGCGGCGCGAACGGCGGTTACCGTCTGGCGCAGGCACCGCAGGACATCAGCGCAGCCCATATCATCGACGCCCTGGAGGGCCCGCTGGCCATCACCGAGTGCAGCGGCCGTGAGTCGAGCTGTGAACTCGAGGAGAACTGCAGCGTTGGCAGTTCCTGGCAGCAGATCAACCGGCAGATCCGGCGGGCGCTGGCCGGCATCAGCCTCACCGAGCTGCAGAAACAGCGCCCCGCCATCCCCACATTCACGCTCGTGCCAATGTCGGCGACCCCCGCCACCGCGGCGACCGCAGACATCGGCCGGGAAGACAACACGGACGCACACTGAGCGCACTATGGCTACCAAGAGCACCGAAGTAGAGACACTGGTCAAGAGCAAGTACCGCCACGGCTTCTATACGGACATCGCGGCGGATACCGTGCCGCCCGGCCTGTCCGAGGACGTCATCGCCATGATCTCGGCGAAGAAGGACGAGCCCGAGTGGATGCTGGAGTGGCGCCTGCAGGCGTACCGGCACTGGCTGAAGATGCGCGAGCCGAACTGGGCGCACGTGCAGCATCCACCCATCGACTTCCAGGCCATCTCCTATTTCTCGGCGCCGAAGTCGGATGCCGACCGGCCCAAGAGCCTGGACGAGGTGGACCCGAAGCTGCTCGAGACCTACGACAAGCTGGGCATCCCCCTGCACGAGCGCGCGCGCCTGGCCGGCGTGGCCGTGGATGCCGTCTTCGACAGTGTCTCGGTCACCACCACGTTCAAGGAGAAGCTGTCCGAGGCCGGCGTGATCTTCTGCTCGTTCTCCGAAGCCATCCGCGAGCATCCGGAGCTGGTCCGAAAGTATCTCGGCAGTGTGGTGCCCCGGCGGGACAACTTCTTCGCGGCGCTGAACTCCGCCGTCTTCACCGACGGCAGCTTCGTCTACGTGCCGAAGGGGGTGCGCTGCCCCATGGAGCTGTCCACCTATTTCCGCATCAACGCCGCCAATACCGGGCAGTTCGAGCGCACGCTGATCGTCGCCGAGGAAGGCAGCCACGTGAGCTACCTCGAGGGCTGCACGGCCCCCATGCGCGACGAGAACCAGCTGCATGCGGCCGTCGTCGAACTCGTCGCCATGAAGGACGCCGAGATCAAGTACTCGACAGTGCAGAACTGGTATCCCGGCGACGAGGACGGCAAAGGCGGCATCTACAACTTCGTCACCAAGCGGGGCGACTGCCGCGGCGACGATTCCAAGATCTCCTGGACCCAGGTGGAGACCGGCTCGGCCATCACCTGGAAATATCCGAGCTGCATCCTGCGGGGCGACCGCTCCGTGGGCGAATTCTACTCGGTGGCGGTGACCAACAACCTGCAGCAGGCGGATACCGGCACCAAGATGATCCACATCGGCAAGGAGACCACGAGCACGATCGTCTCCAAGGGCATCTCCGCGGGCCGCGCCCAGCAGGCCTACCGCGGACTGGTGCGGGTGATGCCGGGTGCGCACAAGGCGCGTAACTACACCCAGTGCGACTCACTACTGATCGGGAAGGAATGCGGCGCGCACACCTTCCCCTACGTGGAGGTGAAGAACCCCTCTGCGAAGGTGGAGCACGAGGCGACCACGTCGAAGATCGGCGAGGACCAGCTGTTCTACTGCCGCCAGCGCGGCATCTCCGAGGAGGATGCCGTCAATCTCATCGTGAACGGCTTCTGCAAGGAAGTCTTCAAGGAACTGCCCATGGAATTCGCCGTCGAGGCCCAGGCTCTGCTGAACGTGAGCCTGGAAGGCGCTGTGGGCTGAAGAGGACACTACATGGAACCCTTACTCGAAATCACGAATCTGCATGCCACCGTCGAGGGCACCGAGATCCTCCGCGGCCTCGACCTCACGGTGAACGCCGGCGAGGTGCACGCCATCATGGGCCCGAACGGCTCGGGCAAGAGCACGCTGGCCCACGTCCTGGCAGGCCGCGAGGACTACGAGGTCACGGATGGCGAGGTGCGCTTCCGCGGCCGCGATCTGCTGGAGATGGAGCCCGAGGAGCGCGCCCGGGAAGGCGTCTTCCTCGCCTTCCAGTACCCGGTGGAGATCCCCGGCGTCAACAACGCCTACCTGCTCAAGGCCGCGCTGAATGCGGTGCGCCATGCCCGAGGCGAGCCCGAGGTGGATGCCATCGACTTCCTGAAGCTCGTGCGCTCGAAGATGAGCCTCATGCAGATGGACCAGAGCTTCCTGAACCGGGGCGTGAACGAGGGCTTCTCCGGCGGCGAGAAGAAGCGCAATGAGATCCTGCAGATGGCCGTGCTGGAGCCGACGCTGTGTCTTCTCGACGAGACGGACTCGGGCCTGGACATCGATGCGCTGAAGGTGGTGGCCGGCGGCGTGAATTCCCTGCGCACGCCGGACCGGGCGATCGTGATGGTGACCCACTACCAGCGCCTGCTCGACTACATCGAGCCCGACGCGGTGCACGTGCTTTCGCGGGGGCGCATCGTGCGCTCCGGTGACAAGAACCTGGCGCTGGAACTCGAGGAGCGCGGCTACGACTGGCTGCGCGAGGCGGCTAGCGCATGAAGGCACCGTCCCTCGACGAGAAGCGGCTGCGCCAGGCGGTCGAGGCCCGGCCGGGGCCGGACTGGGTCGCCCGGTTCCGCGAGACGAACCTCGAGCGCTTCCTGGAGGCGGGCTTCCCCCACGTCCGCCAGGAGGACTGGAAGTACACCAGCCTCGCGCCGCTGGCCGATTTCAGCGACGACTGGCTGGCAGGCACCGCAGAGGCGCCGGGCGAGACGGCGGAGCGCCGCGCGGCGACACTGGCACGGGAGGTGCTCGGCGAGTTCGACGCCCATTCCGTGGTGTTCGTCGACGGGCGCCTGGACGCCGACTCCCTCCCCGACGCCCTGCCGGAAGGCGTCTCCTTGGAACCGTTGCTGAAGACGGGGCTGCCGCCGCAGAGTGCCGCCGGCGCCTCCGCAGATGCGATGACCGCGCTGAACGGCGCCCTCCTCACGGACGGCCTGCGGCTGTCCC
This sequence comes from Woeseiaceae bacterium, assembly GCA_035655155.1. Lineage (GTDB taxonomy): Bacteria > Pseudomonadota > Gammaproteobacteria > Steroidobacterales > Woeseiaceae > Lentisalinibacter. The sequence continues at coordinate 11,559 of DASRVH010000031.1, forward strand.
TGGACGACACTGCCGTGCTGGATCGGCCGCTGTACCTCGTGTTCGTGGTCACCGGCGAGGCGAGCGCCGTGGCCAGCCCGCGCATCGTGATCGAGGCCGGAGCCCACGCCCGCGCGACGATCGTCGAACACTATGCCGGCGAGGCGGACGCCCGGCGCTTCACGAACGTCGTCACCGACATCGTCCAGCATGAGGCCTCGCGCATCGAGCACTTCAGGCTGCAGCGGCAGCCGGCGCAGAGCTTTCAGGTGAGCCGCCTGCATGCCGCTCTGGCGGCGCGGGCGCGGCTGGACTGTCACAGTCTCGACCTGGGCGGGCGTCTGGTGCGCCACGATACGATGGTGCGCCTCACCGACCGCGAAGCCGCCGTCAGCCTGAACGGCATCTACGTCACGGGTGGCGATCAGCACGTGGACAATCACACCCGCATCGACCACGAGGCGCCGGACACGGTCAGCACCGAGGACTACCGCGGCGTGCTGAAGGACCGCAGCCGCGCCGTGTTCAACGGCAAGGTGATCGTGCATGCCGGTGCCGACGGCACGGACGCGGCGCAGTCGAACCGCAATCTGCTGCTCTCGGACAAGGCGGAAATCGACACCAAGCCGGAGCTGGAGATCTACGCGGATGACGTCAAATGCAGCCACGGCGCCACGGTCGGCCAGCTGGACGAGACCGCGCTGTTCTATCTGCGCTCCCGGGGCATCGATACGGAAAGCGCAAGGCACCTGCTGATCTTCGCCTTCCTGCGCGAATTGCTCGGCCGCACCGGCACCCCGGCACTGGCGCGGCGGATGGAGCGCATGCTGGTGGGCGGCCTGCCGGAATTCGACGAACTGGAGTCGTTACTGTGAGCGCAGAGCAGAATCAGATAGCAGGCGATCTCGCCACCGCGAGCGTGGAGGCCCGGCGGTCGGATTTCCCCATCCTGTTCCAGGACGTGAACGGTCAGCCGCTCACCTACCTGGACAGCGCCGCCTCCTCCCAGCGGCCGCTGCCGGTAATCGAGGCCGTGGAGCACTACGAGAAGCACGACCACGCCAACGTCCACCGCGGCGTCCATACGCTGAGTCACCGGGCGACCGAGGCCTACGAGGGCGCGCGCGAGAAGGTCCGGCGGTTCATCAACGCGGCCGGCACCTCGGAGATCGTTTTCACCCGTGGCACCACGGAGGCCATCAACCTGGTGGCCAGCAGCTGGGCTGCGGAGAACGTGGGCGCCGGAGACGAGATCCTGATCACCTGGCTCGAGCATCACGCGAACATCGTGCCCTGGCAGCTCCTCTGCGAGCGCACCGGCGCGGTGCTGCGCGTCGCCCCCATCGACGACGCCGGCGCGGTGGATCTGGAGGCGCTGAAGGCGCTGATCGGCGAACGCACGAAGCTCATCGCCTTCTCCCATACGTCGAACGCCCTCGGCACCATCACGCCGGCGCGGGAGATCATCGCGCTGGCGCGCGAGCGCGGCATCGTGACGCTGGTGGACGGCGCACAGGCGGTGCCCCACGGGCCGGTGGACGTGCAGGAACTCGGCTGCGATTTCTTCGCCTTCTCCGGGCACAAGATGTACGCGCCTACCGGTATCGGCGTGCTCTGGGGCCGGGAGGCGCTGCTGGAGGAGATGCCTCCGTGGCAGGGCGGCGGCGACATGATCCTGACCGTCTCCTTCGAGGGCAGCACCTGGAACGAGTTGCCGTACAAGTTCGAGGCGGGCACGCCGAACATCTCGGGTGCCGTCGGCCTCGGCGCGGCGGTGGATTACCTGGCCGACATCGGACCGGTCGAGATCGCCCGCTACGAGACCGAGCTGCTGGCCTACCTGAACCAGCAGCTGGCTACCGTGGAGGGGCTGCGCATCATCGGCACGGCGCCACACAAGGTGGGCGTGGTCTCGTTCATGCTGGACGACATCCATCCTCACGACCTGGGCACCATTCTGGACCAGCTCGGGGTGGCCATCCGCACCGGCCATCACTGCGCCATGCCGGTGATGGAGCGCTACGGCCTGCCGGGTACCGCCCGCGCCTCGCTCGGGCTCTACAACAACCGCGAGGACGTGGACCGGCTGGTGGCGGCGCTGGGGCGGGCGAAAGAGATTTTCGGAGGTTGACCGTGGCGGAATCCTCCACCGGGCAACTGCGCGAGCTGTACCGGGAGCTGATCCTGGACCATGCCCGGCGCCCGCGCCACTTCGGGCGGCCGGAGCGCTACACGCACGAAGCGCAAGGGATCAATCCCCTGTGCGGCGACAAGCTGCATCTCTACTTCCGCGTCGAGGACGGCGAGGTGCGAGATGCCGCGTTCGAAGGCAGCGGCTGCGCCATCTCGATGGCCTCGGCCTCGCTGCTGACCGAGACGGTGGCCGGCCACTCCGAGGCCGAGGCGCTGGACGCGGCGGACGGGATCCAGGCGATGCTTCGCGGCGAGGACGCCGGCGCGGGGCTGGGCAAGCTGGAGGCGCTGGCAGGCGTGCGGGATTTCCCCTCCCGGGTAAAATGCGCGAGTCTGGCCTGGCATGCGCTGCGCGCGGCACTGACGAGGCAACAAGGTAAGGTGAGCACTGAATCATGATGTTCGGGCACAACAGCGAACCGGTCACCCTCACCCGCGACGTGCGGGCGGTGATCATTCCCGTAGGCGAAGAGGTGACGCTGCGCGAGGGCGCCACGGCCCACATCACACAGGCGCTCGGCGGCAGTTTCACCATTTTTCTGGAAGGCAATCTGTTCCGCATCGCCGGCGCCGACGCCGATGCGCTGGGCAAGGACCCCGTGCCGCCGCCGGAGGTGCCGGAGGATGCCACCGACGAAGAGCTGGAGGCCGTGATCTGGTCCCAGCTGAAGACCTGCTACGACCCGGAGATCCCGGTGAACATTGCCGACCTCGGGCTGATCTACCGCTGTGAGATCAGCAGCCTCGGCAAGGGCGAGCGGCGCGTGGACATCGACATGACGCTGACTGCGCCCGGCTGCGGGATGGGCGATATCCTGGTAGAGGACGTTCGCGAGAAGGTGTCGGTCATCCCGACGGTCGCAGACGTGCGGGTGGAACTGGTGTTCGACCCGCCGTGGAACCAGTCGATGATGAGCGACGAGGCGCGGCTGCAGACGGGCATGATGTGATCGAGCAGCGGGGCCATCCCTCCCAGCCGCCGGGCGACCGGGATAAGACGCTGACGCTGCTGCGCCATGCGAAGTCGAGCTGGAAGGACGACACCGTCTCCGACTTCGACCGGCCGCTCAGCGGCCGCGGCCGCGGGGATGCTCCGGACATGGGGCGTCGGCTGCAGACGGCCGGCGTCCGTCCCTCGCTGATCGTCAGCAGCCCCGCCAAACGGGCATGGGCCACTGCGAAAGCAATCGCCCGGGTGATCGGCTATCCGCGCGAGTTCCTGCAGCGAGACGCCGACCTGTATCTCGCCAGCGCGGGGACGCTGGTGGAGGTCATCGGTCGCCAGGACGGGAGCTTCAACCACCTGCTGATCTGCGCCCACAACCCGGGGCTCACTGACCTGGTGAACAGGCTGCTGCCGGGCCTCACCGACAACCTGGTCACGGCCGGCTTCGTCACCGTCGGCGCCGAGGCAAAGGACTGGCGGGAGTTCTTCACCGCCGAGTTCCGCCTGGTCGCCTACGACTACCCCAAAAGAATCCACGACCGCACCGATTAGGTGCCGGCGATTAGGTGCCGGACCGAACTTTTCCAACTTATTTAAGTTTCCGGGTCGCAGGGAATCCTCCCGAGCTGGCCGGCTTCGAATAAGTTCAGAAAGTTGGAAAAGTTCGGTCCGGCACCTATTCCTATTCCGCGGCGAGGGAAAGCAGGGTGGCGTTGCCGCCTACCGCCGCGGTGTTGTTGCTGAGGCTGCATTCGGTGGCGAAGCGCAGGAGATAATGCGGTCCGCCGGCCTTCGGCCCGGTTCCGGACAGGCCCTGGCCGCCGAAGGGTTGCGCACCGACGACGGCACCGATCATATTGCGGTTGACGTACAGGTTTCCCACCCGCGCCCAGGCGGCGATGTCCCGCGCACGCCGGTCGATGCGGCTGTGCACGCCCATGGTCAGCCCGTAACCCGTGGCGTTTATCGCCTCCACGGTCTTGCGCAGGTCCCGGGCGCGAAAGCGACAGATATGCACCACGGGCCCGAAAACCTCGCGGCCCAGCTGGTCGATACTCTCGATCTCGATGGCCGTCGGCGCCACGAAGGTGCCACCTTCCGTGCCCTCGCCGAGCCGCGTACGGTGCACCAGAGACGACTTCGCGCCCATGTCGGCCACATGGCGCTCCAGCATCTCCTGCGCGTCGGTATCGATGACCGGACCCACATCGGTGCTCAGCAGACCCGGATCACCCACGCTGAGCTCATCCATATGGCCGGTCAGCAGCTCGATCACCCGCGGCGCGATGTCGCGCTGCACGCACAGGATGCGCAGCGCAGAGCAGCGCTGGCCGGCGCTGTTGTACCCGGAATACACGGCGTCCTTGACCACCTGCTCGGGGAGGGCCGAACTGTCGACCAGCATCGCGTTCTGCCCGCCGGTCTCGGCGATGAACGCCGCGATGGGCCCCGGCCGCTCGGCCAGCGTCCGGTTGATCAGCCGCGCCGTCTCGGTGGAGCCGGTGAACGCGACGCCCGCCACGCGCGGATCGGCCACGGCCCTGGCCCCGACCTCCCCGCCCTCGCCGGGCAGAAAGTTCAACACCTCGCCCGGCACGCCGGCCCGGTGCAGGATGTCGACTGCCCGCGCCGCAATCAGCGAAGTCTGCTCGGCCGGTTTTGCGAGTACGGTATTGCCGGCCGCGAGCGCCGCCGCCACCTGGCCGGTGAAAATCGCCAGCGGGAAGTTCCACGGGCTGATGCAGACGAACACGCCCCTGCCCTGCAACCGGAGTTCGTTGCGTTCGCCGGTGGGCCCCGCCATCGGCAGCGGCGCCCCGAACAGCGCCTCCGCACGGGCCGCGTAATAGCGCAGGAAGTCCACCGCCTCGCGGACCTCTCCGAGCGAGTCCCCGATGCTCTTGCCCGCCTCGGCCACGCACAGGGCCATCAGGGCGGGCGCCTCCTCTTCGTAGAGGTCCGCGGCACGGCGAAGGACGTCCGCGCGCGTCCCCCCATCCGTCGCGTTCCAGTCGTACCAGGCCTCCGACGCCGACCCGAGCGCCCGGTCCACCGCGGCGGCATCCGCGTATTCGACCACGCCCACGATCTCGCCCGTACGCGCCGGATTGCGCGACTCCACCGGCCGTCCGGACAGCGTCCGGCCGCCCACGCGGGGTCGCGCATGATGACCGCCGTCCAGGGCCTTCTGCATCCGCTCCAGCCAGCCGCCCAGGAAGGCCCGATCGGCCAGGTTCAGGCCGCGGGAATTGCGCCGCTCCTCGCCGTAGATTGCCGCCGGCAGCGGGATGCGCGGATGGGGATACGACTCGAGACGCCGCACCGCCTCGACCGGATCCGCCACGATCTCCTCCACCGGTGCCTCCTCGTCGACGATGCGGTTGACGAAGGAGGTATTGGCGCCGTTCTCGAGCAGCCGCCGCACCAGGTAGGGCAGCAGATCTTCGTGGCTGCCCACCGGCGCGTACACGCGGCAGGGCCGGTCGTAGCGCTCCGGGTCGACCACCTGTTCGTAGAGCTCCCCGCCCATGCCGTGCAGTCGCTGGAACTCGTAGTCCCGCCGTTCGCCCGCCAGGTGCAGGATGCTCGCCAGCGTATGCGCGTTGTGGGTGGCGAACTGGGGATAGAGCCGCTCGCCGGCATCCAGCAGCTCGCGGGCGCAGGCGAGGAAGGAGACGTCGGTGTTCGCCTTGCGGGTGAACACCGGATAGCCCTCCAGCCCCTGCTCCTGGGCGCGCTTGATCTCGGTGTCCCAGTAAGCGCCTTTCACCAGGCGCACCGGGATACGCCGGCCGGTGCGCCCGGCCAGCTCCGCCAGCCAGCGGATCACCGGCAGCGCCCGCTTCTGGTACGCCTGCACGGCGAGGCCCAGGCCATCGTAGCCGGCCGCCGAGGTGCTCTCGGCGACCGCCGCGAAGATCTCCAGCGAGATCTCCAGCCGGTCGGCCTCCTCCGCATCCACCGTCAGCGGTATCCCCGCCTCCCGAGCCATCTCCGTCAGCCCGGCGAGCCGCGGCACCAGCTCGTCCAGCAGTCGGGCCCGATGCGTGAACTCGTAGCGCGGATGCAGGGCGGAGAGTTTCACCGAGATGCCCGGCGCCGCGATGACGTCGTCGCCGGCCGCGCCGCCGATGGCCTCGATGGCGCCGGCATAGGCCCGGAAGTAGCGCTCGGCGTCCCCGGCGGTGAGCGCCGCCTCGCCGAGCATGTCGTAGGAGTAGCGATAGCGCCGGTTGTCGCCCTTGCCGGCCCGCTCCAGCGCCTCTTCGATGTCCCGCCCCATCACGAACTGGTAGCCCATGATCTTCATCGCCTGGCGCATCGCCTGACGTACCACGGGCTCGCCCGCCTTGCCGGTCAGCTTGCCGAGGAACTTCGCCGGATTGCGGATGGTGGCCTCGTCCAGCCGCATGAGCCGGCCGGTCAGCATCAGCCCCCAGGTGGAGGCATTCACGAACAGCGAGTCGCTGCTGCCGAGGTGCTCCTCCCAGCGGCCCGAGGTCAGCTTGTCGGCGATGAGACGGTCTGCGGTATCCGCATCCGGAATGCGCAACAGCGCCTCGGCGATGCACATCAGCACCACGCCTTCCTGGGAGGAAAGGTCGTACTTGTGCAGGAAGGCGTCCAGCCCGCCGTGGCGGCGTTCCGTCTCGCGCACCCGGGCCACGAGTTCGACCGCCGTCTCGCGCACCCGCTCGCGCAGCGCCTGCCCGGCGTCGGCGCGCTCGAGCAGCTCCGCCACCGCCTTCGACTCGTCGGCGAGGTAGCGCTCGTTGACGGCGCGCTCCAGCGGCGATGCCGCGGCCGACTGATCCGGCAGACGCCGGCCGGCGCCCTTTGTGGTTTCCCTGTTCATGTACTGTCGGCGATAAGGCCCTTCGCTCGTCTGCGGCCCGCCACCCGGCGAGCGGGCGGTTCAGTCCTTGCGATTCAGTCGGCGCAGTTCGCGCCGCGTGTGCTTGTCCGGCCGTCCGTCCGTGCGCGGCATGGCGCGACGGTCCTGGCGCAGCGTCTCGATCAGCGCCTCGCGCTCCCGCCGGCTCCCCTCTTCCTCATGGTAGCAGGCCTCGGCTTCACGGGCGGGGCCCCGGCGCGGGGGCAGCGTCAACACGGTCAGCCGCCAGGTCAGCCGGTCCCGGGTGATCTCCAGCCGATCGCCCGCCCGGACCGTGCGCGACGGCTTCACCCGCTCGCCGTTGACGTGCACGTGCCCGCCGGAGACGGCTTTCGCAGCGAGCCCCCGGGTCTTGAAGAACCGGGTGTGCCAGAGCCACTTGTCGATGCGCAATGCGTCTTCGGTCATGCCCGCATTGTCGCGCCTCGCCGGCCCATACTCCAGAGGCCGCCGCGGCCGCGGCTGATATACTCCGAGCCAGCGCAAGCAAGGAGTATCGCCGTGAAAGACGCGTTTCTGGCATCGCTGTCCGAAGCGACCGAGGAGCTGAAGGAGCAGGGCCTGTACAAGGAGGAACGGGTCATCACCGGGCCCCAGCAGGCCGAGATCGACGTGCGCGAAGACGGCGACACGCGCCACGTCGTCAATTTCTGCGCCAACAACTACCTGGGGCTGGCCAACCACCCGCAGATCGTCGCCGCGGCCCGCCGGGCCATCGACGAGCACGGCTACGGCATGGCATCGGTGCGCTTCATCTGCGGGACCCAGACCGTGCACAAGGAACTGGAAGGCCGCATCAGCGGTTTCCTGGGCACCGAGGACACGATCCTCTATCCCTCCTGTTTCGACGCCAACGGCGGCCTGTTCGAGACCCTGCTCGGACCGGAGGACGCCGTCATCAGCGACGCGCTGAATCACGCCAGCATCATCGACGGCATCCGTCTGTGCAAGGCACAACGCTACCGTTACCGGCATGACGATATGGCGGACCTGGAGGAACAGCTGCGGGCCGCGAAGGACGCGCGCGCGCGCCTGATCGTCACCGACGGCGTTTTCTCCATGGACGGGACCATCGCCGACCTGCAGCGCATCTGCGATCTCGCCGACGAGTATCAGGCACTGGTGATGATCGACGACTGCCACGCCACCGGCTTCCTCGGCCGGGAGGGCCGCGGCACCCACGAGTACCGCGGCGTGATGGGCCGGGTGGACATCATCACCAGCACGCTCGGCAAGGCGCTGGGCGGCGCCTCCGGCGGCTTCACCGCCGCACGACGGGAGATCGTCGCCTGGCTGCGGCAGCGCTCCCGCCCCTATCTCTTCTCGAACACACTGGCGCCGGTGATCGCCGCCGCCTCCATCGAGGTGGTGAATCTGCTCGAATCCGACAACGGCCTGCGCGAGAAACTCGCCGCCAACGCGGAATATTTCCGCAGCCGCATGGAAGCGCTCGGCTTCGACCTGCTGCCGGGCGAGCATCCCATCATCCCGGTGATGCTGGGCGACGCGCGTCTGGCCGGCCGGATGGCCGAGCGGCTGCTGGACCACGGCATCTACGTGATCGGCTTCTCCTATCCGGTGGTGCCCCACGGCAAGGCGCGCATTCGCACGCAGATGTCCGCGGGACACGACAGGGAGCACCTCGACCGGGCCATCGATGCCTTCGCGGCCGTGGGCCGCGACCTCGGCGTCATCAGCTAGCAGCGGAGGCCACATGAAAGCACTGGTGAAGAAGCTGGCCGAACCCGGCATCTGGCTCGAGGACATCCCGGAGCCCGAGGTCGGCCACAACGACGTCCTCATCGAGGTATCCAGGACCGCCATCTGCGGCACGGACATCCACATCTACCAGTGGGACGACTGGGCGAAGAAGACCATCCCGGTGCCCATGGCCGTGGGACACGAGTTCTGCGGCCGCATCGTCGAGGTGGGCAGCGAGGTGCGCGGCCTCGAACCGGGCGACCGGGTCTCGGCCGAGGGTCACATCACCTGCGGCGTGTGCCGCAACTGCCGTGCCGGCCGTCGTCACCTGTGCATCAACACCGTGGGGGTGGGCGTGAACCGCCCCGGCGCCTTCGCCGAGTACATCTCGGTGCCCGCCTTCAACGTCTTCAAGCTGCCCGAGGCCATCACGGACGATATGGCAGCCATTCTCGACCCGCTGGGCAACGCCACCCACACCGCCCTCTCCTTCGACCTCGTGGGCGAGGACGTCATCATCACCGGCGCGGGCCCGATCGGCATCATGGCCGTAGCCATCTGCCGCTATGCGGGCGCCCGCCATGTGGTGATCACCGACGTGAACGACTACCGCCTGGATCTGGCCAGACAGATGGGCGCCTCCATGACGCTGAACGTCACGCGGGACTCGATCGACGACGCCATGGCGGCACTGGGCATGACCGAGGGCTTCGACGTCGGCATGGAGATGTCCGGGCAGCCGTCCGCGCTGCGGGAACTGCTGCGCGTCATGCACCACGGCGGCCGGGTGGCGCTGCTGGGCATTCCGCCCGAGGACACCGCCGTCGACTGGAACCAGATCATCTTCAAGGGGCTGATGGTGAAGGGCATCTACGGCCGCGAGATGTTCGAGACCTGGTACAAGATGTCGAGCATGCTGCAGAGCGGACTCGACGTGGGCCCGATCATCACGCATCACTTCGCCCTGGCCGACTACGGCGAGGCCTTCGAGACGATGGCCTCCGGCCGGTCCGGCAAAGTCGTGCTCGACTGGCACGCCTGACGCGCGGCGGCCGGCGGCTGCCGCAGCCGGCGGGTCCTTTTTTCCGGCTAGCGCAGCACGTCGCAGAAGCAGTCGGCGTAGGTGCCGCGGCGGTCGTTGAAGCGGGCGATGCCGCGCCACGCGTCCTCGACCGCAGTGACGAGCGGCGCCAGCGGCGAGCCGCGGCCGGCGAAGCCGATCTCTGCCACCGTCGGGCCGATGCGGGAGTTCAGCAGCTGCAGCAGGAATTCCTGACCCGGCGTCAACGGCCGCTCCACGTATTTCACGCCGTACTCGTCCGCCGCGAGACCCGCACGCTCCGCCGCCGCCTCGATGGCATCGTCCAGGTCGCCGAATCGGTCGATCAGCCCGAATTCCAATGCGTCCTGGCCGGTCCAGACCCGGCCCTCGGCGATGTCGTCGACCGTTTCGCGATCGAGGCCGCGCTGCTCGGCGACGCCGCCGACGAAATCCCGGTAGGTCGCATCCACCGTGATTTCGATCGTGCGCCGGAGCGTCTCGCCCATGGCACGGTCCGGGCGCAGCGCGCCGGCCAGCGTCGTCGTCCCCACCCCGTCCGTGTTGATCCCGACCTTCTCCAGCGTGCGCTGAAACGTGGGGAACATGCCCACCACGCCGATGGAGCCCGTGATGGTCGTGGGGTGCGCCAGGATCTCGTCGCCGGCTGACGAAATCCAGTAACCGGCCGAGGCAGCCACGCTGCTCATGGACACGATCACCGGTCGCTCCGTCGCCTTGAAGGCCTGGATCTCGTCGAAGATCAGCTCCGAGGCGAACGTGCTGCCGCCGCCGCTGTCGACGCGCAGCACCAGCGCCTTCACCGAGTCGTCCTCCGTGGCCCGGCGGATCAGGTCGCTGGTGGACTCGCCGCCGATGTTGCCGGCCGGCGCGTCGCCCTCCACTACCGGGCCGGACGCGACGACCACCGCCACGTTGCTGGCTGCCGCCTCCTCGCCGCGCAGCAGCCGCTGGCCGTCCAGGTAGGCGTCCATGCCGATGGAGCGGTAGCTGCGTTCCTGCCCGCCGTTGGCGCCGGCGATGCCGATCATGTGTTCCCGGAACTCGGCGCGGGTGGTTACCCGGTCGGCCAGGCCCAGCCTGAGCGCCATATCCGAGAAACGGCCGTTGCTCGCCTCGAGTTCCTCGGGAAGGTTGTCGATACCGGCCTGCAGCCGCGTGGCGTCGAGGCCGCGGGCGGCCGACACCCCGCCGAGCCAGGCCTGCCAGAGCTGACCCAGCAGATCCCGATTGGCGGACTTGGCGGCCTCCGACATGTCGTTGCGGGTAAACGGCTCCGCGTAGGACTTGTAGGTGCCGGCGGTGAAGACGTTCCAGTCGATGCCGAGCTTGTCGATGGCGTCGCGGAAATAGTTGCGGTAGATGCCGTAGCCCTGCACGAACACCACGCCCTGATCCTGCAGCCACACCTCGTCGGCGTGGGCGGCAATGTAGTAGCCGGCCTGGGTGTAGGCGTTGCCCATGGCGATCACGGGCTTGCCCGATGCCTTGAAGGTCTCGATGGCGTTCGCGACCGCCTGCAGCTTGGTCAGACCGCCGCCGAGGAACGCGTCCAGCTCGAGCACCACCGCCGGGATGCGCTCGTCCTCCGCGGCCCACGCCAGGGCATCCTGTACGTCACGCAGCCGGGTCTGGCCGACGCCGTCGCCCATGGCCTCGGCAAGGGCCCGGTCCACCGGATTGCCCTCGAACTCCTCCACCAGGTAGCCCTCCGGCGCGATCACCAGCGCCGCCTTGCGCGGCAGTTCGGCCACCGGCGGCGACAGGGCCGCGACCACCAGGGCGAACAGGAACAGCAGCACCAGCAGGTGCAGGATCTTGCGGATGCCGTCCAGTCCGCGCCACAGCGCACGCAGGACTCTCATCAGGGCGTTTCCCAGGGCCATGCTCTCACTCCTCAGTCCGGCGCGCCTGCGCCGCTGTATCGAATCCGGTTAATGACGTCGGCGCCTCCGGCAGACCGCGCTCAGACGCCCGGCAGCAGCCACAGGGACAGTGCCGGCACGTAGGTGATGATGATGACCGAGATCAGCAATATCAACAGGAAAGGCAACGTCGCCAGATAGACGCGGACGATGGGCTCCTCGAAACGGTAACTGGCGATGAACAGGTTGAGACCCACCGGCGGCGTGAGATAGCCGAGCTGCATCGCCGCCAGGAAGATGATGCCGAGATGGATCGGGTGTATGTCGTACTGCGCGGCGACGGGCAGGATCAACGGCACCACGAGCACCAATGCCGAGAAGATATCCAGTATCGCGCCCAGGATCAGCAGGAACACCAGGAGGAGCAGCAGGAAGGTGAGCGGCCCGCTCACGAACTGCTCGACCACGGCGAGCAGCTTCTGCGGCACGCCGGCATCGATCATGATGTTGGTCGAGGCCAGCGAGACGCCGAGGATGATCAGAATGCCGCCCACCAGCAGCATGGACTCGCGCATGATCCGCGGCAACTCGCGCAGCGGGATCTCCCGCAGCATGAAGACCTCGACGAATACCACGTAGAGCGCCGTCACCGCTGCCGCCTCGGAGACGCCGATGAGTCCGGAATAGATGCCGCCCAGCACGACGACCGGCAACGGGATCTCCCAGGCGGACTCGCGCATGGCGCCCGCCACCTCCCGCCAGGAGAAGTCCGACAGGGGCTGGCGCTGGTGACGGTTCACCCACAGGCTCCAGCCCGAGAGCATGATCAGCATCAGCAGGCCGGGCAGCACGCCGGCCCGGAACAACTCGTCGATCGACTGCTGGGCGACGACGCCGTACAGGATCAGCGGCAGCGACGGCGCGAACAGCAGGCCCAGGCTGCCGGCGCTGGTGACCAGCCCCAGGTTGAAGCGCTCGGGATAACCGGCCTGAGTCAGCGCGGGATACAGGATGGCGCCCAGCGCGATGATGGTGACACCCGAGGCGCCCGTGAATGCCGTGAAGAAAGCGCAGGCGGCGAGCGAGACGATGGCGAGCCCGCCGGGCATCCAGCCCAGCAGGGCGCGGGTGATGCGCACCAGCCGGCGGGGCGCGCCGCTCTCGCTCAGCACGAAGCCCGCGAACGTGAACAGCGGTATCGCCAGCAGGAAAGGCATGGTGCCGACGCTGAAGAACTCGATGGCCACGGCGGAGAGATCGATGTCCGCCTGGTAATAACCCCACATGGCACTCGCGGCGATGACCGCGAACAGCGGCGCACCGAGCAGCGCCAGCAGGAGCAGGGCGATACCGAACAGGACCATCACGGCTCCCGGTAACGCAGGCGGTTGCCGAGGCGGACGGCACTCGAGCCGGTGAACAGCAGATAGCGCCAGGCCATCAGTCCGAAGGCGATCGGCATGACGATCTGGAACCACCAGGCGGGCAGCCCGCCCACCAGCTGGTCGCCGAACTCCCATGCCGTATAGACGAAGCGTCCCGAATGCCAGGCCAGCAGGGCGCAGACCGCGGCGGTGAAGACATTGACCACCAGTTCGGAGATCAGGCGCAGCCCCGGCGAGAGAAACCGCGAGACCACGTCGATGCTGATGTGCTTGTCGGCCCGGCTGGCCGCCACCGCGCCGAACAGCGCCACCCACAGCACCATCAGCTTCAGCACTTCATCGGCCCAGATGAAGCTGAAGTCGAAAGCGTTGCGGATGATGATCTGGGTGGTGGCCAGCAGGATCATCGCGGACAGCAGAACGATGAGGACCGCGTCCTCCAGCAGCCGGCCTGCACGCTCCAGGCGCTCGCTCAGACGCCCGCCGAGACGCCCGGGCGCCTCGGTCACGGGCCGTCGCCGTCCGCCTGGGCCGTCGCGGCAGCCCGGGTCCGGTACTCGGCCAGCAGCGTCTGCACCTCGTCCAGCAGCTCCGGCGAGAGGTAGCCCTCTTCCGCCAGACTCCGGTTTGCGGCCATGACCGGCTCACGCCAGCGGTCGATGGCGCCGTCCACCGGCTCCACGAAGTCCACGCCGGTGTTGGCGAGCGCAGCCAGCGCCTGCTCGTTGTCGGCCTGGTTGATACGGTCGAAATTCTCGTAGACACGGTTCATGACCTCGTCGACGACCGCCTGATCGGCGTCGGTCAGGCGGGAGAACGCGCGCTTGTCGATGGCGAGGTAGCCGAGCGTGTAGAGCAGCGGCAGCTCGGTCAGGTAATCCACCTTGGTATGCCATTGCAGCACCAGCACCGCCACCGGCGGCGAGGCGACGATGTCGATCAGGCCGGTCTGCAGACCGGTCAGCACGTCGGTCACGGGCAGGGTCACCGGGGACAGATCGAGCGCCTCCATGGCCCGATAGCTGATCTGGTCGCCCTCCGGCACCCAGACCTTCTTGCCTTTCAGGTCGTCCACCGAGCGCACCGGCGTGTTGGAGAGGAACCGGGCGAAGCCGCCTCCGGCGAAACCGAAACTGACGAAGCCGGCCTCCTCGAGTCCGGCCTCGAGCTTCGGGTCGACGCGCTCGCGCACGTACCGGACCTCGCCGTGGTTCTCGAACAGCAGCGGCAGGCCGTAGATGTTCAGGTCCGGGTAGTACTGCTCCATGCTGTTGGCCGTAAAGACGCCGCCGTGCAGCTGGCCGATGCGGATCTTGCGCAGCACCTTCTTGTCGTCGCCCATGACGCCACCGCCATAGAGCTTGATGTTCACCCGGCCGTCGGTGCGCTCGGCGATCTCCGCGCCCGCCGCCCGCATGTCCTTCATCCAGGTCGAACCCTCGGGGGCGATGGTGGCGATCTTCAGATCCACCGCGGATGCCGGGCCGGCGACCGGCAGCAGCGCGGTGAGGGCAATGAGGACGATGATTCGGGCATTCATGACTTGCACTCCCTGTGAGTAGCTCTTCGCTCGGAGTCCGGGCTCAGAAATACGCGTCGGCGCTCTCGAGCAGCACTTCCGCGTCGCGCTGGGCCAGCGTGTTGGTAAGGGTGTAACCGGGCACCACGGGATCGGCCTCGAGAACCTCGTTCAGAAGCCGGTCGTGGAGATCCCGCTCGTACAGCAGACGCGCATAGCCCCGCGCGTACTCCACCTTCACGGCCAGGTCCCTGCCGTCCGTGAGTTCGATGGCGCGCTCGAAATAGTTTCGCGCGAGTTCGGGTTCGCCGCCGAGAGACGGCGGCCGCAGCGTCGCGAGGATGCCGAGATAGGTATAGAGCTGCGCCTGGTAGTCGCCGTCGTCCAGCACGAGCAGGCGCTCCAGTATCGCTTCCATCCTCGGCAGCTCGGCCAGCGAGTTCCAGTCGTCGCTGTGCGCGCGGATGTAGGCCAGCGACGACAGGGCGTAGCTGTAGAGTGCGTCGGCATCGCCTGGCTTCAGGCCCTCCAGGGACGCCTCGAAGGCGGCGTAGTCCTGCTCGTGCCAGGCGCAGGCGGGCCGGTACTCGAGACAGAGGGAGCGCTCGCCGTAGGCGCGGGCTCGTCGGGTGAGGCGCCGGGCACGCTCCGGGTCGTCGGCGAACACCGCGCCGTAGGAAGCATAGAGCTCGGCGGCAGCCTGCAGAACGGCGGGATCGTCGGGGTTGCCCTCAACCAGGCTGTCCAGCAGCAGCAGATACGCCGGCGCACCGTCGCGCACCGTTTCCGGATCAGTCTGATTCAGCACGGCCGAGCTCAGGTTGTCGGCGAAGCCGGACGCGGCGGAGGAAACCAGCGAGGCACAGCCGGTCGATCCCAGGGCCGCCGCCATGAGGGCGACGAGGCCCGCGCGGGTCTTGTTGCGGGAGCGTTCCGTCATGTCAGCTGTGACCCCGGCCGGCAGGCTTCGTTCCTACGGCGGACGGGGTCACGGCATCGCCGTCAGATCTTCTCGCGGATCCTGGCCGCCTTGCCCGTGCGGCCACGCAGATAGTAGAGCTTGGCACGGCGCACGTCGCCCTTGCGCTTGACGATGATGTCGCCAATGGAGGGGCTGTAGGTCTGGAAGACACGCTCCACGCCCTCGCCATGGGACATCTTGCGCACGGTGAAAGACGAGTTCAGACCGCGGTTGCGCTTGGCGATCACCACGCCCTCGTAGGACTGGAGACGCTCCCGGTCGCCTTCCTTGACGCGTACCTGCACGGCTACCGTGTCGCCCGGGGCGAACTCGGGTACCTCGCGCTGCATCTGTTCCTGCTCCAAAGCGTCGATGACCTTGCTCATGGCTTGTTCCTGCTGTCTCAGTCGAATGTTGAATGTCTTACCGTATTCCGGCCGCGGCATTCTCTGCTTCGGCCTTGTATTCCTCGAGCAGCTCGCGCTCCTCGTCCGTCAGCTGCCTGTCGCGCAGCAGATCCGGCCGCCGCGCCCAGGTCCTGCCCAGCGACTGCTTCAGCCGCCAGCGGGCGATGGCCCGGTGGTCGCCGGAGGTCAGCACCGCCGGCACCCGCCGGCCGTCCACGACCTCCGGACGGGTGTAATGCGGGCAGTCGAGCAGTCCCGTCTCGAACGACTCCTGCGCCGCCGACTCCGCGTCGCCCAGCGTTCCCGGCAGCAGCCGCACCGTGGCGTCTATCACCGCCATGGCCGCGATCTCGCCGCCGCTGAGGACGAAGTCCCCGACCGAGACCTCCTCGTCGACGCCGGCCTCGATCAGCCGCTCGTCGACGCCCTCGTAGCGTCCGGCCACCAGCACCAGCCCCGGCAGCATCGCATACTCCCGCGCCAGGCCCTGGTCCAAGCGCCTGCCCTGGGGGCTCAGGTACACCACCCGGGCCCCGCCTCCGGCCCGTCCGCGGGCCGCGCCGATCGCGGCCGCCAGCGGGCCGAATTTCATCACCATGCCCGGGCCGCCGCCGTAGGGCCTGTCGTCCACCGTGCGGTGCACGTCCTCGGTGAAATCCCGCGGATTCACCGCGCCCAGCGACACCAGCCCGCCGTCCACGGCCCGACCGACGACGCCGAAGCGCCCGACGGTCAGGACCTCGTCCGGGAACAGGCTGACCACTTCGATGTGCACGGGGTCAGCTCCACTCCCAGTCGACGACGATGCAGCCCTCTTCCAGGCGCACCGCCTTCACGATCCGGTCGATCACGAAGGGGATCAGCAGATCCTCTCCCTCGCCGCGCTCGACCACCATCACGTCGTGCGCGCCGGTCTCCAGCATCTGGCCGACCCGGCCCAGCCGCTCGCCGCGGCTGTCGCGCACTTCCAGGCCGATCAGATCGGCCCAGTAAAACTCTCCTTCTCCGGGCTCCGGCAGGCTCGAGCGCTCGACGGCGATCTCGGCCCCGACCCACTCCTCTGCCGCGTCACGGTCCTCGATGCTCTCCAGCGCGGCGGTGATCGTGCGGCCGCCCGCGCGGCCGTCGCGCACCCGCACCAGGCGCCGCTCCCGGCCCCTGATCAGCCACCACTCCGGGTAGCAGAGCACGTTCTCCCGGGGATCGGTGTAGGAAAACACCTTGACCCATCCCCGTATGCCGTGGACGCCGCTGATCCGGCCCAGGGCGACCAGGTCGCCCAGGTCGCCCGTTTCCGCCGGAACGCGTCCTTCCACGGTCCCGCCGGGCGGGATGCCGCTCAGGCGCTGGCGGCGGTCTTGCGGGCCTGCTTCAGCAGCGAAGCCACCCGCTCCGACGGCCGGGCGCCCTGACCGATCCAGTGCTCGACACGGGCCACGTCGAGGCGCAGGGACTCTTCGTCCTCCTTCGCCTGCGGGTTGAAGAAGCCGAGCCGCTCGATGTAGCGGCCGTCCCGCCGATTGCGGCTGTCCGTCACGATGACGTGATAGAAGGGCTTCTTCTTCGCCCCTCCCCTGGTTAACCGGATGCTGACCATGTACTAATGGACCTCGCCCATTCTCGATTCTGAAACCGTTTTCTGAAAAGCATAGACGCGGGCGCAGGCAATCGCTCGGCCCGGCGCCCGAGAAAACACGTCATTCTACTGCAATACCCGAAAAAGTGAAGAACTTTTAGGCGGTTCACTGGGGGCAGTTCACCGGGCGGTTCCGGCGCTCGCGGCACAGCCCGTCAGCGGCCCATCGGCGGCATGCCGCCTCCGGGCATGCCGCGCATCATCTTCTTCATGCCGCCCTTGGAGAAACGCTTCATCATCTTCTCCATCTGCGTGTACTGCTTCAGCAGCCGGTTCACGTCCTGCACCTGCACCCCGCTGCCAGTGGCGATACGCCGCTTGCGCGAACCGTTTATGGTCTTGGGGAAGCGCCGCTCGCCGGGGGTCATGGAGTTGATGATGGCGATCTGGCGGCGCAACTGACCGTCGTCGGCCTGGCCCTTCAGCGCCGCCGGGTTGATCTTGCCCATCCCCGGCAACTTGTCGAGCAGGGACTCGAGGCCGCCCATCTCCAGCATCTGCTGGAACTGATCACGCATGTCGGCGAGCGTGAAGCCCCTGCCCTTCGCGAGCTTGCCGGCGAGCTTCTCCGCCTTCTTGCGGTCGACCTTCTGCTCGACCTCCTCGACCAGGGAGAGCACGTCGCCCATGCCGAGGATGCGCGTGGCCATACGCCCCGGGTGGAACACCTCCAGCGCGTCCGTCTTCTCGCCGACGCCCATGAAGCGGATGGGCTTGCCGGTAATCTCGCGCACCGAGAGGGCGACCCCGCCGCGGGCGTCGCCGTCCGCCTTGGTCAGGACGGCCCCGGTGAGCGGCAGCGCCTCGGAGAAGGCCCGGGCCGCGTTCACGGCGTCCTGGCCCGCCATCGCATCGATCACGAACAGGGTCTCGTGGGGCGAGGCCAGCTCGTGCACCGCACGGACCTCGCTCATCATCTCGTCGTCGACGTGCAGGCGCCCCGCGGTATCCACGATGAGGACGTCCGCGAAGCCACGCCGGGCTGCCTCCAGCGCCCGTTGCACGATGACCGTGGGCGCCTCCGAGGCCTCGGAGGGAATCCACTCGGCGCCCACCTCGCCGGCCAGGCGCTCCAGCTGAAGGATGGCGGCCGGCCGATGCACGTCGACGCTGACCAGTGCGACGGACTTCTTCTCCTTCTCGATCAGGCGCCGGGCGAGCTTCGCCGCCGTGGTGGTCTTGCCCGCGCCCTGCAGGCCGGCCAGCAGGATGACCACCGGCGGCTGCGCGCGCAGATCCAGCGCCTGGGTCTCCCCGCCCAGCACCCGCTCCAGCTCCGCCTGGATGATCTTGACGAACGCCTGACCCGGCGTGAGGCTGCGCGAGACTTCTTCGCCGAGCGCCCGTTCGCGCACCCGGCCGATGAAGTCCTTGACCACGGGCAGGGCCACGTCGGCCTCCAAAAGGGCCATGCGCACCTGCCGGAGGGTGTCCCGGATATTGTCTTCGGTGATGCGGCCCTTGCCCGTGAGGGATTTCGCCGCACCACTCAGTCGATCGCTGAGATTGTCGAACATGCTGCCGTCGCCCGCGGGCGTGAATGACTGGAGGCCGTGAGAGGCCTTTGACAGCGGCTTATTCTAGCGGTTCGGCAGCCGGCCGGAAAACCGGATGTCAGATGTCGAGTACGGCGCCCCGGGACAGCATCTCGACCCGGCGCAGGGGCAGTGCCTCCTTGACCTGGTGCAGGATCACCTCTTCCTCGCCCGGCTTCATGGCCGTGAGCCAGATGTCAGGCGTGTGCCGGAGCTGGGCGATGTCCTCGGCCATGGTAATCGGCGTGTAGTGGCCCGATTCCCGCGCCAGATGCTCCTGCGCATTGGGAAAGGAGACCTCGATGACCAGGGCCCGCAGTTCCGGCAGGGAATTCAGTATGGGCCACAGCGTGCGGTTGGTGCCGGTATCGCCGCTCACCGCGAAGCCCTTGCCCGCATCGTTGATGGTGTAGCCCTGGGCCGGGACGCTGTGGGCGACGTCCACGGCGGTGAACTCCCGCGCGCCGATGCGCACCGTGTCGCCGGGATTGCAGACGCGATAGCGCAGCACGGGATCGTCCTCCGTCGGCAGCACCGAGAAGTCGGGCCAGATCACCCAGTTGAACAGGTGCTTCTGCACCGCCTCCAGCGTCTCGCGCCGACCGTAGACGGTGATCTGCTCGCCGTCGCGGCTCTCGAACACGCTGTCGAGGAACAGCGGCAGTCCCGCGATATGGTCGAGGTGGGAGTGGGTGAGGAAGACGTGGCGGATGCGCGAGAGCTCGTCTAGCTGCAGATCGCCGACGCCGGTGCCGGCGTCCAGGAGGACGTCGTCGTCGATCAGCATGGCGGAGGTGCGCGTTCCCGCACCTATCCCTCCGCTGCATCCCATGATCCTGATCCGCATAGGCTTTCGACCCGCTCCGGTCTCTGCTCGAAGCTCGCCCCTCCCTGGCCGGCCAAGCGCCTGCGCGTCGGGATGACAGGGTTCTAAACAGGGACACCATGTGCGATGATTTCGGTGCTTCTAAACCTATTTGACGCCTCCCAGGGTTTCCGTGTTTCAAATCACAATTCTCGCCTTGTACGCCGGTGCAGGCTGCCTGCTGGCGGCCGGTCAGATGCCGAAATACGAGCATCGGCACGAGGTCCTGTTCTGGCTCTCCCTGCCGCTGGCGCTGGCGGGACTACTGGCCCACGAACAGTTGCTGGCACGCGAGATCCTGGTAGGCGACGCCCTGCGGCTCAGCATTTTCAGCATGACGTCTCTCGCCGGGTGGCAGGTCGCCATCCTGGCCACGCTGGCCGCGCTCAGGGAGCGGCTGCGCGGCCTCTCGGCCATGCTCTTCCTCGTGGCGGGCGTGGCGGCGCTCGGCACCGGCTTCAGCAATGAGGCCAACGTCACCGCAAGCCTGACCTGGCAACTTCGCACCCACGTCATGCTGTCGATGTTCGCCTACAGCCTGCTCGCGGTGGGCGCGGTGCTCGCGTTCGCCGCCCTGCATCAGGACCGCCTGCTGCGCAAGGCGAAGATGGGACTCTACACGCGGTTGATGCCGCCGCTGGAGACCATGGAGTCGTTGCTCTACGGCGTGGCCATGGCCGGTTTCCTCTGTCTGCTCCTGGCGGTGTTCAGCGGCCTGGTGCGTGTCGAGAACCTGTTCGCCCAGCATCTGCTGCACAAGAGCGTGCTCTCCTTCATCGCGCTGGGCCTGTTCGGCGTGCTCCTGATCGGGCGCCAGCTCGCGGGCTGGCGGGGGCGGCGCGCCATCTATCTCTACCTCGGCGGCTTCTTCACGCTGGTGCTGGCCTACTACGGCAGCAAGATCGTCCTCGAGTACATCCTGCACCGGCCCTGGGGCTGAGCGCGGCGTCGCGCGGGGGCGGCCCTGCCCGCCGTGCCGCGATCCGCGCGCTTGACAGCGGCGCTGCCCTGTTGGTCAACTGCCCGCTACCAAGTTGAAAGGAGACGGGGTGCCCCCTCTTTGACCGAAGACCAACCTATGGGCTTCCTGTTCGGGCTGCTCGGGCTGCTGCTGATACTGTCGGCATTCTTCTCGGGCACCGAAACGGCTCTCATGAGCCTGAACCGCTACCGCCTGCGACACCGCGCCCGCTCCGGCCACCGGGGGGCAAAGCTCGCCGAGGCATTGCTTCGTCGGCCGGATCGCCTGATCGGTCTGATCCTGCTCGGCAACAACCTGGTCAACATCTCTGCCGCCTCGCTGGTCACACTGATCTCCCTGCGCGTCGGCGGCGAGGCGGCCATCGCCATCGGCACCGGCCTGCTGACACTGGTAATCCTGATCTTCGCGGAGGTGGCGCCGAAGACCCTGGCCGCCCTGCACCCGGAACGCGTGGCGCTGCCCGCAGCGTTCATCTACTACCCGCTGCTGCGCGTGCTGTATCCGTTCGTCTGGGTCACGAACCTGCTGGCCAATGCCGTACTGCGCCTGTTCGGCGTCCGCCACGACGAGGCGCAGTCCCACTCGCTCAGCAGCGAAGAGTTGCGCACCGTGGTCAACGAGGCCGGCGCGATGATCTCGCGGCGCTACCGGCGCATGCTCACCAGCATCCTGGACCTCGAGAAGGTCACCGTGGACGACATCATGGTGCCCCACAACGAGATCATCGCCATCAATCTGGAGGAGCCGATGGTGCAGATCCTGGACCAGATCCAGGCCAGCCAGCACACGCGGCTGCCCGCCTATCGGGACAGTATCGACAACGTGGTGGGCATTCTGCACATCCGGCGGCTCGTCACTGCCCTGCGCAAGGCGGACCTCACGCGCGACGACCTGGTGGAGGCGCTGCAGGAGCCCTATTACGTGCCGGAGGGCACGCCGCTCAGCACGCAGCTGGTCCAGTTCCAGCAGCGCAAGCGCCGCCTCGCGCTGGTGGTCGACGAGTACGGCGACATCCAGGGCATGGTGACGCTGGAAGACATCCTGCAGGAGATCGTCGGCGAGTTCCGCACGGTGCCCTCGGACCAGCATCCTGACCTGCAGCCCGACGGCGCGGGCGGCTGGATCATCGACGGCAGCGCCAACGTGCGCGAGTTGAACCGCCTGCTGGGCTGGCAGCTGCCGACGGACGGGCCGAAGACCCTGAACGGGCTGATCCTGGAAACGCTGGAGACCATTCCGGAGCCCGGCACGGTGCTCGAACTCAACGATTACCCGGTGGAGATCCTGGCGACCAGCGAGAACATGGTGCGCTCGGCGCGCATCCGGGAACGGGAGCCGCCGCGACTGGCCGCCGGCGCGGACTGAGCGGTCAGCCGGTCAGCCGAAGGCCGCGTCCAGGGCCTCGGAGAGCCCCGACACGGGTATCGCTTCCATGCCCTCCAGGGCTCGCCGGGGCGCGTTCGCCTTCGGCACGATCGCCCGCCTGAAGCCCTGCTTCGCCGCCTCGGCGAGCCGCTCCTCGCCATAGCGCACGGGACGCACCTCGCCCGCCAGGCCGATCTCGCCGAAGCTGATGGTGCGCCGGTCGAGCACCCGGTCCCGCAGACTCGACACCACGGCCAGCAAGGTCGGCAGGTCGGCCGCGGTCTCGGCGATGCGGATGCCGCCGACCACGTTGACGAACACGTCGTCGCCGGCCAGCGACAGCCCGCCGTGGCGCTGCAGCACGGCCAGCAGCAGATTCAGCCGGTTCTGATCCTGGCCCTGGGACAACCGTCGCGGATAGCCGCCCGCACTCTCCGTCACCAGCGCCTGCACCTCCACCAGCATCGGCCGGCTGCCCTCCCAGGCCACCGTCACCACGCCGCCGGCGGTCTCTGCCGTGTCCCGGGAGAGGAAGATTGCGGACGGATTCTTCACCTCGCGGAAGCCCTCGGCGCCCATGGCGAACATGCCGATCTCGTTGACCGCACCGAAGCGGTTCTTGACGGCCCTGACCATGCTGAAGCGGCTCGCGGGATCGCTCTCGAAATAGAGCACGGTATCCACCATGTGCTCGACCACACGAGGCCCGGCGATGGCGCCCTCCTTGGTTACATGGCCGACGATGAACACGGCGACGTCGCGCTCCTTGGCCAGGCGCACCAGCCGCGCGACGCATTCGCGCAGCTGGCTGACGCTGCCCGCCGCCGAGTCCAGGCCGTCCGCCGTGATGGTCTGCATGGAATCGACGATCAGCACGGAGGCCCGCGAGCGCGTGACCGCATCCAGCATGACGTCCAGGCGGGTCTCGGCCAGCAGGTGCAGATCGCTGTCAGCCACCCCCAGCCGGCGGGCCCGCTGGGCGACCTGCCGCAGGCTCTCCTCCCCGCTCACGTAGAGCACCGGCAGCGAACCTCGCAGCCGCGCCGCCACTTGCAGCAGCAGCGTCGACTTGCCGACGCCCGGATCGCCGCCGAGGAGTATGACTGCGCCCGGCACCAGCCCGCCGCCCAGCACCCGGTCGAATTCGCCGAAACCGGTGGTGGTGCGCTCGCGCTCTTCGGCGCCCGCCTCCGCGAGTGTGGCGAGTGCCGCCAGACCGGCACCGGCGCCCGACGCCGCCGCGCCGCCACCGTGCGCCAGACGCACTTCACTCAGGGTGTTCCAGTCGCCGCAGTCCGCACACTGGCCCTGCCACTTGACGCTGTGGGCGCCGCAGGAGGAACAGACGTAGGCAGTGCGTGTCTTCGCCATGATTCGCTGCCGGCCTGCCGCCGGCCCGTAAAACCGGAGATGATAGCATCGCCGCGCGCACCGGTTCGCAGGCCAAAGTGGTAACGGTATCTCAATAATCCCGCGGCGCTTGACCTATACTGCCCGCCGGGTGATTCCACGATGAAAACAACAACGACCGACACGATTGCGGCGCCGGCCTCTTCTGCCGTGCCGCCCTCCGCGAGCACCGCCGACCGGCCACGCCGGGCGGCCCGCCGCTGTCGCGTGCGACGTTCCGACTTATGTTCAGTTGGTGTTACCCTTACGCGATCGGCACAGGGAGTGCTCCCGATCGAGGCACCCATCATGGCGGACCGGGCACATGCGAGCCACCGACGAAAAGCGGCGCTCAGACGGGCCGGCCGCACTGCGGGACGGCCTGCCCGGGAGAACAACGGACGAGAGGCACTTGCCAGGGAACCGGAACCGGCACGCGGGCACGCCAGCACGGCGCTGACGTCCCGCGGCGAGAACGACAGCACGCACAACCTGGACCGGTAGACAGGCAAGCAGAATGAGCCTCAAGGGGAAGATCGGATTCTCCGAGATCACGGACACCGGCAAGGTGCGCGATCACAACGAGGATGCCATCGCCACCCAGCCCGACATCGGGCTGATGGTGCTCGCCGACGGCATGGGGGGCTACAACGCCGGCGAGGTCGCCAGCGGCATCGCCGTGAAGACGGTCTTCGACCTGGTCAGCGAGGCCGCCAACCGGGAGAACCGGGGCGAGGTCGAGCCCACCTCCGGCCTGATGCGCCAGACCATTTCTCTGCGCGATGCCATCTCCCGGGCCAACAAGATCATCTACCAGACCGCCCAGAGCCAGCCCCAGTGCGAGGGCATGGGCACCACGATCGTCGCCTGCCTGTTCTTCGACGACCGGATCTCGGTGGCCCACGTGGGCGACTCCCGGGCCTACCGCCTGCGAGCCGACCAGTTCCAGCAGCTGACGCTGGATCACTCCCTGCTGCAGGAGCTGGTGGACCGCGGTTTCTATTCGCCGGAAGAGGCGCAGAGGTCGACGAACCGGAATTATGTTACAAGGGCGCTCGGGGTTGAGCCGGCGGTCGAGGTGGAGGTCCAGGAGTACGAGGTGGAGAAGGACGATGTCTATCTGCTCTGCTCCGACGGACTGCCGGACATGGTGGAAGATGAAGATATTCATTTAACTATCAGCACGTTTAGTGCTAGCCTTGATGTAGTTGGTCAACAATTGGTCCAGCTCACGAACGACCACGGCGGCCGGGACAACGTCTCCATCATGCTGGCCAGGGTCCTGGAGTCTTTCCCCGCAAAACGCGGACTGATCGACAGAATTTCCGGACTTTTCCGGCAATGATCGCAGGGATGTCGCCCCGGGGGGCGTCTTGCACCATCGGCAGGAGCGAGTGACAGCAAATGGCACGGTTGATTCTGAGTCTGGACGGCCAGGTACTGGCCGAATACAACATGACCAAGGAGCGCTACACGATCGGGCGGCTGCCCGATAACGACGTGCGCATCGACAACCCGGCGGTGAGCGGCCATCACTCGCTGATCATCAATATCCTCAATGACTCGTTCCTCGAGGACCTGAACAGCACCAACGGCACCTATGTCAACGGCAAGCTGATCAAGAAGCACGCGCTCCAGCACGGCGACACCATCACCATCGGCCACCACCAGCTGCGCTTCGTGGACCAACAGGCCAACGAGGTGGAACAGGACGAATTCGAGAAGACGATGGTGATCCCGCCGAGCCAGCACAGGCCGGAGCATCTGGACGAGGCGCAGAAGGCCGTCGACCAGGCGGCCGGCGTCGCGCCGGAACCCGAACCTGCCCACACGGCTACGGCGGCCTCGGACGCCGCGCCGGCGCCGGCGGCACTGCCCACCGCGAAGCTGCAGGTGCTCTCGGGCGCGTTCGCCGGGCGGGAGCTCGAGCTGACCAAGGCGCTGACCACGCTCGGCCGGCCCGGCGTACAGGTGGCGGCCATCACCCGGCGCGCCGAAGGCTACTACGTGGTGCACGTCGAGAGCGGCAAGGAAGGCGACTATCCGCGGGTCAACGGCGAGTCGATCGGGCCGCAGGCGCGCAAGCTGACCGACAACGACGTGCTCCAGCTCGCCGGCGTCAAGATGGGCTTTTTCCTGACCTGATTGCCCGCGCGGCTCCCGCCGATGCGGGTTATTCCGTGACCTTTATCACCCGCTCCGTGACCCGGCAGACGAGTTCGTACGGGATCGTGCCGGCGTAGCGGGCCACCTCCTCGACCGGCAGCCCCCTGCCCCACAGCATCACCTCGTCGCCCACCGCCGCCTCGGGCAGGTCGCTGAGATCGACCGTGATCATGTCCATCGACACGCGCCCGGCGATGGGCGCGCGCCGGCCGCCGACCAGTACCGGCGCGCCGTCCGGCATGCACCAGGGATAGCCGTCGCCGTAGCCCACGGCGGCGATGCCGAGGCGCATGTCGCGCTCCGCCCGGTAGCGTCCGCCGTAGCCGATTCGTTCTCCGGCGGCCACCGGCTTGACCGCGATCAGCGTAGAGAGGAACTCCATGGCGGGATCGAGCCCGAGTTGCGCGCCCGTCGCGTCGGGGAACGGCGATATGCCGTACAGGCAGATGCCGGGGCGGATCCAGGCGGGACCGAAAGCCGGACCGCCTGCCGCCATCGCGTCCAGATCCGGTTTCCAGCCGAGTATGGCTGCGGAGTTGGCCAGGGTGACCGCGCCGTCGAAGCCGTCGGCGGCCGCCTGCAGCGAACGGATCTGGACCGGCGTCATGGCGTCTTCCAGCCGTTCGGCCTGGGCGAAGTGGGTCATGAGCCGGAGTTCGGCCACGGCGGGCGAGGAGCGCAGCGCGCATACCGCCTCCGCCACGTCTTCCGGGGCGATGCCCAGTCGGTGCATCCCGGTATCCACCTTCAGCCACACCGTCAGGGGCAGCTCCGGCGCCGAATCGGTCAGCAGGCCGATCTGCTCGGCGCAATGGACGACCAGCTCGAGCCGCTGCGCTCTCGCGAGCGCCAGGTCGTGGCTGTCGAATACGCCCTCGAGCAGCACCAGCGGCTTGTCGATGCCGGCCTCACGGAGCCGCAGGGCCTCCTCCATGCGTGCCACCGCAAAGGCGTCGGCGGCATCCAGCGCCGTCGCGGCCGCCACCAGCCCGTGGCCGTAGCCGTTCGACTTGATGACGGCCATCACCCGGTAGCCTGGCGCGCGTCTCTTCAGCTCGGCCAGGTTGTGCCTGAGTGCGCCGGTATGCACCCGCGCGCAGGCCGTCGCCCTCACTGATACGGTCCGTCGCCCCAGGCGTCGGGCGCCCAGTTCTCGAACTTGGTGAAACGGCCCAGGAAGGTGAGCGGGAACTCGCCCGTGGGGCCGTTGCGCTGCTTGGCGATGGTAATGTCGGCGATGCCCTTGCGCGGCGAGTCGGCATCGTAGACCTCGTCCCGGTAGATGAAGCAGATGATGTCGGCATCCTGCTCGATGGCACCGGATTCGCGCAGATCCGACATCACCGGCTTCTTGTCCTGGCGCTGCTCGACGCTACGGTTGAGCTGCGAGAGCGCGATGACGGGCACGGACAGTTCCTTGGCAAGCGCCTTCAGGGAGCGGGATATCTCCGAGATCTCGGTGGCCCGGTTCTCCTTGTTGCCCGGCACCTGCATCAGCTGCAGGTAGTCCACCACGACCAGGCCGAGACCGTGCTCGCGTTTCAGCCGCCGGGCGCGGGCCCGCATCTCCGTCGGCGACATGGCCGGCGTATCGTCGATGAAGATCGGCGCGTCGGACATCAGCTGCACGGCCGTGTTGATGCGGGACCAGTCCTCGTCGGGGAAGCGGCCCGTGCGCAGGTGACTCTGATCCACGCGGCCGAGCGAGGAGATCATGCGGAAGGCGAGCTGGTCGGCGCTCATCTCCATGGAGTAGATGGCGGTCGGCACCTTCGCGCCGATGGAGGCATTCTCCGCGATGTTGATGGCGAGGGTCGTCTTGCCCATGGAGGGGCGGCCGGCGATGATGATCAGGTCGCCGTTCTGCAGGCCCGCCGTCATCTTGTCGAACTCCGTGTAACCGGAGGAGATGCCGGTGATATCGCCGTCCGACTGATGCAGCATGTCGATCCGGTCGATGGTCTCCGGCAGGATGGACTTGAGGCTCTTGAAACCGCCCCGCCGGGAGCCCTGTTCCGCGATCTCGAAGACCCGGCGCTCGGCATCGTCCACCAGCTCGCTGGCCGTGCGCCCTTCCGTGGTGAACGCGCTGCCCGCTATCTCGTTGCCGGCCGAGATCAGCTGGCGCAGCACGGAGCGCTCGCGCAGGATCTCCGCGTAAGCGCGCACGTTGGCCGAGCTCGGCGTCTCGTTCGCCAGCGTGGCCAGGTAGTCCAGACCGCCGACCTTGCCCAGCTCGCCGCGGTTGTCCAGGTGCTCGTGCAGCGTGACCGCATCGGACGGCTGGCCGCTCTCGGATAAGCGCCCGATGGCCTCGAAGATGAGCTGGTGGTCCTTGCGGTAGAAGTCCTGCGCCGTGACGATGTCCGCCACCTTGTCCCAGGCGGCGTTGTCCAGCATCAGCCCGCCGAGCAGCGACTGCTCGGCCTCCATACTGTGCGGCGGCGTGCGCAGGCGCGTTTCCGCCGCCTCGCGCGCCTCCTGCTCTTCCAGTGCCCGGACCATGGTTATCGAGTCGTCGACGGCTCCCCCCTGCGGCTGCTAGGCGCCCGGGGCGCCCGTCTCCGGCTCCTCCGGGACCACCGCCACGGTGATCTCGACGTCGACGTCGGCGTGCAGGTGCACACCGACGGTGTGCTCGCCCGCCTCGCGCAGCGGGCCCTCTTCCGGCAGTCGCACCTCGGCGCGCTCGATCTCGACGCCCTTCTCCGTCACCGCGTCGGCGATCTCGGCGGTGCCCACCGAGCCGAACAGCTTGCCCTCCGGACCCACCTTGGCCGGAATCTCGACCCGCATGTCGGCGAGCTTCTCCGCCCGGGCCTTGGCGGCATCCAGCTCGCTGGCGGCCTGCTTCTCGAACTCCGCGCGCATGGCCTCGAACTTCGCCACGTTGGCTTTGGTGGCCAGCGTCGCCTTGCCCTGGGGCAGCAGGTAGTTGCGGCCGTAGCCGGACTTCACGGTCACCTTGTCGCCGATGGTGCCGAGGTTTTCGATCTTCTCGAGCAGTATCACTTCCATTCCGTTCACCCGTTGTCAGAGTGCTGCGCCAGGCAGCCTACGTTACCAGATTCATTCCTGCCCGGAGACGGCCGGCACGCGCCGGCGGATGTCGATCCAGGCGTCGAGGTAACCGCCCAGGGACAGCATCCCGATGACGGCACCGGAGACCGGCGACGGCAGTATCGCCAGTACGTATATCACGATCAGCAGCGCCGGCGGCCACTGCCGCGCCACGAACAAACCGTGCACCAGCGCGAGGCCCTGCACGACGAACGCGACCAGCAGCGCCAGCGCCGAATTCACCAGCCACGGCGAGCTGGTCAGTGTCGCCGCCACGCTGATGACGGCCGTGGCCAGCGCCAGTGTGCGCCCCAGGTTCAGCTCCCGGAAGCGGCCGAATACGGGTTCGCGCTCCGGCAGCAGGGCATACAGCGCATAGCCCAGCAGGATCACCAGCATCGTGCCGACCCAGGTCATGCCGAAGGCCAGACCGGTGATCAGCACCTGCGCGGTGGCCACGAACGCCGAGGCGTCCATGGCCATGCCGCCGGCCTCGGCGATATTGCCGGCGAACTGCTCCAGGAACGGCCGCCAGAAGCCCGCCACGTCGTCCACCTGCGCGTAGAACACACCGACGCCCATCAGCATCAGGACCGCGAGCGCCTGCGCCGTCAGCGTCAGGGAGCGGGTGGACACGAGGAGCCAGACCGCGGCCAGGCTGCCTCCCTGCACCAGCGCCAGATACCCCACCAGCGACATCTGGAAATCCTGCATCACGGCCACCGCGGCGATCAGCAGCACGGAAGCCAGGAAGGCCGCCGCGGCTCCCTCGCGCAGGCCCCGAGCCAGCACCGTCAGCACGGTGGTCGCGCCGCTCAACACCGGCAGTACCGGGAACAGCGCCGCTATCACCAGCACCGCGCGATGAAAGCGGGCAGTAATCCAGACAGCGATCTGTCGCATGGGACCCGCCGCCGGCCTTGTGCTCGGAGAGGCCGGCGGCCCGGCCGTCAGTGACGGTCGGTGTAAGGCAGCAGCGCCAGGTAGCGGGCGCGCTTGACGGCCGTGGACAGCTGCCGCTGGTAGTGGGACTTCGTGCCGGTGATGCGGCTGGGAACGATCTTGCCCGTCTCCGAGATAAAGCTCTTCAGCAGGCCGATGTCCTTGTAGTCGATCTCTTCGATGCCTTCGGCGGTGAAACGGCAGTACTTGCGCCGGCGGGAATAGCGACTCATGGCAATACTCCTGTTCAGGCGGAGCCGGCTTTCGCCGTCTCGCTGTCTTCTGCGGACGTCTCGGAGGCGACTTCCTCGCCGCTCTCCTCGGCAGAGGCCGCTTCCACGGTCTCTTCCTTCGTCTCGTCCTCTTTCTCGTTCTCGTCCTCGGTCTTCTCCTCCTCCTCGGCGGCACGGGCACGGGCCTCGGCCTCGGCGCGGGCGTCGCGGCGACGCTGGGCCTCGCGCTCCTTGGCCTTCTCGTCCTCGACGGCCTTGGCCATCGGCGAGGCCTCGGTGACGGCCTTGTCGCGCTTGATCACGAGGTGGCGGAGCACGGCGTCGTTGAACTTGAACGCGCCGGTGAGCTCATCGAGCGTCTCTCTGGCGCACTCGATGTTCATCAGGACGTAATGGGCCTTGTGGGCCTTGGCGATGGGATGGGCGAGCTGGCGACGGCCCCAGTCCTCGAGGCGGTGAACGGTACCGCCGCCGTCGGTGATCATGCTCTCGTACCGCTCCACCATGGCCGGTACCTGTTCGCTCTGGTCAGGGTGGACCAGAAACACGATCTCGTAGTGTCTCATCGTATCCCCTTTCGGATTACAGCCGCCCGCCATCCGGTGCGGCAAGAGGTTATGTGGAGTCCCGCGCCGAAGCGGGCCGCGAATATTAACCGAGCCCCGGCGCAGACGCAATCGACCGGCGCTGTCGGCAGACCTCGTACAGGCACACCCCGGCCGCCACGGACACGTTCAGGCTCTCCACGCTGCCGGCCATCGGGATGGCGATCACGGCATCGCAGCGCTCCGCGACGGCTGCCGCCATGCCCCGCTCCTCGCCGCCGAGCACCAGGGCGACGGGACCCGTGAGGTCCGCCTCGTAGAGCCCGGCGTCGGCGTCGTCCGCGGTGCCGATGACCCGTACCCCGTAGTCGTGCAACCAGTCGATCACCCGCGCCAGGCGTTCCACCCGGGCCAGGGGCACCGACTCGGCCGCGCCCGTCGCCACCTTCCGGACCGCCGGCGTGATGCCGGCGGCGTGGCGGCGCGGGATGATCACGGCGTCCACGCCCGCGGCGTCCGCCGTGCGCAGGCAGGCCCCGAGGTTGTGGGGGTCCTGAACGCCGTCCAGCACCAGCAGCAGCACGGCCCCGCCGGCCGTGAGACGCTCCTCGACCAGCGTGCGCAGCGCCGCCTCGTCCAGCGACGAGGCGCCTCGGAGCTCCGCCACGACGCCCTGATGCCGGGTGCCGGCGGCGAGCGCGTCCAGCCGGTTCCGCGCCACCCGCTCGACGGCTACGTCGGCACCGCCGGCGCTCTCCAGCAACCCCGAGATGCGTTCGTTGTCCACCCGGCGATCCACGAGCAGCCGGCGAACCCGGCCCGGATCCTCGTCCAGCAGACGCGCCACGGCATGGATGCCGGCGCTGAAGCGGGCGCTAGTCACCGCCGTCGGCGAGCCGAAAGTCGATGCGCCGGGTATCCATGTCCACCCGGTTGACGGTCACCGGCAGCTCGTCGCCGAGAGCGTACGCCTTGCCGCTGCGACTGCCGACCAGGCGCTGGGAGCCCGCGTCGTATTCGTAGTAGTCGTTGCCGAGGGTGGAGACGTGTACCAGGCCGTCGATCTGATACTCGGGGATCTGTACGAACAGGCCGAAGTGGGTCACGCCCGTCACGACGCCCTCGTATTGGTTGCCGATCTTGTCTTCCATGAACTGGCACTTCAGCCAGGCCTCCACCTCCCGGGTGGCGTCCTCGGCCCGACGCTCGTGGGCCGAGGTGAGCTGGCCCAGCCGCTCCATGTCGCCCCGGTCGTAGGCGAACGCCTTCGGCTTGCCGCCATTCGCCAGGTGCTTGATGGCCCGATGCACCAGCAGGTCCGGGTAACGGCGGATCGGCGAGGTGAAATGGGCGTAGGCGTTCAGGGCCAGGCCGAAATGGCCGATGTTCTCCGGCGTGTACTCGGCGTGCGCCATCGAGCGCAGCAGCGCCATGGAGATGGCCTGGGAGTCGGGCCGGTCCTGCACCTCCTGCATCAGCTTGCCGAAGTCTTTTGCCTCCACATGCTCGGGATGCGGCACCTTCAGCCCCAGACCGAGGAGATACTCGCGGAAGTCCTGGAACTTCTCCGGATCCGGCTTCGCGTGGACGCGATACAGCGTCGGCACCTTGTGGCGACGCAGGTACTTCGCGGCCTCCACGTTGGCCGCGACCATGCACTCCTCGATGAGGCGGTGCGCGTCGTTGCGCTCGAATGCCCGGATCGCCTCGATCTCGCCGCCCTCGTCCAGTTCGATCCTGACGGCCGGGATGTCGAGCTCCAGCGCGCCGCGCCTGGCGCGGGCCTTCGCGAAGGCCCGATAGACGTCATGCAGGTTGCGGATGTGGGGCGCGATCTCGTCGCCCACCCCGGCATCGCCGGGCTTCGCGCCCTCGATCAGGTTACCGACCTGCTCGTATGTGAGCCGGGCGGCGGAGCGCATCAGCCCCTCGTAAAAGGTCGATCGGCGCACCTTGCCGCCGGGCCCCACGATCATCTCGCAGACCAGGCAGAGTCGGTCCACCTTCGGGTTCAGCGAGCACAGCCCGTTGGACAGCACGGTCGGCAACATCGGCACCACCCGGTCCGGGAAATAGACCGACGTGCCGCGCTTGGTCGCCTCCCGGTCGATATCCGAGCCGCGCTCGACGTAGTGGCCCACGTCCGCGATGGCCACCAGCAGGCGCCAGCCGTTCTCCACGGGCTCGCAGTAGACGGCGTCGTCGAAGTCTCTGGCGTCGGCGCCGTCGATGGTGACCAGCGGCAGGTCGCGCAGGTCGCGCCGTCCCTCCTTGGCCGAAGCCGGCACGTGTTTGCCGAAGGCCTTCTCCTCCTCATGCACTCCGGCCGGCCATTGATGGGGGATGCCGTGCGCGTGGATGGCGAGATCGGTGGCCATGCCGCGCTGCCCGGGCGCGCCGAGCACGCGGGTGATACGGCCGGTTGGCTGTTCCTGGCGGGACGGGAAGTCGACCAGCTCGGCGACCACCATCTCGCCGTGCTTCGCGCCGGCCGCCTCTTCCCGGGGAATCAGTATTCTGTGCTGGATGCGCGGGTTGTCGGGCAGCACCAGCCCGATGCCGCGCTCGCGGATGTATTGGCCGGCGATCTCGCGGGTGCGGTGCTCCAGCACCTCGATGACCTTGCCTTCCGGGCGGCCCCGGTGGTCGCGCCGGATCACCTTCACGGCGATGCGGTCGTCGTGCATGACCTCCTGCATCTCCCGGGGCGAGAGGTATACGTCCTCGCCGCCCTCGTCCGGGATCAGGAAGCCGAAGCCGTCCGGATGCGCCTGGACCACACCGGGCACCAGCTGCAGCCGCTCGGTCAGGCAGTATTCCTGATTCCGGTTCAGAATCAGCTGCCCGCCGGTGATCATGCGCTTCAGCCGTTCGCCGAGGGCGCGGCGGTGCTTGCTCTCGGTGAGCTCGAAGGCCTCGGATATCTGGTCGAAGTGCAGCGGCCGCCCCTTCGACTCCAGCGTGTCCAGAATCTGGCGCCGGTCCGGCACCGGGTGCTGATAGGTCTTCGTCTCCTGGCCTTCCTGGCCGCTCTTGCGGCGGCGTCCGCCGCCCTGTCTGTTCCTGTTCCGTTTAGCCAAAATCGTTCCTTGTTCTGAAATCGGGCGCGATTGACAAGGGTATCGCCCTTGAGTAGAGTCTCGCGCCTCCGTCGGGGCGCATTCTACGCGCTCCGCGCCTGCCCAGGTGGCGGAATTGGTAGACGCGCTAGCTTCAGGTGCTAGTGGGGGCAACCCCGTGGAGGTTCAAGTCCTCTCCTGGGCACCACTCCGGGCCATCCTCCGCCCGCGCTCTGCACTCAGCGCGCCGGCCACTCCTTCGGCACCATCACGGGCCGCTCCAGCCAGCGCTCGAACCGGGTCTGCAGCTCCGGCAGATGCTCTGCCCACCAGGCCGCATCCGTCTGGAACATCTGCTCCAGGTTGCCCGGGCCGGTCGGCAGATTCACCTTCACCGCCGGTTCGAGTACCTCCAGCGACGAACGGCGCAGCGGTCCGTAGGGGATATGGCGGGCCTGGGCCGCGAGGCTCTGCGTGGAGGTCGCGAAACGCAGGAACCCGAGCGCCGCCTCCCGGTTCTCGCTGTGCTTCGGGATGGCCCACACGTCGATATAACGGGCGTGGTGGTCCCAGAGGATGGAGAACGGCTCGCCCCGCTCGGCTGCGCTGTGAACGCGCCCGTTGTAGGCGCTGGTCATGACCACGCGGCCGGTCTCGAGGAGGCGCACCGCCTCCTCGCCGAGACGCCACCACTCGATGTGGGGCTTCAGCTTCGTCAGCACCGCGAAGGCCCGGTCGACGCCCTCCTCGGTCTCCAGCACCTCGTAGACGCGCTCAGGCGGCACGCCGTCCGCGATGAGCGCCCACTCCAGATTCGTCTGCGGCGTGCGCCGCAGGCCGCGCCGGCCGGGGAAGGCGCCCAGGTCGAAAAAATCCTCGAGCCGCTGCGGCGACCGCTCCACGCGGCTCTGGTCCCAGGCCACGACGGTCGAGCCGGCCAGGTTGCCGACCCCGCAACGCATCAGCGCCCCCGGCAGGAAGTCGTCGACGGCGGGCGTGCCGTCCGGCGCCGGCGGCAGCGTCGCGGGATCGATCTCGACCAGCAGATCGTCGTCGCAGGCACGGATGGCATCGTAGAGCTGCAGGTCCACGATGTCCCATTTCACGTTCCACGCCCGCACCTGGGAGCGGATCTCCTCGATGCCGCCCGCGTAGTCGACCATCTCCACGTCGATGCCGGTCTCCTGCTCGAAGTCCCGGACGAAACCGAGGATCTGGCTGCGCGTGTAGGCACCGCCCCAGGAGACGACCGTGAGTTCGTCGTTCCCGGCCGCCAGCGGGGCAGCCCACGCGCTCAGCAGCAATGCCGTGAGTGCCGCCAGAGCCGGCCCGCGAAGCGTACGGAGCGCTGCGCCCCGGTTACCAGTAATAGCCCACATTGATATTGAACCTCGTGTCCCAGCCGGACTCGTCGCCGCCGGCGAGGGATCCGTCGCCAAAAAAGACCATGTTCTCGGCCCGGATCAGGTCGAGATACACATAAAGGGGGCCCACACCCACCAGGCAGCCCGTGGTGTTCAGCTGGGAGTCCCGGAAGCGGTCGTCATCTTTCACCACGATGCTGTAATCGTTGTAACAGGTCACCTGATCCACGGCCGCCCACGGCACCGGCAGGTTGTAGGCGACGTTGGCGACCAGGACCGAGGCGCGCGAGGCCACATCGTAGGACGAGCCGAAACCGCCGAGACGGATGGTATCGTCCGGAACACCCGGCGGATTCTCCGGCGAATAGCCGTAGCGTGCGGCCTGCAGTTGCAGGTTCCAGCGTCCGCAGCGGGTATCCAGGTGCCCCGCGCCGGCCCAGTGGCTGCCGCTGCCGTCCGTCTCGGTGTTGTAGATCTCTCCGAACTGGGCGGAGAAACCCACCTCGTGGCTGCACGAGGTGCCGGCGCCGAACGTATAGGCAGCGCGGAGATTGCCCTGGTTGACTTCTTCGTTGGCGCTGTCGCCCGCGGAGACCACGTCCAGGGAGTAACGATCGAGGTCGGCCGCGTTGCTCAGCTCGCCATTCTTGAAGAAAGCGGCCTGCCATTCCCAGGCGCCGTCCGTCCGGCGATACTTCACGCCCAGGTCGTAGTCGTCCGACAGGCCCAGGTAATAGGGCGCTCCGAACCAGAAGTTGTGGGCGGCATAGGGCAGCAGCCCGAACGGCACCCGGGTGATGCCGACCTGCAGGCGACTCTCGTCCTCGAACTCGTAGCCGACCCAGCCGTGGTGGATCACCTGCATGAACGGATAGAACCGGTACTCGGCGGAGAGCAACAGGTTGCGGAGACTGCCGTCGGCACCGATCCGGAACAGGTCCAGGCCCGCCGCGCCGCGCTTGCTCTCGACGGTCTCGTCGAAATCGTTCCAGAACAGGTTGAAGCGCAGGGCGCCGCCGAGGCCGATGCCATCCTCGGGCGCCTCCGCGGCTGCCGCGTCGGCCTCCGAGAGCGCCGCCAGATCCCGTTTCTGGTCGGCATCGGCCAGCCTCCCCTGCCCCGCGCGGGCTTCCTCGAGCTGTTGCTCCAGCAGCCGCACCCGTTCACGCAGGTCCTCCAGCTCGGAGAGGCGCTCCTTCAGCGTCTCGAGTTCGGCCGCCAGGGCATCGACGTCCCTGCCATCCGCCGGCTGCGCGGTGGCCTGCAACGCCAGTGCCAGGCAGAGGACGGCCGGTAGCCACCCCCGGCAGCGCCGCTCCGCGGCCGGCGCGCAATGGCGGGACGTCCTGGCGCGGCGGTTCCCCATGCCCTGCCCCTACCGCACCTGCTGGAGGAAATGGCTGTGCTTGCGGTACTGGGAGATCACGTCCCCGATGATCTGCTCCTTGGTGTAGCCCATCACGTCGTAGTGCTGACTGCCCTCGAGCAGATGGACTTCGGCACCGAAATAATGCCGGGGTCCGTCGCCCCTGCGCTCCCGGGTCTCGGCCAGCGTGTAGGAAGGGGCCGTGTAGACCTGCGGTCGGACCGCGTAGAGGAACTCCCGCTCCTCGCCATGGCGGACCGCCAGCGCCGCCTCGTCGTCGTCCACGGTAACCTCGACCTCGTAACCCGCATCGCGGAGCTCTTCGGCCACCTCCGTGAGCGCCGGATGTATCGTCGTGCGCAGAAAGCGCGCCACCTGCTCCCGTTTCGGCATGCGGATGATCGAGCGCAGATGCTGACGCCAGGGGATCGACGCCTCGCGGATCTGGATGCCGACGGACATGTCCTGGCTGATCTGTCGCATCCGCTCGAGTCTGAGGCTCTGCAGCAGGCCGTAACAGACCACCAGCATGATGAAGGTAAACGGCAGGGCCGCCGTGATGGAGGCCGTCTGCAGTGCGGTGAGCCCGCCGGCCAGCAGCAGGGCCGCCGCCACCACGCCCTCGAGCAGCGCCCAGAACGTCCGCTGCCAGACCGGATTGTCGTCGGAACCTCCCGACGTGATGATGTCGATCACCAGCGAGCCGGAGTCCGAGGAGGTCACGAAGAACGTCACCACGAGCACGGTGGCGATCAGCGAGGCGATCAGCGAGAACGGGAAGTATTCGAAGAACCGGAACAGCGCCGTGGGCAGATTCTCCTGCACGGCGGCGCTGAGCGCACCGGACGCCGCCCCGAGGTCGAGCTCCATCGCCGAGTTGCCGAAGAAGCTGAGCCAGATGAACGTGAAGCCGACCGGCACGAACAGCACGCCGACCACGAACTCCCGAATGGTGCGCCCCCGGGAGACCCGCGCGATGAACATGCCGACGAACGGCGACCAGGCGATCCACCACGACCAGTAGAACAGCGTCCACCCGCCGATCCATTCGTTGGGTTCGTACGCGTAGAGCGTGAAGGTCTTGTTCACCACTTCGCTGAGATAGGCGCCGGTGTTCTGCACCGCCACCGTCAGCAGGAACGCCGTGGGACCGGCAACGAGCACGAACACGAGCAGGATCAGCGCGAGCAGGAGGTTCCATTCGCTGAGCCGCTTGATGCCGGCATCGAGGCCGGCGACGACCGACACCGTGGCCATCAGCGTGATCACGGTAATCAGGATCATCTGCACCGGGACACTCTCCGGCACGTCGAACAGGTAGGCCAGACCCGCATTGACCTGCAGCACGCCGAGGCCGAGCGACGTGGCCACGCCGAACATGGTGCCCAGCACGGCGAAGATATCGGCCGCGTGGCCGATGGGGCCGTGGATCCGCTCGCCGATGAGCGGATACAGAGCGGAGCGCACGGTCAGCGGCAGGCTGTGGCGGAACGAGTAGTAGGCCAGCGCCAGCCCGATCACCGCGTAAATGGCCCACGCGTGGATGCCCCAGTGGAAGAAGGTGATCTTCATCGCCTCGCGGGCCGCTTCCACCGTGCCGCCCGCGCCGGTGGGCGGATTGGCGAAATGGGTGACCGGCTCGGCCACGCCGAAGAACATCAGGCCGATGCCCATCCCGGCGCTGAACAGCATGGAGAACCACGAGCCGTAACTGTAGTCCG
Organism: Woeseiaceae bacterium; assembly: GCA_035655155.1. Lineage (GTDB taxonomy): Bacteria > Pseudomonadota > Gammaproteobacteria > Steroidobacterales > Woeseiaceae > Lentisalinibacter. The sequence goes on from DASRVH010000031.1 coordinate 49,698, forward strand.
GCTGCGAGTCGTCCGGACCCAGCTTGATGCTGCCGTAGCCGCTGAAGGCGATGCCGAGACAGAAGATCACGAAAGTGGCGACCGCCAGCATGTAGAACCAGCCGAAGGTATCGGTGATCCAGCCCTGGATGGCGGAGAAGACGCGGTTCGCCGTTTCCGGCCAGATCGCGCTGAACAGAACGAATACGAGTATCAGACCGGCCGCACCGATGAAAACCGGCGGGTTCAG
>DASRVH010000032.1:0-40579 GCA_035655155.1 Woeseiaceae bacterium
ACCTCGTCGAAGCGGGTCTCCTCGAAGTCCGTGTTGATGGTGGAGTCGGCGTCGATGCCCATGGCCTGGCGCAGCTGGCCGATGCCCACCGTCTGGGTCAGCTTGACCATGCCCCACTGCTTGTCGCAGAGAACCACGTACACCAGCGGCAGTTTCTCGCGCACCGCGGTCTCCACCTCCTGCATATGCATGGCCATGGCGCCGTCGCCGATGATGCAGACCACGGGGCGATCCGGGCAGGCCGTCTTCACGCCCAGAGCCTGGCCGACGCCGGCACCGAGCATGCCGAACTTGAACGTTGAGTAGACCGCATCCGGCCTGGCGTTGCGATAGTAGTGCGCGCACCACACCGCCGTGTTGCCGCCGTCGATCACCAGCATGCCGTCGTCGCCGAACACCTCCCGCGCCTTCGCCGGCACGTGGGCCGGATGCATGGGCGAGGTGTCCGAGGCGAGCACGGCGTCCAGGCTGGCCCGGACCTTCGCGCGGGCTTCGGCGAGTTCCGCGATGGCCTGACCGCGCGTGGTTATCAGCGCCTCGGCCACCGGCTCGCGCTCCAGTTCGGCGCGCAGCGCCCGCAGGAACACCTTGACGTCGCCGACGATGCCGAGGTCCACGGGGCGGTTGCGGCCGATGATGTCCGGGTCGATGTCCACCTGGACGGTGCGCTTGGGCACCTCCGGGTCCGTACCGCCCCAGAAGCGGCCGCGGCCCCACCAGTCGGTCTCGCCGACCCGGGAGCCGAGAATCAGGAACAGGTCGCTGCGGCCGCGCGCCTCCCGGGCCACGTCCAGGGTGCTGTTGGGTATGGCCAGCGGGCTGGATTCGTCCAGCGCGCCGCGGGCGCCCCAGCTGACCGTGACGGGCGCCTGCAGCAGATCGGCCACGGCCTGCAGCTCTTGCGCGGCATCGCCATGCACGATGCCCGTTCCGCCGTGGAGCATCGGCAGCTGCGCCTCGCGCAGCATGTCCGCCGCCGCACGCACCTGATCGGGATCGACTGCCAGCGGCGTCACCGGCCGGTAGCCGGCCGGCTCGCGAAGGAAGTCGGCGGGATAATCCGCGGGCCCGTTCATCAGGTTCTCGGGCACGTCCAGGTGGACGACGCCGGGACGCCCGATCCAGGACATGCGGAACGCCTCCCGGGCCAGCTCCGGCAGCCGGTCCGGCGTGGCCACCGCGCCCGACCACTTGCTCATGGGCGCCGTGGTGCCCACCTGATCGAAGTACTGGAACGTCCCGCCCCGGTCCGGATACGCGAGCCCGGTGCGCCGGCAGCTCGTGATCAGCAGCACCCGGTTGCCCTCGCCCTGCTCCACGGCCACGCCGGGCAGGATGTTGGCCACGCCGGGACCGTTGCTGGCCATGCAGACGCCGAGCTTGCCGGTGGCCCGGGCATAGGCGCCGGCCATGTGCGCAGCGGTGGATTCATGCCGCGGCGAAACCAGCCGGATGCCGTACTTCTGGAACGCGGTGTAGAAGCCGAGATAGGTGCCGTCCACGATGCCGAAGATCGTGTCCACGCCCTCCTTCGCCAGCATGGCGGCCAGCACCTCGCCTCCGATCATCTGTTTCGTCGCGGATGATTGGTTGTCGTTCATCGTCTCCCCCCTCGCGTTTCTCATGCAGGTAGGAGGGCCTTCAGGCCCGACCCCCGTTTTTGAAGATGGCAATCGGGGTCGGGCCTGAAGGCCCTCGTACAGCCCGATATCGAATCGGGGATAAATCCCCTCCTACAACCTTAATGCACCGTCCACCTCGATGCAGCGGCCGTTCACGTAGTCGTTCTCCAGGATGAACTGCACCGCGTGGGCGATCTCGTCCGGGTCGCCCACGCGGCCGGATGGTATGCCTTTGGTGAGTTTCTCGCGGGCTTCCGGCTTCATGGACATCACCATCTCCGTGCCGATGAAGCCCGGCGCGATGGCCGCTGCGCGGATGCCGTAGCGGGCGAACTCCTTGGCCCACACCACGGCCATCGCCTCGACGCCGGCCTTGGTGGCCGAGTAGTTCACCTGGCCCATGTTGCCCGCGCGGGAAATGGAGGAGATGTTGATGATGCAGCCCTTCGAGCCGGTGGCGATCATCTTCGCCGCCGCCTCCCGGCCGCACAGGAAGACGCCGGTGAGGTTCACGTCGACGACCAGTTGCCACTGTTCCAGCGACATCTTCGAGACCAGCTCGCCGTCCTTGACCTTCAGCGTCAGTGCGTCCCGGGTGATGCCGGCGTTATTGACCAGCCCGTGCAGCGCGCCGAAATCACTGCCGATGTCCTCGAACAGCGTGACCACCGACTCCTCCTCGGCGACGTTGGCCTTGTAAACCGCCACCTGGGACGAGCCGGCCTTCTCGCATTCCGAGGCGGTCGACTTCAGGGCGTCCTCGTCGAGGTCCACCAGGGCCAGCTTCGCGCCGCGGGAGGCCAGGCGGAGTGCCATCGCGGCGCCGAGTCCGCGCCCGCCACCGGTGATCGCAATGGTCTTGTCTTTGAGGTCCATGGGAATGATTGCTCCTCGTTGTCGTTATCGAATGCGTGTCGTTCAGCCGAAGACGTACTCGCCCGGCGCATCGCGCAGCGGGCGGTAGCCCTTGCGCGGCGCGCCCACGGACGGCGGCTTCACCCGGCTGGTGGTCTGCGCGTCCAGCCACGCGTCCCACACCGGCCACCAGGAGCCGTCCTCCGGCGGCGTCTCGGCCAGCCACCGCTCCGGCGCGATGTAGCTCTCGCCCGGCGCGTGGGTGCGCAGGCGGTAGCGGCGCCGCGGATGGCTGGGGCCGCTGATGATACCTGCATTGTGGCCGCCGCTGGTGAGCAGGAAGGTCACCTCCGCGTTGGTCAGCCGGTTGATCTTGTACACGGACTTCCACGGCGCGACGTGATCGGTCTCCGTGCCGACGACGAACAGCGGCACGTCGATGGCGTCAAGGTGCACCTTCTCGTCCTCCACCTCGAAGCGGCCCTCGGCCAGGTCGTTGTCCAGGTACAGCCGGCGCAAGTAGTCGGAATGCATGCGCGGCGGCATGCGGGTGCCGTCGGCGTTCCAGGCCATGAGGTCGTTCAGCTGCGGCTCCTTGCCGAGGACGTAGCGGTCGACCGCGGGCGCGTACACGAGATCGCTCACTCTGAGGGCGGCGAACGCGCCACCCATGTTCTCGACGCCGAGATAGCCCTGCTTCCACATGAAGCTGTCGAGGAACGAGACGATGCTGTCGGAGAGAAACAGCCGGATCTCGCCGGCCTCCGTGAAGTCCGCCTGAGCGGCGAAGATCGTCAGCGACTTCAGCCGCTCGTCGCCGTCCCGGGCCATCTTCGCCGCGGCGACGTAGGCCAGCGTGCCGCCGATGCAATAACCCACCAGGTGGATCTTGCGCCGCGGCACGATGGCGCTCACCGCGTCCAGCGCATCCATGATGCCCAGGTTCAGGTAGTCGTCCATGCCCAGGTCCCGGTCGGCTTCGGTCGGGTTCTTCCAGGAAATCATGAACACCGTCTTGCCCTGCTCCACCAGGTAGCGGACCAGCGAGTTCTTCGGCGAGAGATCCAGGATGTAGTACTTCATGATCCAGGCGGGAGTGATCAGCACCGGCTCGGCGCCCACCTCCCCGGTCTGCGGCGTGTACTGGATCACCTCGATCAGGCGGTTCTCGTAGACCACCTTGCCCGGCGTCACGGCCACGCTCTCGCCGGGCCGGTAGGCCTCGACCCCCGGCGGCGGCAGGTTGCGCGCCTTGCGCAGCTGGTCGTCCACGAGGTTGCGCGCGCCGCGCAGCAGATTGCGGCCCCGCTCCGCGACGGTGGTCTGGATGACATCCGGATTCGTGACCGGCACGTTCATCGGCGAGGCGAGGCTCAGGATCTGCTGCGCCATGAAGGCGACCAGCTGTTCACGGGACCGGTCGACGCCGTCCACGCCGGTGGTGGCCTCGTGCCACCAGTTCTGGCTGAGCTGATACCCCTGGGCCATCACGTTGAACGGCCAGCGCTGCCAGGCCTCGCTCTGCATCCGCCGCTCCGTGATCCGCGCCGGCGGTTCCCCGCCGCGGCCGAACATGGCCTTGAGGTTGTAGATGCCCAGCTGGACGGTCTTGCGTATGAAGCTCTGAGTGAGCAGCGCGACCTTGCCAGGCGAGAGGGTGAGATGCACCAGCCAGTCGAGGTACGCCAGCGAGAGCTCCACCGGCGACATGCCCCGGGTGGCGCGGGCGATCAGCGAACGCACCTCCCGGTCCAGCTTCCCGGCATTCTGCGTGGTCAGCGGCTGATATTCCCTGACGAAATCGTCCAGTGATGCCGCCAGAGAGGTCCCTTTTTCTTCTCCGCCACCCTTGTCCGCCATCGTCTCGACCCCGCATCGTGCACAAAAAGGCTCGCCCGATGCTACAGGCTTTTTGCGCTGCAGCAATTCGGGTAAACCGAAACGCACCACAGTAGGAGGGCCTTCAGGCCCGATCCAGGTTTCTCCAGACGTTGGCACGTCATCGAGCGGATTCCCCCGCAGGGCGGCCAGGATAGAAAGGTGCGGCGCTATTTCACCGTGTGGCGGGTGCCTGGTTCGGGCGGGTCTTCCGGCGGGCCGGCGAAGCACTGGGCCATGGCCATCCAGCGAACGGCGGTCTCGCCCTTCACGTCGAGACTCGTATCCGCCACGTTGCGGGTCTGGGTCACCACCTGGCAGAACTCGGTGGCGTCACCGGCCACGTAGTTCACGTCGCTCGGCTCGTTGAACTCCCAGACGGCGCCGGAGGGCGCATCGAGGCGGACGAACGGCGGCTGCTCCGGCATCTCCAGGCCCCGATTGCGGAAGGTCCAGCCGAAGGTGTTGATGCCGAGCACGGCGATGTTCTTTATCCGGTCGGTGTCCCGGCGCACGACGCCGAGTTCGTCGTAGACCTCCTGGCCGTGGGCCCACGTCTCCATGTGGCGGGCCGTGATGGCCGAGCGCACGCTCATGTCCGGGCCGGCCCATTGCACGCGCGACTTCGGGTCCGCCTCGCCGAAGCGCTCGCACATCGGCAGGTAGAACTCCCGCCACGCCTCCAGCAGGGCGCGGCCGGCGAGCTCGCCGCGCCACTTCCGCTCGAAGGCCCGCATGCCGCCTCTCTGCACCGCGGCCATCACCTCCGTCATGAACTGCTGGAACGCCTCCGGGTCCGCCAGCGACAGCGCGGCCGCCCGGTTCCAGATGTGCAGGTGGCCGACGACGTCGTCGATGGTCCAGCCCTTGAACTGGGTGGGCCGTGCGAACTGCTCGTCGGCCAGCGGCGCGAGCAGCTGGTGAAGCGCCTCGCTCTCGTCGCGGAAATCGATCACCTGCTGGAACATGGCTGCCTCCCCGGTCGCCGTGGGATTTCAGTCGTCGAGGAACTCGCCGAGCCGCTCGTAGGCGGCGAGGAAATCCTCCTGGAACTCCTGCACCACGGCGCGCACGGACTTCTCCTGGTTCATGAGACCGACGCCCTGGCCCACCCAGTAGGTGGCGAGCTCGCCCGCGCCGGCGTGACCGCCCTGGGCCAGCTTGTCCAGCTTCCTGAGCGCCGGCTCGCTGACCAGGGACTGCAGCGGCATGGGCAGGGGCTGCGGGCTGTCGCCGGACTCCCAGGCATCGGTCCACGGCGAGCGCAGCTGACGCGACGGTTTGCCCGTGCGGCTGCGCGAGCGCACGGTGTCCCGCGAGCTCGCCTTCAGCATCTTCTCCTTCACCACCGGGTTGGTCTCGGCCTCGGCCGTGGTCAGCCAGACGGAGCCGGTCCAGGCGCCGTCCGCGCCCATGGCCATGCAGGCCGCCATCTGCCGGCCGGTGACGATGCCGCCGGCAGCCAGGATCGGCACGTCGCTGATGGGCCGCACCGCCTCGCAGACCTCCGGCACCAGCACCAGGGTGGAAACGTCGCCGCAGTGGCCGCCGGCTTCACCGCCGGCCACCACCAGGATGTCGACGCCGGCGTTCACCTGGCGGATGGCATGTTCCTTCGCACCGACCAGCGCCGCAACGGCCACGTCGTGCTGCTTGCCCATGTCGAGCATGATCTGCGGCGGCACGCCGAGTGCGTTGGCGATGAGCTTGATGGGATGGGAGAACGCCACCTCCAGCAGCTCGCCGGCGCCGCCTTCCTGCAGGTTCTTCGCGAAGCGCACGTGCTCGCGCCGCTCATCGTCCAGGTCTTCCGTGGGGATGTCCCGACTCGCGAGCAGGCCCGCTGCGAACTGCTTGTGCGCGTCCGGTACGGCGGCGAGCAACTGATTCTCGTCGAAGGACTGGCCCTTGCCCTCCACCTTGTTGGGCACGATCAGGTCCACGCCGTAGGGCTTGCCGTCGACATGGTCGTCGATCCAGGAAAGCTCCTCCTCGAGCCGGTCGGGCGGCAGCGTCACCGCGCCGAACACGCCCATACCGCCGGCACGGGAGACGGCCGCCACCACGTCGCGGCAGTGGCTGAAAGCGAACAGCGGGAACTCGATGCCGAGTCGCTCGCACAGGGCTGATTTCATAGATTCCTCCAGTGAGTCAGGATCGCCGGCGGCTCAGGCCGCGTCGTCGTCCGCCGGCTCGATTTCCAGGATCAGTTCGTCGGCCGCCACTTGTCGGCCGGCCTCGCAGTGCACGGCGGTGACCACGCCGTCGATCTCAGCGCGCACCTCGTGCTGCATCTTCATCGCCTCCAGCACCAGCAGGCGGGTGCCCCGCGTGACGGTTGCGCCGGGCGCGACGGCGATCTCGGTGATCAGCCCGTGCATGGCCGCGGCCACGCGGCCGCCGCCGACCTCCTCGGCCGCCGCGACGCTCTCTCTCAGATTCTCGAACGCAGCGGCGCGCCCGTCCACCGACACGTGGATGAACCCCGGGCGGGACAGGTGGAACAGCACCTCCACGATGCGGTCGTCAATGGCAATGCGCGCCCGGTGCGCTTCCCGCCCGAGGATGCGCAGCCGCCATTCGCCGCCCGCGCCGGCCACCGTTGCCGTGCCGTCGGGCGCAGGGCTGACGGCGAGATCGACCGGCTGGCCGTCCAGCTCGTAGCGGTAGCGCGACACCAGCCGGCCGGCGCTCGACCAGCCGAGCAGCCGGGGCGATACGCCGACGCTGGCCGCCAGCGCGGCCTCGCCGGCCAGCGTATATTCCAGCAGCGCCGCGACGGCGGCATCGACTGGCTGCGGACCGCCGCCGGAGACGCCCTCGGCCTGCTCCTCGAGGAAGGCCGTCGTGGCCCGGCCCTCGGCGAAGTCCGGCCGCCGCAGCACCTCGATCAGAAAGTCCCGGTTGTTCGCCACACCGAACAGGGCCGTGCCCTCCAGCCCGCGGATCAGGTTCAGCCGGGCGGCGTCCCGGGTTTCGCCATGGCTGATGATCTTGGCCACCATCGGGTCGTACCAGGGCGAGATCTCCGAGCCGCTCGCGACGCCCGCATCCACCCGGATGCCCTCGCCCGACGGCGGCAGCCACAGATCGATGCAGCCCGTGGCCGGCATGAAGTCCCGGGCGGGGTCCTCGGCGTACAGGCGCACCTCGATGGCGTGGCCCTGCAGCGCCACTTCGTGCTGCTCGATGCCGAGGCCGCGTCCCTCGGCCACCCGCAGCTGCAGAGCGACCAGATCCAGGCCCGTCACCATCTCCGTTACCGGATGCTCGACCTGCAGCCGGGTGTTCATCTCCAGGAAGTAGAACTCACCGGACGCGTCCAGCAGGAACTCGACGGTGCCGGCGCCCCGGTAGTCGATGCTGCGGGCAGCGCCCGCCGCAGCGGCGCCCATGGCCTCGCGCAGCCTCTCGGTCATCACCGGGCATGGCGCCTCCTCCACCACCTTCTGGTGGCGGCGCTGGACGGAGCAGTCCCGCTCGCCCAGGTGGATGACGGCGCCGTGGTCATCGGCGAATACCTGCATCTCCACGTGGCGGGCGTCGAGCACCGCCTTCTCCAGGATCAGCTCGCCGGAACCGAAGGCGTTCTCGGCCTCGCTGCGGGCGAGCGCGAGGGCGGATTCGAGATCGGCCTCGCGCTCCACCCGGCGCATGCCGCGGCCGCCGCCGCCCGCGGCCGCCTTCACCATGACGGGATAGCCGATGTCACGGGCAGCGGCGGCGAAGGCGTCGTGGCCCTGGTCCTCGCCCTCGTAGCCGGGCACGCAGGGCACGCCCGCCTCGACCATGCGCCGCTTGGCCGCCGCCTTGTTGCCCATCAGTTCGATGGCCTCGGCGGGCGGGCCGATGAACGTGAGCCCCGCGTCGGTGCAGGCGCGCGCGAAGTCCGCGTTCTCGGCCAGGAAGCCATAGCCGGGATGCACGGCGTCGGCGCCGGCTATCTCCGCCGCGCGCAAAATAGCCTCGATGTTCAGGTAGGACTCGGCGGCGGGCGGCGGGCCGATGCGCTCGGCCGCGTCGGCCAGGCGCACGTGGGGGGCATCCGCATCCGCCTCGGAGTACACCGCCACGGCCCGGCGGCCGGTCGCCTGAACGCCGCGGATGATGCGGCAGGCGATCTCGCCCCGGTTGGCGACGAGGATGCACTCCAGCGTCACGGCGACCAGCCGGGTTTGCGCTTCTCGACGAAGGCGGCCACGCCCTCGCGGCCCTCCTCGCCCAGCATGCACTCGGCGAAGCGCCGGGCGGCGAGGTCGGTCATGGCCTCGGCGTCCAGGTGGACCGCCGCCCGCGCCAGCTCCTTGGTCACGGCGATCGCGCCGGGCGCGCAGCGCAGCACGTCCGCGCGTATCACCGCCTCCAGGGTCTCGAGCTCGTCGGCATCGTTGGCGAGGAAGTCCGCGATGCCGATTTCCTTCGCGCCGGCGCCGTCGAATTCGGCCGCGGTCAGCATGATGCGCCGCGCGGCGGCCAGGCCGATGCGCCGCACGACGTAGGGCGCGATCTGCGCCGGCGGGATGCCGAGGCGCGCTTCGGTCAGCGCGAAGCGGGCATCCCGGGTGACCACCACCACGTCGCCGCCGCACACCATGCCGAGGCCGCCGGCAACGGCCGCGCCCTCCACCAGCATCACCACCACCTGGGGCATGGAGTCCACCAGCGCGAACAGCTCGCCGCCCCGGCGGCTGGCCGCGGCGACGTCGTCGGCGCTCTGGCCGCCGTCCTGGAAGACGGCGCGGAACCCCTTCACGTCGCCGCCGGCGCAGAAGATGCCGGCTCGGCCGCGGAAAGTGATGCCGCGCACCCCCCGGTCGTCGCGCACCGACTCCAGCACGGCGATCAGTTCCTCGATCATCCCGGCGGAGAGCGCATTCCTCGCCTTCGGCCGGTTCAGCCAGACGGTGAGCCAGCCGCCGGCGAGCTCCAGGTCCAGGTTCTTCGTGTCGGGCAGGTCGCTCATGGTTACATCCTCGCGATGCCGAAGCTGTTGGGTTTCACCGTGCGGTTTCTCGCCTCCCACACCGTCTCGAGCATGAAGCCGAGCGTGCGGCGGCTGTCCCGGGGATCGATCATGCCGTCGTCCAGCATGTGGCCGGAGGTGTAGAAGGCGCTCGACTGGGAGTCGAAGTGCTCGGCGAGGCGGCGCTCCTGGGCCTCGACTTCCGCCGGGTCCAGCTCCCGGCCCTTCGCCTTCGCCGCGGCCTTCGTCACGATGGACATGGTGGTGGCCGCCTGGTCGCCGCCCATCACGCCGGTGCTCGCGTTCGGCCAGGTCATCAGGAAGTCCGGGTCGAGGCCCCGGCCGCACATGCCGTAGTTGCCGGCGCCGTAGCTCGCGCCGATCATCAGCGTCAGGCGCGGCACCGAGATATTGGTGACGGCCTGGATCATCTTCGAGCCGTGCTTGATCATGCCGCCCTGCTCGTAATGCCGGCCCACCATGTAGCCGGTGGTGTTCTGCAGGAAGACCACCGGCAGATCGGACTGGTCGCAGAGCTGCAGGAACTGCGTGGCCTTGGTGGCGCCGTCCGGGTCGATGGGCGCGTTGTTGGCGAGGATGCCGCAGGCCTGGCCGTGGATCTCCGCCTGCACGCAGACCGTGCCGGGGCCGTAGCGGGGCTTGAAGTCCAGGAAGTCCGAGCCGTCGACGATGCGGGCGATGACCTCGCGCACCTCGTAGGGCCGGCGATAGTCCAGCGGCACGATGCCCGCGATCTCATCCGGGTCGTACAGCGGCTCGGCGCCGCTGCGCGTCGGGGGCCGCGGGCAGCGGTCGTTCCAGGCGAGCCGGGCCACCACCTCGCGGGCGATGAGCGCGGCGTGGGCGTCGTCCTCGGCCACGTACTCGACCAGTCCGGATACGGTCGAGTGCATCTCGGCGCCGCCGAGTTCCTCGTCGGTGGCGATCTCGCCGGTGGCGGCCTTCAGCAGCGGCGGTCCGGCCAGGAAGGCTTTCGCCCGGCCGCGCACCGCAATGACGTAGTCGCTCAGGCCGGGCATGTAGGCGCCGCCGGCCGTCGACGAGCCGTTCAGGATGTTGACCACCGGGATGCCGGCCGCGCTCAGGCGCGCCAGGTTGGCGAAGAAGGTGCCGCCGCCCAGGAAGCCGCTCACCTTGTACTGCATGAGGTTCGCGCCGGCGCTCTCCACGCTGTGCACGAAGGGCAGCTTCTGCGCCAGCGCGATCTCCTGGCCGCGCAGGATGCGGTAGGCGGTGGGCTCGGTGAGCGAGCCCGCCTGGATGCCGGAATCACTGACGGAGACCACGCAGCGCACGCCCGCGATGAAACCGATACCGACGATCACATTGCCACCGGGCAGCGACTTCTCCTCGTCTGCCGTGTCGTAGAGGTAGCCGGCGATGTTGCCGATGGCGAGGAACGGCATGCCGGGATCGAGCATGGCGGAAAGGCGCTCCCGCGGGGTGAGCTGGCCGCGTTCCTCGAAGCGGGGCCGGCGCTGCTCCGAGATGGCGGCGCCGCGGGCGTTCAGAGCCTGCAGCTTCTCGATCAGGCCGAGCATGCCTGCACGGTTGTCGGCGTAGCCGTCGGAGGCGGTGTCGATGCGGGAGTGATGGACGGGCATGTCAGAGCGTCTCCGCCAGCGCGGCCGGCACGGTGATGGGATGGTCCAGCAGGACCTGGGCGTAGCCCTTGCCCTGGGGGTCGTTCCTGAGGCTCGCCACGCCGCCGCCGAGCACGTCGTGCAGCAGGAAGTTCATGGCGCTCGAGCCCGGAAGCAGGAAGCGCTCGACCGGGCCGCGGAGGAAGTGGGCGAAGCGGACCGCGACAGCCTCCTCGGTGAGGGCCGCCCAGATGTACGGCAGGTACTCGGGCCGACGGGCGATGATGCCGATGTTGGCCTTGTCGCCCTTGTCGCCGCTGCGCCCCCAGGCGAGCTTCACCAGCGGCACCTCGGCGGTGTCGACGGCGAGATCGGGCGCGGCGGGCGGCGCCGGCCGGCGGATGGCGTCGGCGTCGAACGGCACGCCGGGCACCGGCTCGACGGGAGCGGTGGCGCCGTCGACGTCGAAGGTGACCGGCACGTCGGTCTTCGGATACAGGAAAGAGAACAGGCGCACGACCGGCGAGGGCTTCGGCCGGCCGCCGCCGGAGAACAGCGTAAGCCCCGGCGGCGCACTCAGCGCCGCGCCGATGGTCTCCTGCAGCAGCGCGCCGACGCCGCGGGGGTCCGCGTGTTTCGCGGCGACCTTCAAAGTGACTTCCCGGGCGCCGGCGATGCGCCGCGCGGCGCCGTAGTGGCTCTCGTCGCCGAAGACCTCCACCAGCGTCTCGGTGTAGTCGGCCAGGCCCTCGCGCTCGAGGCGGACGCGGGCGCGGGCGAGGGCGGCCTCGGCATAGGTCCGCGCCTTGCGCTCGGCGTCGAAGCCGTAGAAGAACAGGAGCTGGCCGCCGCGGAAGCCGTCCGCGTAGGTCGCGCTTACCTTGTAGGTGTCGGTCGGCGGTCCGCCGCGGGCGCCGCTGACCCGCACCCGGTCCGGTCCGGCCTGCTCGAGAGTGACGCCGGAGAAATCGCAGACCAGGTCCGGCAGCACGTAGGCCTGCGGGTCACCGATCTCGTAGAGCATCTGCTCGGCGACGGTGCCGGTGCTGACCAGACCGCCGGTGCCTTCCGGCTTGGTGCAGACGAAGCTGCCGTCGGCCGCGATCTCCGCGATGGGGTAGCCGATGTCCGCAATGCCGTCGGCCACCTGCTCCCAGTCGGTGAAGTTGCCGCCGGTGGCCTGGGTGCTGCATTCGAGGATATGGCCGGCGACGCTTGCGCCCGCCATGGCGTCGTAGTCGTCCCGCGGCCAGCCGAACTCGTGCAGGCAGGCAGCCAGAGTGACCGCGCTGTCGACCACGCGGCCGGTAACGACAATGTCGGCGCCGGCGTCCAGCGCGGCGGCGATGGGCAGCGCACCGAGGTAGGCGTTCATGCTGGCGATACGCTCGGCCGGCGGCAGCGTGGCGCCGGAGAACATCTCGCGGATGTCCGTCGCAGCCAGGTCGACGATGCGGTCGGTGAGGTCATCGCCGCGCAACACGCCGACCTTGAGATTTAGGCCCGCCTCTTTCACGAGTCCGCGGATGGCATCCGCACAGGCATCCGGGTTGACGCCGCCGGCGTTGGAGATCACCTTCACGCGCCGGCGGGCGATCTCCGCGAGGTTCGGCCGGATGACGGCGGAGACGAAATCGGTGGCGTAGCCGCGCTCCGGGTCGGCGCCGCGCGCGCGGGCCATGATCGACATGGTGATCTCGGCGAGGTAGTCGTAGACGAGGTAGTCGACGCCGGCGGCCAGCAACTGCGGGGTGGCCACCGAGGTCTCGCCCCAGAAGCCGACCGCACCGCCGATGCGCAGGATGTCCTTCGCCATAAGCCCCTCTGACCGGCGGTCTGCAGCCGGCTCCGGTTGACTATGAAAGCAATTCAGTATAAATGAGTCAAGTTCATTGTTGTATTTCTGGCCGGGAAGCGAGCATGAGTAACGCCGAGCCGAGGACGCGCCGCGAGCGGGTGGAGGCGCGGGAGGAAGCCATCATCGCCGCGGCCCACGAGGTGTTTCGGGAGCACGGCTTCGACGGCGCGCGCATCGCGGAGATCGCCCGCCGGGCGGCGGTCGCCGAGGGCACGATCTATCTCTACTTCAAGAACAAGGAAGCGCTGCTGCACGCGGTGGTGGGCACGTTCTACGAGCGGCTGACGGCGAGTGCGGAGGAAGGCGTGCACGGGCTCTCCGATACGCGCAAGCAGCTCGAGTTCCTGGCGCGGCACCACATGATCAGTTGCCTGTCGGAGTGGCGCATCATCGAGTTGGCGATGGCGACCTACCGGCAGATGTCGGAGTACGAGAGCTCCGGGTATCTGCAGTTCAACAAGACCTACGTGGCCGTGTTCGACCACGTCATCCGGGAGGGCATGAACCGGAGCGAGATCCGCAAGGACATCCCCATCTGGAATATCCGTGACCTCTTCTACGGCGCACTCGAGTACTCCTGCCGCACTTACCTGCTGCGGGGGCACGCGGCCGACGACCTGGTGGAGATCGCGAGGAACGTCCAGCGCCTCATGCACATGGTCTGGCAGGGCATCACGCGCGTCGGCGACAAGCCGACCGGCCACGCAGACCTGGAAGCGATCACCCGCCGCCTGGAAGCGGTAGCGACACGCTTGGAATAGGGAATAGGTGCCGGACCGAACTTTTGCAACTTTTCCAACTTATTCCGGAAAGGCTCTTAGCTTCCCGCAGAACACCTCGCTTCAACAGAAACGCAAGAAAGTTGCAAAAGTTCGGTCCGGCACCCTCTACTTCTTGATTTCGCGTTTCAGCGTTTTTTGTAGCGTGTCGCCGTAGGGCGGGCGGATGCCGATTAGCTTCGCGACGCTCACCTTCGCCTGGCGGTAGACCGCCTTGCGGTGGCTGAACTCCCGGAAGCCGTCGATGCCGTGGTACGCGCCCATGCCGCTCGGGCCCACCCCGCCGAACGGCAGGTCCTCGTGCCCCACGTGCCAGATCACGTCGTTCAGCGTCACGCCACCCGACGTCGTTCGCTCGAGCACCTCGCGCTCCTCGTCCCTGTCGGTGCCGAAGTAGTACAGCGCCAGCGGCCGCGGGTGATCGTTCACGTAGTCGATGGCCTCGTCGATCCCCTCATAGGTCATCAGCGGCAGCAGCGGGCCGAAGATCTCGTTCTTCATCACCGCCATGTCGTCGCTGACCTGCTCGATGAACATCGGCGGAATCTTGTGGCTGCCCTGCTGATGCGCGAAGTCCTCACCTGCGGGATTCAGCTCCACGATCTTCGCGCCCTTCTCCTTCGCGTCCGACACGTAGCCCTGCAGCCTCGTGTGGTGCCGCTCGTTAATCACCGACGTGTACTCGTCGTTCGCCAGGATCTTCGGATACATGTCGGCGGCCACCTCCTGCATCGTCTTCAGCAGCTCGTCGTGGCGCGACTCCTGCACCAGGATGTAATCCGGCGCCAGACAGATCTGCCCGGCGTTCATCAGCTTGCCGAGCATCACGTTTTCGGCAGCCTGCCGGATGTCCGCCGTCTTCGAGATGATCACCGGCGACTTGCCGCCGAGTTCCAGCGTCACGGGCGTGAGATTCTTCGCCGCGGCCGCCATGACGTGGCGGCCCACTTCGGTGGCGCCGGTGAATTTCAGGTGATCGAAGGGCAGCGTGGAAAACGCCTTGCCCACCTCCGGCCCGCCGAGGAAGAAGGCGAGCTCGGTCTCGTCGAAATACTTCGCAGCCAGCTCCGCCATCAGGGCCGAGGTGCGCTCCGTGAATTCCGACGGCTTCACCATCACCCGATTGCCGGCCGCGAACATGCCGGCCAGCGGCATGAAGGTCAGATTCACCGGGAAGTTCCACGGACTGATGCAGCCGACCACGCCCTTCGGCTGGAAGTGCACCCGCGCCTTGGCGCCCAGCAACGGCAGCGGGAAGTCCAGCTTCCGCTTCTCCGGCTTCATCCACTGCTTCACGTGCTTGCGCGCATGCTTCAGCGCGCTCACCGACGACATGATGTCCGTCATCATGGACAGCGGACGCGGCCGGCCGCCGAAATCCGTGTCCATCGCGGCCACCAGGTCGTCCTTGTTGTCGATGACGAGATCGATGGCCCGGTTCAACCGGTCGATACGGGTCTCGACGGGAACGAAGCCCTCCTCCAGGAAGGCGCGGCGTTGTTTCTCGAGGACCGCGAGCATGTCATCACGGGTGGGTTCGGACGTCTTGGCACGAATCTGATCTGCGACGGCGCTCATGAGTTCTCTCCTGTTGCGGCGGGTGCCGGCGGCACCGTTCCCCTGCATCGGCATTAACCCCTCGGTTACCCCGATCATACCGCCCGGGCCACGGCTTTTCAGCCGCGGATCCGGTGGCAGCCGCGCGACGATGCGCTAACATTGCGCCCCGTTCCGGAACGAACGAGAGCAGAAAGTGCCCCAGGACAGAACCCCCGTCATCGTCGGCGCCGGCCAGTACACCCAGAAGGACGTGGCTCCCGAGGAGGCCCTGCCGCCCATGGGCATCGCCGCCGAGGCGGCCCGCGCCGCCATAGCCGCCGCGGGCGCCAAGGGCGACCTGGCCGCCGCGCTGGATACCGTCGCCGTCACGCGCACCTTTCCCGATTCCACGCCCCGCCGCAGCCACGACCACGGCCGCGCCACCAACCCGCCCCGCAGCCTCGCCCGGGACATCGGCGCCGATCCCGCGCGTGCCGTCTACTCCGAGGCGGGCGGCGAGGTGCCCCAGCGCTACGTCAACGAGTACGCCGGGCTGATCGCCAGCGGCGAGGCGGACGCCGTGCTACTCGCCGGCGGCGAGGCGATGGCCACCGAGAAGGCGGCGCGCCGGGCCGGCCTCACCCTCGACTGGCAGGACGAGGCGGAGGGCGAGCTGGACGACAAGGGCTTCGGCGTCCTGTTCGTAGACCCCCGCGAACTCGCCCACGGCATCGGCTTCCCGGTGCAGACCTACCCCCTGTTCGAGCAGGCCATCCGCGGCCGGCGCGGACACGGCATCCGCGATCACCTTGCCGCCATGGGACGGCTGCTGAGCCCGTTCACCGCGGTGGCCGCCGAGAACCCCTATGCCTATTTCCCGCGCCGGCGCAGCGCCGAGGAGATCGCCACGCCGTCGGCCGAGAATCCGTTCATCGGCTTCCCGTATACGTTGCTGATGAACGCCCGCGACGGCGTCGACCAGGGCGCCGCGCTGATACTCACCTCCGCGGGCAAGGCCGACGAACTCGGCATCCCGGAGGACAACCGGGTCTACCTGCACGGCTGCGCCGACCTGCGCGACAAGCTGCTGGTGGGCGACCGGGTCAACTACCACAGCTCACCCGCGATCCGGCTGGCCGGCACCGAGGCGCTGGCCATGGCCGGCATCGGCATCGACGACATCCGCTATCTCGACCTCTACAGCTGCTTCCCCTCCGCGGTGGAGGCGGCGGCGGAGGCCCTCGGTATCGCCGAGGACGACTCGCGCGGCCTCACCCTCACCGGCGGCCTCCCCTACTTCGGCGGCCCGGGCAACAACTACACCATGCACGCCATCGCCGAGGCCTGGGCGCGCTGCCGCGACAACCCGGGCGAGTACGCGCTGGTGAACGGCAATGGCGGCTATCTCACCAAGCATTCCATGGGCATCTACTCCGCCCGGCCGTTCGAGGGCGACTGGCAGCGGCCGGACGCCGCGCCCCTGCAGCAGGAGATAGATGCCATGGAGAACCCGCCCCGAGCGCACAAGCCCGAAGGCCGGGGCACTATCGAGACCTACACGGTGGTATTCGGCCGGGAAGGCGCCGAGCGCGGCATCGTCATCGGCCGGCTGGACGACGGCGGAGCCCGATTCATCGCCAACACGCCCGCCGAACCGGCACTGCTGACGCGCATGGTCGAGGAAGAGTTCCTGGGCCGCGGCGGCAGCGTTGCCGCGGGTGACGTGGTCAACACGTTCACGCCCGATTAGGTCACGCCCGCCGGTTGACGGCCGACTGTCGGCGTCCGACTGAGGCACCCGCCAGGGACGCGCGCTCCCCGGCCATCAGTCACCGGTCAGGTGCTCGTCAGCCGCCGGGCACGGTCGCGCGAAACACGGTCGCCGGTGATCCGGTCCGCAGGGAATACGGCACGCCGGCCGGCGCGAACACGCTCTCGCCGCGGGCGAGCCCGAGCAGCCTGCCGCCGCTCTCCAGCGTCAGGTCGGCATCCGCGGCAGTCACGATCAGGATGTCCGCGCCGTGCTCCCGGCCGCTTTCCCACTCGCCGCCGGACGGCAGGTCGATGCGCCGCAGTTCGAACTCCTCGGCCGGCGTGGGATAGACCGACTCCACGCCGTCGCGCTCGCCGCGGATCACCTCCGCCTCGCCGCCCTCGAAGGTCACCACGTCCAGCAGCTCGTCCACGTCCACGTGCTTGGGCGTCAGTCCGCCGCGCAGCACGTTGTTGGAATTGGCCATGAGTTCCATGCCGGTGCCGCGCAGGTAGGCGTGCAGGTTGCCGGCCGGCAGGTAGATGCCGTCGCCGGGGGCGAGCCGCACGAGGTTCAGCAGCCACACCGAAAACAGCCCCCGATCGTGATGGCC
Organism: Woeseiaceae bacterium; assembly: GCA_035655155.1. Taxonomy (GTDB): domain Bacteria; phylum Pseudomonadota; class Gammaproteobacteria; order Steroidobacterales; family Woeseiaceae; genus Lentisalinibacter. The sequence goes on from DASRVH010000032.1 coordinate 17,465, forward strand.
GTTCCCGGAGAACTGCCGATCCGCCTCCAGCGTCCAGTAGGCTCGCTCCCCGGGATCCGACGGGGCCTCGCGGCGCAGCCGATCCACCAGCGGCGCCAGCGCGGCGTCCACCACGCCCTGTCCTGCAGTCATCAGACGGCGGTAGAGCGCCTGCAGCCCCGCGGGCGTGGGTTCGAACTCCGCTAACACCGGCGCGAGCTCCGGCACCTCTCGGGGCAGCGCCGCAATCTCCGGCAGCGGCCGGAAACCCCGCAGCGCGAAGAACTCCGTCACCGCCACCAGGGCCTCGGGCTTGTGGTTCGTGTCCTTGTAATTGCGATGGGGCGCCGAGAGAGGAATTCCGGAGGCCTCTTCGCGGGCGTAACCCTCCTCGGCCTGCTCCCGCGTGGGATGCGCCTGGATGGACAGCGGCACCGCCGCGGAGAGCACCTTGAAGAGATAGGGCAGCTCGCCGTAGCGCCGCGCCGCGGCCTCGCCGAGCACCCGGCCGGGGCAGGCGGCCACCAGGCGGTCGAGCCCGACGGTGCCGGAGCCCAGGTCCACCTCGGACGGCCGGTCCGGATGGGCGCCCAGCCAGAGTTCGGCGTACGGCTCGCCGTCCGCGTTGGGCTCGCCGATCAGGTCCGGGATGAAATCGGTGCCGCCCCAGGCATAGTGCTGCACGCCGCCGTGCAGGCGCAGGATGCCCGGGCCCTGACAGTAGTCAGTCAGGTCGCTCATCGCCACCGCCCTTGCCGCCGGCCTTGCCAGCGCCCTTGCCAGCCCCCTTGCCAGCGCCGCTGCCGCCGCCCGCAGGCCTCTTCGCGGACTCGTCCGCGGGCTTCGTGTGCAGCCGGTTCATCGCCTGCTGCACGCCCTTTTCGAGCAGCGTCGGCATCACGTCGACGGCCTGGTCGACGGCATCGCGGATCGGCCGCTCCTCGCCGACCGGCGCGCGGCGGAGCACGTAATCGGTGACCTCGTCGCGATGCCCCGGGTGGCCGACGCCGATGCGCAGCCGCGGGTATTCCGGCCCGATGTGCCGGGAGACGTCCCTGAGCCCGTTGTGGCCGCCGTGGCCGCCGCCTTCCTTCAGCCGCACGGTACCGGGCGGATGGTCCAGCTCGTCGTGGGCCACCAGCATTTCGCCAGGCTTCAACCGGTAGTAGTCCATGAAGGCGCGCACGGGTCCGCCGCTGCGATTCATGTAGGAGTGCGGCTTCACCAGCCACAGCTCGCCGCCGTCCACCCGCACGCGGCAGACCTCGGCATCGAAGCGCTTGTGGTAGGCGAAGCTGCCGCCGTGGCGCCGGGCGAGTTCGTCGACGAACCAGAAACCCGCGTTGTGGCGGGTGTCTGCGTAACGGTCGCCCGGGTTGCCCAGGCCGACGATCGCCTTCACGGGGAGATAGTCCATGGCTTCGGCATGTTAGCGCGATTCACCGTGTGCACAAGAAATGCGCACAAGAAAAAGGCCGCACGCGGCGGCCTTCTTCGCGGGCACGAGGTGAGCGGATCAGTCTTCCTTCGAAGACTCGTCTTCGCCCTCGCCCTCTTCCTCTTCGCCGACGCGGGGCACTTCGCCCGCCTCCGGCTCCTCGGCTTCCTCGCCTTCCTCTTCCTCGATGACCTGACGCGGCATGTGGATGGAGACGATCACCTGATCCTCGGCCTCTTCCTGGGCCAACTCGACGATCTCGACGCCCTCGGGCACCTTGATGTCGGACAGGTGCAGCTGCTCGTCCATGCCGAGCTCGGCCACATCCACCTCGATGTACTCGGGCAGGTTCTTGGGCAGGCAGCTGACCTCCACCTCGTTGTACTGGCGGAACAGCACGCCGCCTTCCAGCTTCACGCCCTTCGCCGACTCCTCGTTGAGGTAGTGGATCGGCACGTTCATGCGGATGGCCTCACCGGCCACGATGCGCTGCAGGTCCAGGTGCAGGAGCTTGTTTTTGGACGGATGGCGCTGGATGTCCTTCAGAATGACTTCCTGGGCCCTCTCACCCACCTTCACCATCAGCACGCTCGAGTAGAAACGCTCGCTCTCGGACTGCTGCAGGACCTTGTCGTGGTCCAGGGTGATGGCCCTCGGCGGGCGGTCGCCGCCATAGACGATTGCGGGTAGCTTACCTTCGCGACGCAGGCGGCGGCTCGCACCTTTTCCCTGGTCTTCCCGGTACTCCGCAACCAGATCGTACTCTTCGTTCATGAGCTATCTCCGGTCGGATGAAATTTCGCCGGACAGCCTTGCGACCAGGCCTGCCGGCGGACCCCTCGACGAGGGGGCGCGAATAATACCGGAAGCCGCAACATTTGTGTAGGAGGGCCTTCAGGCCCGATCTCCTCGCTTTCTTTTTGGCGTTGGCCCGTTACGCAACCACGAGGCGGCCGTCATGCGGGGGTATCCCTCGGCGCGACCTTTTGTCGGGAGCAAGATGGATACCCCCGCAGGGCGGCCACGATAGAAAAGGGGTTAGTCGAGGTAGAGCGAGCTCACCGATTCCTCGTCGCTGATGCGGCGGATGGTCTCGGCCAGCAGTTCCGCCGTGGAGAGCTGGCGGATACGGGTGCAGGCGGCGGCTTCCTCGGACAGCGGAATGGTGTCGGTCACCACCATCTCGTCCAGCTCGGAGTTCGAGATGCGCTCCACGGCCGGGCCCGAGAGCACCGGATGGGTGATGTAGGCGACCACCCGCACGGCGCCCTTCTCCTTCAGCACCGAGGCGGCCTGGCACAGGGTGCCGGCGGTATCCACCAGGTCGTCGATCAGCACGCAGGTCTTGCCGTCGACGTTACCGATGATGTTCATCACCTCCGCCACGTTCGCGCGGGGGCGGCGTTTGTCGATGATGGCGAGATCCGTGTCGTCCAGCCGCTTGGCCAGCGCCCGGGCGCGGACCACGCCGCCGACGTCCGGCGAGACCACCACCTTGTTGGGGTATTTCTGCTTCCAGGCGTCGCCGAGCAGGATGGGCGAGGCGTAGACGTTGTCCACCGGGATGTCGAAGAAGCCCTGAATCTGGTCGGCATGCAGGTCCACGGTCAGCACCCGGTCCACGCCCGAGGTGGCGATGAGCTTGGCCACCAGCTTGGCCGTGATGGGCACCCGCGAGGCGCGGGGCCGGCGGTCCTGGCGGGCGTAGCCGTAATAGGGGATGACGGCGGTGATGCGCGACGCCGAGGCCCGGTGGCAGGCGTCCACCATCACCAGCAGTTCCATGAGGTTGTCGTTGGAGGGCGGACAGGTGGGCTGGACGATGAACGTGTCCCGGCCGCGGATGTTCTCGAGTATCTCGACACTGGTCTCGCCGTCGGAGAACTTGCCCACGTGGGCCTTCGCCAGCGGTATGCGGAGATGACGGGCGATATCGGCCGTCAGCTGGGGATGCGCGTTCCCGGAGAACAGCGCCATACTGCGAATATCCACCGAATCCTCCCTTTGCCCGTCTGTGACTCTTTGTTATTGCTCTTCTTGACGGGCCCAGTGCCTCTATGCCCGGCGACGATGGCTGGGGTGGCAGGATTCGAACCTGCGAATCACGGGATCAAAACCCGTTGCCTTACCACTTGGCTACACCCCAGAAACCCGACCGCCGCCCCCGAAGGGGGCCCTGCGGCACGGCTCCAAGCCGGAGACCCGCTCCCGGCCGCGCCGACGCGCGCATTGTCCCGAGCCTCTCCGGGGGTGTCAACGCGACGCCTCAGCGCACCGCCCCGGGCCCGAAATTCCACTCCTTCACCACGATGGTGAGGCGGAGATCCGCGCTGCGCGCCCGTATGCGGTAGGGCAGCATCACCCCGGCGGCAGCGCGGTAATCCGGGTATTCCACCCGCCAGCCTGCCTGCTCCAGCCGGGCCAGCCGGCCCTCCGGCGCCACCTCGGTGTCCGCGGGGCGGGCCGGGTCCGGCAGTCCCCGGAGCCACCAGGACAGGCTCGCCACCGGGATGGACCAGCCGTAGATGCGGCGCAACTCCTCCTCCGGCCGGGTCAGGGCCACCGTGCTGCCGTCGGAGGCAGTCAGGATCAGCCCCTCCGGGCCGCCTTCCAGACGGATGCCGCCCGCGCCGAGCGGGCCGCGGATGGATACCGTCACTGCGTCTTCGTCCTGGCGCCAGTCGAGGCTGCCGCTCTCGGCCTGGTCGCCGGCCACCACGGCGATGCGCCCGCCGGCACGCCAGGTATCCATTGCACCCAGCACGGCGCTGCGCTGCTCCCAGCTCTCCAGCGGCGGCAGGGTCAGGGTGGGCCGGGCGGCGCAGCCCGCCAGCAGCAGACCCAGAAGGCCGAGTGCAGCCAGTACGGGCAGGCGGGGCACGGCAGGCTCAGCTCTCGGTGGTCTCGGACGCTTCCATCAGGCGTTGCAGCGTGTCGCGCAACGGTTCGCTGCCGGGGAACTCGTCATAGGCCTCCTGCAGGATGTCGCGGGCTTCTTCCCGACGGCCGAGCGCCCAGAGAGTCTCGCCCAAATGGGCGGCCACTTCCGGGTCGCGGATCATCTCCCAGGCCCGCTCCAGGTACGCCAGCGCCTCCTCCGGCTCGCCCTGGCGGAACAGCACCCAGCCCATGCTGTCGATGATGGCCGCGTTGTCCGGCTCTTTCTCGAGGGCGTGCTCGATGAGCTTGCGGGCCTCCTTCAGCCGGTCGGTGCGGTCCGCCAGCGTATAGCCCAGGGCATTCAGTGCCGTCGCGCTCTCCGGGCGCAGCGCCAGCGCCTCCCGGTAGCTCTCGATGGCGGCTTCCGTCTCGCCGCGCGCAAGCTCCACCTCGGCGCGGCTCAGCAGCAGCCCCAGCGAAGGCGGCCTGGCCGCCAGGATCTCGTCGTAGGCTTCCAGCGCCTCCTCGTAGCGTTCCATGGCTTCCAGCAGCTGGGCTTCGGTAAAGCGCACGTCCAGCGCCTGGCGAGGATTGCGCCGGGCGAACCGCTCCAGCTGGGACAGCGCGGCATCCGCCTGGCCCAGCCGGGTCAGGATCACGCTCACCCGCTGCTGGGCGGCGAGCTGCAGGCGGCCTTCGCCCACCTGGGAGTACAGGCGCATGGCCTGGAACCAGTCCTCGCGCTCCTCGGCGATGGTGGCCAGATAGAAGAGTGCCTCGTGGGTGTGCGCACCGCTCTTCAGCAGTTCCGAGAAATCCGTCCAGGCGGCGTCGTAGTCGCCCTGCTGCAGGCTGATGAGCGCCGTGGCCCGCCAAGCATCCGCCTGCTCGGGATCGTCCTGCAGCACCCGGTTCACCACCGTACGCGCCTCGTCGGGCCGGTCTGCCCCGGCCAGAAACAGGGCGTAGTCCAGCCGCAGATCCAGATCTTCGGCATCGGCCAGCGGCGCGGCGGTCTCGAGCGCCGCCTCGGTCTGCCCGTCCGCCTCCAGCGCGCGGGCCAGGAGCAGCGTCGCGCGGGGCTCCTCCGGTGCGAGTTCCCGCGCGCGCCCGGCGTAGGCGATCGCGGTCTCTGCCTCATCGGCACGCAGGGCCGCGCTCGCCGCCGTGGCCTGGGCGTAGGCATTGTCGTCATAGGCGCCGGCGAGGCGCTCGGCCACCGCGAATGCATCGTCGGGGTGGCCTTCCTCCATCAGCAGGGTGACCAGCTCGCGGAACGCGGCATCGTCGGCGCCCGCGGCGGCGGCAGCCCGGTTCAGATGCCGTGCCGCCTCCTCCAGCTGCTGGTGCTGCAGCGCCAGCCGGCCGGCGTAACGGCGGGCCTCGGCGTCGCCGGGCGCGAGTTCCACCCAGCGCTGCGCGGCCTCGTAGGCGACGCGATCGTAGCCGTAGTCGAAGGCCGTGCGGGTCGCCTGGCTTGCGGTCTCTACCGACTCCCCGGCCCGTGCCGCCTTCAGGTATTCTTCGACCCCCGTGGCGTTCTCGCCCCGCTGCAGGGCGATCTCGGCCATGAGTATGTGGTAGGTTCGATCCTGCCCGTCGGTGGACTCGGGAGCCGGTTGCGGGGTGCCGGCGCAGCCCGCCGCAAAGGCGGCCAGCAACAGAATCTGCAGCGTGGCGAGGGCCGGGACCCCGCCTCGACGCGGGAGGGTATGTGTGTCTAGCATTCGGAAATCTCTGTCGGTGACCCGGTGGGCCGCTTCGGGCAGATCACCGGCAGTTCGCTTATCATAAGCGCTGCGTGAACCAATCCGAATTATTGATTCCTTCAGATGCCGTTTTTCATCCTGGGCATTAACCATAACACGGCCCCGGTCGATATCCGTGAACGGATCGTGTTCGACGAGACCGTGCTGCCCGATGCGCTGAACGAATCGGGTTCGCTGCCCGGCGTCAACGAGAACGTGATCGTCTCCACGTGCAATCGCACGGAGATCGTCTGCGATCTCGATATCGAAGCCGAGACCGGCCTGGTCGAGTGGCTGCACAACTTCCACGGCATGGACGACCGCCTGGCGGAATGCCTGTTCCAGGCGCGGGACGAGGCCGCCGCCCGGCACCTGTTCCGCGTCGCCTGCGGGCTGGATTCGGTCATCCTCGGCGAGCCCCAGATCACCGGTCAGCTGAAAGACGCCTTCCGCCACGCCCAGGGCCATGGCCGCGCCGGGCCCAGGCTCACACGCCTGTTCCAGCATGCCTTCTCGGTGGCGAAGAAGGTGCGCACCGATACCACCATCGGCTCCAGCCCGGTGTCCGTGGCCTATGCCGCCGTGTCGCTCGCCCGACAAATTTTCTCCCGCTTCGACAAGCACACGGCGCTGCTGGTGGGCGCCGGCGAGACCATCGAGCTTGTCGCCCGCCACCTGCACGGCCATGGCATCGGCCGCCTGTTCATCGCCAACCGCAGCCTGCCGCGGGCCCGCGCGCTGGCCGCCGAGTTCGGCGGTTTCGCCCTGCCGCTCTCCGAGCTGCCCGGCACCCTGCCCGAGGCCGACATCATCATCAGCTCCACGGCGAGCCCCGACCCGCTCATCACCGCTGCCGATATGAAACGGGCGCTGGAACTGCGCAAGCGCAAACCCATCTTCGCCTGCGACATCGCCGTGCCGCGGGACATCGAGCCCGAGGTGGCGAACTTCGAGGACGTGTATCTCTACACCGTCGACGACCTGCAGGGCGTGATCAACGACGGCCTGCAGAGCAGGAAGGCGGCCGCCGACGAGGCCGAGCGCATCATCGAGTTCGAACTGGAGCGCTTCCGCAATGCCGAGCGGGTGCTGGACGCCGTGCCCATCATCAAGTCCATCCGCGGCCGCGGCGAGGACCTGAAGCAGGAGGTGCTCGAGCAGGCCATGCGCCGGCTGGCGAACTCCGGCGACCCCGAGGCAGCGCTCCGATTCCTGGCCTCCACGCTCATGAACAAGATGCTGCACAAGCCCAGCGAGCGGCTGCGCCAGGCCGGCGAAGAGTCCGACGAGGCCATCATGCTCTCTGCGCGGGAACTCTTCGGCCTGAACGACGACAAAAAGAACCGCTCCTGAGGCCGGCCGCAAGACGGCCCTCCCCCGTGAAAGACAGCATCGAACAAAAGCTCCAGGGTCTCGCCGACCGGTTCGAGGAACTCGCCGGTCTGCTCGCCGACCCGGACGTCATCACCGCGCAGGACCGCTTCCGGGACTATTCGAAGGAGTACGCGCAGCTCGAGCCGGTGATGTCGCTGTTCCGCCGCTACCGTGAGCTCATGGACGACCTGGCCGCTGCCGAAGAGATGGCGAAGGACACCGACGCCGACATGCAGGCGATGGGCGGCGAGGAAATAGAGCGGCTGGAGGCCGAACGCGAGACCCTCGAGCGCGAACTGGAGCTCGCGCTGGTGCCGAAAGACCCGAAGGACGAGAGCGACGTGTACCTCGAGATCCGCGCCGGCACCGGCGGCGACGAGGCGGCCATCTTCGCCGGCGATCTCTTCCGCATGTACTCCCGCTACGCCGAGGCGAAGGGCTGGCGCATCGAGGTGCTCTCCGCCAGCGAGGGCGAGCACGGCGGCTACAAGGAGATCATCTGCAAGGTCAGCGGCCGGAATGTCTACGCGCAGATGAAGTTCGAGTCCGGTGCCCACCGGGTGCAGCGCGTGCCGGAGACCGAGTCCCAGGGACGCATCCATACCTCCGCCTGCACAGTGGCAGTGCTGCCCGAAGCGGAGGAAGTGGGCGAGATCGACATCAATCCCTCGGAGCTGCGTGTGGATACCTACCGGGCGTCCGGCGCCGGCGGCCAGCACGTGAACAAGACCGACTCCGCCGTGCGCATCACCCACCTGCCCACCGGCATCGTGGTGGAGTGCCAGGACGAGCGCTCCCAGCACAAGAACCGGGCGCGGGCGATGTCGCTGCTGCAGGCGAAGCTGGTGGCCGCCGAGGAAGAGGCGCTGGCCACCGAGCGCGCCGAGACCCGCAAGCTGCTGGTGGGTTCCGGCGACCGCTCCGAGCGCATCCGCACCTATAACTATCCCCAGGGCCGGGTGACCGACCACCGCATCAACCTGACTCTCTATAAACTGGACGAAGTGCTGCAGGGCAGCCTGGACCCGATCATCGACCCCCTCACCCGGGAATACCAGGCCGACCAGCTCGCGGCGCTTACCGCGCACTGAGGGAATACGGCGACGTGGACGCGCGGCAGCTCATCGACGCCATCGGCACCACGCCGCTGATCCGGCTCAATCGGGCGTCCGAGGCCACCGGCTGCGAGATCCTGGGCAAGGCCGAGTTCATGAACCCGGGCGGCTCGGTGAAGGACCGGGCGGCACTCGGCATGGTGCGCCGCGCCCAGGCCACGGGGGAACTGAAGCTCGGCGGCACCATCATCGAGGGCACCGCGGGCAACACCGGTATTGGATTGGCCATGGTCGGCAATGCGCTGGGCCATCCGAGCATTATTGTGATGCCGGATACCCAGAGTAAGGAGAAGATCGACGCGCTGCGCGCCTACGGCGCCGACGTCCGGCTGATCCCCGCCGTGCCTTTCCGCAACCCGAACCACTTCGTCCACGTCTCCGGCCGCATGGCCGACGACATGAACGCGAAAGAGCCCGGCAGCGCCTTCTGGCCGAACCAGTTCGACAACACGGCCAACCGGGACTTCCACGCCGAGACCACCGGCCCGGAGATCTGGGACCAGACCGACGGCGAGGTGGACGCGTTCATCTGCGCCGTCGGCACCGGCGGCACGCTGGCCGGCGTGTCCCAGTACCTGAAGGCCTGCAAGCCGGAGGTGAAAATCGGGCTCGCCGACCCCGGCGGCTCCGGGCTTTACCGCTACTACACCGAAGGCGAGGCCCGCATCGAGGGCAGCTCCATCACCGAGGGCATCGGCAACTCACGCATCACCGCCAATCTCGAAGGCGCCGAGATCGACCTGGCTTACCGCATCACGGATCAGGTGGCCATCCCGCTGGTCTACGACATGATCCGCGAGGAAGGCCTGGTGCTCGGCGGCTCCAGCGGCATCAACGTGGGCGGCGCCATGGCCATGGCGCGAGAGCTGGGCCCCGGCCACACTATAGTGACCGTCCTCTGCGACGGTGCCATGCGCTACCGGGAGCGGCTGTTCAACCGCGCGTACCTGGAGTCGAAGGGGCTGTCGTTGCCTGACTGGCTGGACGATCGGGGGGATCGGGGGGATCGGGGGGATCGGGCCTGAAGGCCCTCCTACATCCTCTGTCCGCATTCGTCATCGAGGCGTTCTGGGTGGTGATCAGCCTGCTTGGAATCGGACGCTGGTGGATGAAAAGGCAGGCAAGGCGCCCGAACGGATCGTAAACTGTGACGAGAACGATCGCGCCACACCCAGATCAGCTCCGGGGACGATGATCTGCGCGATGAATATGAGTCAGTAGCGCCGCACAGGGTGCGGTCTGATCCGTGACCGCGGCAGTTGCCGGGAGGTTATCGCCATGCAAGCACACGAGAAGATCAGCTACGTCGAGTTTCCCGCCAGGGATCTGACCGCCACCAAGGCATTCTTCGAACGGGTGTTCGGCTGGTCTTTCGTCGACTATGGCCCGACCTACGCATCGTTTTCGGGGGCAGGTCTCGACGGCGGGTTCTACGAGGCTGACGTCGCCGCGTCGACGGACACCGGCAGTGCCCTGATCGTCTTCTACAGCGAGCGTCTGGAGGAGACCCAGGCCAAGGTGGAGGCGGCCGGCGGTCGAATCATCAAACCCATATTCTCTTTTCCCGGGGGGCGCCGGTTCCACTTCACCGAGCCGAGCGGAAACGAGTTCGCGGTCTGGGGCGAGGACGCGGACGCGTGAAGGTCATCTTCTACGTCGCTGCGACTCTCGACGGATACACCGCCGGACCGTCCGGCAGCTTGGACTCATTCGCGTGCGTGCACGGTTCGTGACCCGGGGCGCGATGCCGCTTCGCCTCCCCCCATTATTCGTCGCTTGTGATACTTTTTGCCCATGGCACACCTGGTTTCCTTAAGAGCGTCGCTATTCGACCCAAGCCATGAGCGACCAAATCCAATCAACCCGATTGCGGGTAAGAGTATTTTGATCCGGCTTCGGGCCAATTTGAGGATGAAGATGGATCCGCGAAACTCCTCGGCCATAACAAAATGCAAGCCGATGATTTACTTGTTGCTGCGATACTCGGTCCTTTGAAGAGCGACGCAGCGTTTTCTGACGTTGAATTGCGGCAAATACTTAATGAGTGGTCCTCAGAGCCACTTTATTTGCGTTCACCTTAATAGGAGGAGCCAATCATGAAGAGCTTCAGAACAGTAATGTTGTCCGTTATGTGCATCGTCGCTGGATACTTTCTGCTGCTACCGACACAAGGGTATACGCATTGCCAGATTCCATGTGGAATCTACGATGACGCTGCCCGAGTTCAGTCAATGCTTGAAGATGCAGCTACCGTAGAAAAATCCACTAAGTTGATTGCAGAGTTGTCCGGAAAGTCTGACGCGCAATCTCAAAATCAAATGGTTCGCTGGATAATGAATAAAGAGCAACATGCTCAAAAGATTATTTCTACGATCAGTGATTATTTTCTGACGCAACGTGTAAAAGCGGATCAAAAAGATTATGCAGAGCGTTTAGCAAAACACCACGCTGTCATCGTTGCGGCAATGCAAGCCAAGCAAAACGCGGATGGCAAATACGCGAAATCTTTAAAGGAGAGTATCGAAGCCTTGCGAACATACTATCCTGAGCATGAACATGCCGAATAACCCGTAGCCGACCTCGACTAACAGGGGTTGTGTAGAAGAGAAGACATGTATTTCTCTCTGCATCAATAGATCAAAACGGCGGAAATCGCCAAAAAACGCTCAACACGGAGCAAAAGGGGCGCTGGTTTTTGGCATTGGCAAGTTTGGTGTTTACGTTGCCCTTGCCAAATCCCAGTTTCCCTTTTGTCCGGTTAACTCTGCGTTAGGCCGCTGTGCCGCCGCCATAGAATGCCTTCAGAGGTCCGGCGCCGCGCCCTTGCCCGCGTGCTGTGCCTCGATGGCGGCCTTGAGATCGACATCGAACTGCCTGACGGCGTCGTCGAAGCGCTTCTGATCCACCACGACGACGTTCAGCTCGCCGGCGAGTACCGCGTTGCCTGCCGCCGGCACCATCTCGGCGCGTACCGTGAGCCCGCAGGCACCGTTCCAGCTCATCTGCCGCTGGAACGTCGGCCGGGGGCCGTTGACGCAACGCGATCTCAGCGCGCTGTCGCTGGCGGCGATCGGCCGCTGCTGCGCATCGTAGACCCAGCTGTACGTGACCGTGCCGCGACGGTGCCCGAGGCTGTAATAGCCTTCCTGATTCGCCGCGAGATGGGGCTGGCCGTATTTCTCGACGAGCGCCTCCTGCAGTGACGAGACGGTCGGATACTCGCCGGCGGGAAATATCGTCCGGCGCCAGATGATCCCGGCGCGCTCGGCCTGCGGCAGGCCGGTGAAGGCGACGATGAATTCCTCGCTGAGATTCTGCAGCAGTTCGAAGCCGTAGCCGCCGTCCTCGCACCCGCCACCGCCCGCCGTGCGCGCCTCGGCCGGGCAGATGTCGCCGGCCGCCGCGCGCAGCAGCTGGCGCGTGGGTTGCCCCTGGCTGTTGCGAGCCCAGCTCTCCGCTACGTCGAAGTTGAGTATGTCGCCGCGGCATTCGAGCAGGCTTTCGACGTCGTCGAAGCTCATGCCCGGGCGCAGGTCCGCCACGTCGTCGACGGGCGCTCCCGGGAGACGCGGAGGCATGGCGGCCTTGTGGGGACAGCGGCGGGCGGCGGCCTGCTTGCGCCGTTCCTCGCGAGCCGCTTCCAGTGCGGCGACCTCATCTGCAGCCGCTTGCAGGATAGCCGCCTGTTTGCAGGTTCTCGCCGCGGTTTCAGTCTTGTCGAGCGCTGCAACCAGCCGGGGGTTGGTCAGTGCGCCCATGGCGATCTGGCCCTGGCCCTCCTCGCTCGCCGAGGCCATCCCCTCGGCGAAGTCGGCCAGTGTCGAGAAGGTCTCCTCGTCGAGCTCGGCCCGGAGGGCATCGCCCTGACAGACACAAAAGGCTTCGGCATCGCCGCCGGCGACGCAGGCATCGACGAACCGCGCCGTGTCGTTGTTGGCGCCGCCGCAGGCAGCGACCAGCACGACGGCTCCCGCTACGGGCAGGAATTTTGTTCTCATGACGCGACCGCTCCCTTCTTCGAATGCGCCAAGAATGCGAGTCCCCCGGCAGCGATGAGCAATGCTGTGAAGACGACGGACTGAGCCTGTATGAATACGGGCAGAAGACCCGCGCCCAGCAGCAGCCCGCCCGCGAGCGCGAAGCGGCTCTTCATGGCGAAGAATGCAGCGGCCAGAGCGGCCAATGCGCCGATGACGAGAACGAGAGCCGCGGCTCCCATCTTGTCGAGCGACTGACCCTGCGCGGCGGCCATGGACTTGGCGGCCATCCGTTCCAGCTCGCTCATCCCCTCCAGCGCGCTGAGATCGTTCAGCCAGTTTATGCCCAGAAACCCGGAGGCCAGCGCGCCGAGTACGGCCAGTATGACGATTGCAATTCTCATGTCGTTGTTCCTTCTTCTGTTTCCCCATTCTGTTCGCGCCTCGTGCGCGGCCGGGACGGCGGACGGTGCGCGGTGCTCCCCGATGTGTCCGACTTGCCCCCGGTCCGGAACAGGATGGCGCAGGCGATCGCCGAAACCTTCACGCGTTGCTAACGGATTCCTAACGCGCTAGATTATTCTGGCGGATCAGGGGGTTGTGACTGCCACGTGGCGACACAAGATGCGCGGTACGCATTGGCGTCCGGAAGATTCCCTCTGGCTGCGTTCCATCTCGGAAGCGAGGCTTCCCATGAGCGATTCGGAGCCGTCACGCCACGGGGCGCTTTACCTCTACCGTTTCGGCGCGGCGGAGTTCGACGAATCGCGATTCGAACTGCGGGTGGGCGGCATACCCGTCGAATTAGAGCGCCGGCCGCTCGAAGTGCTCGGCATCCTGCTGCGCCACGCCGGCGAGGTCGTCACCAAGGAAGAACTTCTCGCCACCGTCTGGGAAGGCCGCGTCACCGTCGAGAATGTGCTCGCCAACGCGGTCGCCAAGCTCCGCAAGGCCCTGGGTGAGGCCAACGCCGGCCTCATAATGACGAAGGCGCGAGTCGGATACCGGATCGACGGCAAGGTGGAACGCATGGCGACGGGTCGGCGGCTCGTCAGCCGATTCGACCTCGAAGCCGGGCAGGCCGTGCCCGGCCGACCGAACTTCCGGCTCGCTCACCAGCTGTCCGATGACGGCAGCGAGGTCTGGCTCGCGCGCCACGACAAGACCGACGAGCGCCGTGTTTACAAGTTCAGCCCCGACGGCGAACGACTTGCCGCCCTCAAGCGCGAGGCCACTCTCTCGCGCGTCATGCGCGAGACGCTCGGCGAGCGCGCCGATATCGCCCGAGTGATCGATTGGAACTTCGAGACCGAACCGTTCTTCCTCGAGTGCGAGTACGGAGGGCAGAGCCTGCCCGCCTGGGCCGCCGATGACGGCAGGCTCGCCGCGCTGCCCCCCGCCGAACGGCTGAGCCTTGCCCTGCAGGCGATCGAGGCGGTCGCAGCGGCCCATGACGTCGGCGTGCTGCACAAGGATCTGAAGCCAGCCAACGTACTGATCGACGAAGCCGGGGACGGCAGCCGCCGGGTTCGACTCACCGATTTCGGCAGCGGCCGCCTGATGGAGCCCGGACGGCTGGATGAGCTGGGGGTGACGCCACTGGGACTCACGCTCGACTCCGCCAGCGACTCGAGCTTCGGCACACCGCTGTATATGGCCCCGGAGATCATTGCCCGCGAAGCGGCGACAATCAAGAGCGACGTGTATTCGCTCGGCGTACTCCTGTACCAGATACTCGCCGGCGATCTCCGTAAGCCACTCACGACGGGCTGGCAGAGCGATATCGCCGACGAACTCGTCGCCGAAGACATCGCCGGGGCGACCGCCGGCAACCCCGCGCAGCGTATCGCCTCTGCGGCCGAACTGGCGCAGCGCCTGCGCCGACTGGAAGAGCGCCGGGCGGAGCGCAAACGGGTCGATGATGCCGAATCACGCGCGCTCGCTGCACAGGCAGCACTCGACCGTGCGCGCTCGCGCCGGCCTTGGGCGATTGCGGCCGGTATCGTTCTCCTGGCCGGCGTGGCCGCCAGCAGCACGTTGTTCCTGCGCGCGAAGGCCGCTCAGCATACGGCACAGGAACAGGCTGCACGCGCCGAGGCCACGGCTGCGTTCCTGCGCGACATCATGATCAACGCCGATCCGCGGGAGCCCGGCGCCGGTTACGACGCGACCCTGCGCGAAGCCCTCTCCCGCGCCGCGAATCGCATCGAGGCGCGCTTCGCTGCCGACCCCGCCATGGAGGCGACCATCCGCGAGACCGCGGGAGAGATCTATACGGGCCTGCAGGATTTTCGCACCGCGGCCGAACACCGTCGACGGGTGGCATCGCTCCTGGCGACGATGCTCGGTCCGGATCATCCGCGCACGCTCGAAGCGAGTTACCGGTTCGGCGAATCGCTGGTCAACGCCTCCGCGTACGCCGAGGCCACCGAGGTCATCGACAAGGCGGACGAAGCGGCTGCATCGCTGCCGGAAGTGAGCGATACCGTCGCCCTGGCCGCAGCACGGTCGCGGGGGCGCCTGCACCTGATGCAGGCACAGATCGAACCGGCCGTTGCTCACTACGAGGAAGCGCTGGCGCGCCTCGACCGCGTGGCGCCGGATAACGCGAGGGCACGCCACGGCCTCGTTCTCGATCTCGCTCAGGGCTATGTCAGAACCGGCCGTCAGGACGAAGCGGTCGAACTGCTGGAGCAGCTGCAGGATGAAGCGCGGTTCGCCGAGGCAGGCGTCGCAGATTCGAGCCGTGCGACGGCCCGGCTGCATTACGGCGCGGCGCTGCTGCATGCCGGCCGACTCGACGAGGCCGAGCCCGTGCTCGATCAGGCCATCCCGGCGCTGACGGAGGCGTTCGGGCCTGCTTCGAACCAGGTGGCCGAGGGCAAGAGCGTGCTCGGCAATCTGTATGCGGCCGGCGGCCGCTGGGCGGAAGCGCTGCCGCTGATCAGCGCCGTCCGCGAGACGGCCTGTGCGGCCCAGGGCCACGACCATCTGACCTGCGTGATGGCAGGCGGCAATGAAGGGGTCATCCTCGTCCAGCTGGGCGATTCCAAGAGTGCCATTCCCAGGCTCCTCGCCGCGCGCGACGTCTTCGAGCGGATGATGGGCCCCGGGACTCCCGGCGTCCAGGTGATGAATTACTACCTGGCGCAGGGGCTGCTCGATGCAGGCGACGGCCGCGCCGCGTCCGCCCTCATCGACGGCCTCGATCCCGCACAACTCGCCGCAGGGAGCCCGGGCGACGAATGGCCGGCACGCATCGATGCACTCCGGGGCTGGGGCATGCTACTCGAAGGCCGCCAGGAGGAAGGCGTTGCGCTGCTGCGCAAGACCATCGCGGCCATGGAGCGCGACGGCATGCAGGACTGGATCATCGCGCCGTTCCGACGGGCACTTGGCCAGCAAAGCTGACTGACCCCCGTCCGCACCAGCCACATTCGGCGATGGGCTATACTCGCCGCTGCCAGGGAGAGAGGGCCGCCCATGTCCGCCGAGGGCTCAGTGCTGCACAACCTGATGCACCGGCGCGTGCCGCAGATCGTCGGCATGTACATCGCGGCGTCGTGGCTGGTCATCGAGCTCGGCGACTGGATCACCGAGCGCTCCGCCCTGCCGCCGAATCTGACCTCCTACGTTTTTGTCGCCATGCTGGTGATGCTTCCCGCGGTCATCCTGTTCGCCTACAACCACGGCGCGCCGGGCAAGGACCGCTGGACCCGTACCGAGCAGGTGTTCATCCCGCTGAACGCCGCGATCGCCGTCGGCATACTCTACTTCACGGGGCCTTCACTGCTGGTCGAAGCGGCGACGGAGACGGTGCAGGTCACCGACGAGACCGGAGCCGTCCGCGAGTTCGAGGTGGCCCGACAGGGCTATCACCGGGAGGTGGTCGCGTTCTTCTGGGAGAACCAGTCCGGCAACAGTGATCTGGACTGGCTGACCTACGGCCTCCCCTTCATGCTCTCCCACGACATGAACCGGGTATCGCCGGTGATCACCGTCGAGACGCCGCTCGACTCGACCTCGATGAAGAACGAACTGAAGGATCGCGGCTACGAGTCGCTGCGCGAGGAACCGGCCGCGCTGCGGGTGCAGATCGTCCGCGACCGCCGCAGCGCCGCGTTCGTCACAGGCCGCTTCGACACGGACGGCGACACACTGATCATCACCGCGACGCTGACCGATGCCGAGACCGGCGACGAGATCGGTACACACACGGTATCCGCAGACGACTGGCTGGCGGGCGTCGACGACGTGAGCGAGGCGCTGCTGGAATACCTCGACGTCGCCCCGGGCGAGAATCGCAGCGACGACCCCGTTGCCCAGCATCTCAGCGACTCTCTCGAGGCACTGCGCCACTACACCACCGGCCTGGTCGCGATCGGCCTGAACAACGACTTCGAGAAGGGCATCGCCGAGCTGAGCAGCGCGCTCGAGGTAGACCCGAATTTCGCGGAGGCGAGCGGCGAACTCTCGGTCTCCTATTACCTCGCCGGAGACATCGAGTCCGCGCGGGCCGCCGCCGCGGCGGGCCTGAAGAACAGCTACCGTCTCTCCGAGACCAGTCGCTTCGTGCTGAGGGCCAACCGCTACGTCTTCGACGGCGACTACGAGCGCGCCCTGCGCGTGCTCGACATGTGGACCGAGGTGCAGCCGAACAGCACCCTCGCCTACGAGCAGCAGGCACGACTCGCGCGACTGCAGGGCGGCGAGGACGGGCTGACGAAGGCGCGCGAGGCCTACGACCGTCTGCTGGAACTCGACCCCCTGGCCGTCAGCGTCTACCGGCAGATGTCAGGGCTCGAACAGCAGCGCGGCGACTACGAGGCCGCGGCGAACTACCTGCGGCTGTACCTGGAGAGCAGGCCGGAGAGCGCCGACGCGCATCAGCAACTCGCCGCGGTGTACCAGGCCGCCGGGGATCTCGAGAAGGCGAAGGCATCCCTGGAGGATGCCGCCGTGCTGGCGGATGATCCCCGTCCGTCGGAGCTGGCGCTGGCGCGCATCGAGGCAGCACAGGGCGAATACGCCGCGGCGGAGCAGCGGCTGGCCGCGCAGCTGAGCGACGCACTCAACCCGGAGCAGCGAGTGCAGGTGCTGAGCGCGCAGACCGAGATCGCGCTCGTGCGCGGACAGATCGAGCGCGCCCTGGGGCTGCACGCCGAGATCGTCGAGCTCAGTCGGTCTTTCATGCCGCCGATGGTCCGGCTGATGAACCTGGAAAACCAGCGCTCGAGCCTGCTCGTGCTCCTCGGTCGCTACGACGAGGCCCTCGCGAACGCCGATACGATCACGGCCCAGGTTCAGCCGCCATTCGACTCATTCATGAACTTCACCTACACGGAGATCTATGCCCGAACCGGCGACCGCGAGGCCTTCCGCAAGCGGGCGGCGCAGAGCCGCCGGGCGATGGGCCAGTATCCCGAGGTGCTCAAGTCGTTCATCGCCACCGAGACCGCGCAGATCGCCATTTGGGACGGCGACTTGGAGACGGCCGTCAGCGAGATCGATCGCGCAAAAGAGATGTTCGATACCTCGCTCCTGCAGGTGCTGGTCGGGAATCTCAGTTCATCGTCGGTCTACGTCGGCATCGCCGAGCTGTACCTGAAGGCGGGCGCGCCCGAGAAGGCCCGTGACGCGCTGGAGCGCGTATTGAAGGTCTTCCCCAGTTACGCGTACGCCAAACTAACGCTGGCCAAAGTGCTGATTGGAGAAGGCGACGAGGCTGGCGCGCGGCCCCTGCTGGAATCCGCGCTCGAAGTCTGGTCGGCTGCCGATGCTGATTACGTGCACCGGCAGGAAGCGGAGGAGTTGCTGGCGACGCTGTGACGCCCGCGGCGTGCGAGAGCGTTTCGGGCCGCGCCTCGCTCACCGGATCCCGCCACGCACTCCCAGGTGCGGACCGTTTATGGTATTTTCTGACCACTTCGTTGGCTTCCGTCGTGAGCGACCATGAAACTCACCCAGCGCGAAATCGAACTCCTTTCGAAGATACCCGCGGAGCGTGCGAAGCGCAGACGCAATCTGCTTCTTGGCTTCGCGCTCTACCTAGTGGTTCCTGTCATCGGTCTATATGTCGACTTAGATTTCGACTCCCGCTACGACCTGACAGACGTCTACTCGGTGCTGGGAGGTTTCCTCCTTGGCCAGTGGGCCTGGTACCTTCGCTCGCGACCGGAGGACAAGCTCATCGAAGTCGTCCAGCGATACGTCAATCGCGACCCGGAAGCGATCCGCGAGTTCGCGGCGAGGGGCCGCGCGGATTCATGATTTCTGTTCACGGGATGAAACGCATCGGACTCGGCGTTGCCGCGGCGATCGGCACGCTCTTCCTCATCAGTGCCCTCGGCCCGCTGTTCCCGCCGTTTCACGTCACGCCGCCCGCCGCGATGCTCGGCAGTGCAGCGGTGATATTCGTCGCGGCGCTCGCGGGAACATGGGTCGCGCGCAGGAACTTCGTCGCCCCCGAAGTCTGTCTGTCCTTCGCCCTCTGGCTCTTCGTCATCTATAGCGTTCATTCGATCGCGGCCGTCGCCGGCCAGGGCGATTTCTTCGGCATCGCTGCACAAAATAGCCTGTTCCTGCTACCGAACGTGGCGGGCGCTCTGGCGGGAGCCATCGTCGGACAACGCCTGTTCCGCCACCGTTGGGGGGATGAACAAGGAGGTCCCGCGTGAAGGCCGGAACTCGCAACGCGCATTGGGCAGCACTGCTGATTGCCGCCGTCTGTTTCTCCGCTGTCGCTGCTGCGCAGTCCGACGACGAGGAAGCCGCCGTTGCCGGCGACATCGAAATGGCCTGGATCGGCTCGGCTGCCGCCCGGGCGGCGATCGAGGAAGTCTGGCGGAACACCCGGTCATTCCCCGCCGACCGCACAGAGACGGGCATGAGCCCGACGCCCTCCGATACCAGTTTCGGCCCGGTGGCTGCTCTCGACGTCACGGACGGACACGTGTTCGTTACCTTCGGCGGCGAGGCCCATCCGACGCTGCTCGGCAAGTCCGTCGTGTTCTCTCCGACAGTGACGCCGAACCAGAACATCGAATGGATGCGTAATCGCTCGATGGAGGTACCCGCGGAGGACCGCCACGGATGGGTCCGGGCGCCCGTCGACATGATCGGCAATAGTCCGGACAGCTGGCAGGAGTTCCTCGGTGCGGATACGCAGCTTCATGAAAAGGGATCCTGTATTGGCGAGAACACGATCGAGCCCATCGTCTGCGTTGGTCTCGCGGGGAGCGATACCGAGGCCCATTTCGTGAAGAACCTCTCGAGCGGAAGGGAATTTCTGATCTATCTGGAATCCAGTTCACAAACCCTTCTGACCAGCCTCGGTGTCAACACAATCCCCATCGGTGAGGACCGCGTAGCGCGGCTCGAGCGGTGCTGGGAGGCGGGCTGCGATGTGCTGGAAGTGGTCGAGAACCCCGGCGGCACTCGCTCTGCAACGTGGTCTTATTACGTGGAGTGATGGCCGGAAGTGCCGATGACTGGCACTATCCCGACAATGAGCCTCATCGAGATACTTGCCCTATTCGGCATCATGGCGTCGCTTGCCGCCATACCGAGCGCCAGCGTCGCACTCGTCGTGACCCGGTCGGCGACGTTGGGTGTGGGTAACGGGGTAGCCGTTTCCGCGGGAATCGTTCTGGGTGACCTGGCCTTTATCGGGCTGGCGGTGTTCGGCCTGTCCGTACTTGCCGAGACCCTCGGCAGCCTGTTCCTTGTGATCAAGTATCTGGGGGCGATATACCTGCTCTGGCTTGGTCTCTCGCTGCTGAGAACGAAACGGGGGACGACCGCCCCGGCGAACGCCGGCAACCGCCGTGGCAGTCTCGCGGCCAGTTTTCTCGCGGGCTTTGCTCTGACCCTGGGAGACGTCAAGGCCATCCTGTTCTATCTCAGCCTTTTTCCCCTTTTCGTTGACTTGTCTGCGCTTCAAGCCGCGGACGTGCTAACGATCGTGTGTATCACGGTCGCGAGCGTCGGCGGCGTGAAGATGCTGTATGCGCTGTCGGCGCGAAAGCTGGCGACGATGGCGAGAGAACTGAAGTTCGAAAGCGCAGCCGGGAAGACGGCGGGAACCATCATGCTCGGCGCCGGGAGCTATATCATTGCGAAAGCGTGACCGTGCGCAGCGGCCGCGCACGTCCGCACCCTCATGCGGGGCGGATATGAATGGCCGCTGAGTACGGCGCGACAGCCCGTCGCCTCGGTATCGGATCCGCAGCGCTCGTCGCAGCCTTGCTGCTGGCGTACGCCATCACGCTCGCCGCCGGCTTCGCTTCGCTCGAGTCCGGCGACGAGCCTATAGCCGATCCGTATTTCACGCTGCTCGAGGTTCTGATCCTCCTGATGATGCCTGCGATGGTCCTGCTGATGGTCACGATTCACTCCTGGGCGCCGGCCCCGCGGAAGGTACTCAGCCTCGCAGCGGTGATCTTCATGGCCATTGCAGCGGCGCTTACCTGCGCCGTGCACTTCGCGATCCTGACTCTGAGTCGGCAGGCGGAGTTTGCGGCGCACGGGAGTCTGCCGCTCCTGCTCTCGTTCGAATGGCCTTCGCTCGCCTACGCCATCGACATTCTGGCCTGGGACGTATTCTTCGCGCTTTCCATGCTGTGCGCCGCCGGCGCGTTCAGCGGGAGTCGGCTGGCGATCTCGATCAGGACAGCGATGCTCCTGAGCGGGCTGCTCGCGCTGGCCGGGCTGAGCGGCGTAATTGCCGGGGACATGACTCTCCGTAACATCGGCATCGCGGGCTATGTGGGCGCGTTCTTCATCGTCGTCCTGCTGCTGGGGGTGCTGTTCTACCGCAGCGTACCGGTGGAGGCCAGGGGCACGGGACGGCCCGGCGCCGAAGCGTGACGTCCGACCGCAAGGTAAGCTAGGGCGTCCGCCCCGCTGCCGGGGCCACTCGAGGAGACACGTCATGAAGATCCTGCGCGTGATTCTTGCCCTCGTCGCCGGTGTGTTCATCGGCGGAGTCGTCAACATGGCGCTGGTGATGCTGGGGTCGGTGATCGTGCCGGCCCCCGCAGGCGTGGATGTTACGAATGCCGAGTCCGTCGCGGCATCCGCCCACCTGTTTCAGCCACGGCACTTCCTGTTTCCTTTCCTTGCGCATGCCGTCGGCACGCTGGTCGGCGCCACCGCGGCGCATTTCTTCGCGGGCAGCTACCGCAGCGCGGCCGCGTGGGCGGTCGGCGCGGTGTTCTTCGCGGGTGGCATCGCGGCCGCGCGGATGATACCGGCGCCGACGTGGTTCGTTGTCGCCGACCTCGTGCTGGCGTATTTCCCGATGGCGTTCGCAGCGACGAAGATCGGTGGCGCCCTCAAACAAGCGGGATGACAGCGCGCCGCCGCGTCCGGGGGGTGCCTGGACCGCGCAGGCGATCGGTTTCCTCACCATGACACTCCCCGTAACGCTCTACTTCGCCCTGTGCGAGAACTCGCCGATGCAGGCGACCCTCGGCAAACGTGCGCTCGGGCTGCGGGTCGAGAGCGGGTCTGGCAAGCGTCTCTCCGTCGGCGCGGCCCTGCTCCGCAACGCCGCGAAGTTCGCGCCCTGGGAGTTCGGCCACACGGTGGCGCAGCAAGCCGCCTATTCGGGAGACGGCGATTTCCCCGCCTGGCTTTGGATCCCGGCCGCCGTGGCAGCGGGCGGGCCTGTCTGGTGGCTGGTGTCGCTGTTCACCAGCGGACGCACACCCTACGACCGCTGGGCCGACGCACGGATTTCAAAGTGAACGTTGAGGACGTTTTCCGATGGAAGCGCTGGATGAAAGGGTACTGATCTTCGGCAACTCCGGCTCCGGCAAGTCGACGCTGGCCCGGCAGCTTGCCGACGAGGGGGGCCTGGCGCATCTGGACCTGGACACGCTCGCCTGGCTGCCGGAGCCTCCCCCGCGGCGGGCGCCGCTCGCGGATTCTGCTCAGCAGATCGACGCATTCATCGGCCGTCATGCCGGCTGGGTCATCGAAGGTTGTTACACGGATCTGCTGGAGGTGGCTGCGCCGTTCGCCGCCAGGGCCGTGTTCCTGAACACCGACGTCGAGCAGTGCGTGGCGAATGCGAGGAATCGCCCGTGGGAGCCGCACAAGTACGAGAGCAAGGTGGCCCAGGATGCGAATCTCGACATGCTGATCGGCTGGATCCGGGACTACACCGAACGGGACGACGTGTTCTCCTACCGCGCGCATCGGGATTTCTACGAGCGCTTCGCCGGCGAGAAGCGGATGTATACCGACAACGTTCAGCGGAACGGCCGGCAAACTTAGGCCGATGGCTACGCGCCACAAGAGGATCATCGCCGTCACAGTCCTGGGGCTGTCCCTGGGCCTTCTGGTCGGCCCGCCGCAGCCGACGACCGCCGGCGAAGCCGACGAGGCGGTCACTGCCGTGCCCTCCTACCAACGTTGGAGCCGGGCCCGTCAGCTCAGGCCCCGACGCCCCACGGACGCGCTCCGCGAAACGAACATCTCGGACAACGAAGTGCGACAGATCGAGCAGGCGACGAGGGCAGTCTTCCCGACCGCGGTCGTCAACATCTCCGGCGTTACGAGCGGGTGTCCGTGCGAGGACGGACCGGACTGCACCGACC
>DASRVH010000033.1:0-48022 GCA_035655155.1 Woeseiaceae bacterium
CGCGGAGGACGCGGAGGACATCGAGTTCGCGCGGCTACCTTTCGATCATCCGCTCTACGTCATGTACTCCTCGGGCACGACGGGCACGCCGAAGTGCATCGTGCACGGCGCCGGCGGCACGCTGATACAGCAGATGAAGGAGCACGTGCTGCACGTGGACCTGAAGCCCGGCGACCACCTGTTCTACTTCACGACCTGCGGCTGGATGATGTGGAACTGGCTGGTGGCCGGTCTCGCCTGCGGCGCCACCCTGGTGCTCTACGACGGCTCGCCCTTCCATCCGGACGGCGGACGGCTCTGGCGCATGGCCGAGCAGGAGCGCGTCAACGTGTTCGGCACCAGTGCGAAGTACATCGCAGCGCTGGAGAAGGCGGGCCTGCACCCGGGCCGGGATCACGACCTGTCCGCGCTGCGCACGGTGCTGTCCACCGGCTCGCCGCTGGCGCCGGCGAGCTTCGACTACGTCTACCGGGAGATCGCCGACGACGTGCTGCTGGCCTCCATCTCGGGCGGCACCGACATCCTCGGCTGTTTCGCCGGCGGCTGCCCGATACGCCCGGTGTGGCGGGGCGAGCTGCAGTGCCGGATGCTGGGCATGGCGGTGGAGGTCTGGGACGAGGACGGCACGCCGCTCATCGGCGAGAAGGGTGAACTGGTGTGCACGCAGCCGTTCCCTTCCATGCCCATCGGCTTCTGGAACGACGAATCCGGCGAGAAATACCGGGACGCCTATTTCACCCGTTTCCCCGGCGTCTGGGCGCACGGGGACTTCGCGGAGCTGACCGAACACGACGGCATGATCATCCACGGCCGCTCCGATGCCGTGCTGAACCCCGGCGGGGTGCGCATCGGCACCGCGGAGATCTACCGCCAGGTGGAGAAAATCGACGACGTGCTGGAGTCCATCGCCATCGGCCAGGATCGGGACGACGACGTGCGCGTGGTGCTGTTCGTGGTGCTGCGGCCCGGCGTCGAGCTGGACGAGCGGCTGGAGAGCCGCATCCGCCGGGTCATCCGCGAGAACGCCACCCCGCGGCACGTGCCGGCGAAGATCCTGGCCGTGCCGGACATCCCGCGCACCATCAGCGGCAAGATCACGGAGCTGGCCGTGCGTTCCGTGGTGCACGGCGAGACGGTGAAGAACACGGACGCGCTGGCCAACCCGGAGGCGCTGGAGTACTTCCGCGACCGGCCGGAGCTGGCGGAATCGTGAGCGCCTTCCACGGCGTCAGGGTGCATGCGGAGACGATCCGCCCGGAGTGGATCGACTACAACGGCCACATGAATGTGGCCTGGTACGTGCTGATATTCGATCACGGCGTCGACGGGCTCTGGGACGAGCTCGGCCTCGACGCCGCCTACCGGGAGGAGAGCGGCGGCACTACCTTCGCCGTGGAGTGCCACGTGAGCTACCTGCGGGAGCTGCGCGAGGGCGACCCGGTGGCGGTCACCGCCCAGCTCCTCGCCTGGGATGCCAAGCGCATCCACCAGTTCCAGCGCATGTACCACGCCGAAGAAGGCTGGCTCGCCGCCACCTGCGAGTGGATGAACCTGCACGTCGACACCGCTGCCCGGCGCGTATCGCCCTGGCCCGACGCGGTGCTTGGCCGACTGGAGGCTTTCGCCGGGCGCCACCCGGATGCCCCCTGGCCGGAGCAGGCGGGGCACCGGATGCGCGTCCCTCAACCGCTCGGCCCGCAGACAACGTCAGAGCAAAGCCCCACGGAGCAGTAACCACCATGACCGAGCACGTGATACTCGCCATCGACCAGGGCACCACCAGCAGCCGGGCGATGGTCTTCGACCGCAAGGCGCGCATCCTCGCCGCGAGCCAGCAGGAATTTCCGCAGGTCTTCCCGAAGCCCGGCTGGGTGGAGCACGACCCGGAGGCGATCTGGCAGAGCGTGCTCTCCGTCGTCCACGATGCCATCGCGGACGCCGGCTGCCTGCCGCGCGACGTCGCCTGCATCGGCATCACGAACCAGCGCGAGACCACCGTTGTCTGGGACCGGCGCACCGGCGAACCGGTCTACAACGCCATCGTCTGGCAGGACCGGCGCACCGCGGCGAAATGCCGGGAGTACGCGGCCGGCGGCGGCGAGGAGCTGGCCACCAGCCGCTCGGGCCTGCGCATCGACCCCTATTTCTCGGCGACGAAGCTGGCCTGGATACTGGACAACGTGGAGGGCGTGCGGGAGCGCGCCGAGCGCGGCGAACTCGCCTTCGGCACCATCGACGCGTTCCTGCTCTGGCGCCTGACCGGCGGTGGCGAACACCGCACCGACATCACCAACGCCTCGCGCACCCTGCTCTACGACATCCACCGCCAGTGCTGGGACGATGACCTGCTCGCGCACTTCGGCGTGCCCGCCTCGCTGCTGCCCGAGGTTTGCGACAACACCTTCGACTTCGGCACCACCGACGCGGAGAGTCTCGGCGCCGGCATCCCGGTGGCAGGTATGGCCGGCGACCAGCAGGCGGCCCTGTTCGGGCAGGCCTGCTTCCATCCGGGCATGACCAAGAGCACCTATGGCACCGGCTGTTTCGTGATTGCCAACACCGGCGAGAAGCCGCTGGCCTCCGGCCACCAGCTGCTGACCACCATCGCCAGCCGCGTGGACGGCCGCCTGAGCTACGGCCTGGAAGGCAGCATCTTCGTGGCGGGCTCGGCCATCCAGTGGCTTCGGGACGCGCTGAAGATCATCGCCGCGGCGCCGGAATCGGAGGGCATCGCGCGGGAGCAGGGCGTCATCGACAACATCCACGTCGTGCCCGCGTTCGCCGGGCTCGGCGCGCCCCACTGGGACCCGGACGCCCGCGGCGCCATCCTCGGCCTCAGCCGCGACAGCGGCGTCGCCGAGATCGTGACCGCCACCCTGCAGTCGGTGGCCTTCCAGACCCGGGACCTGATGCTGGCCATGCGCGACGACGGCCTGGACGTGGAACTGCTGCGGGTCGACGGCGGCATGGTCAACAACGACTGGCTGGTGCAGTTCCTCGCCGACATGCTCGGCATCACCGTCGAGCGTCCGCGCATCACCGAGTCCACGGCCTTCGGCGCGGCCTGCCTGGCCGGCCTGCAGCGGGGCGTGTTCGATTCCCTGGAGCAACTGGAGCGGCTGTGGCAGCGGGATGCGCTGTTCGAGCCCGCCATGCCCGCCGAACGGCGGCGGGCGCTGCACGAGGGATGGCTCGCCGCCGTCGCGCGGGTCCGGTCGGTGGCGCAGGAGCCCTGACCGAACCGGTCAGTCGAGGTCGCGGCGCACCGGATCGGTATGGCGCACGGGTCCGCGATGCTCGCCGCCTTCCCCGGCCGGCGCCACCACCGCGTAGCCGGCGGTCAGCGCCAGGGAATAGATCAGCACGCTCATGATCGGCAGGTAGTGGCCGAGCGCCACCGTGCCGCCGCCCGAGAATTCCACCAGCCAGACGGCCAGTTCGGCGAGGACGGCCAGCAGCAGCATCATGGCGATCAGCAGGACCAGCCAGGCGGGCAGCCGCGCCCAGCAGGCCGAGAGACGGCTGCCTCCCACCGGCGCCAGCAGGCGCAGGCACAGCATGGCCAGCACGGCGGTGGGCAGCAGCAGCCAGCCGGTCAGCGCGAGCAACGAGGCCATGCCGGGCCCGCCCGCGCCGAGGAACAGCGCCATCATGGCGGTGAACGCGAGCAGCAGGCCCGTGATGGAGAGCACCAGCGTGAGCACGGCGGTCAGCACGCGCCCGCCGCCCTGCGGTGCCTCGCCCGGCCGTCTTTCGGTAATGGTCATGACGGCATTGTGCCCGGGCGGCGGGCCCATGCAAACGGCTGCGAGGATCACGGATCCACAGGGCTCGACAACACCTGCGCGACATCCTGCCGTGTCACGTTGTCCCTGCGGGCCAGATGGCCGAGGAATTCTCCGGTCGCGCGGGCCCAGCTCTTCTCGAGCGCGGCTTGCCGGCAGATGCCTCGGTCCAGCGTGAGCGCGCGGCGCACGGCGACGCCGAGGTCTTCGTGCAGGACGCCCGTGCGGCCCTCATCGATGACGTCCAGCGGTCCGGTGACCGGGTAGGCGGCCACCGGCGTGCCGCAGGCCATGGCCTCCAGCATTGCCAGGCCGAAGGTATCCGTGCGGCTGGGGAAGACGAAGACGTCGGCGGCGGCCAGGTGGGCGGCCAGTTCCGAGCCGAAGCGATAGCCGGTGAAGACCGCGTCGGGGTATTCCGTGCGCAGCCTGGCGAGGTCCGGGCCGTCGCCGACCACGTACTTCGTGCCGGGCACGCCGAGCTGCAAAAAGGCCTCCACGTTCTTCTCCACGGCGACACGGCCCATGTAGAGACAGATCGGGCGCGGGCCGGTCAGCGTCGCCTTGGGAGCGGGACGGAAGACATCTACGTCGACGCCGCGGCTCCACAGCCGGAGACCGCGGAAGCGACGGGCGGCGAGCTCGTCCCGCACGGCGGGCGTGGGCACCAGGGTTGCCGCCGCCGGACGATGGAAGCGCCTGAGCCAGGCGTACATCCACGACACGGGTATCGGCGCGCGTTCGCGCAAGTACTGGGGGAAGCGGGTGTGATAGGAGGTCGTGAAAGCGAGCCCGCGCCGGACGCAGTAGCGCCGTGCTGCAAACCCCAGCGGTCCCTCGGTGGCGATATGGATGCAGTCGGGCCGGAAAGCGTCCAGGGTCCTGCGGACGCCGCGATAGGGCAGCACCGAGATACGGATCTCCGGATAGGTGGGGCAGGGCAGCGTGCGGTGATCGGCCGGCGTGAGCATTTTCACGCGGTGTCCGGCACGGATCAGTTCGTCGCGGGTTCTGCCCAGCGTTGTGACTACACCGTTCACCTGGGGCAGCCAGGCATCGGTGACGATGGCGATGCGCATGGCCGACAGTGTCCGGCGCCGCTGTTACCGGAATCTTGCCGTTCGGAGAAAGTTCCGGGACAGCGATGGAATACGTGTCACCGATCTTTAAACAAGCTGTCACCTCCCTGACTTGTCGCCCGGCGAGACTCTCGCCAGCTTCGGGCAACCCGGGAGAGGTTTCCTTGCAGACGATGTGGCAGCAGGTGGCGGCAGCCGAGATCGGATTTACGCTGAAGGTAAACCGGCTCAGCCGGCGGACGCCCATCCTGACCCTGTTCCGCGCGGTGAGCCGGCTGGGCGACGGGGTCGCCTGGTACGCAGGGCTCGGCGTCATGCTCCTGATCGGCGGCGAGCAGGCCGCCGGTCCAGTGCTGCAGACGGGGGTCACGGCGCTGGCCGGCATCGGGCTCTACCGTTTCCTGAAGGAACGGCTCGTGCGGGAGCGGCCCTTCATCACCTTCGCGGACATCCGCTGCGGCACGGCGCCCCTGGACCGCTACAGCTTCCCTTCGGGCCACACGCTGCATGCGGCGCTGTTCTCGGTGTTCTTCCTGGTCTATCTGCCGGTGCTCGGTTTGGCGATGCTGCCGTTCGCGCTGCTGGTCGCCGCCTCGCGGGTGGTGCTCGGCCTGCACTATCCCACCGACGTGCTCGCGGGCGGCGCCGTCGGCCTGCTGCTCGCCGCCGCCAGCCTGGCGTTCCTGCACCTGCCGCCAATAGCCTTCTGAGCCGGCACCCTTCTGGATCAGCCTGTCGGGCGAAGATATTGCGAAGGGCTATTGGGGCTATTGAGGCAGCGCCACGGCCCGTAGCGCTAAGGCCCGATACGCCAGCTGTCCCAGACGAGCAGCGCGCGCACGCTCAGGCTGAAGAGCATCGCCAGCAGCATAGTGGCAGTCGGGAACTCGTTCATCACGGACGCTCCGTCTGCTCCTCTCCCGTGCCGGCCGCCGCGGCCGACTGGCCGAGCCAGTAGGCGATATTCTCCAGGTTGACGCTGACCGGCTGGCCGTCGTCCCAGAACGCGGCGATCAGCCCTTCGTCGGCCTGCAGCAGCGCGCCGATGTGCCGCGACAGCGCGGTGTAGCGGGGCAGGTGGTTGCCGATCGGGGTACGGATTGGGGAAGGGGGCACGGCCTTGCCTCCGTTTCAGGCGACGGCGCCGAGTTCCACCTGGCCGAGCTCCGGTTCGGCTTCGCCGTCCCAGGACACGAGACCGAGGCGGCCTTCCCGGTTCTCCACCAGTGCCGTGCAGTGCTCGACCCAGTCGCCGTCATTGCAGTAGATGACGTCGCCGGCCCGGCGCACTGCCGGCCGGTGGATGTGGCCGCAGACGATGCCGTCCAGGCCCTGGGCCCGCACGTAGTCGATGGCCGTGTTCTCGTAGCGGTGGATGTAGTCCAGCGCCGCGTTGACGCGCATCTTGATGGCGCTGGCCATGCGCACGGGGCGATAGCCGAGGCGGTGGCGCACCCGGTTCACGCCGGCGTCCATGTCCACCAGCCAGCGGTAGGCGGCCGAGCCGAGACGCTCCTTCATGGAGCCGACCCGCAGGTCCCGGTCGAACTCGTCGCCGTGGGTCACCAGCAGCCGGCGCCCGCAGCGCGTCTCGTGGATGTGGCGGCGACGGAACTCGATCAGCCGATGATCGGTGCCGTCGAACAGCCGCAGCTCGGCGTCGTGATTGCCGGGGATATAGATCACCCGGGTGCCCTGCCGGGACAGGCGCATGATCTCGTGCAGCACCTCGCCGTGGACGGGCGGCCAGTAGACGGTGCTGCGCATCGCCTCCAGGTCAAGGATGTCGCCCACCAGGTAGAGCCGGCGCGTCTCGAGAGAGCGGAGGAAGTCTAGGAGTTGCCGGGCGCGGCAGCCGCGGGTGCCGAGATGGGAATCCGAGAGCCAGACCGCTTCCGCCTGTACCCGTGCCTCCGCGTTCTGCATGGCCTCTGCCCCGCCGGCATTCCGAGATAGCGGTGAAGATAGTCACGCAAGTTGAAGATTTTCTTACGCTGCCGTGACGTTTTGATGGCGCGGCGCCTGCCGAGGAGGCGGCGGAGCCGGATGGCGCCGCACCCCCTGGCGCCCATCTCGGGTACACTTGGCCTCCGCCGAGGCGCCCAGGCGGCTCCGCATGCGAACAACGAGGCGCCCGGCAAGACCGTGGCGGACCGTGCCGGCCCGCCGATATCCAGTCTCAGAAGCAGGAGAGGGGACATGCCGGAAACAGTGTCCAAAGACCAACTCGCCGATTACATCGATCGGGACATGCCGCCGTCGGAGTGGCTCGCGATCGAGCAGGAGCGCATCGACGCCTTCGCCGACGCCACGCTCGATCATCAGTTCATCCACGTCGACGAGGAGAAGGCGGCGCAGACGCCGTTCGGCACGACCATCGCCCATGGTTATCTGACGCTCTCGCTGCTGCCCTATCTCACCGGGCAGTGCGGGGTGATCCCGGAGGGCATCGCCATGGCCATCAACTACGGCTCGAACAAGGTCCGTTTCCTGCAGCCGGTGAAGGTGGGCAGCGAGGTGCGCGCGCACGTGAAGCTGAAGGATGTGAACGAGAAGAAGCCGGGCCAGATCCTGACCACGTCCGAGGTGACCGTGGAGATCAGGGGCGAGGAGAAACCGGCTCTGGTGGCCGAGACGCTGGCCCTGTACTTCGTGCAGTGAAGCCGCGACGACAGATTGACCGAGGGAGGCTGAAGTGACGATCCGATTCGACGATCAGGTGGCTATCGTGACGGGCGCCGGCGGCGGCCTGGGGCGCTGTCATGCCCTGGAACTCGCCCGTCGCGGTGCGAAGGTGGTGGTGAACGACCTGGGCGGAGGCCGGGACGGCAGTGGCGGCTCCAGCGAGGCCGCCGAGGCGGTGGTGGCCGAGATCGAGGCCGCCGGCGGCGAGGCCATCGCCAACGGCGCCAACGTGGCCGATTACGAGCAGGTCCGGGCCATGGTGGCCGACGCCACGGATAAGTGGGGCCGGGTGGACGTGCTCGTGAACAACGCCGGGATCCTGCGCGACAAGAGCTTCGCCAAGGCGAGCCTGGAGGACTTCCAGCTCGTGGTGGACGTGCATCTCATGGGCTCGGTGAATTGCACCAAGGCGGTGTGGGAGATCATGCGCGAGCAGAAGTACGGCCGCATCGTCATGACCACGTCCTCCACCGGGCTGTACGGCAACTTCGGCCAGTCGAACTACGGCGCGGCCAAGCTCGGCGTGGTGGGCTTCATGAACACGCTGCACCTGGAAGGCCAGAAGTACGACATCCGCGTGAACTGCCTGGCGCCGGTGGCGGCCACCCGCATGACCGAGGGGCTCATGCCGGAAGAGGCGCTGGCGCTGCTGCAGCCGGACTACGTCACGCCCGCGGTGGTCTTCATGGTGAGCCCGGATGCGCCGAGCCGGCAGATCATCTCGGCCGGGGCGGGCGGCTACGCCCGTGTGTACCTGGAGGAGACGCCGGGCATCTGGCTGGCGCCCGACGAGCGCGACGCCGATCACGTGGCCGCGAACTGGGACAGGATCGCGGACAAGACCGGTGCCGAGGAATACCAGGACGGCAGCGGCCAGAGCATGAAGTTCCTCACCCGCGCGGCGAAGGAACTGGGCATCAAGACGGGCTGAGCGCCCGGTCTCACGGAGCATTGACAAGGCGGACAAGGCGGGCGCGAGCGCCCGCCGGGAGAACAGCAGTGAAAGAAGCGGTAATCGTATCCACGGCGCGCACGCCCATCGGCAAGGCCTATCGCGGCGCCTTCAACAACACTCAGGCCCAGACGCTGGCGGCCCATCCCATCCGCGAGGCGGTGAAGCGGGCCGGCGTCGACCCGGCGGAAGTGGACGATGTGATCATGGGCTGCGCCATGCAGCAGGGTTCCAGCGGTCAGAACGTCGCCCGCCAGGCGCTGCTCGCCGCCGGGCTGCCCGAGACCGTCAGCGGCATGTCGGTGGACCGGCAGTGTTCGTCGGGCATGATGGCCATTGCCATCGCCGCGAAGCAGGTGCTGCACGACAACATGCCCATCGTCGTCGGCGGCGGACTGGAGTCCATCAGCCTGGTCCAGAACGAGCACATGAACACCTATCGGGCAAAGGACCCGAATGTGATCGCCGCCAGCGAGCACATCTACATGTCCATGCTCGAGACCGCCGAGGTGGTGGCGAAGCGCTACGGCATCAGCCGGGAGCAGCAGGACGAGTACGGCCTGCAGAGCCAGATGCGCACCGCCGCCGGTCAGGAGGCGGGAGCGTTCGACGACGAGATCGTCCCGATGACCACGACCAAGGGCGTGATGGACAGAGAGACCAAGGAGATCAGTTTCGAGGAGGTCACCCTGGAGCAGGACGAGGGCAACCGGCCCGGCACCACCGCCGAAGGCCTGGCGGGTCTCAGCCCTGTTTTCGAGGGCGGCGTGATCACCGCGGGCAACGCGAGCCAGCTCTCCGACGGCGCCTCCGCCTGCGTAGTGATGGACTCCAAGCTGGCCGAGAAGCGCGGACTGGAGCCCCTGGGCATCTACCGCGGCATCGCCGTGGCCGGCACCGATCCGGACGAGATGGGCATCGGCCCCGTCTTCGCCGTGCCGAAGCTC
This sequence comes from Woeseiaceae bacterium, assembly GCA_035655155.1. Lineage (GTDB taxonomy): Bacteria > Pseudomonadota > Gammaproteobacteria > Steroidobacterales > Woeseiaceae > Lentisalinibacter. Next base: position 9,449 of record DASRVH010000033.1, read on the forward strand.
CTCGAGCGCACCGGGCTGAAGATGGACGACATCGGTCTGTGGGAGCTCAACGAGGCCTTCGCGGTGCAGGTGATCTACTGCCGCGACAAGCTGGGCATCCCGAACGAACTCCTGAACGTCAACGGCGGCTCGATCTCGATCGGTCACCCGTACGGGATGTCCGGCGCCCGCATGGTGGGCCATGCGCTGATCGAGGGGCGCCGGCGGGGCGCCCGCTACGTGGTGTGCACCATGTGCGTCGGCGGCGGCATGGGCGCGGCCGGGCTCTTCGAGGTGCTCTGAGGTACGGCGTAACCCGACTTGACGGCTCCCGGCCCAGGCTCAATTATCGTCTCCGGCGCTCCGGTTCCCGGAGCGCTCGGATATCCGGCCGGGGGGCCGGCCAGCAGGGGGGACCGGCACGCATTGCTCCGTGCGCGACAGAAACTCGGTAAGTACCGCATCGTCCGCTGCCTGTCGAAGGGGCCGCTCGCCAATGTCTATCAGGCATACGACACGGTGCGTTCGGCCCACGTCGCGCTGAAGGTGCCCCTGACCACGGCCAGGAGCCTCTCCGCCGTCGAGGATTTCCTGCACGAGGTGCGGATGGCCTCCAAGTTCGAGCACCCGAACATCCTGCCGGTGTACGACGCGGCCTTCATCGGCGACCATTTCGTCATTTCCATGCCTCTCGGCATCGAGTCGCTGGCGGACCGTCTGGTGCGTCGCATGTCGCAGAGCCTGAGGATGGATTTCGCCTCCCAGGCGCTGGCGGCGGTGGCTCACGCCCACGAGCACCGGGTCATCCACTGCGACATCAAGCCGGAGAATTTCATCATCTTCCCCGGCAATCGGCTGCGGCTGTCCGACTTCGGTTTCGCCAAACTGAACCTGCGCACGCTGAAGGCGTCGGGTTCCGGCACCATCGACTACATCGCCCCCGAGCAGGCCATGGGAAGACCGAAGTTCCAGTCCGACGTCTTCTCGCTGGGCCTCGTGCTCTACCAGCTGTTCTCCGGCCGCCTGCCGGAATGGCCGTTCGACTGGCCGCCGCCCGGCATCGAGCGGGCCCGTCAGCACGCCAGCAGCGACCTGCTGGAGGTGCTGCGCCGGGCCATGCAGGTGGACATCTCCGCGCGCACCCGCGACGCCGTGCAGATGCGCGCGGAGTTCGAGCGGGCGCGCAGCCGTGCGCGCCGCCAGCGCCGGCGCAACAGTCAGAAGGTGGAGGGCCCGGTCTGGAAACGAGTGCAGTGGCGGGAGTTCCAGAGCCGCTACCGCAAGGTGCTGGACACCCGCCATCAGTGCCGGCGCTGCGAGGGCCCGGTGGCCGAGGTGATGCAGGCCTGTCCCTGGTGCGGCGCCGACAATCCGGCCGCCGGCGAGACGCGCACATTCCCGGCCCACTGCCCCCGCTGCGAGCGGGGCGTGAAACTCGACTGGGACTATTGCGCCTGGTGCTACGGTCCCGGCTTCGAGAAGGAGACGAACCGGCGCTACAGCGACCGCCGCTACACGGCCCGCTGCGCCAACAAGCGCTGCGGCGGGCCGCTGATGCCGTTCATGCGTTACTGCCCCTGGTGCCGCGCCAAGGTGAAGCGCAAGTGGGCGCTGCCCGGCTCCGACCGGTGCTGCAGCTCCTGCGGCTGGGGCATCGCGGCGGAATTCTGGAATTACTGTGCCTGGTGCCGGCAGCCGGTCTCCGGCCGGGCGCGGGGCCGGCGCCGCAGGAATGGCTGAGGCGCGGGCGTGGGGCACCCCGGAAGAGCCCCTCGTACTGCCGGTGGAAGAGGACTCCGGCGAGGTGCTGACGGCGGCGGCGGCCGGCGGCGAGGCCGCAGTCTATTGCCGCCGCAGCCCGGACAAGGAGACCGGCAACGAGGACACGCTCGCCGTGATCCCGCTGGCCGGAGACACCGTGGTGCTCGCCGTCGCGGACGGCGCCGGCGGCCTGCCCGCCGGGCAGCGGGCCTCGCGCACGGCGATCCGCACCGTGATCGAGTCGCTGAAGGCGGTCAGCGACCCGTCGGTGATGCTGCGCACGGCCATACTGAACGCCATGGAGGAAGCCAATGCGGCGGTGATGGCGCTGGCCAACGGATCGGCGACCACGCTGACGGTCGTGTCCGTGGAGGGACGGCTGGTGCGCCCGTACCACGTGGGCGACTCGGCTGCGCTGGTGACGGGCCAGCGCGGCCGCCTGAAGATGCAGACCATCGCCCACACACCGGTGGCCTTCGCCGTGGAGGCGGGTTTCCTGGACGAGGTGGAGGCGCTCTATCACGCCGAGCGCAATCTGGTGTTCAACTTCCTCGGCACCGCCGACATGCGCATCGAGGTGGGCGCCGAACTGGAGCTGGCTGAGCGGGATACGCTGCTGCTCGCGAGCGACGGCCTCACCGACAATCTGCACCTGGCCGAGATCGTGGAGATCGCCCGCAAGGGCCCGGCGGCGGAGACGCTGGCGCAGCTGGCCGCGCACGCGCGCGAGCGCATGCTGACGCCCGAGGCGCCCACGCCGAGCAAGCCCGACGACCTCAGCATCATCCTGTTCCGCAAACCCGGCACGGAGGACGGCGCCGCGGCCCCGGAAGGAGATGCGGCGAACGTTACGGACGAGGAGCAAGGTGACGACGATGCCGACGGATAGCGAACTGCCCCGACCGCCCTGCCCCTGGATGACGGAGAGCCACGAGGAGTGGCGCCGTCAGGTACGCCGCTTCGTCGACGACAAGATCATGCCGTTCGTGGACGACTGGGAAGAGGCCGGCCGCATCCCGGAGTCCCTGTTCCACGACGCGGCGGAGTTCGGACTGCTGCAGGTGGGTTACCCGGAGCGCTACGGCGGCGTCTCCGAGGGCATCGACGGCTTCCATCGCCTGATCGTCTCCGAGGAGCTGGCCCGCAGCGGGGCGGGCGGCGTCAACGCGAGCCTGATGGTGCACGGCATCGCCCTGCCGCCGCTGCTGGCAGGCGGCCCCGAGCCGCTGCGTGCGGCGATCGCGCCGCGGGTGCTGGCCGGAGAACGGCACATGTCGCTCGCCATCACCGAGCCTGGCGGCGGCTCGGACGTGGCCGCCATCCGCACCCGGGCCGTGGCGGAGGCCGATCACTACGTGGTCGACGGCGAGAAGACCTTCATCACCGGCGGCATGCGGGCGGACTACTTCACCACCGCCGTTCGCACCGGCGAGGGTTACGACGGCATCTCGCTGCTGCTGATCCCGGCGGATGCGGAGGGCGTGAGCCGCACGGAACTCGACCGCAAGCAGGGCTGGTGGTCGTCCGACACCGCCACCATCCATTTCGACGGCGTGCGCGTGCCGCGGGATCATCTGATCGGCAGCGAGGGGGCCGGGTTCGCCCTGATCATGAAGAACTTCAACGCCGAGCGGCTGGCGATGGCGGCCGGCGCCAACGCCTCGGCACGGATCTGCATCGAGGACGCGCTGGCCTGGGCGCGCCAGCGTCACACCTTCGGCCGGCGGCTCGCCGACCACCAGGTCGTCCGCCACAAGCTGGTGGAGATGCTGCGGCAGGTGAATGCGACCCAGGCCTATCTGGAACACTGCACCTGGCGCGTCGATCGGGGCGAGGCCCCGGCTGCGGATCTGGCCATGCTGAAGGTGCAGGCCACGCTCACGATGGAGTTCTGCGCCCGGGAGGCGATGCAGGTCCTCGGCGGCGCCGGTTATCTGCGCGGCAGCCGCATCGAGCGTATCTACCGGGAGGTGCGGGTGAACGCCATCGGCGGCGGTTCCGAGGAGATCATGCGCGACCTGGCCGCCCGTCAGCTGGCTCTCTGACTCACCAGGGCCGTCGCGGGCAGTGTGATGGTCACCTGCAGCCCGCCGTCTTCCCGGTTGCGGGCGACGATGCTGCCGGCGTGCAGCTCGGTCACCCGCCGCGCGATGGCGAGCCCCAGTCCGGCCGTGCCCACCTTGTCGCCCCGGTAGAACGGCTCGAACAGCAGCCCGAGTTCCTCGTCGGGAACGCCGCCGCCGTCGTCGGCGATGGTGACGGCCAGGCCCTCCGGGTCACGGCTCAGCCGCACGTCGACGCGCTGCTCGGCGTGGTGGGCCGCATTTCGCAGCACGTTCTCGACGGCGCTCGCCAGCGAGGCCCGCTGGGCGCGGACCAGGAGGCCAGGCGGCGCCTCCAGCTCGATGCGCGGGCCGTCGTCGCCGCCCTCGAAACGGGCGTCGCGAGCCAGCTCGCGCAGCATCGCGGTCATATCGAATTCCTCGCTGCGGGGCCCGCGCCCGGAATCGGCCCGGGCGAAGTCCATGATCTCGCCGATGAGCCAGTCGAGCCGGTCAGACTCCTTCTCGATGCGCGCCAGCGCCGGCAGATCTCCGGCGTCGCGCTGGGCGAGGCCCAGCGCGACGCGCATGCGTGCCAGCGGGGAGCGCAGTTCGTGGGACACGTTGCGCAGCAGTTCGCGCTGGGAACGCTGAGAGGCCTCCAGCTGCGCGGCCATGTCGTTGAAGTCCCTCGCGAGGCTGCCGAGCTCGTCGCGCCGGGACACGATGGGCCCGCCCACGCGGGTATCCAGGCTGCCTCCCGCCAGCGCGCGGGTGGCGTCGCGCAGGCTCTTCACCGGCCGTGACAGGGTGCCGGCCAGCAGCCAGGCCACCCCGGCGCTGACTGCCAGCGCGAACAGCAGCAGCGTCACGCGCACGGGCAGATCCGGCAACAGGCGCAGCGCCGCGCCGGGACGGCGGAACAGAAACAGGCTGTAGACCCGCCCGTCCGGGCCGATGATCTGGGGGATGGGTCTTGCCGGGCGGAAGTTCGGCGGCAGGGCACGCGGCCTGTTCAGCTGTTGCGCCACGGCGCGCAGGCGGGCGAGCTCGGCCACCAGCACTTCCGGCAGCGGCCGCCCCAGGATGTCCCGGCCGTCTTCGAGCAGGACGAACAGCCGCAGCTCCGGGGGCAGTCCGGCGCCGTCCTGCAGCCATTCACGCAGGGCCTCGGGGCCGCCGCCGGACAGCACCTGGGAGGCCTCGATGTGCACGGCCCGCGGGTCGAACTGCTGCCAGGCTTCCCGTCGCTGCTCCGCCACCTGCCAGACCACCAGGATGGCCGCCGCGAGCAGCACGCCGATGACCAGCCAGAAGCCGAGGAAGATGCGCAGGAACAGGCTAGGCATCCGGCTCGTCCGGGACCAGCGTGTAGCCCACGCCGCGGATGTTGCGGATGGGGTTCTCTCCGCGGTCGTCGCCGGTCAGCTTGCCGCGCAGATTGCTGATGTGGGTGTCCACGCTGCGGTCCCAGGGCTGCAGTCGCCGGCCCAGCACCTCCCGGGAGATGGCCTCCTTGCTCACCACCTCGCCGGCAGCGGAGACGAGCAGCCCCAGCAGCTGGAACTCGGTGCCGGTCAGCCGGAGCTCGCGGCCGCCGCGGGTGGCCCGGCGGGTGCGCAGGTCAAGCTCAATGGAGCCGGCGCTCAGGTGGCCCGTCTCCGCGGCGGCGGCCGGTCTCGTCCGCCGCAGCACGGCGCGCAGGCGGGCCACCAGCTCGCGGGGGTTGAACGGCTTGGCCAGATAGTCGTCCGCACCGATCTCCAGCCCGACGATGCGGTCCACGTCGTCGCCCCGGGCGGTGAGCATCAGCACGGGCGTGTCGCGCTCCGCACGGATGCGGCGCAGCACCTCGAAGCCGTTCATGCCCGGCATCATGACGTCCAGTATGATCAGGTCGAAGGCGGCGTCTTCCAGGCGTTCCAGCGCCCTCGGGCCGTCGCCGGCCCATTCGACGGCGAATCCCTCGGGCTCCAGATACTCCTGCAGCATGGTGGCGAGCTCTTCGTCGTCGTCCACCAGCAACAGGCGTCCGTCGGCCTCGTCGCGGCCCGAGCTGTCGGCGGCTGCGCTGTTCATCCGCGTATGCTCCGCTGCCGGCCGCGAAGCTGCAAGACCGCAGGCACCGGCTTGACATTTCTTTGCACGGCCGTGGCGCAACTTTGCGCTGCAAGGCCTAGTCTGAGCGTGTGGCAGAAATCACTCCCCCGGACGGGAAAGGAGACTGACATGAGAGGCATTATCAGCGGTCGTGTCACCGGTGGAGCCATGCGGCGGAGCGCTGCGGCGCTGGTGGCGCTGTTCTTCGCCGGAGCCGCTCTCGCGGGGCCTCACGGCGGCGGCCACCATGGCGGCCCGGACGCCGCGCGCATGCTCGCTCACATGTCGGCGGAGCTGGACCTCACCGCCGAGCAGCGGGAGAGGGTGCGCCAGGCCCTCGAGTCCCGGCGCGACGAGATCCGCACGCTGCACGAGCAGCTGCGCGCGAATCACCGCGAATTGCGCAACCTCGACCCTGCGGACCCGAATCATCAGACGCTCGCCAGTACGCTGGCCCAGCGCCAGGGCGAGCTGACCAGCCGGATGGCTCTGCTGCGCAGCGAGACGCATGCCGACATCGCGGCGGTGCTGGACGAGGACCAGCAGGCCCGGCTGACCGAAATGCGGGCCGAGCGCATGGCGCGCATGGACCGGCGCCGGCAGAAACTGCAGCAGCGCCCGCACCGGCGGCCCTCGGCGCCCGGTGGCGCAAGCGCCGGCGAAGGCCGCGGATCCGGTCCCGAAGACAACGATTCAGGCGCGAAGGAGGACGACGTCCTCTGACCCTCCGCCGCCCCGGGCGGGCGCGCCCGGGGCGGCTCTTCTGCGTCTCGCCTTGCCGATCTGCCCGCCCGCCGTCCTCCGGCCCGGCCCCCGCGCGCCCGCCGGCATTGAATACCGGCCCCCGTCTGTGGCAAATAGGTCCTGGTAGACACCCGGGAACTCTGCAGCGGTTTTTCGCCTCGAAAGCTATCCGGGAGGTCGTTGCGCCGCGAGTGCGGCGAGCGGCCCGGTTTCCGCCGCAGGCCCGCCTCGACGGGCGATCAAGAGGGAGACATGAGCAGCACGCGACACCCGAATCCACGAGCGACCAGACTGATGGTCCTCGGTCTCTGCGCGGCCGGCCTGACGCTGGCCGGTTGTGCCTCGACCTCGATGAGCAGCAGCTCCGGCAGCCCGAGCAGCAGTTCCGGGAGCCCGAGCACGGGTGCGGGGAGCCCGAGCAGCGGCTCCACGGGCTCGCCCTCCGGCCCGACGAGCGGCTCGCCGTCGGGTTCGACGGGCAGCAGCCCGGCCGGTGGTTCTCCCGCCTCTTCGCCGGGTGGCTCTCCCAGCGGATCCACGGGCGGAATGCCCGGCGGCATGCCGGGCAGCGAAGGCAGCCAGTCGGGCCAGATGCCGGGCGGCCCGGCAGGCGGCATGTCCGGCGGCGATCCGTCCGGCGGGGGTTCCGGAGGGGCGTCGGGTGACGCTGCCGGCGGCCAGGGAGGCCAGGATGGCCAGGGCGGCGTCGGCGCGGACGGCGGCAGCGCGACCACCGGCGAGGGTGGTGCCTACGGTACCGTCGGCTCGGTGGGCGAGCGCGGCCCGGGGCCGGGCGGCATGACCGACGTGCCGGGTGGCAGCGGCGGCCAGGGTTCCCTGGACGAGGAGTTCGAGCGCTCCCTGGGGGACTTCGACGACTCGCTGCTGGAGGAACAGCAGAAGGTAGCCGAGGTGAGCCGCGACACGGGCGCCTTCGAGAGCGGCGGCGCCAGCCAGGGCGGCGGCGTCGGCCTGGGCGAGCAGGCGGGCGAGGCCGGCGAAGGCACCGGCGGCACGGTGGGCGTCGTGAACAACTCCGCGGGCGGTGCCGGCGGGAGCATGCGCCAGGAGCCCGGTTCGGTGGAACAGCTCACCAAGGAGCAGATCGGCGAGCGCACCCCGGAGGACATCCCGACGGGCGTGGACGACGACATCGTCGCCAAGCAGCTGCGCGAGGCCGCGCTGGCCGAGGAAGACCCGGAGCTCCGCGAGCGTCTCTGGGACGAATACCGGACCTACAAGGGACTCTGATGAACCGACTCACGCCGGCAGACCATGACGCGTAGCACGGCAACCATCGCCTGCCGTTCGGCCCTGCTGTTGCTGGCCGTCTCCGCGCTGGCCGGCTGCAGCGTCGCGCGCGTCGAGAGCGCCGGCGAGGATATCGACCTGACCCGTGCCGCCGTCGAGGTGCCCGAGGCGCGCCTGCTGGACGTCGGCGTCATCGAGTTTGCCCCGGGCATCGAGGAGGACAACGAGCCGGAGGAGACCGGCGTATACCCGGAGATCCGCCGGGCCGAGGCCCGCTACTTCGCCTATCACCTGAAGAACACGCTGCAGCGCACGGGTTACTGGGGCGCGGTCCGGGTGCTGCCGAGCCGGGAGGTCTATACCGACCTCTACGTGACCGGAGAGATCGTCGAGTCGGACGGGGACACGGTGGAACTGGAGGTGGTCGCGTTCGACGTTACCGGCCGGGAATGGATGGACAAGCGCTACAAGGCACGCATGGTGGGGGCGGACTATGCGCGGAACCGGGACCGCCGCAACGACCCCTATCAGAACGTCTACAACGAAATCGCGAACGACCTGAAGGCGCTGCTCGACGAGATTCCTGCGGAGGAAGTCGGGCGCATCCGTACGGTGGCTGAACTTCGCTTTATCGAAGATCTGGCTCCGAAGGTCTTCGAGGGTTACGTGGAGGAGACGGACCGCGGCCGCTACGAGATACGCCGATTGCCGGCTGAGAACGATCCCATGCTGCGCCGGCTGCGCCAGGTGCGCGAGCGGGACAACCTGTTCGTCGACACCCTCAACGAACACTATGCGAATTTCTATTACGGCATCGCCATACCCTACGAGGGCTGGCGCGAAGCCGCGCGGGAACAGGTGGTGACTCACCGCGAAATGCGCAACTCGGCACTCCGCCGGGCACTTCTGGGCGTGGCGATCATAGCGGGCGGCGCGATGATCGACACGGACGACGAAGACGACAGCCGCACCCAGCGGCGCGTCAAGAGAGCGACCCAGGCGATGGTCTTCGAGGGCGGATTCAGGACCATCGGAAGCAGCTTCAGGCGCCTGGCCGAGGCGCGCCTGCACAAGGAGTCGATCAGTGAGCTGGCGGACTCGTTCAGCTCCGAGGCCGCGCCGATGGTGGTGACGGTGAAAGGTCAGACACGGCGGCTCACCGGCACGGCCGAGGCCCAGTACGAACAGTGGCGCCGCCTTCTGCACGAGCTCTACGAGGCGGAGACCGGGTTCCCCGAAGACTTCCAGGTAGGCGCTCCCTCGCGCGCGGTATCCTCCAGAGAATCGTCGCCCGGTCCGTCCGGCTGAGACGGCCGCCCGGAACCACACCCGAACTCGCCGCATCGATGATGGAGTTGCATCCCGGACTGCGACTGCTGGACCGCTACGAGCTGCGCCGCCGCCTCGGCGCCGGCGGCACGGCCGAGGTGTGGCTCGCCCACGACCACCGGGCCGGCTCCGCCGTCGCGCTGCGGCTGCTGTCCGATGCGCTGTGCAGCGATCCCGCGCAGCGCGAGCGCTTCGAGGCCGGCTGGCGGCGCATCCGGTCGCTGAACCACCCCCACATCGTCAGGATCTTCGAGTTCCACGCGCAGCCGCGTCCGTTCTACGGCATGGAATACGTCGACGGCGCCGATATCGCCGCCTTCGCCGACCGGCCGCCGTCGGAATGGCTGCGCGGCATCGCCAGCGTGGCCGCGGCGCTGGTGTACGCCCACAACCGGCATCTGCCCCACGGCGACGTGACGGCGCGCAACGTGCTGGTGGACTCGGTCGGGCGGACGGTGCTGAGCGATTTCGCCGCCGCCGGCAGCGCGGGCGGGACCCCCGCAGCGCTCAGCCCGGAGCGGGGCGCCAATGGGCCCCCATCCGCTGCCGACGATATCCATGCCCTCGGCGTGTTGATCTTCGAGCTCTGGCACGGCCGCGCCCCGGACGAGCCCGGCGCGCGCTGGCCGGCACGGGACGATTTCGAAGTGGCGGGCCTCCGCGACCTGACCGAGGCCATGCTGGGCGACGTGCAGACGCGCCCGGACGCGGAGACCGTGGTGGACGCCCTCGGCAGCCTCGGCATCTCGGCCGGTCTGCTGCCGCGGGAACAGGCACGTGCGCGGGCGGTGCGTCCGTCGCCGGCCCGGCCGCTGGAAGACGAGCCGACGGAAGCCGTGGCGCCGCGCCGCCGCCAGTCTGCCGCCGCCGCGCCGGCAGCCGCACCCGCACGCCGGCAGGGCGTGCCGGCCACTGTCGTCGGGGCGGCGCTGGTCGTGCTGCTGGCGGCGGCGATCTGGGTGGTGGCCTTCCTGCCGGAGCGGGTCGAGGAGCGCCGCGAAGGCGGTGAGCAGGCGTCCGCAGCCGTCGAACCCGCGCAGGCGACCGACGAGGCGCAGGAGGCCGGTGAGCGCGAAGAGGAGGCCGTGCGCTTCTCCGAGAATCTGGTCGACGATGCGGCCCGGGACGAGGCGGTGCAGGCCAGGAACCAGGCCGACCGCGCGCTGGGCGAGCTGCTGACCAAGCTGGAGGTGCTGGAGCTGCGCGGCGTGGAACGCTGGGGCGGCGAGGACTACGCCGCCGCACGCGCCGCCTACGAGCAGGGCGACGAGGCCTATCTCGCGAAGGACTACCGGCGTGCCGAGGCGCGGTACCGGCAAGCCAGTGCAGGGCTCGACGGCCTGATTGCGCGCGTCGACAGTGAATTCGAACGCGCGCTGGCCGCGGGCCGGGCGGCGCTGGAGGCCGAGGACGTGACGACGGCGAGGCGCCGGTTCGAGCTGGCGCTGGCCATCACTCCGGACAACGAGGCTGCCGAGCGGGGCCTCGCCCGCGCGGAGACCCTGCTTGAGGTCATCGATCTCACCGACGAGGCCGAGGCGCTGGAGCGGCGCGGCGAGCTGGCCGCGGCGGCGGAGCGGTTCCGGGCGGCGACCGATCTGGACCCGTACTACGAGCGGGCCACGGCCGGGCTGGAGCGCGTGCGCGCCGCGCTGGAGCGGCGCCGCTTCGAGGAGCGCATGACCGCCGGTTTCGAGGCGCTGCAGGCCGAGCGTTTCGATGCCGCCCGGCAGGCGTTCGAGGCCGCCCGGGAGTTGCGGCCGTCCTCGCAGGAACCCCGGGACGGACTGCTGCAGGTGGAGCAGGCGGTGCGGCTGCGGACCATCGAGCGCCTGACCGCCGAGGCGCAGCGCCAGGAAACTGCCGAGGACTGGGAGGCCGCTCTGGCCACCTGGGGCGAGATCCTGGAGCAGGACGCCAACCTGGACTTCGCCCGCGAGGGCCGCGTCCGTGCCCGCCGGCGACTGTCCCTGGATCGCCAGCTCGAAGGCTGGATCGCGAACCCGGACCAGCTGAGCGAGCCGGGCACGCTGCGCCGGGCGTCCACGGTACTCACCGAACTCGCGAAGATGGACGGCGGCCCGCGGCTTGCGAGCCAGCGCCGCGAACTCGCCCGGCTGCTGAAGCGCGCGGCCACGCCGCTGGAGGTGGAGTTCGTCTCCGACGGAGAGACCGAGGTCACCGTGTTCCGGGTCGGCCGGCTCGGCACGTTCGAGCGGCGGGAGCTTGAACTCCGGCCGGGCACCTATACAGTCATGGGCACCCGGGTCGGCTACCGGGACGTGCGCATCGATTTCCGGGTGGCCCCGGAGATCGAACTCGAGCCGATCGTGGTCCGCTGCGAGGAACCCATTTGAGCCTGAAGATCATCGTCGCCAGCGAGGTCGGCGAACGCGAATTCGGCGCGGCCGACCTGCCGCTGCGCATCGCCACGGCCCCGGGCAGCCAGATCCCGGTGCCCGGTCCGGCGGCCGCGCTGCCGCTGGCCGTCGTCGACGTGCTGGACGGTGCGCCCTTCGTCCAGCCCGGCGGCGCCGAGGGCAGGGTGGAGGTCAACGGCGAGCCGTTGTCGGCCGCTCGACGGCTGCGCGACGGCGACGAGATCGACGCCTACGGCACGCGCATCCGCTTGGCCCTGGCGGAGGGCGAGCTGCGCCTCGAACTGGCGTTGGACGAGAGCCGCTACGTCACGGCCCCGCCGGTCGCTGAGGAAAGCGAGGCGGCGGAGGATGCCGAAGAGATCGCGCCCATCGCCTATCGGCGGCGCGAGATCGAGGAGCAGCAGGCCACGGTGCGCCGCGGCGTTCCCTGGTACGGATGGGTCGGTGCCGCGCTGGCGGTGCTCGCCGCGACGGCGTGGCTGCTGTTCACTTCCACCTCGGTGCGGCTGGAGACCGTTCCCGCCGAACCGGGCAGCATCGAGATCAGCGGCGGCTGGTTCCGTCTGCCGCTGGGCGAGCGTTACCTGCTGCGCCCGGGGGTCTACACGGTAACTCTTCAGAGCGAGGGCTATCACTCGCTGGAGCGGCGCTTCGAGGTGGGCGACGAGGACAGCATGACCCTGGAACTCGAGCAGGAGCGCATGCCGGGCCGGGTGGTGGTCGACTCCGCGCCGGTCGCCGGCGCCGCAGTGTTGATCGACGGCGAGGAGGTCGGCAGGACGCCGCTGGCGCCGCGGGTGCTCGAGCCCGGCGAGTACCGGGTGGAGGTGCTCGCCGAGCGCTACCTGCCCTGGCAGGGCCGGCTGGAGGTGCCGGGCCTCGACCGCACCCAGCGCCTGACCGTACAGCTCGTGCCGGCGTTCGCGCCGGTCACGGTCACCTCCAGGCCTGCCGGCGCCACCATCCTCGCGGACGACGAGCCCCTGGGCGAGACGCCGGCCACGGTGGAACTGCCCGAAGGCCGTAACGAGATTTCCCTGGTGCTCGAAGGCTACAAGCCCTGGGAGGGCCGCGTAACCGCCTTCGCCGACACTCCTCTGACCCTGCCGACCGTCGAGCTGGAAAGGGCCGACGGGGTGCTCCGCGTGATCAGCGAGCCGGCGGGCGCCAACGTGACCGTGGACGGCCGTTACCGGGGGCAGACGCCCGTGCGCATTTCGCTGGCGCCGGGCCGGCGATACACCGTCGGATTGTCCAAGGCGGGTTACCGGGCCTACAGCCGCAACGTGGTGCTGGAGGCTGCCCAGGGCGAGACGCTGCGGGTGGACCTGACCGCGCGCATCGGCGAGGTGCGATTCTCGGTAACCCCCGGAGATGCAGAGATCCTGGTGGACGGCCGCTCCGTCGGGCGGGGGGACACCCGGCTGGAACTGCCGGCCGAGCCCCAGGCAATCGAGGTGCGCCGGCAGGGCTACGAGACCTGGCGGGGCGAGGTGACGCCACGGCCCGGCTTCCCGCAGACCGTGAACATCCGGCTGCGCACGGTGGAGGAGGCGAGGCTCGCTTCCATCCCCCAGCGGGTCACCACGTCCCAGGGCGCCGCGCTGCGCTACGTCACGCCCGGCGAGTTCATGATGGGCGCGTCGCGCCGCGAGCCGGGCCGGCGGGCCAACGAGAACCTGCGCCGCGTCCGCCTCACCCGGCCGTTCTATATCGGCATCAACGAGGTCACCAACCGGGAGTTCCTCGCCTTCCGGGAGGCCCACGACTCGGGCGCGGATACCCATCCCGCCCTCGCCGGCGACAACAACCCCGTGGCCAGCGTCAGCTGGCAGGACGCGGCCGCCTTCTGCAACTGGCTGAGCAGGAAGGAAGGGCTCACGCCGGTGTACGAGGAGAAGTTCGGCAAGCTGGTGCCGGTCCTGCCCCTGCCGGACGGCTATCGCCTTCCCACCGAGGCCGAGTGGGCCTGGGCCGCGCGCTACCAGGGCGGCGCCGGCAAACTGAAGTACCCGTGGGGCCAGGAGATGCCGCCGCCGGAGGATTCGGGCAACTACGCCGACCAGGCCGCGAAGGAGATCGTGCCGACCGTCCTTCCGCGCTACGGCGACGGCTTCGCCTCCACGGCCCCGGTGGGCACGTTCCCGGCTAACGCACTGGGCCTGTACGATACCGGCGGCAACGTGGCCGAGTGGACCAACGACTACTACGCCGTCTACACCGGCCCTGCCGACGACGTGGCCGTGGACCCCCTCGGGCCGGACAGCGGCACCCACCGTGTGATACGAGGCTCCAGCTGGCAGCACTCCGGCATCACCCAGCTCCGGCTGAGCTTCCGCGACTTCGGTACCGATCCCCGCACGGACCTGGGCTTCCGGCTGGTGCGCAACGCGCCGGAGTGAGGGCGGCGGAATAATTCGCCGTGCGCGCTGTCATACTCGTGGATTCTGGGACAATGGCAGCAGCGGGCATGCCCATGGGACCGACCATGGCACCAACCATGGAATCGAAGATGGAACCGACGACGACATCGACAACGACATCGATAATGGCATCGACCACTGCGCGTAAGACCGCCGGCGCGGCGTTGCTCGTGGCAATTGCCATGGCAATAGTCCTCGCCGCGCCGCTTGCGGCCGGGCCGTGGGCCGGCGCCGTCGCGCTGGCACAGGAGAGCGGGGCGCCGGAGGCCGAAGGCGAAGCCCCGGCAGCGAGCGACGACGAGGCGCCCGCCACGGCAGGCACCACCGGCGGCGACGACGAAGGTGCCGACGGCGATGCGGACGACGGCCTGACGGAAGAAGAGGAACGGCTCGCCGAGATCGTCGGCGCCGACGAGCAGGGTGCGAGCGGCGATTACCAACAGGAAGAGGAAGACGATTTCGTGCCCACGCAGGAGGTCTCCTCGGATCAGTCAGTGAATTTCCCCGTGGACATCTGAGGGACCCATGCAGAAGAAGAACATCCCTTTCGAGTTCGTCTATCAGCTGTTCGCGCTGATCATCGTGATCATCGTCGTGCACACCTTCTACGTCTCGGTGGTGCGGCCGAACGCGGCGGAGGTCATCGTCGAGCAGAACCGGCTGGTGGAGGAAGACCCGGACTACGTCCGCGAACGCTCCGTGTGGGTGCTGATCAAGGACTTCGAGCAGGAGGCCTGTTTCATACTGATGTTCTGGGCGCTGGCCATCATGGGCTACAAGTCGGTGCGCATCGTGCGCGAGCGCTCGCTGCTGGAGCAGGAACTGGTGCCGGTCGCGGAAGGCATGCGGGTTTTGCCGGAGGACACCCGCGAGTACGCCCGCCAGATCCAGGCGCTGGACGACGACCAGCGGCGCATGCTGCTGCCGCGCGCCCTGCTGAACGCGCTGCAGCGCTTCAATTCAACCCACAACGTGCAGGACGTCGCCTCGAGCACTCATACCATCTGCGAGTCCGAGGCCGAGCGGCTCGACTCCGAGCTGGCGATGATCCGCTACATCTCCTGGGCCATCCCCTCCATCGGCTTCATCGGCACGGTGCGCGGCATCGGGGAGGCGCTGGCCCAGGCCGACCGGGCCGTGGAGGGCGACATCGCCGGCGTCACCCAGAGCCTGGGCGTCGCGTTCAACTCCACCTTCATCGCGCTGCTCTTGTCCATCGTGCTGATGTTCCTCGTCCACCAGGTGCAGCTGTTCCAGGAGCGGCTCGTGTTCGACACCGAGAGCTACGTGGACCAGCAGCTGATCCGCCACATGAAGTCCGACTGACGGAGACGGCTTGACGACGCTCGCGATATCCCTCAACGACGCCGCCATCACGGCGGTGACCGGCTCCCGGCTGGTGTACCAGGAGCCCGGATTCGCGCTGCTCCGCGACGGCGATCTGGTCACTGGCGGGCGGGCGACAGCCGAGGCGCGCCGCCATCCGCGCAGCGTGGTGAACCATTTCTGGCGCCACCTCGGCGTGGAGCCGGTGCAGGAGCTGAAGTTCCGCCACCTGACGCCGGCGGACCTGGCCTCCCGGCAGCTGGAGGAGATCTGGCGCAGCGAACGTTCGGCGGACGGCGTGGTGTTCGCGGTGCCCGCCTGGATGGAGCGTGAGAGCCTCGGCGTGCTGCTCGGCATCGCCGGCGAGCTGGAGCTGCCGGTCACGGCCCTGGTGGACTCCGCCGTGGCCTGCTCCCGGCGTGCCTATCCGGGCCGCTCGCTGCTGCACATCGATCTTTCCCTGCATACCGCCTCGATCAGCCGCATCGCCCAGGAGGACGGCGCGGCGACCGACCGGGTGGAGCTGGTGGACGCCGCCGGGCTTACGGCGCTGCGGGACACGTGGGTGGCGGTGATCGCCGAGGCGTTCGTCCGCCAGAGTCGCTTCGATCCACTGCACACGGCCGAGTCGGAACAGCTGCTGTACGACCGTCTGGAGCCGTGGCTGGAAACGGCGCAGAGGAGCGGCGAGGTGCGCATGCAGCTGGAGTTCGGCGGTCACGGCCACGAGGCGGCGCTGCCGCTGCTGACCTTCACCGAGGCCGTCAGCGGCATCTATCAGAGCCTCGCGGGGCACGTGCGCTCCCTGATCCGGGCCGCGGAGGCGCCGGCGCTGCAGTTCACCCGGCACACGGCCGCGCTGCCCGGCCTGGTGGACTTTCTCGTGGCCCGTGCCGGCGGCGAACCCTTCGTGCTGGAGGAGGCAGCGGCCGCGCGAGGCGCGCTGGCGCGGGCCGCCGCAGCCACTGCGGGATCCACCCGGCTGACCCGGCGCCTGCCCTGGGACCAGAGTCCGGTGGAAGCGCCCGCCGCGCCCGTCCGCGAGGCCGGGGAGTCGCCCAGCCATCTGCTGCACGGGCACCGTGCCTTGGCGCTGGACGACGAAGGGCTCGCCATCGGCACGAGCCTGGGCGGCGAGCGCGGCATCACCCTCGCCGCGGACATGGCCGGCGTCTCCCGCCGCCACTGTGTGCTGCGCCGTGACAACGGCCAGTGCATCGTGGAGGATCTCAGCCGCTACGGCACCTGGCTGAACGGCAGCCGTATCGAGCGCTCGGCGGTGCTGCAGGCGGGCGACAGCTTGCGGGTGGGAACGCCGGGCCAGGAGTTCCGGCTCATCCGGGTGGTGGAGAGCGATGACGCGTAAGCGGCGCAGGACGGAGGCCATCAGCCTGTCGTTCCTCGACATCATGAGCTGCGGCTTCGGCGCGGTGGTGCTCTTCTTCATGATCATCAACGCCACCGTCTCCCGTAACGCCGACACCGAGACCGCGGAACTCATGAGCGAGACGACACGCCTGGAGGAACAGGTGCTCGAGGGCCGCAAGGACATGGTGAAGGTCCGCAACGTCCTGGAAGAGGCGGAGGAGGAGCGGATTCGCACAGAGGGGGAGGCCGAGCGGGTACAGCAGGAGATCGAGCGCATCCGCGAGGAGCTGTCCGAATACGAGGACACCACGCTGGCGCGCATCGAGCGCATCGAGAAGCTGCGCGCGGACATCGAGCAGCTGGAGGCGGAGAAGAAGCGGCTGGAGGCGGCGGCTGCGGAACGCGAGGCCGCGCTGGGCGATCAGGTGCGCGCCTTCCGCGGCGAGGGCGACCGCCAGTATCTCACCGGCCTGAAGGTGGGCGGCGACCGCGTCCTGGTGCTGGTGGACGCCTCGGCCAGCATGCTGGACAAGAAAGTGGTGAACGTCATCCGCCGGCGCAACATGGCCGACGAGCAGAAACTGCGGGCGGCGAAGTGGCGCCAGGCCATCGCCTCGGTGGACTGGATCACCAGCCAGTTCCGGCCGGGCGCGAAGTTCCAGATCTATACCTTCAACGACACGGTCGAGCCGGTGCTGGACGGCAGCGACGGCGTCTGGCTGGACGTGGGCGACGGCCGCAAGCTCGCCGAGGCCGTCCGCCGCCTGCGGATCACCGTGCCGCAGGGGGGCACGAACCTGCAGGGCGCCTACGAGGTCATAAGGAAGATGAATCCGCGGCCGGACAACGTGTTCCTGCTGGTGGACAGCCTGCCCACCCGCGGCAACAAGCCGCCGGCCAGACGCACCATCTCGGGGCCCCAGCGCCAGGCTCTGCACGCCCAGGCCGTGCGGGAGGTGCCGAGCGGCGTGCCGATCAACATCATGCTCTTCCCCATGGAAGGCGACTACGCGGCGCCCATCGAGTTCTGGAAGCTCGCGTATCGCACCCGCGGCTCTTTCATGAGCATCAGCAAGGACTGGCCCTGAATCATGGCGCGGCGCAGGAAAAGAGACGCGGAAGGCTTCAGCCTCTCGTTCCTGGACGCGATCAGCTGCGGCTTCGGCGCCGTGCTGCTGCTGCTCGTGCTCACCAAGATCTACGAGCCGCAGACCATCGAGCGCACCCAGCAGGACCTGGAGGGCCTGATCGCCAGGCTGGAGCAGGAGCTGTTCGACATCCGCGGCGAGACGGTGGTGCTGAACCGGGAGCTGGAGAGCGCGCGTGAGCAGGTCTCAGACTCGAAAGAGAAGCTCGCGCGGCTGTACGGCGATCTCTCCCGCATCGAGGGGCGCTACGACGCCAGCGCGGGCGACGTGACCGTCCCCACCGTGGACGAGGGCGAGTTGCGGGCGGCGCGCCAGCAGCTCACCGAGGAGATGCGGCGGCTGAATGCAGACTACAGCCGTCCGGAGGACGCGCCCGTCGGCGGCATCCCGGTGGACAGCGAGTACATCATCTTCATTATCGATACCTCCGGCTCCATGCAGGAGTTCAGCTGGAACCTGGCGCGGCGCAAGCTCACAGAGACCCTCGATCTGTATCCCCAGGTCAAGGGCATACAGATCATGAACGACAACGGCCGCTACATGTTCGAGAGTTTCGCCGGCAAGTGGATCCCGGATACGCCGGGCAGGCGTCGGGCCATCCTTTCGGCCATGGCCAACTGGCGACCGCTCAGCTTCTCCACGCCGGTGAACGGCATCCAGACCGCCATCCGCACCTTCGCCGCGCCGGACAAGAAGGTGAGCCTGTACGTCTTCGGCGACGAGTACACCGGACAGTCGGTGGAGGGGGTCGCCGACGCCGTCGACCGGCTCAATCCGGAGGGCCCGGACGGCCGGCGCCTGGTGCGCATCCACGCCGTCGGCTTCCCGTACCGCTTCGGCGGCCCGGGCAATATCCAGAATTCCACCATCCAGTTCGCGGCGCTGATGCGCGAACTCACCCACCGCAACGGCGGCACCTTCGTCGCGCTGGTCGACGACAACCGCTGAGGCCCCCCGCCACAATTCGTCATTTTTCGTCCCGATCCGTCACCGGTGTTCCACGGCGGCGCCCGGCCGCGGCGCTTCAATGGCAACCGTAGCCAACGGACGCGGCCATCGCCGCAGGAGAATGACGACATGAAGACGAAAGCCATGAGCCAATCCCTGGTCCTGATCACGAGCCTCGCCCTCGGCGTCACCGCTGCGGTGCAGCCTGCCTCGGCCGCCGAGGCCGGCCAGGCGTCGCGCCAGGAGACCATCGGCTTCGGTACCGGTGCCGTCGTCGGCGCCGCCGCCGGCGGCCCGGTGGGCTTCCTGGTGGGCGCCGCGCTGGGCGCGAAACTGGGCGACATGTACCACGAGAAGGACGCCCGCAACGAAGTCCTGAGCGGCGAGCTGACGGCCGCGCGGCAGCGTCTCGATCGCATGGAGGCCGAGCTGGCGGCCACCGACGGCGACCTCAGGAAGGTCGGCGCCGAACTGCAGGCGCTGGTCGCCAACGGCGCGCCCCAGATGCTCGAGCTGCTGAAGACGGGCATCGAGATGGATCTGCTGTTCCGCACCGAGGCCGACGAACTGAATGCCGAGACCGCGGACCGGGTGGACGAACTGGCGCGGGTGCTCGCGGCGCTGCCGTCCGTGCAGATCAGGCTGGATGCGTGGGCGGATCCCCGCGGCGAGGAAGACTACAACCAGTCCCTGTCCGAACGCCGGGCCGAGCACGTCGTGAGCCTGCTCACCGCCGGCGGCATTCCCGCCGCCCGCGTTACGGCCAACGCCCACGGCGAGGCCGGAGGCGAGGAGAGCGATCCGGACCGCAACGCGCTCGAGCGCCGGGTCAGCCTGACGCTGTACGTGCCGGAGGACGGCGCGCAAAGGGTGGCGGAGACGCGGTGAGACGCTGAAACCGGACCCGACCAACGGCAGCGAGTAGGCGGCTGCCGGCGACGGCAGCCGCCTTCCCTTGCAGGCCCGTCTAGAGACGCGGTGACTCGCCCTTGTGACCCGACCACTTCGGCAGGTCGTCGTCCACGTCCACCACCCGCATCCCGTAGAAGATATGACAGGTGGGCCGGAATGCGTCCGGTATCCGCCGGGGCCGGCCGAAGTCGAACAGCTCGGGGAACGCGAGCCACATCCGCCGCCCCTCGTCGGCGACGGGGGTGCCGCAGCGGGCACAGGAGACCTTGCAGGGCAGGATGCGCTCCGCCCGGCCCGGGCCGCTCGCGTAGAAGCGCAGGCACTCGATGCCCGCCGTGATGCGCACGTCCCGCTTGTGGAATATCGCCGCCCACTGCATGGCTGCGCCGTGCAGCACCTGGCAGTCCCGGCAGTGGCAGAGCTTGGCATCCACCGGATCGGCGCCCACCTCGTAGCGCACGGCGCCGCAGTGACAGCGGGCCGCATAGCGCGGGCGGAAGGCCGGATCGGCGGGAGAGCCGTAATCCGGTCCGAGGGTGTCGCATTCTCGCTCGCCGCTTCGATGCATCAGTCACCATCCGGAGGGGGTATGCTTCGCCAGTCGGAATTATGACGGATCGACGAAGCGTGGAAAGGCCGGTGATCGAGACACGGCGGCTGCTGTTGCGGCCTCTCGAGATGTCGGATGCGGCGGACGTGCAGCGTCTCGCGGGGGACCGTGCGATCGCCGATACCACGCTGAATATCCCGCATCCGTACGAACAGGGCATGGCCGAGCGCTGGATCGCTTCCCATCAGCCGGAGTTCGAGGCGGGCCGGCTCTGCAATTTCGCCATCACTCGCCGCAAGCGCGGTGAGCTGATCGGCGCCATCGGACTCCGTCGCCTGGAAGCGGCCGAAACCGCGGAGCTCGGCTACTGGCTCGGCGTGCCTTTCTGGAACTCCGGCTACTGCACCGAAGCGGCGGTCGCCGTCGTCGCCTTCGGGTTCGAGGAGTTGGGTCTGCGCCGGGTGCAGGCACATCACCTGCTACGAAATCCGGCCTCGGGCCGCGTGCTCGTCAAGGCGGGGTTGCGCAGGGAAGGCGTGGCCCGGCAGGAGTTCCGCAAGGGAGAGCGGCACGAGGACATCGTGCTGTACGGGATCGGCCGGGACGAGTGGCAGCGGCGATGGCCCGCGGGCACGGCGCCCGCCGGCTGAGCGCCCCGGGTATACTGTGCCGCGGGGAGCCGGGGGCGACGTCGTCTGCCGCCAGTACCTCAGACAAGAACCGATAATAACCATGAGGATACGAGGATGAAGATACGAGCGATACTGGCGGGAGTCCTGGCGACCCTCGCACTGACTGTGCCGCTGAGTCTGCCGGCGGACAATCACGAAGAGCCGAAGCCTCTGACCGACGTCTGGTACGTCATACCGAAGCGGGGCATGGAGGCCGAGTTCGAGGCCGCCGTCAAGGCGCATAACCAGTTCCGGGTGGATCAGGGCGAGGCGAGGGAATGGGCGATCTACGTGCCCGTGGTGGGTCACAAGCTCGGAATCTACCAGTTCCGCTCCTGCTGCCACGACTTCGCGGACCTGGACAAGTTCGAGAGCGAAGACAGCAAACAGGGATTGACCCGGCACTGGAACGAGAACGTCGATCAGTACGTCGATCACTATCATCACTATCTCGAGCGCAACGACTGGAAGCACAGCCACATGCCCGAGGATGCCGGCCCCTACAAGTACTACGGCGTCACGAGCTGGGTCTGGAAGGAGGATGCGGGCCCCGCCGCCGGCATCGCACGCAGGCACTTCAGCAAGATCGCGAAGGAGGAAGGCTGGGCGGACGACGACCACCAGTGGCTGTGGCTGTCGCGCATCGGCGGCAAGCCGGTGCTGATGCTGGTCAACCCGATGGAGAATTTCGCGGACATGGCGCCCACGGATCCGAGTTTCTACGACTTCCTGGCCGAAAAGCTGGGATCCGAGACGGCAGCCGACGTCGTATTCGCCGATTTCGACAGCGGCTTCGCCAGCTCCGACTACACAATCTGGACCGAGCGCGAGGACCTGACGCCCGCTGACGACTGACAATCGCGGGCTCCGTTGTTAACGTGGCCCCACGACGAATCGTCGATCGATCGTCGTGGGGCCCCGGACCGGGATAGCGAATCGATCCATCTGCGGGAGTCGTCGATGACAGCACTGGCCGAGAGACATTGCAGGCCCTGCGAGGGCGGCGTGGAGCCGCTGACCACGGAGCAGGCGCAGGCGCTGATGAAGGGGCTGGACCCGGAGTGGAATCTCTCCGGCGACGGCAAGTCCATCAGCCGGGACTTCGAGTTCACCGGATTCGCGCGCACCATCGCTTTCACCAACGCCGTGGCGTGGGTGGCGACGGTGGAGGGCCATCACCCGGTGATGGAAGTGAGCTACGGGCGCTGCCTGGTGCGTTATACGACCCACGCCATCGACGGGCTCTCCGACAACGACTTCATCTGCGCGGCCAAGATAGACCGCCTGACCGCGGGCGCGTGAGCGACGCTAGTCCTTCGGCGGCAGCGGGAAGAACGCGCTGGTGCGCCGCACGTATTCCTCGTACTTCGGCTTGGTCTTCTTCAGCGAGCGCTCCAGCAGGCTCACGCCGCTGACCTTCAGCAGCAGCCAGGTCATGGCGATGGGGGCGTAGACCGTCCACAGACCCACCGGATTCTCGCAGGCGATGACGAACAGGCCCCACCACAGGCAGGCATTGCCGAAGTAGTTCGGATGCCGGGTATAACGCCACAGCCCCCGATCCATCACCTTGCCCTCGTTGGCGGGGTCGGCCTTGAAGCGGGCCAGCTGCCAGTCGCCGACGGCCTCGAACAGGAAACCGATCAGCCACAGGGCCGCGCCGATGGCGGCGACGATGCCGAGTTCGGCCGGCCGGTCGTAGATCTGGCCCACCTGCACGGGCATCGAGATCAGCCACATCAGCACGCCCTGCAGCAGGAACACCTTGAACAGGCTGGCGGTGACAAAGTTGCCGCCGGCGGCCTCCGTCTTCTCCCGCATCCGGCGGTAGCGGGGGTCCTCGCCGTGGCCGATATTGCGCCAGGCGAGATACAGCCCGAGCCGCGCCGCCCAGATGACGGTGAGTGCCGTCAGTAGGTTCTGGCGTGCGGGTGCGCCGTCGGCCAGGAACCAGGCGACCACGGCGATTACGCCGAAGCCCGGGCCCCAGAAAATGTCCACGATGCTGGCGTTCTTCAGCGGTATGCTGAGCAGCCACAGGATGAATACGCAGACGAGGGTGACGATGAGGGTCGTGCCGAGGACGAGTGCCAGTTCCTGCATGGATGACGGCTCCTTGGTGCCGGGACGAGGGGGTTTCCCGGCGGTTGTTCGTATCGCTATTCGTATGGCTATTCGTACGGCTATTCGTACGGCTATTCGTATAGCGGCTGCCGCCGGACGCAGCGTGCAGCGTAGCAGTTTCCGTGCGTACGCGCGCCGGGAGGCGGGCTCATGAGGGCGGAGCGCGAGCCGGATCTGGCGGCCATCGAGGCCGCCGCCGCACGCATCGCGGGCGTGGCCCTGCAGACGCCGCTGCTGGAATCGCCGGCGCTGAACGAGCGGGCCGGTGGACGCGTGCTGCTGAAGCCGGAGTGCCTGCAGCGCACGGGTTCCTTCAAGATCCGCGGCGCCTACAACTGCCTGGCGCAGATCCCGCCGGAGGCACGGGAGCGCGGAGTGGTGGCGTGGTCGTCGGGCAACCACGCCCAGGGCGTGGCCGAGGCGGCCCGGCTGCTCGGTATGCGGGCCACTATCGTCATGCCGGAGGACGCGCCGCAAAGGAAGGTGGAGGCGACGCGGCGGCTCGGCGCGGAGATCCGTCCCTACGACCGCTATCGCGAGGACCGGGAGGCGATCGGCCGCGGGATCGCCGAGGAGCGCGGCGCGACGCTGGTGCCTTCCTACGACCACTACGCGGTGATCGCCGGCCAGGGCACCGTAGGGCTGGAGATCTGTCGCCAGGCCCGGGAACTCGGCACCGTGCCCGACCGTATCCTCGTGTGCTGCGGCGGAGGGGGTCTCAGCGCCGGCATCGCGCTGGCGGCCGAGTCGCTGGCGCCGGCGGCTGATATCTGGGCGGTCGAGCCCGCCGCCTTCGACGACACGGCCCGCTCGTTGGCCAGCGGCCGGCGGGAGAGCGTGTCGCCGGAGGCGCGGTCGGTCTGCGACGCCCTGCTGACGCCCTCACCGGGCCGGCTGACCTTCCCGGTACTGCAGCGCCGGCTCGCGGGTGTCCTCACGGTGACGGACGAGGAGGCCGTTGCCGCCATGCGCCATGCCTTCGAGGAGCTGCACCTGGTGCTGGAACCCGGCGGCGCCGTGGCCCTCGCCGCGTTGCTGACGGGCAAGGTCGGGAGCGACGGCACCACCGTGGTGGTGCTCTCCGGCGGCAACGTGGCCGCCGGGGAATTCTGCCGTCTCACCGGCGGTGGCGCGAAGCCGACGTGATAAGCTCTAGCCGCCCGCAGGGGAGCGTTCCGGCGGGCAGTGCGGGAACAGCGAGAAGGAGAACAGGAATGCATCTGAGCCCGAGGATGTTGCTTGCGAACGCGACTGCGATGACCATAACCACGGCAGCTGCGATGCTGATCTGCCTGATGGCGGCGCCGGTCGCGCAGTCGGCCGGGATCGATCTGTCCACGGGCGAGGGTGCCGTCGCCGCCTCGCGCAAGATCATGTGTTCCCTGGAAGACGAGAAGCCGGTCTATTACTGGTGGCACGGCCGGGCCTACAGCCGGGTGCCCGGCGAGGCGGACAAGCTGCTGTTCCTGGTGGAGGGCATGAACGTGCGTCAGTGCGGCACGATCACCGATCCGCAGCGCGGCGAGGGCTATCGGCTGGTAAGCCGGGAGATCCTGCTCTACAAGGACCCGGAGACGGGAGAAGTGCTGGAGCAGTGGGAAAACCCCTGGACCGGCGAGACCGTGGAAGTGGTGCACGTCACCAACGATCCGGTGAACGGCCGGCCCACCTTCGAGCGCACCGCCGACGGCGAGCCGTATCGGGTCGGCCTGTCGACGAAGAACAACGCCTGGTGGATGACCATCACGGTGCCGCTGTTCTACCCGAACCCGCTCGGCGGGGACTACCAGCCCTACGTCGGCGGCACCTATCACGCCACCGAGATGTTCAACTTCATGGGCGACATCGACGACCTGGTGGATGCCGGCAAGGACACGGCCGACGTCCGCGTGGGCTGGGTGCGCCGCTCGCAGTGGCTGCCCTGGATGAAGATGGGCGGTCGCCACGGCGACATCTACATGCACACGGCGGGTCTCAAGATCGACGGCTACGACGAACTCTCGGACACGATGAAGGCGCAGATCGAGGAGAACTACCCCATCTATCGCGAGCCGCCGCCGGTGGACGATGCCCGTCGCAACGTCACCAGCTGGTCGTACTTCCGCAGCCTGATGGAGCAGCGGCGCGAAGCGCGCGAGGAAGCGGAGTCCCGCCACTGAGCCTCAGTCCCGGTCCCATCGCCAGAGAGCGCCGCGGCACGCCATGAGCGACGAACGCCTGCTCGACGTCCGCAATCCGCGCACCGGCGCATACGACTACCGGATCGCTGCGGCCGACGCCGCTGCCGTCGCCGCCGCCGCGGCCCGCCTGCGGGCGGGCCAGCCCGGCTGGGCGGCGCGGTCGCTCGAAGAGCGCATCGGCGTGCTGGATGAATGGGTCGGCGCCATAGAACGCCATCGGGAAGCGCTCCTGGACGCCCTGGTCGCCGACACCGGGCGTCATTTCGTCTCCGTCGCGGAGATCGGCGGCATTGCCGGCACCGTGCAGCGCTGGTCGCGGCTCGCGCCCGAGATGCTGGCCGAGCCGCTGCAGTCTTCTTCGGTGCCGGGCATCACCTACCGCACCCAGCTGGTGCCCGTGCCGCTGGTGGGCGCCATCAGCCCCTGGAACTTCCCGCTGACGCTGTCGCTCATCGACGCCATACCGGCGCTGATCGCGGGCTGCGCGGTGCTGGTGAAGCCGAGCGAGGTGACGCCGCGCTTCGTCGCGCCGCTCGCCGCGGCGCTGGCGGAGGTGCCCGCGCTCGATGCCGTGCTCGGCTTCGTGCAGGGCGACGGCGCCACCGGCGCGGCGCTGATCGACAACGTGGATGCCGTGTGCTTCACCGGCAGCGTGGCCACCGGGCGCAAGGTGGGCGCGGCGGCGGCCGCCCGCTTCATCCCCGCCTTCCTGGAACTCGGCGGCAAGGATCCCATGATCGTCATGGCGAGCGCCGACCCGAAGCAGGCGGCGGCCACGGCGCTGCGGGCGTCGGTGACGGCGACCGGACAGGCCTGCCAGTCCATCGAGCGCGTATACGTTGCGCGGGAGAACTTCGGCGAGTTCGTCGCGGAGCTGGTCGCTGCCGCCGAACGCGTCGGGCTCAACTGGCCCGACATCCACGAAGGCCACATCGGCCCGCTGATCTTCGACCGGCAGGCCGAAACCATCCGCGCGCAGCTGGAGGAGGCGGTGGCGCGGGGCGCGCGCATCCGGGCGGGCGGCGAGATCGAGACCCACGGCGGCGGCCTGTGGATACGGCCGACGGTGGTGACGGACGTGGATCACGGCATGGCGCTGATGCGCGAGGAGACCTTCGGGCCGGTGATCCCGGTGATGCCGTTCGATACCGTGGAGGAGGCCGTCGCGCTCGCGAACGACAGCGAGTTCGGTCTCTCGGCCGCGGTCCTGGCCGGCAGCCTGGAGGAGGCCGAGGCCGTGGGCCGACACCTGGAAGCCGGTGCCGTCAGTCTCAACGACGGCGCGATGACCGCACAGTTCTACGAGGCGGAGAAGGATTCCTTCAAGTGTTCCGGCCTGGGCGGCTCACGCATGGGTCCGGCCGGCATGCGTCGCTTCCTGCGCCGGCGCGCGCTGATCCGCCAGGAGAACGCGCCCGCCACCATCGAGGCACTGGCCGAGCGTCACGGCCGCCCCTGAGCCGCTGAGAGCTGGATCGCGCCCGCGGCTTCAGAACATCTCGGACGGACCGGCCTCCCGGGAGCCCTGCTTGCTGCGACTCGGGATGAAGTCGCCGGTGATCATCTCCGAGTACGGCATGCCGGGCCCCACCATCGGGAAGACGCTCGCCTCCGGGTCGATGATGACCTCGAGGAACGCCGGGCCGGGATATTCGATGAACTCGCGGATGGTCTCGGGCACCTGCTGCTTTTCATCCAGCCTGACGGCGTACTGGAAACCGTCGGCCTGGGCCGCCCTGACGAAGTCCTTGCTGTGCAGCGACTTGTCGCTGGCCGACAGGCGGCCGCGGTAGTAGAGCCGCTGCCACTGCTTCACCATGCCGTCGCCGTAGTTGTTCAGCACCACGACCTTCACCGGCAGCTCGTAGGTGGTGACCGTCTCCAGCTCGCCGAGGTTCATGCGGATGCTGGCGTCGCCGTCGATGTCGATGACCAGCCGGTCGCGGCGCGCGAACTGGGCGCCCACGGCCGCCGGCAGGCCGAAGCCCATCGTGCCCATGCTGCCCGAGGTCAGCCACAGGCGCGGCGCCTTGAAGTCGAAATACTGCGCCGCCCACATCTGGTGCTGGCCGACGCCGGTGGAGATGATGGCCTCGCCGCCCGTGAGCCGGTTGATCTCCTCGATGACGTACTGGGGCTGGATCAACTCGCTTTCCCGGTCGTAGTTCAGCGCATAGGTCTTCTTCAGGTCGGCGATCTCGCCGTGCCAGCGCGAGTAGTCCTTGTCGAAGCCGATGCGCCGGCCGTATGCGGACAGCTTGCGCAGACTGGAGGTCAGCTCGCCGATGTAGTGCCAGTGCACGCTCTTCACCTTGCCGATCTCAGACGGGTCGACGTCGAAATGGGCGATGTGGCGCGCGTTCGGAGCGAATTTCTTCGGCACCCCGGCCACCCGGTCGTCGAAGCGCGCGCCCACGGCGACGAGGAAATCGCAGTCCTCCACCGCATAGTTGGCGAAGGCCGTGCCGTGCATGCCCAGCATGTGCAGCGACAGCGGCTGCGTGGTGTCGGCCGCGCCGATGCCCATGAGGGTGGTCGTGACAGGGATGCCGTGCTGGTCGGCGAACTCGCGCAGCGCCTCGGTGCCGTTGGAGTTGACGACGCCGCCGCCCGCGTAGATCAGCGGACGCTCGGCCTCGGCCAGCATGCGGTAGAAGTTCTCGCACTGCTCGGCCGAGAGCGAGTCGGCCATGGCGGTCCGGAGCCGGCGTCGGTAGCCCGGCACCGGCAGGGAGCCGCTGCCGCGGAAGTTGCCTTCCCAGTTCTGCACGTCCTTCGGGACGTCCACCACCACCGGTCCGGGCCGGCCGGTACGGGCGATCTCGAAGGCGGTGCGCACGGTGGCCTCGAGGCGCTCCGGATCAGTGACCAGGAACACGTGCTTGGCGACGGCGCCCATGATGGCGGCGACCGGCGCTTCCTGGAATCCGTCGCTGCCGATGGCGCCGGTGGGCACCTGGCCGCTGATGACGACGATGGGCACCGAGTCGGCCATGCAGTCGCGCACCGGTGTCACCGTGTTGGTGGCGCCGGGGCCGGAGGTGACCATTACCACGCCCACCTTGCCGCTGGCCCGGGCATAGCCCGCAGCCATGAAGCCGGCGCCTTGTTCGTTTGCGGGTACCACCAGTGGCACGGGCGAGCGCCCGTCTTCGCCGCGGTGTTCGTCGTTGTAGCGGAACACGGCGTCGTAGGTCGGCAGTATCGCGCCGCCGCTGTAGCCGAAGATCGTGTCCACGCCCTCGTCCACCAGTACCTGCACGATGATGTCCGCGCCGGTCATGGTCTTGCCCGCCAGCGGGTGGGCGGGGGTGGATTTCGTCTCGCTGATCTCGCTCATGGCAACTCGCTCGCGGCATCGCGCTGGGGCTGCGGCCTGCCGCGAGCCCGGGGAACGGCGGAAAATCAAGGGTCCGATCGAGTCTCGGTCAATTCCTTGTGCATTGCAATAGGCGGGAATAAGCGCCAGTATCATCACGTTACGTCATTCTTGCCACGGGACCCGCCGGATCATGCGACACGTCATCTCCGTACTGATGCAGAACGAGGTGGGGGCACTGACCCGTCTCACGGGCATGTTCTCCACCCGCGGCTACAACATCGAATCGCTGAACGTGGCGCCCACCGACGACCCGACGCTGTCCCGGCTCACGGTCGTCTCGAGCGGCTCCGACGCGGTCATCGCCCAGATCGTGAATCAGATGGGCAAACTCATCGACGTGGTGAACATTCACGACATGACGCTGGGCGAGCACTTCGAGCGGGAGTTGTTGCTGCTGAAACTGAAGGTGCCGACCGGCGCGTACGAGGAGCTCCGCGGCCTGGTCGACTCGGCGGGCGCGCGGGTTCTCGACGACTCCCAGACCAGCTTCACGCTGGAGCTGACGGCCACGGTGAAGCAAGTGCAGGAGTTCATGGACCGCGCCGCCGGCATCGCGCGGATCATCGCCGTGGTGCGCAGCGGCGCGCTGGCCATGTCCCGGGGCGAGCAGGTGCTGGCCCACGAGACCGGCCTGCGGGACAGCGCCTGAGACCGTCGGGGCCGAGGCCGTGAGTTCGCGCGGCAGGCCGGGGGACTACCGGCGGCTGGTGGTCAAGATAGGCTCGGCGCTGCTGACCACCGAGGACGGCGCGCTGGACCGGGACTGGCTGGCGGCGCTGGCGGCCGACCTCGCCGCGCTCCGCGCCGAGGGGCGCCAGGTGCTGGTGGTCTCCTCCGGCGCCGTGGCGCTCGGCAGCGCACCCCTCGGGCTCGCACGCCGCCGATCCCGGCTGGAGGAACAGCAGGCGGCCGCCGCGGTGGGCCAGGTGCGCCTCGCCCATGCCTGGCAGTCGGTGATGGCGGATCACGGCGTGACCGTCGCCCAAGTGCTGGTCACGCCGGACGACACCGAGGACCGGCGCCGCCACCTCAATGCGCGCGGCACGCTGGAGACGCTGCTGGAGCTCGGGGCGATGCCGGTGATCAACGAGAACGACACCGTGGCCACGGACGAGCTTCGCTACGGCGACAATGACCGCCTCGCGGCTCGGGTCGCGCAGATGGTCAGCGCGGACGGCCTGCTGCTGCTGTCCGATATCGACGGCCTGTACACGGCGGATCCGGCCACGGATGCAGGCGCCGAACACATCCCGGAGGTCGAGCGCCTCACGCCGGAGATCGAGGCGATGGCCGGGCCGGTCTCTTCCCGCTGGGGTTCCGGCGGCATGCGCACCAAGCTCGCCGCGGCCCGCATCGCCGTGGCCGCGGGCTGCGACATGATCATCGCCGACGGACGCGTGCGGTCGCCGATCGCGGCGCTTGCGGCGGGGCGGCGCTCCACCCTGTTCCGGGCGGGCGCCAGTCCGGTGGCGGCGCGCAAGCGCTGGATCGCCGGCAGCCTGGAGGTGCGCGGTCGGCTGCGGCTGGACGCCGGCGCGGTGGCCGCGCTCGCCCGGGGCGGCAGCCTGCTGCCGGTTGGCGTCACGGCGGTGGAGGGAGAGTTCGCCCGCGGCGATACCGTGGCTCTGGCCGACGCGGACGGCACGGAGATCGGCCGCGGTATGATCGCCTATGGCGCGGAGGATGCCCGGCGCATCCGCGGCAGGCGCTCGGAGGAGATCGACCGGATACTCGGTTTCGCCGGTCGCAGCGTGATGGTCCACCGGGACGATCTGGTGCTGTTCCCGGCGGCGGACGACGGACGGAAAGACGAGGCAACGGCATGAGCGAGCGCGCGCACGCGAACGCGGACGAAAGCGTACTGCAGGCGGAAGTGGACGCACTGATGGAGGAAATCGGGCGCGCGGCGCGCGATGCGGCCGGCGAGCTGGCCCGTTCCACGGCCGAGCAGCGCGAGCAGGCGCTCACGGCCGCGGCGGCGCACCTGCGACGCTCGGCCGCCGAGGTGCTGAGCGCCAACGGCCGGGACATGGCGCTGGCGCGGGAGAAGGGCCTGTCGGACGCCATGCTGGATCGCCTCGCGCTGGACGAGGACCGGGTCGAGGCCATGGCGGCCGGCCTCGAGGCCATCGCGGCCCTGCCGGACCCGGTCGGCCGGGTGATTGCCGAGTGGGACCGGCCCAACGGCCTCGTCATCCAGCGCGTGACCGTGCCGCTGGGCGTGATCGGCATCATCTACGAGAGCCGGCCGAATGTAACCGCGGATGCGGGCGGTCTGTGCCTGAGGTCCGGCAACGCGGTGATCCTGCGCGGCGGGTCGGAGAGCTATCACTCGAGCCGGGCGATCCTCGCGAGCCTGGCCGCGGGACTGGCCGCCGCCGGCCTGCCCGAGGCGGCCATCCAGATGGTGCCCACTCGCGACCGCGCGGCGGTCGGCGCGCTGCTGTCCGGGCTGGACGGCTGCGTGGACGTGGTGGTGCCCCGGGGCGGCCGGAGCCTGGTGGAGCGGGTGCAGCGGGACGCCCGGGTGCCCGTCATCGGTCATCTGGAGGGGCTGTGCCACGTCTACGTGGACGAGAGTGCCGATCCTCAGAAGGCGGTGGCGGTCGTCGTCAATTCCAAGATGCGGCGCACGGGAATCTGCGGGGCGGCGGAGACGCTGCTGGTGGACCGCGCGGTGGCCGATGCGCTGCTGCCGCGGATCGGCGCGGCGCTCGGCGAGGCGGGCTGCCGCCTGCGGGGCGATGCGGAGGCCTGCCGGATCCTGGACGGCTGCGAGCCGGCGGAAGAGGCCGACTGGCGCACCGAGTATCTGGACGCGGTGATCGCCATCCGCGTGGTGGACGGCGTGGAGGGGGCCATCGGGCATATCCGCCGCTACGGTTCGGGCCACACGGAATCCATCGTCGCGGAGGCATCGGTTCCGGTGGAGCGTTTCTTCCACGAACTCGACAGCGCCATCCTGCTGCACAACGCGTCCACCCAGTTCGCCGACGGCGGCGAGTTCGGCATGGGCGCGGAGATCGGCATCGCCACCGGGCGCATTCATGCGCGCGGGCCGGTCGGCGCCGAGCAGCTCACGAGCTACAAGTACCTGGTGCGCGGCGACGGGCAGACCCGGCCGTGAGCGAGGCGTCGGCCGGCGAGGGAGAGAGCGGGTCCCGTTACGACGTCGTCGTCATCGGCGGCGGCATCAACGGGGCGGGAATCGCGCGGGATGCGGCGGAACGGGGGCTGGACGTGCTGCTGCTGGAGCAGGACGACTTCTCCGCCGCCACCACGGCCTGGTCCAGCCGGCTGATCCACGGCGGGCTGCGTTATCTGGAATACGCGGAGATCTCGCTGGTCTACGAATCGCTGCACGAGCGGCGTCATCTGCTCGAGGCCGCGCCCCACCTGGTGCATCCGCTGAAGCTCGTGATCCCGGTCTATCGGGGCGCGAGGCGGGGGAAGGCGCTGATCCGCGCCGGTATGCTCGCCTACGATCTGCTGTCGCTCGGCAAGGAACTGCCCGGGCACGACATGCTGAGCCGGCGGGAGCTGCTGGCGGAAGAGCCGGGGATGCTGGCCGAGGGGCTGCGCGGGGCGGCCGCCTACTACGACGCCCAGGTGCCCTGGGCGGAACGGCTGGTGATCGAGAATCTGGTGGCGGCCGAGCGGGCCGGCGCCGTGCTGCGCAACTATTGCCGGGTGGAAGCGCTGTGTGACGGGTCGGGCACGATGGACGGCGTCGAGTACCGGGATCTGGCGACCGGAGAGCGGCACCGCGTGCACGCGCCGGTGGTCGTGAACGCCGGCGGCCCGTGGGTGGATCGGGTGCTGAAAGGGCTGCCCGCGCGGCTGCCCCGGCTGATGGGCGGCACGAAGGGCAGCCACGTCGTGGTGTCGCCGTTCGAGGGGGCGCCGAAGAGCGCGTTCTACATCGAGGCCGAGGCCGACGGGCGGCCGATGTTCGTCATCCCGTGGGCCGGGCTGTATCTGATCGGCACCACGGATATCCGCTACTCCGGCGACCCCGCGGATGCGCGGGCGAGCGGCGAGGAGGTGGATTACCTGCTGGGTGAGGCCAACCGGGTGTTCCCGCGAGCCGGCCTCGGGCGCGAATCGGTGCACTACACCTACTGCGGCGTGCGGCCGCTGCCCTGGGAGGAGGGGCCGGAGGGCGCGATCACGCGCAAGCACATCATCCGCGAACACGACGACGTGGCCCGGGGGCTGATGTCGATCATCGGCGGCAAGCTCACCACCTATCGCCACCTGGCGGAGGAGGTCGTGGACCGCATCGGCCGGCTGCTGGAGCGCGATCTGCCCGGGTGTCCCACGGACGACGAGCCGCTGCCGGGCGGCGCGGATTTCGAGGAGGCGCGGGAGCGGCTGGCGGCTGCGGGGGTCGTCGCGGACGAGACCGCCGGCCATCTGCTCTCTGTCTACGGCAGCCGGGCGCTCGAGATTGCGGAGATGGCGGTTACCGAGCCGGCGCTGGGCGAGATCGTCTGTCAGCGCACGGGCGCGATCGCCGCAGAGGTGATCTTTAGCCTGGAGCAGGAACACGCCCGCACCCTGGACGACTTGCTGCAACGGCGCATGATGATCGGCCTGGGTCCGCAGCTGGGCCGGGACGTCCTGGATGCCGTGGCCTCGGTCGCTGGCGACCACCTGGGCTGGAGCGACGAAGAACGTGATGCCGCAAAGTCCGCCTACCACCAACGCCTCGACCGCTTTCAGGTGCCGGACCGAACTTTTTAAACTTTTGAAACTTATTCATCGTGGCAGTCCACAGGCGGCTGCCACCATTGCTCGCCGTCTTCCCGGCAAATAAGTTTCAAAAGTTTAAAAAGTTCGGTCCGGCACCTCAGTGACGCACCTCAGTGACGCAGGGCGGAGAGGCCCGGGCCGCGGTGGTCGGCCCAGCTGCGCGGCGAGTAGGGCACCACCTCGATGATCTCGCCGGCCTTCAGGCGCTTCTGCACGCCGATCCACCACTCCGCCTGCAGCAGTTCGGAGTGGTGTTCCATGAAGGCCTCCCGGTATTGGGGCTTCAGGCCGAGGAACTCGATGAACTGCTCCGGGAACACGTCGTTCGGTCCCACGTAGAACCAGGCACCCGACTGCATCTCCTCCATGTCATCCCGCGGCGTCGGCATATTGCGGAAATTCGCCTCGGTGACCAGGCACAGTTCGTCGTAGTCGTAGAAGATCACCCGGCCGTGGCGAGTGACGCCGAAGTTCTTCAGCAGGAGGTCGCCGGCGAAAATATTGCTGAAGGCCAGATCCCGTATCGCCTGGCCGTAGTCGATGACCGCCCGCAGCGCGTCGTCGTGTTCCGCCTCCTGCACGTAGAGATTCAGCGGCGTCAGCCGGCGCTCGATGTAGGCGTGCTCCACGATCAGGTCGTCGCCCTCGATCCGGCAGGTATCCGCGCAGCCGGTCAGCAGATCCGCCAGCAGCGACTCTTCGAAGCGGTGCTTGCCGAATTCCAGCTGGCGGAATTCCTGCGCGTCCACGAGCCGCCCGGCCCGGTCGTGCTTGAACACCAGCTGATACTTCTCCAGCACGTCCTTTCGCACCGTCGTCTTCGGGAAGGCGAAGCGATCCTTGATTATCTTGAACACGATGTCGTAGGAGGGCAGCGTGAATACCTCCATCACCATGCCCTTGTCGCCCCGCGCCCGCACGAACAGGTCGTCCGACTGCTCCAGGTGGTGGAAAAAGCTGCGATAGCGCTCCGTCTTGCCCTGCTTCGCACGGCCCAGCACCGTGTAGATCTCGGCGATCGGCTTTTGCGGCAGCATGGACTTCAGCATGGCGACCGTTGCCCCCACCACCTCCAGATCCACGTGGAAATAACTGCGGGTGAAGCCGAACAGCATGCTGACGTCGTTCTCCGACAGGATCACCGCGTCGGCGTAGATGCCCTCGTCCGTATTCTTCAGCGCGATCACCAGCGGCGACCACCAGCCGTTGCCCTGTATCCGCCCCACGAGATAGGCCCGCGTGCCCTGGTAGAAGACGGGCTCCAGCAGTTCGATGCGGCGGATGCGCGCATCGGGCCCGTGCGACTCGCGGAAGGCGTTCACCTCCAGCGTGATGTAGTTGATGGTGCGCTCGCGGTCGCGGAACGGCACGGAGAAGCTGTAGTCCGACAGCATCTCGTCGAAGACGAAGTCGAGCGCGCCACGGTTCTTGTAGACGCGGCGCTGGATGCCGTCCAGCAGGTGCTCGGTCGGCTCGACATCGAGCGCGATGAACTCCACGGCCGGGTCCACGCCGATGGTGGCGAAGATGCGCCGGGTGATGGAGCT
Source organism: Woeseiaceae bacterium (assembly GCA_035655155.1). Taxonomy (GTDB): domain Bacteria; phylum Pseudomonadota; class Gammaproteobacteria; order Steroidobacterales; family Woeseiaceae; genus Lentisalinibacter. Next base: position 44,370 of record DASRVH010000033.1, read on the forward strand.
GAAGAACGTCTTGAAGAACTCCGAGTCCGGATACTCGAGGATCATCCGTGCATAGTGTTCCTTGATGGCGGCCCAGAGTTCCCGGTCCTGCGCCCTTTCGCCGAGGCGTCCCTTCAGCTCGGCGACGGTGCCGTTGACGATCTTGTCGTAGAGGTCGATGCGCTCGGCCGCGTCCTGCTGCCCCGCGGCCCACTCCCGCCGCTCGAAACGACCGCGTGCGCGCTGGGTGATGAGGCGGAATTCCCGGTTGTAATGAAGGAACGCCTCCACGATGAACCCCGCCGTGTCGGCGGCCATCGTGGAGGCGTTTTCATCGTCCGCTGCGCTCAAGATCGACGTAATCCGCCAGCCTACATATTGCCGATCATCGCCGTGGCGAACTCGCTGCACTTCACCTCGGTGGCGCCTTCCTTGAGGCGGGCGAAGTCGTAGGTCACCGTCTTGGAGCCGATGGTCGCGTCCATGGCCTGGATGATCTTGTCGGCCGCTTCCTCCCAGCCGAGATGACGCAGCATCATCTCGCCGGAGAGGATCAGCGAGCCCGGATTCACCTTGTCCTGCCCCGCATACTTCGGCGCGGTGCCGTGGGTGGCCTCGAACACGGCGTGGCCGGTCTCGTAGTTGATGTTGCCGCCCGGCGCGATGCCGATGCCGCCGACCTGGGCGGCCAGCGCGTCCGACAGGTAGTCGCCGTTCAGATTCATGGTGGCGATCACGTCGAACTCCGCAGGCCGGGTCAGCACCTGCTGCAGCGTGATGTCGGCAATGGCATCCTTGATCAGGACGCGGCCCGCCGCCAGCGCCGCCTCCTGCTCCTCGTTGGCCGCGTCGCGTCCCTTCTCGGCCAGCGTGCGGTCGTACTGGTCCCAAGTGTAGGTCTGGTCGGCGAACTCGCTCTCGGCCAGCCGGTAGCCCCAGTTGCGGAATGCGCCCTCGGTGAACTTCATGATGTTGCCCTTGTGCACGAAGGTCACGCTCTTCCTCTTGTTGTCGATGGCGTACTGGATGGCCGCCCGCACCAGCCGCTCGGTGCCTTCCCGGGAGACCGGCTTGATGCCGATGCCCGAGGTGTCGGGGAATCGGATCTTATTGTACTCGGCCGGGAAGTTCTCCTTGAAGAGGCGCAGGAAGCGGGCGTTGTCGTCGGAGCCCTCCTGGAACTCGATGCCGGCGTAGATGTCCTCCGTGTTCTCGCGGAAGATAGCCATGTCCACGTCGGCGGGGTTGCGCACGGGTGAGGGCACGCCCTTGAACCAGCGCACCGGGCGCAGGCAGACGTAGAGGTCGAGCAGCTGGCGCAGCGCCACGTTGAGGGAGCGGATGCCGCCGCCGATGGGCGTGGTCAGCGGCCCCTTGATGGCGACCAGGTACTCCCGGCACGCCTCGACCGTGCTCTCGGGCAGCCAGCTGTTGTAGCGGTCGTTGGATTTCTGGCCGGCGAAGATCTCCATCCAGTGGATCTTGCGCTGCCCGTCGTAGGCTTTCTCGACGGCGGCGTCGAATACCCGCACGGCGGCGGCCCAGATGTCCGGACCGGTACCGTCACCCTCGATGTAGGGGATGATGGGGTTGTCCGGCACGCGCAGGTTACCGTTGTCGTTGACGATCTTCTCGCCGCCCTGGGGCGGTGTCAGTGTTGGTTCGGACATGGTGTCTCCGTTCTGGATGTCGTTGTTCCGGCGGCGGCGCCGGAAGGCGGGCGCCGGCGTCGCGCGATGCCGGTATTATGAGGGATAGGCCGCGGCAGTCCCACCCCGCTAACGGGCCGGCGCCAGCCGCCAGGCCAGCTCCACGTACAACTCCCGGCCGCGGCCGGGGAAATAGCGGTAATTGCCGAAGGCGAAGTCCGCGCGGTCCGCGTAGTCCCGGTCGGTGACGTTGTTCAGCCGGGCGCGCAGGCCGAGCCGGCTCGAGAGGTCGAACTCGGCGCCCAGGTCGAGGAGTTCGTGGCCCGGATAGCGGTGTTCGTTCTCGGCGTCCAGGTAGTAGCTGCCCTGGTGGCGCAGATCGGCGGTGAAGGCATAGCCCGGCACCGGCTCCCAGCGCAGCTTCAGGTTGGCGAGCGTCTGCGGCGCCGTGTCCACCAGGTTGCCGGCGACGAAGGTCTCGCCGCGGTCGGCCACGAGGTCGAAGCGGTAGGTCTGGCGCGTCCAGGTGCCGTCCAGCGACAGGCTCAGCGTATCGGTGAGCAGCCAGTCGAAGTTCACCTCGGCGCCGACGTGCCGGCTGGCGCCGCCGCTCACGTTGAAGCCCTCCGCGTCCCTGAGGACGCTGTCCTCCTTGTCCATCAGGAAGGCCACCAGCTCCAGCCGCACGGCGTCACCCAGGCGGCGATAGCCGAGCTCGAGGCTGTCCACGCGCTCGCTGTCCAGGTCGGCCACTTCCTGGCCGTTCTGCAGGCGATAGAGCTCGGTGGCCTGGGGCGCGCGGAAGCCCCGGCGCAGGTTGGCGAACACGGCCTGCGCGGCGTCCAGGCGGTAGTTGAAGCCGAGCTTCGGGGCGAGATTGGTGAAATCGTCGCTGCGATCGGCGGGACGGGTGTAGAGGCAGCCGCCGAAGCCGCAGGGCGTGCCGTCGTCCCGGGTGTTGCCCGCGAGCATGCGGTTGTCGTAGTCGTAGCTGAGGTGCTCCAGACGCAGGCCGAACTCCAGCGTGAGCCGTTCGCCGACGGTCGGCGTCCAGTGCACGAAGGGCGCCGCCGACCAGGCGGACACCTCATAGTCGTACTGCTTGCCCGGCGGCCGGGTCTCGACCAGGAAGGGCGGGCCGTCCTGCACCGGTCCGTCCTGGGTCTGGCGCAGCCAGCCGTCGGACCACTCCACGTCGATGCCGGCGAGCAGCGGCAGGGTGCCGCCGGTGAAATCGAGCACGCCGTTCACGCCGGCGCTCACCTGGCCGTTCTCCTCCAGGGGCTGGCCCGGCAGGAAGTGCTGCAGGAAATCCATGTCCGATCGGCGGGCGTAGGCGGTGAGATCCAGTTCGACGGCGTCGCGGCTGAAAGCGCTCCAGCGGGCGCTGAGCCGCTGCGCGTCCGCATCCCGGAAGGCCTCCGGATTCGGATTGGTGCGGTTCACGTCCGGGTCCTCGTACGCGTCCTGGCCGAGGATGAAACCGGCGGTCTCCTGCTCGAGGTGGGTCGCAGCGAAGGACCAGCGCACGTCGCGGCCGGCCAACGGCGTCACGAGGTTCAGGTTCAGCTTGCCCTGTCCGTAGCCGGAATCCTCGCGGAAGCCGCCGTCTTCCTCTGCGTGCAGCCGCAGCGCCCAGGGCGCGGTCTCGCCGCCGGCCCAGCGCGCCGAGCCCCGCAGGTAGTCGTTGGGACCGGCCTCCGCGCTGAAGCCGCGGCGCCGGTCGCTGCGCGGGTCCGGTGTGATGACGTTCACCAGGCCGTGCAGCGCGTTGGAGCCGTAGAAGGCGCTGCCCGGACCGCGCACCACTTCCACGGCGGCGGCTTGCTCCGTGTTGACCTCGAACAGCTGGTTCACGTTGCAGAAGCCGGTGGGGCGGACGGGCAGGCCGTCCTCGAGGAACAGGAACGCGCCGCAGGAGCCGGCGCCGGTCAGGACGGGCGAGCGGATGGCCGTCAGGTGCTCCTGGCCGCTGCCCCGGCTGATCCAGGTGCCCGGCATCTCCAGCATGAGTTCGTGCACGTG
>DASRVH010000034.1:0-23631 GCA_035655155.1 Woeseiaceae bacterium
CTCACTGGTGTTGGTCTGGTCGAAGCTGACCGTCGCGGAGGCCGACACCGAGACGGACTGGCTGACCTCGGCGGAAGGCCCGGAGACGCTCGCACCGACGGTTGCCGTGGTGGTTGCCTCCACGCCGATCGTCGTGCTTGCGCCATAGGAGGTAGACGTCGAGTTGGTCTGCGCCTGCGATCGGCTGGTGCTCGTCGTGGTGCCCTGAGCCGTTCCCTCGACGTAGTTCCAGCCGATGACCGGGGTCTCCTGGATACGGATGAGCACCACCGGGACGTCGGCGACCCGGGGATTGAAGACAAAATTGTTCACCGCGGGATCGAAACCGTTGGTGATGAGCTCGTCGAAGTCCGAGTAGCCGTCACCGTCAGTGTCGGCCAGGATCGGGGAGGTACCGTACTGTCCAAGCTCCTCGCTGTCGGTCAGGCCGTCGCCATCGGTGTCCGTTGCCGCCGTATTCGTCTCGCACGCGACAGCGACGTCGCTGACATCCGCCGTGGCAGTGCCGGAGCCGTTAGTCACCGTGCAGGTCTGATCCGGAGAGGCAGGCTGAGTGGCGACGCTGACGCTGTAGGTGTCGCCGCTGTCGATCTCGGTGGCGAAGGCGAAGCTGCCGTTAGCGGAGACGGCGAGATCGTCGCCGCCGTTATTCCGCAGGGTGAGTCCGCTGCCTGCAAGCCCCGACACGGTGCCACCGATGCTGTAGGTCGATGGTGGCGGAGGCGGTGGAGGAGGAGGAGGAGGAGGAGGGTTCGTCGTGGTGTCGCCGCCGCCACCGCCGCCGCCGCAGGCGACGAGCGCGAGCAGCAGGGCGAGGCCCGGGATGGCTTTCAGGCCGGCGGCCGGCAGGGTATCGATTATGGTGTTCATCGGAACGTCCTCTCTCCTCGAATGGGTGATGCCTTACACACTCATGCGACGTGGAGGCGGGAAATTCCGACGGGAGATGGAAATTCTGCGGGGAGACAGGCCGCATGGGTCTTCGGCCCGATCCGGGTCATGGGTAGCGCGGCCGCTTGCAATCTTTGCAGTCCACTGGAAGCCATCTTCCGGCAGGCCTAAGATGTAAACCATGACGAAAGAGGCTCGCAAGCACGTGTTCGTGCTGGGCTACGACGATGCGCACGCTCCCTATCTTCGCGCCATCCCGGACGCGGACGAGTTCGAATTCCATCCGCTGCTGCACTCCGACGAACTCGTCTATCTCGAAAGCTACGATATCGACGAGAAGCTCGAGGACGCCCGCAAGGTGCTGCGCGAATCGGACGTGGACCCCGACGCCATCATCTGCCACTGGGACTTCCCGGTGGTCTCCATGCTCTCGATACTGTGCGGCGAATACGGGCTGCCCGCGCCAACGCTGGAAGCCTCCCTGCGCTGCTCGCACAAGTACTGGAGCCGTCTGTCCCAGCACGAGGTGGCGCCGGAGAACACGCCTGGTTTCTGCGCATTCGACCCGTTCGACGACCAGGCGCTCGAACAGATCTCCCTGGACTTTCCGTTCTGGATCAAGCCCATCAAGGGCTACGGGTCGGCGCTCGGATTCAAGATCACCAGTGCCGAGGGCTTCGAGAAGGCCATGAAGCTGGTGCGCGAGGAGATCGACCGGCTCGGCGAGGGCATCGATGCGATCCTGCATCACGTGGATCTGCCGGACGACGTCGCGGATGTGCGGGGCAACTACATGATCGCCGAGGAGTTCGTGAACGGTAAGGAGTTCGCGCCGGAAGGCCGTCGTCAGAACGGCGAATACCGCTCCCACGGCTTCTTCGACATGGTGCGCGCCGAGAACGGCAAGAGCTTTCTGCGCTACGAGTATCCCTCGCGCACGCCGGACAGCATTCGCGAACGCGCGGACGACATCGCTGCCCGGGTGCTCGAGCACATCGGCTTCGACGACGGCTGCTTCAACGTCGAGTTTTTCTGGGACAGGGAGGAGGACCGGCTCTGGATCATCGAGATCAACCCGCGCATCTCCCAGTCCCATTGCGATCTGTTCTGGAAAGTCGACGGGATGTCCAATCACGAGGTGGCGGTCCACGTCGCCCTCGGCGATGAACCCCGCTTCTCGAACGGCGGCGGACAGTTCCGGCGTGCGGCCAAATATCACTACCGCCGCTACGACAAGAGCGACGCGGTGGCCACCCGCGTGCCTGGCGAGGAGGACCTCGAGAAGCTGAAGGAGCGCCAGCCCGAGACGAAGGTGCAGGTGAAGCTCGAGGAAGGCATGCGCCTGTCCGAACTCCTCGACGAAGACGTCTACAGCTACGCGCTGGCGGAACTGACGATCGGCGCGGACAGCGTCGCGGAGATGGAGCAGAAGTACGCGGAGGCCACGTCCCTGCTGCCGTTCGAGTTCGAGCCCGTCGATGACGGAGACGATGGCTGAGCCGCGGCTCGTCGAGCACTTCCTCATCCCCATGGCCGACGGTGTCCGCCTCGCCGGCCGGATGTGGCTGCCGGCGGATGCGGCCGATCGTCCCGTGCCGGCCATCCTGGAATACCATCCCTACCGCAAGCGCGACATCATGCGCGCCCGCGACGCCCTCGTGCATCCCTGGCTGGCCGCCCGTGGCTACGCCTGCGTGCGGGTGGACCTCCGCGGCAGCGGCGAATCCGAAGGCGTGCTGACGGACCAGTTCCGGCCGCAGGAGTTCGGTGACGGCCTCGAGGTGATCCGCTGGATCGCTGCGCAGGACTGGTGCGACGGCAACGTCGGCATGATGGGCCTTTCCTGGGGGGGCTTCAACGCGTTGCAGGTCGCCGCCGAGCGACCGCCGGAGCTGAAAGCCATCGTCACCGTCTGCTCCACGGACGATCTGTATCGCGACAACATGCATTACATGGGCGGCTGCCTGCTGAGCGACAACCTGTCCGAGGCCACCACCATGTTCTCCGTGAATACCTGTCCGCCGGACCCGGCGCTGGTGGGCGAAGCCTGGCGGGAGATGTGGCTGGAGCGTTTGCGGGGCAGCGGCCTGTGGCTCGATACCTGGCTGCGGCACCAGCGCCGCGACGACTACTGGAAACACGGTTCCGTGTGCGAGGACTATGGCGCCATCCGCTGTCCGGTGATGGCCGTCGGCGGCTGGGCGGACGGTTATACCAACACGGTCTTCCGCCTGCTGGAGCACCTGCAGGTGCCGCGCCTCGGCCTGGTGGGCCCCTGGGGCCATCGTTATCCCCACCTCGGCATACCGGGTCCGGCTATCGGCTTCCTGCACGAGATGCTGCGCTGGTGGGATCACTGGCTGAAGGGCGCGGAGACCGGGATCATGGCAGAGCCGATGCTGCGCGCCTGGTTGCAGGACAGCGTGCCGCCCACCACCTATTACGAGGAGCGGCCCGGCCGCTGGGTGGGCGAGGACGCCTGGCCTTCGTCCCGCATCCGGGAGCAGCGCCGGTCGCTCGCGGCCGGGCGCATACTCGCGGCCGAGGTCAGCCCGGACGGGGCGGACGACGAGTCGGTGAGCGCGCAGACGCCGCTCAGTGTCGGCCTCTTTGCCGGCAAATGGTGCTCCTACAGTGCCCCGCCGGATCTGCCCCACGACCAGCGCGAGGAAGACGGCGGCGCCGTCGTCTTCACGAGCGCGCCGCTGGAGCATCCGCTGGAGATACTCGGCGCACCGGCGGCCGAATTCGAGCTGAGCGTCGACCGGCCGATCGCGATGATCGCCGTCCGCCTCTCCGACATGGCCGCGGACGACAAGGCGACCCGCGTGACCTACGGGCTGCTGAACCTCACTCACCGCGCGGGTCACGAACAGCCGCAGACGCTGGAGCCGGGCAAGCGCTATCGGGTGCGCGTGACCCTGAACCACGTCGGCCAGCGTTTTCCCGCGGGGCACCGGCTGCGCCTCAGTGTGTCCGCCTCGTACTGGCCGCTCGCCTGGGCGCCGCCGGAGCCGGTGAGGCTCACCCTCTATCCGGCTGCGAGCGCTCTGGTGCTCCCGATTCGCCCGCCCCGCCGGGCAGACGACGCTATCGCTTTCCGGCCGCCGGAATCCTCCGTCGGCATCGAGACGACCACCGTGGAGCCCGGCGAGCACAGATGGCTGGTCAAGCGCGACCTCGTGGCCGACGTCTCCGTGCTGGAGGTGATCAAGGACGAGGGAGTGGTGCGCCTCGAGGAGATCGACCTGGAGGTGACCAACCGAACCTGTGACTGGTACAGCTATCGGGAGGACGATTTTCTCTCCGTCCGTGGCGAGACCCGCACCGAACGCGCCTTCCGCCGCGGCGACTGGCGCGTGAGGACGACCACCCATACGGTGCTGACCTGCGACGCGACCCATTTTCACATCGAGGCGGAACTCGGCGCCTGGGAAGGAGACCGGTGCGTCTACGAGGAGAACTGGCAGCGGAGCATCCCGCGGGACCACCTGTGAGCGGCGTGGCCGGGGGGCAGCCGCTTGAAAATCGGCGGCGAGCGTCAATATCCGAAGGACGAGGCAGTCGATCATGGATGAGCGCCGACAGTCCTCGATCTTGCAGCGGGCGACCAGGAGAAAGCGCGATGACCGAAGAAGTGACAGCGACCTATGCTAATGCGACGGCCGTCAGGAACGTCGAGGAAGACCTTCGCTCGCTCGGTATTCCGAGTGAAACCATCTACAGCGACGCGGATAACCGCAGGATCCGCGTGAAGACCCCGGAAGCCACGAAAGCCGAGATCATGGAAGTGCTGAAGCGGCACGAGCCCGTGGAATTCAGCTGAGAAGTCGAATTCGGCCGGTAAGACCTCCGGCGCACGCTTGATTCCCCTCTCCGACTGTGGGTTACTCCCTAGCCGGATTCAGTGTGATGTCGTCGGAGGTCTGTCCATGCCGTTGGTCCTGCGCCTGTTCGTCCTTCCGGTCGCGGTCGTCGCGCTCGCCACACCGCCGTCGACCGCCGCTGCCGGGGACGGCTCCATCGATGTTCCCCTCGACGAGATCGGCGTGTACTCCGCCGACGATTACTCCCGGGCCGTAACGGCATGCGACCGCCTGGCCGGGCACCCTTCCGATCCGAACGCAGTCACGGACGGCGTGAGCCGCGCCGGGATGGACAAATCCGCCGCCATCGAGGCCTGCCGCAAGGCCGTGGCGGCCGATCCGGACAACCCGCGCCTCAATTATCAGCTGGCCCGTGCCTACGGCTACTCCGGCATGCACGAAGAGGCCGTGCCGTATCGGGAGGTCGCGCTGCGCGCCGGCTATCCTCAGTCGCTGTTCGTGATGGGCTACATCCTCGTCACCGGCTGGAGCGGCACGGACTTCGATCCCTGCTACGGGGGCGAGCTCATCCGCCGTTCGGCGGAGGCCGGGCGCTACGCGGGCCTCGTGGGCTTCCCGTACTACGCCGTGAAGGGCACGTTCACCGATTGCGAAGGTCTCGAGGTGACCGCCGCTCAGCTCGAGACCATGCTGGACGCTGCCACCGAGCGGGGACCGGACTACTATCAGGGCCTGCTGATCGACCTGCTGCGCGACCGCATCAGGACCCAGTTCCGCTGATCGGCAATCACGCGGAGCAGCGCGGCCCGGGAGAGGCTCCAGAGAGAATTCGAACGCCTGCTCGCGCTGCCGGCCGCTGAGCCGCCGTCCCCGGCCCTGAAAATTCTGCACATCTCCTGACCGGATTCGTGCCGGGACCTTGCTTATACCAGTAAGGCCCCCCGAATCACGGAGACGGAGAGATGAACAGAACCGGGTTACTCCTCGCGGCCAGCCTGCTGCTGGCGCTTGCTTTCACCACTTTTCCGCAGACGGCCGAGGCCGGCAAATGCGGTGCCAAGAACCAGCGTCCCTGCAAGCTGTGGGAGCGGGTGCCTTCCTGCGACAAGGGCCTGGTGGAGAACTTCGTCAGGGGCCTGTGCCTGGCGAAGACGGCGCCGCCGAAGCCGGCCGCGAAGAATTGCGGCGGCCTGGGCGCGACGCCCTGCAAGGTGTGGGAGCGCATCCCCTCGTGCAACAAGGGTCTCGTCGAGAACTTTGCGAAAGGCAAATGCGTCCTGAAGGTCAAGCACGAGCGGGGAGGGAACTGCGGCAGCCTCGGCGGGCGGCCCTGCACCGTGGTCGAGCGCATCCCTTCCTGCGACAAGGGCCTGGTGGAGAACTTCGCGCGCGGCCGCTGCGAGCCGTCGGCCGGCACCATCAGGAAGCTCGTCGCGGATCTGGTCAGTGCCAACGAGGCTACGATTCGCACCCTGATCGACCTGTCGCAGGCCAGCACGACGGAGACCCGCGCGAGTAGCACCGACTCGCGCCAGCGGCGCGCAGCAAGGGTGACGCAGACGAACGGGCGTACGGCGGGACCGGCTCCCCGCACCGGGTTCGAGGCCATCGGCCCGCCCGACCGTGTCGCGGATCCCCGCTACCAGGAACTCTACGACGACGGTTTCCGCCTCATCTCCGAGGAACTGATGCTGGACGCGGGCGTGGTGCTGGGCGGCAACTACAGCTGGGGCACGGTCCGCTCGCTGCCGTACCTCGACTGCGTCAGCAATTTCGAGAGTTCCGCCTGGAGCCTCGGAGCGTCGGTGGGTGCCGACGCCACGATCGGGATCGGCACCTGGAAGATCCCGGACTTCAGCGAGTTCACCGGCACCGCCCAGAGTCTCACTGCGGCGGCCGCCTTGATCGGCGGCTATTCCTACACGTTCCACTTCCCCACCGGTACGAAGCTCGCCGACATGTTCGATGGCAAGGGCCTGCTCGGCATGACGGTGGCGCCTCAGCTCGGCGCTGGCATCGAAGCCGAATACGGATGGGGCAAGACCCGCGGCGCGGAGGGCTGCACGCCTCCCGGCGAGCTCAGCGCGCCGCCCAGCACCCCGTGGGGCTAGGCCGGGGCACTTCGCCCGGCCCGCAATGATTGTTGTAACCGAAACACGATGGAGAGAACCATGTATCAGCAGAACAACCTGCGGCGACTTGCGCACCGCATCACCATCACCGTCACCAGCCTGCTGCCGGCAGCGGCGGCTGCCCTCGGTCTGGCCCTCGGTGCCGGCGTCCTGCTGCCCGCGGAGGCGCAAGCCGGCTCCTGCGGCGGCAATGGCCAGCGTCCCTGCAAGCTCTGGGAGCGGGTGCCGTCCTGCAACAGCGGCCTCGTTGAGGACTTCGCCAAGGGCAAGTGCATCAAGGTCACGAAGAACACACCGAAGGCGGGCAATCGCCGGGTGGTCTGCGGCGGTCAGGGCCAGCGGCCGTGTCGGGTCACCGAGCGCATCCCGTCCTGCAACAGCGGCTTGGTGGAAGACTTCGCGAAGGACCGCTGCGTGAAGATCACGGCGAACACCCCGGTGCGCGGCGCGCGGCCGAGCCAGAGCACGACGAAGCTCTCCCTGTGCAACAACTCGGTGCATTCGAAGGTCTGGGCGGCATACGGCTATTACGACGAGCAGTCGGGATCCTGGATGACGGAGGGGCACTGGACCCTCGGGCGCGGCGAGTGCAAGACCCATGATCTCGGCGTCTACCAGGGCCCGGTCTACATGTACGGGTCGGCCGCAGACGGCAGCAAGTGGACAGGCGATGATGCCGCGCTGTGCATGAATCTGCGCGACGCGTTCGAGATCAGGAACGCCGACAAGCAGTGCAACGGCTACAACAACGAGTGGGTGGACACCTACAAGTTCGACATCGGCCCCGGCAACAACCGCTGGAACTACAACTGAGCGCAGCGGCCGTTCACGAGCGCCCCGGCAGCCTGCGGGATGCCGGGGCGCCTCAGTCCTCGCCTCCGCCCCTGTGCACGCGCAGCCATGCCTTGTGCAGTCTCCGCTTCACGGCGGCCGTCGGTTGCAGCGTCTTCTGCTCGCGCTCCGAACGGATTGACGGATCGAAATGACAGCGGGGCCATCCGCGTGCATTGGTAGACTGTCAACGGACTACGATTGCCGGGCTCGCCCCGGCGCTCACTGCAAGGGAGGCGTTCATGAACACGATTTACCGTAGTACTACCGCCGGATTTCTCGCGCTGCTCGTCGCGGCCTGCGGCGGCGCGGGCGAGGCGCCGGAGTCCGGCGTGGCGGCCGACGATATCGCCGGTGAGAGCGCGGCAAAGGCCGCCGGCTCCGCGCCGCCGACGCCCGCCGCCGAAGCGGAGGCCGGAGCGGCGAGCGGCCCCGCGCTGACGCCGGAGTATCTGGAAGGCACCTGGTGCTTCGCCTATACCGACCTGGGCAAGGGCAACCGGCAGGAACAGGGCATCGAATACGTCTTCAATACGGACGGCACGCTCAGGTATCAGCGCAATCCGACGAGCGACGAGATGGATCCCGGCAGCTACGAGATCCAGGGCGACATGGCCGACCTGCGGCCGATGTTCATGGTGTTCGACCTCAGGATCGATTCCATCGAAGACGACGAGTTCGTGCTGAAGGGCATGGGGCGCCATCACTTCATTCGCGGCGTCTGTCCCGAATAGGAACCGCCACCCATTGACGAACCTCAATGCCCGGCCGGCCGGTATCCTCCACGTTGTAGTCACGGAAAACCCCTGCGTGGAGGTGACTATCAGCAAGCGTAGCCACAGAGTAGCGAAGAGCCTGGTAATCTCGCTGGCGGCTGCCGGGCTGGTGGCCGGGTGCGCCACGCGCCCCGCGCCGGCCGAGCGCGAGCCGGTGATCGGCGACGAAGAGGCAGGGCAGATTCTCGGCGGCGTGGCCGGTGCGGCTGCCGGCAGCCAGATCGGCGAAGGCAGCGGTCAGACCATTGCCACGGTCGCCGGCGCGCTCATCGGCAGCGTGATCGGCGAACGGCTCGGCGCTCGCGCCGACCGCGACGACTACCGCCGCACGGCCTCGGTGCTCGAGTCCAACGACGATTACGAGACCACCGAGTGGGAGAATCCGCGCACCGCCAACGAGTTCGCGGTGACGCCGGTCAATACCTGGAGTCAGGACGGACGGTCCTGCCGCGAGTTCCGCTTCCGGGTGGAGACGCCGCGCGGCACCGACACCCGCGTGCGCACGGCCTGCAGACAGCCGGACGGCACCTGGGAGATCCTGGACTGACTTCTGCGGGTCATCGGCGCCGCGGATCGCAGTGTCGTTGACGTAACATGGCCGCTGCCTGCAGCCATTCAGCAACGGGAGTGACGATTGCTCGGTGCGGTATCGCTCGTTCTGGTCGTAACGCTGTCCATCCTCATCACGCGTGTGGCCGCCATCGCGCTCATCCACACAGGCGTGACCCGGGAGCTTGCCCGCTTCCAGGCACGCTCCGCGTTTACCGGTGCGGGATTCACCACGGACGAGTCGGAGCGGATGGTGAATCATCCCGTCCGGCGACGCATCATCATGTGGCTGATGTTTCTGGGCAACGCCGGCATCGTTACCGGCATTACGTCGTTGATGCTGACCTTCGTCAACGAGGGCGACGGCATCCCGAACTGGGTCAAGCTCGCGGGCCTGATCGTTGCGCTCGGCGTGCTGTGGATGCTGGCGAGCAGCCACTGGGTAGACCGTCATCTCTCGAGTCTGGTCAATCGGCTGCTGTCCCGGTACACGGAACTGAACGTCCGCGACTACGCCGACATGATGAACCTCACCGGGGAGTACACGCTGGTGGATCTCCGCGTGCGCGAGGAGGACTGGCTGAACGGCAAGACCCTCGGCGAATGCAACCTGAGGGACGAAGGTCTGCTCGTTCTGGCCATCTATCGCAGGGACGACACGTTCATCGGCACGCCCCAGCCGGACACGAAGTTCCACGCCGGCGACCGGCTGGTGCTGTACGGCCGCCGCGACGCCATCGACCGCCTGGACGAGCGCCGCAAGGGCGTCTCGGGCGAGGCTTCCCACGACGAGGGCGTGGAGGAACAGGATGAAGTGGTGGAGAAAGAGAAGCGGGAGGACCCGGAGTCCTGAGTGCGGGCGGCCTGACATCGCCGGCCCCCGGCGGTACGCTTGACGGCGGGACGGGAAACAGACCACCGTCCGAGAGATTGATGCGGAGCGATCCGCCAGACCGGGAGAAATCATGGCCAGACTGATCGAAGCCCCCACCGTCGTGCCCGCCGTCGGCGAGCCGCCGAAGCGCATCGAGGAATACGTGGGGCATGCCAACACGCCGGAGCATGCGCCGGTGAGCGTCGCCCGCATGGTGAGCCCGGAGGGTTGGTCCGAGCCGGGTCAGCGGCCGGAGTTCGACGAATTCACCGTCGTGCTGAAAGGTGCGTTGCGGGTGGAGACGGAGTCGCAGGCGTTCACCGTGCGCGCCGGCCAGGCGGTGATTGCGGAGAAGGGCGAGTGGGTGCGCTACAGCACGCCGGACCCCGGCGGAGCGGAGTACGTCGCCGTGTGCCTGCCGGCATTCTCGCCGGACACCGTGCACCGGGACGACGACTGACCAGCGGAGACAGCTCATGCAACTCGAAGGATCCTGTCACTGCGGCGCCGTGCGTTTCCGCCTGCAGTCGAAACACCCCTATCCATTCAACCTGTGCTACTGCTCCATCTGCCGCAAGACGGCAGGGGGCGGCGGCTATGCCATCAACCTCAGCGGCGACTCCCGCACGCTGGAGGTGGAGGGTGGTGAGCACATCACCGTGTTCCATGCCCGGGCGCCCGAAGGCGATAGCGGTGAGCGCCGTCAGAGCCGCGGCGAGCGCCGTTTCTGCAAGCACTGCGGCAGCGCCCTGTGGGTGTGGGACCCGCGCTGGCCGAATCTGGTGCATCCGTTCGCCTCGGCCATCGACACCGATCTGCCGCAGCCCCCGGAGCGCACCCATCTGCTCACGGGCTCGAAGGCCAACTGGGTCCCCGTTCAGGCGGAGGAGCAGGACAAGGTGTTCGAAGGTTATCCGGACGAGTCCATCGCCGAATGGCACCAGCGCCTGGGCCTGGAAACATAACAAACATGTAGGAGGGGCTTTAGCCCCGATCGAATAATGAATCGGGGCTAAAGCCCCTCCTACATGCCCATCACGGGGTCGGGCCTGAAGGCCCTCCTACCTGGTTCTCGAGGTATTCGCGGTGGCCGTAGTAGCGGCCTGCCTCGCCGCGGTAGGGGTTCTCCGCCTTCTGCCCCACTGCTGCCCCCGCCGGATACCGGCCCATGCCGGACAGGATGCAGTACCAGGAGTAGGGCGCGTAGGACGAACCCTGTACGTGGCGCTGCAGCACCGGGAGGAAGTCCGGCGCCTCGCTGTCCCAGCCCTCGATGACGCCGCGCATGACGTCGGAGATGTTCTCGTTCGCCGCGCAGTCACGCCAGTAGGGGGTGTCCCTGCGCGTGGTGAGCTTGTAGTGCATCTGGATGTAGTCGAGAGTGGAGTCGAAGGCGTCGTTCACGATGCGGTTGAAGTGGTCCCGATACGTCGGCTCGAAATTGCCCCGGGCGAACTGGGTGACGAAGCGATTGATGCTGAACTGCACCAGGCCGAGGGCGGTGGCCTCCAGCGGCTCGATGAAACCCTGCGAGAGGCCGATGGCCACGCAGTTGTTCTTCCAGTGCTCGGAAACCCGGCCGGTCTGCATCTTCAGGTGGCGGGCGGGCTGGTCCTCCGCCGGCGCGCCGATGAGTTCGCGCAGCTCCCGCTCGGCCTCCTCGGACGTGATGTAGTCCGAGCTGTGCACGTAGCCCCAGCCGATGCGGTTTGTGAGGGGGATGCGCCACGCCCAGCCGGCGCTGAGCGCACGCGACTCGGTGTAGGGCGGGATGTCGCCTTCCTCGGGCAGCGGCGTGCGCAGGGCCACGGCGCTGTCGTTGAACAGGCGCGGCTTGTACGAGGTGAATTCCGCGCCGAGCCTCTGGCCCAGCAGCCGCCGCGCGAAGCCGGTGCAGTCCACGAAGAAGTCTCCGTGCAGTTCCCCGCCTTCCTCCGTGACCAGGTGGCTGATGTCGCCGTTCTCCTTCAGCACCACGTCGTTGACGTGATCGATGACGTGGTTGATGCCGTTCTCGCGGCAGCGCTGCTTCAGGAATTCCGCCAGCAGGCCGGCATCGAAGTGGTAGGCGTAGTCGATCTTGTCCGGCGTGCGCGGCGGCGGTCCCGCCGGCGCCTTGCGCTGGGCGGCCAGTTCCGCGGCGAAAAAGTACCCGGCGGGATCGGTGTCCGCCGCTTCGCCCCGCCGCCGCCGGTTGCAGGCCTCGAAGAAGGGCCGGTCGTACTGGCTGAACGCGGGCGAGGCGAAGGGGTGGAAGTAGCTCGGGAATTCGTCGTTCGCCGTCCAGTCCGGGAACTCGATGCCGTGCTTGTAGGTGGCGTTGCAGGCTGCCATGAATTCCGCTTCGGGGATGCCCAGGAATTTCAGGAAGCGCTTGAAAAGTGGCGTCGTGCCCTCGCCGACGCCGATGGTGGGCACATTGCTCGACTCGACGAGGCTGATCCTGCTGCCCTGACGGCCGAAGCTCGCCAGGAAGATGCTCGCCGCCATCCAGCCGGCGCTGCCGCCGCCGACGATCACGATATGTTCCGGGGGTCTGGCCATCTGCGCTCCGTGTCAGCCTTGCCGGTGTGGACGCGGACGACTTTACCAGAAGCGCTCCCGCCTGCCCCGAGGGCGAGAATGTACGGACGATTGTACGGACGATCGGACCGGCGATCGGACGGGTATCCGACGAGTCAGGCGAAGGCGGCCACGCCCAGGATCACGACCATGATGGCGCCGATCGTCATCTTGGCGACGGTGCCCCAGAAGCGGCCTACTGCCGCGCCCTTGCCCGCCTCCATGGTATGGATCAGCGGCCGGCCGGCCCAGACGTCGCCCAGGATGGAACCGGCGAACGCGCCGATACAGGCCCCGATGAGGGTGCCGAGCAGCGGCACCACGGGCGTGCCGAGGATGGCGCCCACGATACCGCCGACGATGGCCAGCGCAGCGGCACGCCGCGAACCGCCCGCGCTGCGCGAGCCCGCCGCGCCGAGGAAGAACTCGAGGATCTCGCCCAGCGTGGCCAGCCCTGCGCAGGCCAGCAGCACGGTCCAGCCGAACATCGGCTCGTCTGCCAGCGACCAGTCGACGAGCGCGGCGGATAGCAGCATCAGCCAGGTGCCCGGCAGCCCGAACAGAATGGCCGCCCAGAACACGAGGTTCAGCAGGATCAGCAGGCTGGCATAGACGGCGGTCAGCATGAACGGCGGCGGGTTTGCGGCGATGCCGCCACTATAGCGCAGCCGCCAGCGCGTATCCGGCCAACCCCGTATTGATACGGCCGGCTCCTGCCCCAAAGTACTTTGACGTGCGCAAAAAACCGGTCGTGCACGCCGGAAAGGAGCGAGATATGAGCGAGAAGGACATCTATGACCTGTTCACCGGGGCGCTGGACGTGACCAACAGGGCCCTCGAGGCCAACAGGGACTCGGCATTCTATGGCACGCTGATCTCCGGCATGGACAAGTACCTGGACGGCCACAAGGCGGGCGTCGCCGTCTACGACGACGATCCGCAGGAGCCGTTCGACTACTTCACCGTGCGCTACCTGAACGGCAAGTTCGAGATCCTGTCCCGCGGCAAGTCCGAGCACGACACCGAGTGGCGGGTCTCCCGGGAGTATCTGGCCTCGGTGGCCGAGGATCCGGACGCCTACATCGAGCATCCGGCGAAACTCGATGTCGACTGGCTGCGGCACCTGTTGCCGGACAGCGTCAACACCCTGCTCAAGAAGGCCAGCTGATCGGTCCGCAGCCTCCGGCACGCCGCCGGAGGCTGCCCGTCCCGGCGGAGCCGTCAGACGAAGGCGGCGGCGAGCGCCGCCAGATGCCCTTCGCGTATCAGCCGTGCCGCCTTGTTGATGTCCGGCGCGAAGTAGCGGTCGTGGTCGTAGAAGGGCACTGCCGAGCGAATCAGCGCCTTGGCTTCTTCCACCTTCCGGCTGGACTTCAGCGGCAAGCGAAAGTCCAGTCCCTGCGCGGCGGCCAGCCACTCGATGGCGAGGATGTTCTCGGTGTTCTCGTAGATGTCGGCGAGGCGCCGCGCGGCGAACGTGGCCATGGACACGTGGTCCTCCTGGTTGGCCGAGGTCGGCAGCGAGTCGACGGAGGCCGGGTGGGCCAGGGTCTTGTTCTCGCTGGCCAGCGCCGCCGCGGTGACCTGGGCCACCATGAAGCCGGAGTTGACGCCTTCGTTCTCCACGATGAACGGCGGCAGACCGCTCAGGCTGGAGTCGATCAGCAGCGCCATGCGACGCTCGGACAGCGCGCCGATCTCCGCCAGCGCGATGGCCAGCATGTCCGCGGCCATGGCGACGGGCTCGGCGTGGAAATTGCCGCCCGAGAGAATCTCGCCGGTGTCGGCGAATACCAGCGGGTTGTCGGAGACGCCATTCGCCTCGGCGATCAGGATGCGGGCGGCGTGTTCGATCTGCTGCAGGCAGGCGCCCATCACCTGGGGCTGGCAACGCAGCGAGTACGGATCCTGCACCTTCTCGCAGCCCTCGTGGGAGCGGCCGATCTCGGAGGACTCGCCCAGGATCTCGCGGTAGCGCCGGGCGATCTCGCTCTGGGCCGCCTGGCCGCGGATGGCATGGATGCGCTCGTCGAAGGGCACCCGGGAACCCTGCGCCGCCTCCACCGACATGGCGCCGACCAGGAGCGCGGCGGAGAGGGCGTTGTCCGCGTGGAACAGACCTTCCAGGCCGTAGGCGGTGGACGCCTGCGTGCCGTTCAGCAGCGCGAGTCCCTCCTTCGGCGCGAGCGGCGTCGCCTCGATGCCGGCATGGCGCAGGGCGGCATCCGCTGACACCAGTTCGCCGTCCACGAAAGCCTCGCCCTCGCCGAGCAGGATGGTGCTCATGTGCGCGAGCGGCGCCAGATCGCCGGAGGCGCCCACGGAGCCTTTCTCGGGGATGGCCGGGCACACGCCTGCATTCACGAGCGCGACCAGACGGTCGACCAGCTCGGGGCGCACGCCGGAATAGCCCCGGGCCAGGGACTTGATCTTCAGCACCATCAGCAGCCGCACGGTATGGGGCGGCATGAAGTCGCCGACGCCGGCGGCGTGCGACAGCACGATGCTCTTCTGCAGGGTCTCGAGCGCATCCGGCGGGATCTTCGTGTTGGCGAGCCGCCCGAACCCGGTATTCACGCCGTAGACGGTGCGCCCCTCGCCCAGTACCCGGGCCACGGTCGCGGCAGAGCGCGCCATGGCGTCGCGGCAGGCAGCGTCGATGGTGATCTCGACCGGGCCCGCGCTCACGCGCCGAAGTTCTTCCAGGGTCAGGTCCCGCGGTGTGATCTCGAGCGTATTCATCGGCCGTCACCTCCCGTCTCCACCATGGGCAGGTCGAGTCCGTTCCTGCGGGCGCAGTCCACGGCCGGCTCGTAGCCTGCGTCGGCATGGCGCATGACGCCGCTGGCGGGGTCGTTCCAGAGCACGCGGCCGATGCGCCGGGCCGCCTCCTCCGTGCCGTCGCAGACGATGACCAGCCCGGCGTGCTGGCTGTAGCCCATGCCGACGCCGCCGCCGTGGTGGATGCTGACCCAGGTGGCGCCGCTGGCCGTGTTCAGCAGCGCGTTCAGGAACGCCCAGTCGGAGACCGCGTCGCTGCCGTCCAGCATGCCCTCCGTCTCCCGGTTCGGCGAAGCCACCGAGCCCGAGTCGAGATGATCCCGCCCGATGACCACCGGCGCCTTCAGCTCGCCGCTGGCCACCATCTCGTTGAAGGCGAGGCCGAGGCGCGCGCGGTCGGCGAGGCCCGCCCAGCAGATGCGGGACGGCAGGCCCTGGAAGCTGATGCGCTCGCGCGCCATGTCCAGCCAGTTGTGCAGATGGGTATCGTCCGGGATGAGTTCCTTCACCTTCGCATCGGTCGCGTAGATGTCCTCCGGGTCGCCGGAGAGAGCCGCCCAGCGGAACGGGCCGATGCCCTCGCAGAACAGCGGCCGGATGTAGGCCGGCACGAAACCGGGGAAGTCGAACGCGTTGTCCACACCTTCGTCCTGTGCCATCTGGCGCAGGTTGTTGCCGTAGTCGAAGGTGACGGCGCCCTGTTCCTGCAGCGAGAGCATGCCGCGCACGTGGACGGCCATGGATTCCATGGCGGCGCGCACGACCGCGTCCGGGTCCTGCTCCCGGGCGGTCTTGGTCTGCGCGAGCGACCAGCCGCGGGGCACGTAGCCGTTCAGGGGATCGTGGGCGCTGGTCTGGTCCGTGAGGGCATCCGGCACCACTCCCCGCTCGGCCAGCTCGGGCACGACGTCGGCGGCGTTGGCCAGCAGGCCGACGGACATGGCGCGGCCTTCCGATTTGGCCTTGTCGATCAGGCGCAGCGCCTCGTCCAGGGAGCCGGCCTTGCGGTCCAGGTAGCCGGTGCGCAGCCGGAAGTCGATGCGGCTCTCATCCACCTCGACCGCCAGCATGGAGAAGCCCGCCATGGTGGCGGCCAGCGGCTGGGCGCCGCCCATGCCACCGAGGCCGGCCGTGAGGATCCAGCGTCCGGTGGCGTCGCCGTCGAAGTGCTGGCGGGCGACGGCGCCGAAGGTCTCGTAGGTGCCCTGGACGATGCCCTGGGAGCCGATGTAGATCCACGAGCCCGCGGTCATCTGGCCGTACATCATGAGGCCCTTGCGGTCGAGTTCGTTGAAGTGCTCCCAGGTGGCCCAGCGGGGCACCAGGTTGGAATTGGCGATCAGCACCCGGGGCGCGTCGGCGTGGGTGCGGAATACGCCCACCGGCTTGCCGCTCTGCACCAGCAGCGTCTGGTCGTCCTCCAGACGGCGCAGCACCTCGACGATGCGGTCATAGGACTCCCAGTCCCGGGCCGCGCGGCCGATGCCGCCGTACACCACGAGACCCTCGGGGTGCTCGGCCACGTCCGCGTCCAGGTTGTTCATGAGCATGCGCAGCGGCGCCTCGGTGAGCCAGCTCTTCGCGGAGAGCTCGGCGCCGTGCGGGGCGCTGATCACGCGCTCGGGGTCGTATCGGTTCATGCTTTCCCCCTGTGGGTATTGCCGTCCCGCCGCTCGTCCTGCCGGCCGGGCGCGCGGAAATCCAGGTGGCTGCCCAGGCGGTAGCGGTTGCCCGGGTAGGTGAGTCGGGCGAAGGTGACCACCGCCCGGCGGCTGAAGGTGCGCCGGGTGACGCGCAGGCAGGGCGCCTCCGGCCGGATCTCCAGCGCCCGCGCCACGCCGGGCATGGCGGTGGTGGCCTCCACCACGTGGTCGGCCTCGGCCAGCGGCGCCACCGCCGACAGGTATTCGTTCGGGGTGGTGCCGGCGAAGTCCTGGGCCAGATAGTGCGGGGCGCAGGCGGGGTTCACGTACCGGTCCTCGTGCTGGATGGGTACGCCGTTCTCCCGGTGGACCAGCACCGAGTGGTAGAGCTCGTCACGGGGCTCGACGTCGAAGTAGCGGCCCAGCTCCTCGCCGGCGGCGATAGATTCGAGCCGCAGCACCTCGGCAGTGTGGCGGTGGCCGCGCTCGGCGATCTCGTCGGCGATATTGCGGACCTGCAGCATGGAGCTCATCGGCCGGGAGTCGGCCACGAAGCTGCCGAGTCCGCGGGTGCGCAGCAGGAATCCGGCGTCGGCCAGCTCCTGCAGGGCCCGCCGGGCCGTCATGCGGCTTACGCCGAAGCGCGCGACGAGTTCGTTCTCCGAGGGCACACGCTCCCCCGCGCGCAGCCGGCCGCTCTCGATAGCCTCGAGCAGTTCGTCCCGGATGATACGGTAGCGGGGTGTGGCCATAATGGCTCCGACGGCTGCAGACGGCCTGCCTGTCCGTCTCCAACGAGGCCGTCTATACAATGGTTGTATATACAACTAGAATTTCGGCAAGGATAACGGCAGGGAGGCGCCCGTGGCAATCTTCTCCGACACCCTCATCCACAACGTGAATCTCGCGCCCGCGGTGCCCGACGGCCGGACCCCGGGCGGGAGCGCGGACGCACGGATGGCGCGGGTGGCCATCGCCGACGGCAGCATCGTCTACGCCGGCGCGGAGGACGACGGGCAGGAAGTGGCCGCCGACACCCACGTGGACGGCCGTGGCGGCTGGCTGACGCCGGGCCTGGTCGATTGCCACACCCACCTCGTCTGGGGCGGCAGCCGGGCGGACGAGTTCGAGCGCCGGCTGCAGGGCGAATCCTACGAGGCCATCGCGCGTGCCGGCGGCGGCATCCGCGCCACCGTCCGCGCCACCCGGGCGGCGGGCGAGGAGGAGCTGTTCGACGCGTCCTCCCGGCGTCTGGAGCGCCTGCTGGAGGAGGGCGTCACCACGGTGGAGATCAAGTCCGGCTACGGCCTGGATACCGCCACCGAGCTGAAACTGCTGCGGGTGGCGCGCCGGCTCGGCAGGACTCATCCGGTGACGGTGCGTACCACCTTCCTCGGCGCCCACGCGGTGCCGGAAGAATACGAGGGGCGCGCCGAGGACTACATTGCCCACGTCTGCGGCGAGATGATCCCGGCCGTGGCCGCGGAGGGCCTGGCCGACGCGGTGGACGTATTCTGCGAGGGCATCGGCTTCAGCCCGGCCCAGTGCGAACGCGTGTTCGAAGCGGCCGCCCGGCACGGCCTGGCCGTGAAGGCCCACGCGGAGCAGCTCTCCGACCTCAAGGGCGCGGCGCTCGCCAGCCGCTACGGCGCGCTGTCGGTGGATCACCTGGAGTATCTCGACCCCGCCGACGCGCCCGCGCTGTTCCAGGCGGGCACGGTTGCGGTACTGCTGCCCGGTGCCTTCCATTTCCTCGGCGAGACCCGGCTGCCGCCGGTCGACGCCCTGCGCGAGGCGGGCGTGCCCATGGCGGTGGCCACCGACCTCAATCCGGGCACCTCGCCGCTAGGCTCGCTGCTGACGGCCATGAATCTCGCCTGCACGCAGTTCGGGCTGACGCCGGCCGAGGCGCTGCTGGGCGCGACGCGCTGGGCCGCCGCGGCGCTGGGGCTGGGAAGCAAGGGCCGCATCGAGGAGGGGGCGGATGCCGATCTGTGCCTCTGGGACGTCGGCTCTCCGGCGGAACTCGC
Source organism: Woeseiaceae bacterium (assembly GCA_035655155.1). GTDB lineage: Bacteria > Pseudomonadota > Gammaproteobacteria > Steroidobacterales > Woeseiaceae > Lentisalinibacter. The sequence continues at coordinate 18,897 of DASRVH010000034.1, forward strand.
CTGGGGCATCAACCTCGTGCGCCCGGCGGCGGTATGGCAAGGTGGACGACGTGTGGACACGCGCTGATCTCTCGCTCTGGAGCGGCCGAACCGACCCCGGCGTGGCAGCGCTGCGCTGGCACCAGGTCATCGACGATCCGGACGACGGCGCTCCCGGCACCTGCCTGTTCGGATTCTCCTCGGACCGGGGCGTGCGTCTGAATCAGGGCCGGCCCGGCGCTTCCGAAGGACCCGATACGCTGCGCCGCGCTCTGGGCAACCTGCCGGCGCCTGCGGAGCGTCCGGTCTACGATGCCGGCACGGTCACGGTTGCCGACGACCTGGCCGCGGGCCAGGAAGCCTATGCGGGGCGTGTGGCCCGGTTGCTGGATGCCGGTCACACGGTGATCGGGCTCGGCGGCGGCCACGAGATCGCCTGGGGCAGCTATCGCGGGCTGGCGCGGCACCTGGACCGGGGCGACGAGCCGGCGCGTATTGGTATCGTCAATTTCGACGCCCACTTCGATCTGCGCGAGCCCGTCGACGGCGGCACCTCCGGCACGCCGTTCCGCCAGATCGCCGACGAGTGCGGCCGCCGGGGCGCCGGCTTCCACTATCTCTGCCTCGGCGTCAGCGAGGCGGCGAATACCCAGGCACTGTTCGACTTCGCGGATGCCGCCGGCGTGCGGTATCTCGTCGACATCGACTGCAGCGAGGAGCGGGCGGCGCCGTTGCTGGAGGCGCTGGTGGCGGAGGTGGACGCGCTTTACGTCACGATCTGCCTCGACGCACTGCCCGCCGCGGTGGCTCCCGGCGTCAGCGCGCCCGCCGGCTTCGGCATCGGCCTGGAATTCGTGATCCGCTGTCTGCGCCGCATCCGCGCGATGAGCCCCGAGCGTCCCTGGCCGGTGGCCGACATCGCGGAATTCAATCCGCGCCACGACGTCGACGGTCGCACCGCGCGCACCGCCGCCCGGCTGGTCTGGGAACTGGCCCGCTAGCCCGCGCGTGCCCGCAACGGACGGCGCCGCCTGTCCGGCGCCGGCGTTACTTCTGCCGCCACTGGCCCCCGGCGTCCCGGTAATACCAGCCGCTCTCGGCCTTGGCGATCCAGCGGTCGGCGAACACCTGGCGGATCTCGTCTTCCCATTCCGGATGGCCGTTGATGCGGGCGATCTCCCGGTACAGCGCCTCCCAGTCCGCGTTCTGCTCGGACACCAGCTGGCGCACCCGGTTGCGCTCGTTCAGCGGGATCAGGGAGCGGTCGCGGATCTCGATGGTGCCCCGGGCCGTCAGGCCGATGGCGCCGGAGTCGTAATACGGCTTCAGCTGAGGGAAGCGCTGCTTCAGGGATTGCTCCAGCGCCCGTTTCGCCGGCGAGGAGGCATCGAAGTCCGGCCGGTCCTGGGCGTGGGCGGCGGGGACCAGGAAATCCGCCACCGCCGCGGCAAAGCGCGCTGGCAGCGCCTGCGGCGGCAGCCGGCTGGTGGTGTCCTGCTCCTCCGTTCCGCCGGTGCCGCGCACCTCGTCGATGATGCGGTCGGCCGCGCGTTCGGCCTCGGCCGCCGGGAAATAGACGTTGATGGTCACGCACGCGGCGAGCACCAGTGCGGACAGCAACAGCCAGGCCGCCGGGTGCGTCATGGCGCGGGTCTTTGCTCTGATCATCTGCGTTCCTCGCTTTGCGGTGACGTGGAGACTTCCCTGGATTTCAGCGCCTCGGTGATCTGCGCTACCAGTCTCGGCCAGTTTACCTGCCGGGAATGACCGATGACATCGATGCGGGGCAGTCCGCTGCCCTTCACCAGGTAGTAGCCCTGCTGCGCCGGCTGCACGCCGCTCATGCTGCAAATGTCGCCTTCGAGGACGCAGCGGATGCCGAGGCTGTCGTAGCGAAACTCCTCGAACAGGCCGAGGAAGCCGGCGGAGAGCGCCGCGGTGCCGGAGCCTGCGATCTCGGAGATATTGCTGAGCGCGCGCCGGCTGATCCGGTGCGGGCTGTCGTCGTCGGCGGGCGTGTAGAAGCGCGCGTCGAAGGCGACGGGACGGCCCTGCAGCATCTCCAGGCCGCGGATGGCCCCGTCCAGCCGGCCGGTGATGCGGCCGAACGTGAAGACGTCGGTGACGAGGGCGAGATCCAGGTTGTCCAGCGCGACCTCGGCGGAGGTGCGACGGTTTGCGCCGAAAGGCTGTTCGATGCGCAGCTCGGAGATTCGGGCGGTGCCATCGAAGACCCGTGCCACCAGGCTGCCGCCGAGCGTCACGGCACCCTCGCTCACGCTGAGCAGCGGCAACTCGCCGGAGAGCTTGCCCGGCAGAGCCGGCCAGCCTAGCGCGGTGGTGATACCGGCGAGGCTGACCGGTTCGAGCCGGGCATCGAACTCCACGGCCGGTTCGTCGCCCGACAGCCCGCTTGCCGCGAACGTTTCCACGACGAGCGCGCCGTCCAGCACCGGCAGACGCAGCGTCTCCTGCAGCGTGATCCGATCCGGTGTGGAGGAAAACGCCGCGGTGCCTGCGCCGAAGCCGGCGTCGTAGACGAAGCCGCCGTCCCAGACCAGGCGGGAAGAGACAGGCGCGGCGTCCGGCGCGACGTCCCACGCGATGCGGCCGCGGGCGCCGTAGATCGCCAGTCGGCCGTCGGCGTCGTCGGCGTGGAGATCGTCCAGAGCGAGATCGAGGGCGGCGACCCCGCCGTCGTCCAGCCTCACCCGGCCCGATACGCGGCCGCGGGTCTCGAGCTTCGCGAGCGGCGTGCCGGTCAGGAAGCCCTGCAGGTAGGTGGTGTAGACGCCGGGGAAGACCGCGTCGGCGATCTCGACGTCGGCCCGTGCCACGGCGGGTTCTTCGCCGCGCCGCAGGACGGCCTCGCCGCTTGCGGCCAGTACGTCGCGGTGATCGAGGAGGAAGCTGTCGATCCGCACGGGACCTCCGGCGAGGTCGAGGCCGCCGGTCGATGCGAGCGTGAGTGGCGATGCCGACAGGTTGAAATAGGCGGGCTCCACGTAGGCCTCACCCGCATCCGCGGTCAGCGTCGCCGTGTAGTCGAGCCGCCCGCCCGGCTCCGGCATGCGGGCCTGCGCCTCCAGTGTGACGTCCAGCCCCTCCGCGGCCAGGCTGCCGGAGGTATTCGCAAGACTCAGGTCCCGCAGCGTGATCCTGCTGTCGATGCGGATGGCGCCGCCGTCTTCTCCCCGGGCACGCAACCGGAATCCCGCGGTGCCGGCGGCGATCTCCAGTTCGGGAACGGTGGTTGCCGTGGATGTCATGGATGCCGTTGCGGCCAGCGCGCCGTAGACGGTGGCGGCGTCCAGGTCGGCGCCTTCGACCGCGGCCGTCCAGCCATCGTCGGCCAGTTGCGCCGATACCCGGAGCGTCATGCCCTGCCACGGGAGATCCGGCGATTCGAGGATCAGCCGGCCGTCCGCCGGGCGATAGCTCGCCGCCAGCGAGAAGGCTTCCGGGTCCAGCGGCGAGCGCTGCGCCACGGCCCGACCCCGTTCGCAGCGGTAGCCCGCCTCGGCCGTTGCAATCGCGACCGTATCGCAGCGCAGGGTGACGTCGCGCAGCTCGCCGACCGGCTCCGGCAGCCGGAGGCGCTCGACACGGACGGAGGCGGCAATGTCTCCGGACCCGTCGCCCGGGAGGATCCGAAGCTCGATGCCGTCGGCGGACCAGCCGGCGCCGGTGACGGAGTCTACGGCGACGGTGATGCCCACCGCTGCAGGTGCCGCAAGCGGCTGCAGCGCCAGATAAGCGAAACAGATCAGGCTGCCGCACGTGGCCAGCCCGCCGCTCCTGCTGCGCCTCACTGTTCCCATTCTCGCCCCTGGTCGCCTAAGCCGTACGGGCAGCGATCGCCACTAGCGATGCTCCGATGATTGCACCGGTTTTACATAACTGCAGCTGTCCCGCCGCTGTTCAGCAAATAGGCTTGTGATCGACCGGTGTAGCGGTAACAATCATTTCACTCGATCGACAGCCGCAAGCGGCCCGAAGTCGACAATATCAACGAGAACGGGGGAGAAAACGAATGAGCGTATCCCGCATGCTGCTTGCGGCAGCATCTGCCTTCATCGTCGCCGCATCGGCGCAGGCCTATCCCGGCAAGCCGGTCCCACAGGATGACAGGGTATTCGCAATCGGTGACTCGGGTGCCTTCGACCCGGTACCGGGGCTTACCGCGACGATCAAGGAAGGCGTCGATAGCGAAGGTGCCGTCTACCGTTACGAGATTCCGGCCGGCTGGAACGGCGACCTGGTGATGTACGCCCACGGCTTCCGCGGCTGCGTGGCGGATCCAGCGACCGGCGCGCTAGTGCCCCTGACGGTCGAGAACCCGCCATTGCGGCTGTACTACCTTTCGCAGGGATACGCGTGGGCCGCGTCGAGCTATGCGAAGAACTGCTACGACGTCAAGGACGGCGTCGAGAGCACCAACCGCCTCTGGCGGATCTTCGCCCGTGAGCAGGGCAAGCCCGAGAAGACGCTCATCACCGGCTTCTCCATGGGCGGACACGTGACGGGCGCCGCCATCGAGATGTTTCCGAATATCGCATGTCCTGACGGGCGTCGAGGCCGCATCTGCGAACGCTTCGCCCGTATCCTGGGCAAGCTCTCGGGAGGCGTGGAATACCATGGCGCCGCGCCGGCCTGCGGCGTGATGGGCGACGAGGCGCTGTTCGATTACTTCGGTGACTTCGGCTACGGCGCCGAAGCGCTGGCCAGGCTGGCCGGCGCGCCCATCGAATCCCAG
>DASRVH010000035.1:0-2388 GCA_035655155.1 Woeseiaceae bacterium
AGCGTCGAGCGGGTGTCGTCGAACCGGCGGCGTTCACCCGCTCACCTTTCTGCGCCGCCTTGTTCGGCTCGTCCGGCCAGATCTTCGTCGCAGACTTGCCGTCCTTGATCGCCGCCTTCCCGTCTTGAGTGTCGCGCTGCCTGGGCGCCGGCACGAGAGAGGCGTCGACGATCCGCCCGGACGCCGGGACGCAGCCCTTCTCCTCGAACTGCCGATCGAACGTAAGCGCGACGGCGCGGCCCTATGCGGCGAGGCTTGACGGCTTCGCGTATCGCCAGGGCATGAGGTCTTCGATGGCGGATTTCGGGTGACCGCCGAGGATGGCCCGGAGGGTGTCGGCGAGGTAGTCGACGGGGTTCACGTCCGACAGCTTGCAGGTGGCGACGAGCGAGGCGAGCATGGCCCAGTTCTCGGCGCCGGTCTCGTTGCCGGCGAAGAGGGCGTTCTTGCGGGTCAGCGCGATCGGGCGGATCTGGTTCTCGACCGGGTTGGTGTCGAGCTCCAAGGCGCCGTTGTCGAGGAAGCGGATCAGGCCGGGCCAGTGGGCGAGGGTGTAGCGGATGTCCTCGGCCAGCTGGGATTTCTGCGGGATGCGCGACAGTTGGATCTCCAGCCACGACTTGAGCGCGGCGATGATCGGGGCTGCGTGTTCGCGCCGGGCGGCCAGCCGGACGGCCGCATCTTTGCCGCGTACGGTCTTCTCGACCCCATAGAGGGCCGCGATCTGGCGCAGCATCTCCTCGGAGATGGGTGAGCCTTCGTTCTCGAAGCGCTTGACGAAGCGGCGGCGGACATGGGTCCAGCAATAGACCAGCTGCCACGGGCCGTTGTCGCGCACGATCTCGGTCATCGCATTGTAGGACTGGTAGGCGTCGCATTGCAGGAACCGGCCGCGGTATCCGCCGAGGAACTTCAGCGGATGCTCCTTCCCCCGGCCGGAGGCGTAGTGGAACAGGACGATGGGCGGGCCTGCGCCGCCATGGCCGCGGTCGTCGGCGACGACGGCCCAGAAGAATCCGCTCTTGGTGGTCTTCCGGCCCGGGTCCAGCACCGGCGCGCGGGTCTCGTCGACGAAGATCCGTTCCGCCCCGCGCAGATGGACCCGCATGTGCTCGATCACCGGCATCAGGTGGAAACAGGCGCGGCCGACCCAGTTGCCGAGCGTGCCGCGGTCGAGGTGGAGCCCCTGCCGCTCGAAGATCCCGGCCTGGCGGTAGAATGGCAGGTGGTCTCCGAACTTCGAGACGATGATCCACGCGATCAGCCGCTCGGTCGGCAGCCCGCCCGGCACGACATGTTCGGGGGCATGCGCCTGCGCCACGGCCTGCGAGCACCGGCGGCAAGCGTATCTGGGCCGCCGCGTCATCAGCACCTGGAACTGCGCCGGGATCACGTCGAGCCGCTCGGAGACGTCCTCCCCGATCCGGGCCATCTCGCCGCAGCCGCAGGGGCAGAGCGTGCTGGCGGGCTCGATCACCCGCTCGATCCGGGGCAGATGCGCCGGCAGATGCCCGCGGTTGCGCTTTGGCTTCCGAGGTTCTTCCTCGCGCGCACGCTGCAGCGCCGCCTCGGCCTTCTCCTGCGCGGCCTCGAGCACGCCCTGGGCCAGTTCGGCATCTTCCAGCGGCAGGTTGAACTGGTCGGGCGACAGCTTCTCGGAGCTCTTGCCGAACTGAACACGCTGCGACGTGCGCAGGATATCTTCGAGCCGACGATTGGCCTCCTGCACCTCGGCCAGCGTTGCCTCGACCTCGGCCAGGCGGGCCTTCAGATGGGCATTCTCGCGGGTGAGAGCGTCGGCGTCCATGAGCAGGATTGAATCACGAAGCCCCTGTCGCAGCCAGTGAAAACAGGGACTTCCCGCGCTTCCATGCGCTCACCCCGCCGCCAGCGGGCGTCGCGCTCGCTCCGGCCGGACCAGCCGCCAGTCCAGTCCCTCGAACAGCGCCGCCAGCTGCGCCGACGACATCCGCATCACCCCGTCGCGCACCTGAGGCCAGACGAACTTGCCGCCTTCCAGGCGCTTGTGAACGAGCACCATCCCGGTCCGGTCCCAGACCAGCAGCTTGATGCGGTCCGCCCGTTTCGAGCGGAACACGAAGACGGCGCCGCAGAACGGGTCGAGCCCAAACATCTCCTGCACCGCCAGCGCCAGCCCGTCGATCCCCTTGCGGAAGTCCACCGGCCGCGTCGCCACGAAGACCTTCACCGCCCCGCCCTGGCCGAACATCACGATGCCGCCGCCCGCGCTGCGCGGATGACTCGCGTCAGCTGGCCCTCACCAGCGTCGGCGCCGGCGCGGATCACGACGTCGCCGACGACGATCTCCACGCCGGACGTGGCGTGGGCCAATGGCGCCTCCGCTGCCGCGCTTTCGATGACGAGCTC
>DASRVH010000036.1:0-30111 GCA_035655155.1 Woeseiaceae bacterium
CGAGGATCATCCGCAGCAGACTGGTCTTGCCCGTGCCGTTGGCGCCGGTCACGCCGACCTTCTGCCCGGGGTGGATCTGGGCGCCGGCGTGTTCGAACAGGAGCCTCGGCCCGCGGCGGAGCGCGACGTCTGAGAGCTGGAGCATGACGGGATTGTAATGGCTACCGCCATTACGGTCGCAATTGCAGTGCAGGGAGACCTGGGCCGCCGCGGGCGATCAGTGACGGACGAAGGACTCGCTCAAATCCTTGTAGCACGGCGGGCAGACGCCGTGGCTCAGTCGCACGCGCGAATCGCCGCCGAGGGCATAGTAGCGTTCGGCGGTGACCCATTCTTCGTTGGTGTGGCTATCGTCCTTTACACGCTGGCAGTAGCTGCACACGGTCACGAGGGGTCGGGAACGGTGGTGTTCGAGACCTCGCCGCAGGGTTTCGAAATCGAGGATCCCCAGATTCGGTCTGAGGGTTTCTTCGAGCACGACGGACTGGAACAGATAGCCGGTGACGGTTTCGTCTTCGCGCAGGGGTCGGACGACCAGGCGGATGCCGCGTTTGCGGTCCGGTCCGTCACAACGGAAATGCATGACCCATTCGGAGAACTCCGGCCTCCGCAGCTCCTGCATGATCGTCCGGTAGTGGCCGCCCACCTCGTCGCCCCCGATGAACTCGAACAGGTTCCTGTCGCGGACGTCGTGCGCGCGAGGCGAGTTCAGGCCGGTGGTCCGGGCGAATCGATCCCAGTTCCCGGGGCCGATGGCAGCGATGCGCCCGTCGGGCTCCACTGTGTAGCAGATACCATCGAAGGCATCGAGTAGCTCGTCGGTCAGCTGATTCAGAAGCATCGGCGGTTTCCTGCGCCGTGGCGGCGCTCACAACTTTAATCAAAGTACGAATCGGTCCGGGTGACGGTGATGGAAGTCGCGATTATAGACCGCGGTTCGACGATCGGATGACGTAGAATTGGCCACAGTAAAATGGTTGTGACAGCCTTTGGCCCCATGAGACGCCACCTCTTCGACAGCCCCCTGGGCCAGGTCCACTTCGTGGACAGCGGCGACCCGGCCGCCCGGCCGCTGCTGCTGATGCACCAGGTGCCCCGCTCGGTGGACGAGTTCGCCGAGGTGATCCCGCTGCTGGACGAGCAGCTGCGGGTGATCGCCATGGACCTGCCCGGCTACGGCTGCTCCGACCGCCCGCCCGCGCAGCCGGACATCGCCGGATACGCCGAGGCGGCCGTCGCGCTGCTGGATCATCTGGGGCTGGAGCGTGCGGCGCTGGGCGGCCATCACACCGGCGCCATCGTCTCCGTCGAGGCGGCCGCCGCCCGGCCGGAACGGGTCTCGCACCTGGTGCTGTCGGGCCCGGTCTACATGGACGAGGCGGCCCGCCGGGAGCTGGGCGCCCTGTTCGAGCAGTGGCACGTGCAGCCGGACGGCTCCCATCTGACGGAGAAATGGGGCCGGATGGCCGCCTGGATCGACGATCCGGCGCTGGTGCAGCGCTGCGTGCTGGACCTGTTCAGGTCCGGGGACACCAGCGAATGGGGCCATTTCGCGGTCGCGGAATACCATATGGAGGACCGGCTACAGCAGGTGAAGGCGCCGGCACTGGTGCTCTCGGGCACCGACGACCCGTTCAGCCAACCCGAGAAAAATCAGGTGTTTAGTGATATACTTAGCGATTGCCGGCAGGCCATTATCGACGGCGGTGGCATATTCATGCTGAACCAGCGCCCGCGGGAGTGGTCAGAGGCCGTGCTCGCGTTCCTTGCCTGAAACTTGCGGTATTCCACAGTGCTGCCTGAGGCACGGCGCGTATAATCTGCGCCGAAAATCGAAAGAGGCCATCCATGACGACCGTACCGACCGTGACCCGCCAGAATCAGTGGGTCAACATCATCTTCTTCGCGGTGACGACCCTCGGCGGTGTCGTCGGCGCGCCGCTCTATATCTACTACAACGGCATCGCCGCGGCCGAGATCTGGCTGGCGCTCGCGTTCTTCGTGATCAGCGGCCTGGGCATCACGGTGGGTTACCACCGCTACTTCGCGCACGCGACGTTCAAGACGAACAAGTTCGTCCGCTTCCTGCTGCTGTTCGCCGGTTCGGCCGCGTTCGAGCAGTCGGCGCTGGAATGGTCGTCCCAGCATCGCGATCACCACAAGTACGTGGACACCGACCGCGACCCCTACAGCATCAAGAAGGGCTTCTTCTACGCCCACATGGGCTGGCTGGTCTTCTGGAAGCACGAGACCGACTACAACAACGTGAAGAACCTCTCGAACGATCCGATGATCGTGCACCAGCACCGCTACTACGCGCTCTGGGCGACAACGGCCGGCATCCTGACGCCGGCGGCCATCGGCTGGATGACGGGGCACCTGCTGGGCGCGCTGCTGATTGCGGTGTGCCTGCGCCTCACGCTGGTCTATCACTCCACCTTCTTCATCAATTCCGTCTGCCACACCTTCGGCAAGGCCACCTACGACGTGGATGCCACGGCGAAGGACAACTGGCTGGTGGCGTTCCTCACCTTCGGCGAGGGCTATCACAACTTCCATCACCGCTTCGGCGGCGACTACCGCAATGGCGTGCGCTGGTACCAGTTCGACCCCAGCAAGTGGACCATCGCGCTGCTCGAGAAGCTGGGCCTCGCCTGGGACCTGAAGCGGGTGTCCGACTTCCGCATCATGGCCGCCCGGCTGGACGGCGAGAAGACGCGGCTGGACAGCTGGCTGGAGGAGACGGCGGATGCGTCGCATCGCCTGCGCGCGAACTTCGGCGAGCAGGCCGCCCGGCGCTACGATCGGCTGCGCCAGCGCCTGGTGGACTGGGAGGCGGCGGCGAAGGAGCACCGCAAGGTCCTGCAGGGCCAGGTATCGCACTACTCCGACGACATCCGCGAGGCGGCGCGCCGCCGCGTCGCCGAGGCGAAGGCCCGCTTCCAGGAGGCGCGTGCCGACTGGAATTCGCTGCTCAGGGAGTGCCCGGTAGCCGCCTGACCGGCAGCCGCCCAATCATCCTCTACACCACCTCGAACAAGGGGAGCCGTGCTGATTCAGCCGGCTCCCTTTTTCATTCCCGCTCCCAGCGATAGCCGAGGAAGCCGAGCACCGCGCCGCGGAAAAAGGAATCCGTGCAGCAGGATTATCGGATCTCCCTCGCCCACATCGTCGTACGCGATGCTGAAGCCCCGGGAGTCGAAGCGTTCCATGAATCCCGCCTAGCGAGGCACGCGCAGTGTCATGTCGGCCGAGACGCCCGCATGGTCCGACGGCCAGAGGCCGAACGGGGTCTTGTCGCCGGCTTCCTCGCCGATCACCTCGGCGCGCACGCCGCGCACCGCGGGGCCGCCGTAATGATCCGGCGCCTGACGCACCCAGATGAGATCGATGCGCTCGTCGAGATCCGAGATCAGGTTGTCGAGCAGCGTGTCCTGGCAGCAGGTGTAGCCCGGGCTCCAGCGTCCACCGCGTTCGTTCCAAACGTCGATGTAGGTCGCCTGGCCCATCAGGTAGTAGGGCGTCGGGCAGTCCGTCAGGATTATGCCGCCCGTCCCGTCCGGTATGGCGCAGTCCACCAGCGGCCCGTCGTCCGGGCTGGAGTTGAAGTCGCCGACCACGACCTGGACGTGATCGTCCGCGTACAGGAACTGGATGAGTTCCGCGGTCTGGGCGGCCTGGATGGCGCGGAAGAATGGTCCCAGATCGCCGCCGCCACTGACTTCCAGATGGGTGTTCACGAAGCGGTAGTCCCGTCCGCGTACCGTCGCCTCGACGGCGGTATAGCCGCGCAGCACCTTGTCGAAGCCGGGCAGCAGCGGATTTTCCACCGGAAGTCCTGCGTCGAAGTTCTTCGCCACCGGGTTGCGGGTCTCGACGTCCTTGCGCGCGATGGTGACGTCCCGGTCGGTCAGACCGACGTAGACCGGTGTCCCGTCCGGCAGGCTGGCCGGCAGTCCGGCGAGATCGATGTTCGTGACCGAGGCGGCCTCCCGGTACAGCGTGCCATTGGCGTTCAGGTTGGCCAGCAGGATGTCGAGGTAGTCGAGGTCGATGGGACACTGCGTGAGTGCCTTGTCCAGACACAGCCGGATCACGTAGACCTCCTGCAGACCGACGAGGTGCGGGCGTTCCTCCCGGATGAGCTCGGCCAGCTTCATCGCGCGCTGCGGGTAGTCCGTGGTGAGGATCTGACTCACGACCAGCGCTGCCGCGTCCGCGAAGTCCTCGGGTGGCACCGACAGCGGCAGCAGTATGTCGCCGCCCACATAGAGATTCTGCGTCATGACCGTGAGCTGGCCGGCCCGGAACTTGCGGAAGTCCCCGGCATCGACGCTGCCGACGCCGGCCAGGAACAGAAGCGCCGCCGTGAACAGCAGCAGGAACCATTTCGGAAATTTCATATCGCTCTCCTCCGCCTGCCGACGGCTGCGCGATTCCGTCCCTCGGTCCGGGTCAGCCGGCGGCATGATTGTTCCCCGAGATTCGTCCCGCGCTGGAGGCGGACGCAATACGGACTTGTCACCGTCAGCGGTCGCCCTCGATGAGCACGCCGACGTCGTCACCGCGGATCTCCCGCGGCGCCGAGTCCCGCCGGCGGTTCGGGCCGAAGGAATAGACGAAGCGCACTTCTCCGCCGCCCGCGCATTCGTGGCGGATCCAGTAGGGCAGGCCCCAGGGGTCCAGGAAGTAACGTGCCCGGGTGGCGTCCAGCCCCTCCGCCGTGAGGTTTGCGAACCGACCTTCGCTCAGGTAGCTCTGGCCCCATTCCACGCGGAAGGTGTACACCCGCTTGTGCACGCCGCAGCGGGTACGCACGCGCTCATGGGTGAAATCGGTGGCGAGCGCCCGCAGCTCGGCCTGCGCCGCACGCTGAAGTTCCTCCGCATCCGCGTGCAGCAGGCGGGTGGACTGCAGCGTCGCGTACCCCGCCAGCGCAGCAAGCGCCGCCCCGGCGATGGCGATGACGACGGCAGGGCGGCCGGAACTCGCTCCGCCGCGGAGTTCGAGGGCGTTGGCGGCGATCGCGGTCAGCATGCCCAGACCCAGCATGAGCTCGGCCCATTCGCCGGCGTACTCGAAGGGATAGGCGGCGTAGAAGGCGGCAGTGGCGGCGAAGGCGGGCATCAGGGCGGGCTGCGGGACGACGACGGCCAGCTTCGTCAGCAGGCGGCCGGCGGCCGGTATGGCGGCGGCGAGCGGCAGCGCCACGCCGTAGCCGAGCACGATGAGCTGGAAGGCGAGCTGGCGCAGGTCGCTGGCCACCACGTTGTGGAGGTTCAGCTCCTGCTGGAAGTTGTCGGTGAGGAAGTACTCGGGCGGCGTGAAGCCGAACAGCCTCTGGCCCCACGAGATCTCCTCGCCCGCGACGAAGACGCAGAATGCGCCGAGGCCGAGCAGGAACCACGGCAGCCGCCGGTGGCGCCACCACTGGTGGTGCGCGGCCCACGCGGCCGCAGCCGCCGCCAGCAGGAACGCCCAGACCGTGGCCCACTCCATCCAGTGATCCTCCTGGACGAGGCGGTAATAGAGATCGGCATGGCGCGCGTCGAGCCACCAGGCGAGGGCGGCCGGGGCCGTGATGACCAGGTTGGCGATGATCCAGCCGGTAACGCGCAAGAGGCACTCCGCAAAGAAAAAGGGGCGGGCCCCGCTGGAGCCCGCCCCTAGTCTAGACCACGGGTCTAGATCACGAGGAGCCGGGTGGTCCGGATCCTCGCCTCCGTCACTCCGCGGCGGCTTCTGCGGTGATCGTGACCTGATCCGGCGCGCTGTCCTCGGTGCCGTCGTTCACCACCAGCTCGACGACGTACTCGCCGGCGAGGTCCGCGGTAAACGTGGCGCCGACCGTATCCGCATTCGTCAGCGATGCTTCGCTGCCCTCCGGGACGGAGACGAACGCCCAGCTGTAGGTGAGCGTATCGCCGTCGTCGTCGAAGCTGGCGGAACCGTCCAGATTGACGGTGTCGCCTGCGGTCACGGTCTGATCGGCGCCTGCATCGGCCACGGGTGCGGTGTTGACGGTCTCATCGACCTCGGCACGCACGCTCTCCGCCTCGAAGCAGCCGTCGACACCTTCGGCACCGAACACCTCGGCCTCCAGACCGGACTCGAGGTCGCCGAGTCCGACTTCAGCCGACTCGCTGCCCTCGTCCGTGAGCGTGACCAGGGTGATGGTCGTGTCGTCGTCGACGCACACCTGGCGGTCGCCGGTTTCGGCCGTGGTCAGGATGAACTGGCCGGCGTCCGTATCCACGCTCTGGATGATGCCCGTGATCGTCTCGCCGACCGCGGCTTCCGGATCCAGCACGATGAACGAGGTCCTGAGCGCATCCGGTTCGGCGTCGGAGAGTGCGAGCACGCCTTCGAAGTGGCCGACCTGACCGCGCACGAGATCCTCTCTCGCCAGGCGCTCGCCGGCCTTGTTGAAGACGCCGGTGCCGTCCTGGAAGAGACCCGTGACCACCGTGTCGTCGCCGAAGCCCTGTCCCGGCGCGATAGCCAGGCCGAACTCGTCGTCGGCATCGATGTCTTCGGTGATCTCGCCGTTCAGGCGCTCGAACGTGCCCATGTCGCCGAGTTCGATGACGTAGGCATCGAGGATCAGGTCGTCGTCGTCGAAGGACGAGTCGCTGTCGCTGTCCGTGTCGGAATCGGAGTCGGCAGAGTCCTCGGAGCCGTCGGTGTCGCCATCGCTGTCGGCATCCGTGTCGCCGTCGTCGTCACCGGTGCCGTCGTCGTTGCCTTCGCCGGCATCGGTGTCACCGTCGGTGTCGCCGTCGTCGGCCGGCGTCTCGTCGCTGGTCCGCAGTCGGCCGATCGCGGTCAGCGGTTCGCCCACCGCAACGTCGCCGAGCAGGGCCGGCGTACCGTCGGTGCCGAAGATGCCGGTCTCGCCGCTCGCGAGGACGGTGACGCACTTGTTGTTGTCGTCATCGCCGTTCGCGTCCCGGTCGGAGTCGCTGTCGTCATCGCTGTCGCCGTCGTTGTCGGAAGCCCGGCCCTGCTGACACAGGACGAAGCTGTCCTCGGTATCGCTGACCGACTCCACGGAGCCGAAGATGCGCGTGAGTTTCGTGCCCGGCTCCATCGAGCCCTGATCGCTGATCTTGACGAAGACCACGGGCCGGAAGAGGAACTTCTCGCTGTTGCCGGCCTCGACCACCTTCAGCGATTTCTTCGCATCCACGTCGATCTCGACGAGCAGAGTGGAGCCCGGCGTGACGAAGAAGGTCCCGCGGGGATTCAGGTCGACCTTGCCGTTGCCGGGCAGCTTGACCGAGTACTCCTCCGCCGGATCCGTGTCCAGGTCCACGATGGTCAGGTCGTCGAGGATCAGCCGGATCTTGTCGTAGTCACCGGCCGGGACGTCCTCGGCAACCGTGAACAGCTCGTTGAAGCTGCCGAGCTGCAGGAAGTCCACGACCTCGGCGGGCTCGCCGTCGGGCACCGAGAAGATGGTCACGTTGCCGCTGTCGCCGAGCAGCCGGATCTCGCGGATTTCGGCCAGGAACTGGTCGAAGCGGTCCGTGGGGCCGTCGGTGAACATGATGCCGACGGTGCCGGTCTTGGCCGACGAACTCGGCGGCGGCGTCGGATCCGGGTCGGGCTCGGTGACCGCGGGGCTGCTTCCGCCCCCGCCGCCGCAGCCGCCGAGGAGGAAGAGTACGGAGAGCGCGGCGATGCCGCGCCGCCAGGAAGTCGTGTTCATCATGATTCGCTCTCATCGATTATCGAGTGAATGTATTGGGCATTTTCGTCCTATATGCGCAGGAATCAACCTGTCGCAAACGAGCGACAGGGCCGGAATGCCGCTGTGACGCCCGAATCATGCAGTTAGCTCGGGCCGCGCCCGTTTATGTAAATTCTGCAGCCCTGGCGGGGGCGGCATCTGCGCCCTGGCGCGCGACGGCTCCGCTCGTCCGGTTTGCGATGCGCCTGGGGCTGCTTCGGCCCCCCGCAGGCGAAAATTCTTGCTCGGGGTTGCATGGATTCCTGATGTGTGCGTAAACTGCACACATGAGTTCCAGCCTGACAGAAATTGCCCGGAATGCCTGCCGCCGGCTGCTGCGGCCGGTGATCCGGATATTGCTCAGGCTCGGCATCAGCTGGAAAGAGTTCGCGGAGATAGCGAAATTGGTATTCGTCGAGATCGCCAGAGAGGACTACGGCGTCCACGGCAGGCCCACCAATGCCTCCCGCGTGGCTCTCATGACGGGGCTCAGCCGCCGCGAGGTGGGCGAGATCCGCAAGCGACTCGACGGCGAGACCCCTATGGCCATCGAGCCCAAGAGCCGCATCTCGCGCGTGCTGACGGGATGGCACAAGGATCCCGAGTTCTCGGACGACGGCCGCCCCCAGGAACTGGACGAGGCCGAATTCCGCCGGCTGACGCACCGCTATGCCGGCGACATCCCGGACCGGGCCATCACCAAGGAGATGCTGGACCTGGGCCTCATGGAAGCCGCGGCGGACGGCCGTTACCGGGCGATGCGGCGCGACTACCTGCGCGATGCGGCCGATGCCGACATCGTCCGCCACATGGGTCAGGCGTTGCACGACCACGGCGTGTCCCTCGCCCACAACCTGGACCCCGAGCGCAGCGAAGGCTGGTTCGAGGGCATCGCCTCCAACAGCCACATGCCCCGGGGCGCTGCCGAGAAGCTCAATGTCCTTCTGCAGCAGGAGGGTCAGGCTTTCCTCGAGCGGATGGACGCCTGGCTGAGCGAGCACGAACTCGACGCTTCGCCCGGCACCGGGAACAGAAACGGAAAAGAAGCCGTCAGTCGCATCGGCGTCGGCGTCTACCTCTTCGAACATCCGCAAGACACTTACTGAAGCATTCAATGCAAGGAAGATCACCCATGGCGTCCCCCTCCCCGAAATTGCTCGCAACACTCCTCGCGACCCTCGCGCTTGCCGCCTGCGGCGGCGGTGGCGGCGACTCCGCCAGCATCGCGCCGCCGCCGCCCGACGATGGCGGCGACACCGGCGGCATCGACCGCAGCGGTCTTCGCGTACTCGGCTCCATCAGCGGCTTCGGCAGCGTGATCGTGGACGGCGTGCGCTTCGATACCTCCGCTGCCACGATCGAGGTGGATGACGATCCGGCCACGGAAGACGATCTGAAAACCGGCGAGATCGTGTTCGTGGCCGGCGAAATCGACGACGACGGCAATGCCACGGCGACGACCGTGGTCAGCGACGACCTGCTGCGCGGAACGATCGAGAGCATCGACCTCGTCGCCGGCACGTTCGTGGCGCTGGGCCAGACGGTGAAGGTGGAGGTCGATACGGCCTTCGACGACTCGGTGCCGAACAACGCCATCGACGGCCTGAGCGTCGGCCAGGCGGTGCGCGTGGACGGTTTCCTCTCTCCGGACGGGCGCATCATCGCCACCCGCGTGGAACTCGACGACGGCGACGACGTGCAGGTGGTCGGCTTCGTCGGCAATCTCGATGCGTCGGCGCAGACGTTCGGCATCGGCAGCCTGCTCATCGACTATTCGGCCGCTATGTTCGAGGACTTCGACGGCACCGATCTGGCCGACGGCCAGGTGGTGGAGGTGGAGGGTAACGCGCTGACCGCCGGCGGCGCGCTGCCGGCCACGAAGGTCGAGCGGGTCACCGACGACCTCGGCGCCGACGACGACGACCGGGCCGAGATCGAGGGCATCATCACCGCGGTTCTCTCCGGCGACGAGTTCGAGGTGAACGGCATCGCCGTCGGCACCGACGGCGCCACCGTGTACGAGGGTGGCGGCCCTGCCGACATCGTCGAGGGCGCGCGGGTGGACGTGGATGCCGTGGCGCAGGCCGGCGGCAGCCTGCTTGCCACCAAGGTGGAATTCGAACCCGAGAAGGTGGTGGAGATCGAGGCCACCGTGGAGGCTGTGGACGCCGGCGCGGGCACGCTGCAGACCCTCGGCATCACGGTGGTCATCGAGGACGGGACCCGGCTGGAGGACGACAGCGACCTCGACCTGCGCCGCTTCTCGCTCGCCGACATCAACGTGGGCGATTTCGTGGAGATCGGCGGCAGCGAATCCGGCACCTCCGAAGCGACGGCGGTGCTGCTGAAACGCGACGACGACGGCGACGACGGCGTAGAACTGCAGGCCCGGGTGCAATCGGTCGGCAATCCCGACTTCACGCTGCTCGGCGTCACCGTGCGCACGAACGGCGAGACGGAGTTCGAAGACGGCGACACGGAGATCACGGCGGCGGAGTTCTTCGCCAATGCGGTCGGCCGGGTCGTGGATGTCGACGGCACCTGGGACGGTGCCGTGCTGACGGCCGAGGAAGTCGAGTTCGAGCTGGAGGACTGATGCGATGACAACGAAAGCAACTGCCGATCTCCGGGTGGGCCCGGCTCCCTCGGCTCTCCCGGCGGGCTCGATTCGTCCGCTGGAGGCCGGCCGCCTGCGGGCGGCGCGCTCGGCGTTCGTGACCCGGCGGGTGCCGCTGGAGGATGCGAAGACGCTGGTCACGGACGCCCGGCCCGCCGCCGGCGACCTGGTCCTCGCCCGGGTCAAGCGCATCCGCCACCACGGCAAGCTGCAGTGCGCCCGCGGGCGGCGCGTGCAGCTGTTCCACGGCGACGAGATCGTCGTCTGCTACGGCGACCGCTATGCGCCCCAGCAGTTCGAGGCCTACGTGCCGCGGACCATCGGCCATTGCCACCTGGTGGCCTCCGGCGGCGTCGCCGCCCAGGCCGTCAACTGGCATCAGCGCATCCACCGCGGGCCCACCGAGATCGAGGCGCTGGGCATCCTGGCCGACGAGCACGGCAATACGCTCAACCTGCGCCGCTACACGCTGCCGGCGGGTTCCGGCGGCGAGGCGCCGCCCCGCGTGATCGTCGTGGCCGGCACCTCCATGGACTCCGGCAAGACCACGGCGGGCGCCCATCTGGTGCGCGGGCTGACCCGGGCGGGCCTGCGCGTGGGCGCCGCGAAGATCACCGGCACGGGTGCCTGCAACGACTACTTCCTGATGAAAGACGCCGGCGCCGCTCCGGTACTCGATTTCACCGACGCCGGTTACGTATCCACCTACCGTGTGGGAGAAGCCGCCATCCGGCGCATCTACGAGACCCTGATGGCGGAACTCGGCCGCAGCGGCATCGACGTGGCCGTGGTCGAAGTGGCCGACGGCCTGGTCCAGTCCGAGACCGCAGCGCTGCTCGGCGCCGACTGGCTGCGTCGGGCGATCGACGGCGTGGTGTTCTGTGCCCAGGACGCAATGGGCGCCAGGGCGGGCGTGGAGTGGTTGGGCGAGCGCGGTCACGACGTCATTGCCGTCTCCGGTCTGCTGACGGCCGCGCCGCTGGCCATGCGCGAGGCCGCCGACCTGGTGCAACCGCCGGTGATCGGCCTCGACGGCCTGTCCGACCGCTACGTCTCCCGCTCGCTGCTCGCCTGCGAGCATGGCGGCACGGAATTGCGCGATGCCGTCGCAGGCTGAAAGCCTTGCCCTGGACGTCCGCGCGGCGGCCCGGGCGGCGCCTGCCCGCTTCGCCGCGCTGATGGCGAACGCGCTGGGGCAGGCGGCCTGCACGGTTGCCCTGGCGCTCGGCGCGAAGGCGGTGGTGGGCGGCGGCGCCAGCGGTATGACGCTGGCGGTCCTGGTGAGCGCCGCGCTGGCCGGCGCGTGGCTGCGCGGACGCGAGCGCGTGGACGCCGAGGAGCTGGGCCAGGTCTTCGTGCACGGACTGCGCCTGCGGCTGTTCGATCATCTGCTCGGCGTGCCGTCGCGCACCCTGGCCGGCAAGCCGAAAGGCGGTGCGCTGGTGCGTTTCGTGGGCGACCTGCAGGCGATCAAGACCTGGGTGAGCCGGGGGCTCGCCCAGCTGCTGGTGGCGCTGCCGCTGCTCGTGGCCGCGGTCGCCGTGCTCGCCTGGATGGACGCGTTGCTCGGCGCGATGGCCGCAGGCCTCGTCGTCTTCGGCGGAATCGGTGCCGCTCTGCTGGCCGAACCGCTCGCGGACGCCAACCGGCGCCTGCGCAACCGGCGCGGCCAGCTGGCCCGCTTCGTCACCGAAATGATGCAGGCAGTGCCCTCGGTCCAGGCCCACGGCAAGGAGTCGCGGGAGCGGCGCAGGCTCGACAGCCGCGGCGAGAAGCTGATCCACGCGGCCGGCGACCGCGCCCGTCTGGTGGGCCGGGTGCGCAGCCTGGTGCAGCTGCTGGGTTCGGGCGCGCTGCTCGCCGTGCTGGTCGGCGGCGCCGGCCGGCTCGACGCCGCAGAGATGGTGGCCGCCCTGACCGTGGTCGCCTGGCTCACCACGCCCATTCGCGACCTCGGCCGGGTGTTCGAGTACTGGCAGGCGGCCGACGTGGCGCGCGAGCGCATCCGCGCGTTCCTGCGCTGGCCGCGGCTGCCCCGCAACCGCACCGGCCGCCGCCTGCGCCGGGCTGCCGGCGAGCTGCGCTACGAGGGCGTGGTCGCCTGCCCGGACGCGGCCCCGCTGAATCTCGCGGTCGAGGCCGGCAGCGTCGTCGCCATCACCGGCCCGAACGGCTGTGGCAAGAGTTCGCTGCTCGCAGTGACGGCCCGGCTGCAGGCGCCGGCCGCCGGCAGGGTGCTCCTCGACGGCCGGGATCTGGCCGCGGTGCGCAACCGGGACATCCGCCGCCACGTCGCCATCGTCGGGCCGGATCTGCCGCTCATCCGCGGCTCCGTGCGGCGCAATGTCAGCTATCGCAGCCGCGGCATGACGCCGGAGGCGTTCCGCAGTCTGATGCGCCGCTGCCGGCTCGAAAATCTCCTGGCGGAGGGCGGCGATTCACCGGACCGCATCGCCGAGGCCGGCCTGAACCTCTCCAGCGGCGAACGTCAGCGGCTCGCCCTGGCGCGGGCGCTGTGGCCGGAACCCGGCGTCCTGCTGCTGGACGAGATCGACGCCCATCTCGACACCGATACGCTCCGGGTGGTGAAGAACATCATCGCGGGTTTCCCCGGCACCGTCGTCGTCGTGACCCACGATCCGCGGCTGCTGGGGGCGGCCGGACGGGTCATCGAACTGGCAGCGGACGGCTCGGTGGCCTCCGACCGGGCGCACGCCGCCGCCGACGTCGCCTGAGCGCCGGCCATGACGCGTCATACCGCCGGGGGCGGCCTCATCGTCAAACGGAAGCTGGCATGCGATCCCCGCACCCGCTATCTGCGCTTCCTGCCGCGCAACCCGGATCCCGCACGGCTGCCCATGGTGTGCGTACACGGCATCAGCCGCCATGCGCGCGGCCACCTGGAGGCCTTCGTGCCCTGGGCCGAACGCACCGGCACGGAGCTCATCGCGCCGCTGTACGACCGCCGGCGCTACCGCGGCTACCAGCGCCTGCGCTCGTCGAACCGGCGCCTGCACGCCGCGGCCGCGCTGGACGCGATCCTCGACGAGACCGTGATGGACCGGCCGTGCCTGCTGTTCGGTTTCTCCGGCGGGGCGCAGTTCGCGCACCGCTATGCACTGGTGCGGCCCGGCCGGGTGGCCGCCCTGGCGATGGCGGCGGCCGGCTGGTACACCTTCCCCAGCCGCGCCGCGAGCTTTCCCTACGGTCTCGCGCCCGGGCGCCTGCCCGGCTCGCTCGCCATCGACTACCCCGGGTTCCTGGGGCTGCCGAAGTGCGTGCTGGTGGGCGACCAGGACGTGGAGCGGGACGACTCCCTGCGCTCGAACCGCCGCCTGGACAGCGAGCAGGGCGACAACCGGCTCACACGCGCCACGGCCTGGGTGGAGGCCGTGAACCGGCAGGCCGGCAGGACAGCGGGGGCTCCCGTCTGCGAACTCGTGATCATGCCCGGCGCGGGCCACGACTGGACCGAGTGCTATGCCGGCGGCGGGCTCGCCCGCCGCGTCAGCGATTTCTTCGACGCACTGCAGCCGCAGGCGTCGGCAACTACCGACTCGCCTTGCCTGCGCGTCGCCGCGGCGGGCGCCTACACCCCTTTCGATTGATCATGGAGAGAATCATGCACACGTTACCGTGCCGCCTGCTGCTGCTCGGGTTCCTGGCTGGCGCGGCGCCGACATTCACGGCCGCGGCGGCGGAAACGTCGTTCAGCCTGGAAGACGGCCTCGAGATCGAGTGGGACGACGACCGCTACCTCAGCATGGGTGGACGCATCCACTACGACGTCGCGCGCTACGACGACGACGTGACGGTGCTCGAGGACGAGCAGGACTTCCGCCGCGCCCGCGCGATCCTGCGGGCCCGCTACGACGACTGGCAGTTCCGGGCGGACTACGACGTCGGCATCGTCGAGGGCTGGCGCAATCTGTACGTGCGCTACCGGGGCTGGAGCCGCAAGCGCCTCACCATCGGCAATCAGGTGGCGCCGTTCTCGCTGGACGAGCTGACCAGCAGCAACGATCTGGCCATGATGGAGCGCTCGCTGGCCTCCGCTCTCAGTCCGGCCATGCTCACCGGCATCTCGCTGCGCACCTGGGGCGACGACTGGAGCGCCACCGCCGGCGTGTTCGGCAACGAACTCAGCGATCTCGACCGGCGCACCGTCGACGGCACTTCGGTGATCGGCCGGGTGACCTGGGCGCCCATCCGCAAGAAGCGCCGGGTGCTGCACCTGGGCCTGGCCCAGGAGTACCGCTCCGTGGATTCGAATGAGGACGTGCGCATCCGCGCGCGCCCGGAGTCGCGCCTGACCGACGAGCGCCTGGTCAACACCGACCGTCTCGCCGGCGTGGACGCCCTCTGGACCACGGGGGTCGAGTTCATGGGCATCCTCGACAACGTCCGGCTGCAGTCGGAGTTCATGCGCATGGGTCTCAGGGGCGGCCCCAACGAGGCCGATTTCACCGGCGGCTACGTGCAGGCCGGCTGGGTCGTCACCGGCGAGCGTTACCGCTACAGCCGCTCCCGGGGCGTGCCCACGTCCGTCCGTCCGAAAGGGGACTGGGGCGCGCTGGAGCTCTCGGCCCGCTACAGCACTCTGGACCTGGAGGACGGCCCCGTGACCGGCGGCGAGCAGTCCCAGATCACCGCGGCGGTCTCGCTCTATCTCAACGAGCAGCTGCGGGTCTCCGTGAACTACAGCCGTTACGATGCCGCGCCGAACCTGGACGGCATCGACGAGGACGGCTCCATCCTGATGTTCCGCTTCCAGGCGGCGTTGTAGGAGTCGCGCCATGCAGCACTTTCGCCGCGTCCTGAAACACGTCGACCTCGAGCCGCTGCTGGCGGAGCTGTCGGAGCACGATGCGCTGTGGGCCGTGCAGCCCGGCCGCCAGCTGACCGCGCCCGCGCAGCGGCATACCAATGCCATCCCCATCCGCGGCCTGCGCCGCTCGCGCATCCGCGGCCGGCGGCGCCGGGACGTGCACGAGAGCCGCTACACGTCGCTGTCCGCCAGCTTCCCCGCCACCGTCGCGTTTATCGAGGCGTTCGCCGCCGAGCGCAATGGCAGCCCGGGCCGCGCCCGCTACGCCCGGCTGCCGCCCGGCAAGACGGTGCTGCCGCACACGGACCGCGGAGAGTACTACCGCTACCGTGACCGCTATCACCTGGTGATCCGCAGCGAGAAGGGCAGCCTGCTCCGCGCGGGCGGCGAGAGCGTGCGCATGCGCGAGGGCGAACTCTGGTGGTTCGACAACAAGGCCGTGCACGACGCCTGCAACGATGCCGAATCGGACCGGATCCACCTCATCTTCGACCTGATCCCGGCCGACCGGCGGATCAGCGGCGGTGCGGAGGACCCGCGCCGGATACTCGCCGGGGAGCGCGCCGCCCGGGAGGAGAGGGCCGTGCAGGAAGTGGGGGGCGCGGTCTCGCTGTACGTGAGTGCCCGGGAGCATCCGGCGGAGTGGGCCTCGCTGCTGGGCGAGGCGGGGCTGCTGCGCAGCGCCGAGGACAAACCCATCGCGGCACTCGCCCGGCTGCTGTGGCCCGACGTGCGGTCGTCGCGCCGCGCGCGCTACGAGTCGGCGATCGGCTGGTCGCTCGGGCTCATGGACATCGGCGCGATCGGGCCCGGCGAGGTGGCGGACGCGATCCGGGCCGCCGGCGGCCTCGAGGCCGTGCACGAACGCTGGCGGGCGGACCGGGACGCGGCGCTCTACGGCTTCCGCGCGCCGGCCGACGGCGCATGCCCCGACCAGAGGGCGACTGGCGAATCCGCTGCCGGGTAGTAGAATCCGGCGGAGTAGCGGAGGTGCCGACATGAGCGACGACAGAACCGGCCCCGGGGCGCAGCGCCCCCTGGAAGAGAACGTGAAGTCGCGGTCCACCTGGCTGCGGCTGTTCTTCATGGTGGTGATCGCCTTCCTCTACGGCGTCTCGCGCGTCGTGTTGGGTGCGGTGGTGGTCATCCAGTTCTTCTGGGTGCTGTTCACCGCCGGGACGAACGACAACCTGAAGCGTTTCGGCCAGCAGCTCGCGACCTATACCTATCAGATCGTGCGCTACCTCACCTTCAACACCGAGGAACGCCCGTTCCCGTTCGATCTCGACTGGCCTCAGGAGTAGGGGTGAGCCTCGAAGCCTTCTCCCTCGCCGGGCAGACCGTGCTGGTGACCGGCGGCGCCGGCGGCATCGGCGCCGCGACCGCGCTGCGCCTGGCAGAGGCGGGCGCGGATGTCATCGTGCATTACCACACGGCCGGCGAGCGCGCCGATGCCCTGGCCCGGCGTATCGGCGAGCAGGGCGGCCGGGCCTTCACCGTCGGCGCCGACCTGTCTCGGGAGGCGGGTATCCGCGGATTGATCGGCGAGCTGGAGCGGCGGGGCGGCCTGCCGGACGGGGTGGTCAACATGGCCGCACGCCAGGACGTCACGGCCTTCGCGGAGATTGGCGCGGACGAATGGCGCGGGCTCATGGCCACCAACCTGGACGGCGTTTTCCTGATCACCCGGGAGATGGCCGCCCGCTGGCAGGCGGCCGGGTGCGGCGGCGCGGTGGTCAACGTGGCCTCCATCGAGGGGCTCGACCCGGCGCCGAATCACGCCCATTACGCGGCGAGCAAGGCGGGTCTGCTCATGCTGACCCGGGCGAGCGCCATGGAGCTGGGCCCGGCGGGCATCCGGGTCAACGCGGTCTCGCCGGGGCTGATCGACCGCGAGGGCCTGGCGGAAGCCTGGCCGGAGGGCGTGGCCCGCTGGCGGGAGAAGGCGCCGCTGGGCACGCTCGGCACCGCCACGGACGTGGCCGACGCCGTCGTCTATCTGCTGAGCCCGGCGGCCCGCTGGGTGAGTGGCGCGAACCTCGTCGTGGACGGGGGGATGAGCGCGGCGGCGCGCTGGTGACGCCGCCGCGCCGCTTGCGGCGCCGACTCCGCCGAATCCTCCTCAGTCTTCCTCGTCGCCGCCGACCCAGGGCGCGACCTGCTCGGCGATCTGGCTGCGGTCGCCGACCACGACCACGGTCATGTCCTGTTCGCGCAGATACAGCTCGGCCGTCTCCGAAACCTCTTCCGGCGTCACCGCGAAGACGTTGCTCACGTAGTCGGTCAGGTAGGAGTCCGGCAGCTCGTGCAGTTCCTGGAACGCGAGCAGGTTGATGATGCCGCCGCGGGTGGAGTTCTGCAGCACGAAGGTGCCGGCGGTGTAGTTCTTCACGCCGTCCAGCTCCTCCGCGGGCGGTGCCGCCGACTGCAGCCGCTCGACCTCGCCCATGATCTCCCCGATGGCGGGCCCGGTGACCTCCGTGGTCACGGCGGCCACTTCGGCCCAGTAGGCGTCCCGGTAGCGGCTGGAGAGCGTGCTGTAGGGCGAATAGGAGTAGCCCTTGTCCTCGCGGATGTTGCGGATGATGCGCGAGGAGAAGAAGCCGCCCAGCAGCGTGTTGGTGACCTGCAGCGGGATCCAGTCGGGGCTCGAGGGGTCGGGCACTGCGAGCCCCATATACAGGTTGGACTGGGAGGCGCCGGGTCGGTCGATGATGGCCACGGCCACCTTGCCCTCGGCGGGTTCCGGCACGTCGATCAGGATCTCCGGGCCCCCCGTCCAGTCGCCGAAGGACTCGCGGATGGCGGCGTCCACCGCCTGCCGGTCGAACTGCCCGGCCACGTAGACGTGGCTGCGCCGGGCGCCGTAGTTGTCCTCGTAGAAGCCCCGCGCGTCCTCCAGCGTGTAGGCGGCGAGCTGCTCGCCGTCCGGCAGCACGTTGCCGTAGGGATGGTCCCCGTACAGCGCGTTGCGGAACGCGGCCAGCGCCATCTGCTGGGGCTGGCTGCCGGCGATGCTCAGCTGGCGCTGGCGGTCGCGCTTCAGCCGCTCCAGCTCGGCGGCCGGGAACGCCGCGTTGCGGACGATGTCCGCCAGCAGCCGTGTCATCTGCGGCGCGTATTCCGCCAGGACGTCGCTCTCGACGATGGTGCGGTCTGCACCCACCTCGACGCTCACCTGGCCGCCCATGGCGGCGGCCTGCCGGGCGATCTCGGCGCCGCTGCGGCTGGCCGTGCCCTCCAGCAGGAAATCGCCGGCCAGATCGGCGAGCCAGGTCTGCCCGCCCTCGTTGAGGTTGCCGGCCCGCACGACCACGCTGACAGTCGCCTTCGGCAGCGTGCCGAACGCGACCAGGGTGGCGGCGAGCCCGTTCTCCAGGCCGAAGCTCTCCTTCTGCGGCAGCGAGAAGTCCTTCGGTTCGCCGCCCGGCGGCGGCGTCTCTTTCGCCGGTTCCGTCTCCTGCGCGCCGGCCGTCGCGGCCAGCAGGAGGGCGGCCAGCGCTGCTGTCGCCATGCCCGCCAGGGTGCGGGAGCGCATCGGCCGTGCTGTCTTACTGTTCATCGCTGGTCTCCTCCTGTTCGCCTGCCGCAGCGCCGGGCTCCAGCACGAATATCGTGCGGTTCGTCGGCCGCAGGTACTCCTTCGCCGTCTGCAGGATCGTTTCCGGCGTGACTGCCAGGATGCGCTGCTCGAACTCGTTGATGAGCGTGGGGTCGTCGTCGAACAGCGAGAGCGAGGCCAGGACGTCCGCGCGGCCGAAGCCGTACATGCTGCCCAGGTAGTCGTAGAACGAGGAGCGCCACTTCACCGTCGCGCGCTCCAGCGTGTCGGCGTCCACCGGCTCCGTGCGCAGCCGCGCGATCACCTCGTCGATGATGCCGGTGATGCGCTCGGCGGCGACGTCGTTGTCGTGGATGAGGTAGGCCTGCCAGAGCATCGGGCCGTTGTAGTTCAGCATGTTGCCCAGGAAGGCGTTGATGCCGCCGGACACCGACGAAGTGATGCCGGCGTCCTTCACCAGCGCCTGGTGCAGCAGGCTGTCCTCGCCCTGGACCAGGATCTGGTCGATGAGGCCCATGGCGTACCACTGGGGCGTGAGGCGCGGCGGCACGTGGTAGGCGAAGGCGTAGCCCGGCCGCGTCGCCAGCGGATCGACCCGGCTCTCGCGCTTCTCGCTCTCCTGGCGCGGCTCGCTGATGTCCGGCAGCACGATCTCTTTTTCCGAGCGCGGGATATCGCCGAAGTGCTTGTCTACGAGAGCCAGGGCCTCGTCGTAGTCGATGTCGCCGACGATGGCCACGGCCGCGTTGTTGGGCGCGTAGTACTTCTGGAAGAAGGCGGCCACGTCGTCGAGGGTCGCGGCGTCCAGGTCCTCCAGGTCGCCGTAAAAATTATGGGCGTTGTACCAGTTCTCGTTGGCCGCCTGCGGCATGTCGAGCCAGGGAAAGCCGCCGTAGGGCGTGTTGAGGACATTCACTTTGACCTCGTTCTTCACCACCGCCTGCTGGTTGGCGAGGTTCTCTTGGGTGATGTCCAGGCTCGCCATGCGGTCGGCCTCGGCCCACAGCACGGTCTCGAGCTTGTGGGTCGGCACGATCTCGAAATAGTTGGTGTAGTCGAACCGGGTCGAGCCGTTCAGCACGCCGCCGTTGCGCTGGACGAGTTGCACGAATTCCATCTTGCCGAGGTTCGCCGAGCCCTGGAACATCATGTGCTCGAACAGATGGGCGAAGCCGGTGCGGTCCCGGGGCTCGATGCGGAAGCCGATGTTGTAGTAGACGGCCACCGTGACGATGGGCGCGGTGGTATCCCGCGACATCGCCACCTTCAGGCCGTTGTCCAGCGTGTGGTAGCGCACCGGCACCCGATAGCCGGTGTCGGCGGCCTCCACGGGTCGGGTCTCCCCGGACGCTTCCGGCGCGGCGGCGCCGGCGGCAGGGGTTTCCGGTGCGCCGCCCGGCTGGCAGCCCGCCAGCAGCAGGGCCACGGCCGCGGCCGGCAGACCGGGAATGGCTGCGCGATAGCGTGATTTCATGAGGGTTTCCAGTCTTGCGGTGGAAAGGACAGGAGACTACCAGAGCCCCGCGGGGTTCCCAACGCGGCCGCTCAGAGCGGCCAGACCCACAGCAGCATCGGCGTGCCGACCAGCACGATCAGCACTTCCAGCGGCAGGCCCATGCGCCAGTAATCGCCGAAGCGGTAGCCGCCGGGCCCCAGGATCAGGGTGTTGTTCTTGTGGCCGATAGGGGTCAGGAACGCACACGAAGCGCCGACGGCTACCGCCATGAGGTAAGTGTCCGGGTTCACGCCCAGCCGCTGAGCGATCTCCACGGCCACCGGCGCGGCGATGACCGCGGTGGCGACGTTGTTCAGCACGTCGGAGAGCGTCATGGTCACCACCATCAGCAGCACCAGGATGATCACGGGCGACAGGGCCTCGGAATGCTGCACCACCGTGTCGGCGATGAGCGCGGTGCCGCCGGTGGTCTCCAGCGCCTCGCCGAGGGGGATCAGCGAGCCCAGCAGCACGATGACCGGCCATTCGATGGAGTCGTAGAGCTGACGCAGCGGCATGATTCCCGCCGCCACCATGCCCACCACCGCTGCGGCCAGCGCCACGGTGAGATCCAGCACGCCGGTGCTGGCCAGGACGATCGCTGTGGCGAAAATGGCCAGCGCGATGCCGGAATTCTTTCGCTTCAGGGACGGCAGGTCCTTCTCGGCCAGTGGCAGGCAGCCCATCCAGTGGGCCACGGTCGGCAGTTGTTCCGCCGGTCCCATCAGCAGCAGCACGTCGCCGGGCTCGATATCCACCTTGCGCACCCGGTCGCGGAAGCGCTTGCCCTGGCGGGCCACGCCCATGAGCGCGACGCCGTGGCGGTACAGAAGCCTGAGTGAGTTGGCCGAACGCCCGGTGATGCGGGCGCCCACCGGCACCGCCACCTCCATGAGCGCCAGGTCCTCCGGCTTCTCCACGTCCTCGGTCTTCGGCTTGCCGCTCAGCTCCAGGTCGAGTGCGTCGGCAACGTTGTCGATGCCCTCGGGGTTGGCCTCGACCACCAGGATGTCGCCCTTGCGGATTTCGACGGTGCGGGCGAAGCCGGGCATGCGCTTGCCCTGGCGCACCAGGCCGATGATGGCGGCGTCGTTGTCCTCCGCCACCTCGTCCAGGTCGCGTACCCGCTTGCCGATCGCCTCGGACTCTTCCGCCACCTCGAGCTCGGCGATGAAGCCGGTCAGCACGTCGCCGTCGGGTTGCGGTTTCATCTCGCCTTCCGGCAGCAGCCGCCAGCCCACCAGGACCACGAAGGCGACGCCGACCACCGCGCAGGCGAGCCCCACCGGCGTGAAGTCGAACATCTGGAACGGGGTGCCGAGGGCATCGGCCCGGTATTCGGCGATGACGATGTTAGGCGGCGTGCCGATGAGCGTGACCATGCCGCCGAGGATGCTGGCGAAGGACATAGGCATGAGCGTGCGGGCGGCCGTGCGCTTGGCCTTCCGCGCGGCCTCGATGTCCACGGGCATCAGCAGCGCCAGCGCGGCCACGTTGTTCATCAGCGTCGACAGCGAGGCGGACAGTGAGGCCATCACGGCGATATGGGCGCCGAGGCGGCGGGACTTGTCCACCATATAGTGCACCACCAGGTCGACGACGCCGGCGTTCGACAGCGCCCGGCTCAGCACCAGCACCAGCGCGATGACGATTGTCGCCGGGTGGCCGAAACCGGAGAACGCCTGGTCGCTGGGCACCAGCCCCGCGATGACCGCGATCACCAGGGCAGCGAAGGCGACGATGTCGTAACGCCAGCGCCCCCAGATCAGCATCCCGAGGACGCCGATCATCAGCGCGAACAGCAGCGTGACTTCCAGGTTCACGGCCGGGTGATTCCGCTGTCGGTCAGCCAGGCCGCGACCGCGTCCACGACGGGGCCGGGGCGCTTCACCCAGCCGAAGTGGGCGTTACTCGACCGGCGGAAGGCATCGTCGTCCAGATGCAGGCGCGTCGCTCGCTCCGGCGGCAGCTTCGACGCGAGGTGATCCGCCGCCGAAGCCGGCGCGAAGTCGTCGCCGGCCACGGAGATCAGGAGCGCCGGCTCGCGCATCCGGCCGAGCGCCGCCTCGTAGTCCGTGTCCGAACCCCTGGCGCGATAATGGCCGGTGCGGGCCTGATGCGCCCAGTCGGCCACCAGGCTGCGGGCTTCCCGGCCGCCGAAACCGAGCCGATGGCCGGGGTAGCTGCCCAGCACCTTGCCGACCGCGGCGATGAACTGGGTGGCCAGCAGGAAGACGTAGCGGCGCGGCGACGGGAACGCGCGCCACCAGATGGAGCCGGTCGCCACCGTGACGACGGCGTCCACGGCGCCCGGGTTGGCGCCGGCATAGAGCAGGCTCACCTGTCCGCCGAGGCTGTGGCCGAGAAGGATGAGCGCCGCCGCCGGATAGCGCTCGCGCACCGCGGTTATGGCGGCAGGCCAGTCCAACTCCAGCAGTTCCCGATAGCCGAAGTCCGTGTTCCGGTCGGGACGCACGCTGCTGGTGCCGTGGCCGCGCAGATCCATGGCGACCAGGCGCAGCCCGGCGGCGGCCATGGGCGTGGCGAGCGGCTGGTAGAAGCTCCCGCGCAGGGCCATCGCGGGGGTGAGCAGGAAGACCGGCGTCTCGGGCGGGAGACCGTCGGGCTCGTGGGCGACGAGCGTGGACGTGGCCCCGTCGGCAGCGCGGCAGGGCAGATCTGTGAACTCGGCCATGGGTCGAGAATAGCAGAACGGCCGGCCTCTGCACCGTAGCGCCGGGGCCCGGCGGACGCTGTATTTTTGCCCACCGGCTCCCTACACTGGACGCCGGTCCCCGGCCGGGCTTGCGCCGGACTCTCGCCCGACACTCGCCGGATAAGGACCCGGAAACACGAATTCATGCTCAGACGGAATCTCCTCCTCACTGTGCTCGCCATGCTCGCCGTGTTCGCCGCCCTGAGCGGGACGCTGGACGAGGTGGGCAACGAACAGGCCCAGGCTGCATTCAAGCGGGCGCTGGTCACCTTCGCCGTGGCCAGGACGCTGAACGGGGTCATCTCCGTGGCCCAGGGCACGGAGGTGGCGGTGGAGCCCGCCGGCGTCGGCGTGACGTTCGGCGTCGGCCAGATACTCGATCCCATCAACGACCTCGTGGAACAGTTTGCCGGCGTGATGCTGGTGGCCTCCACGTCGCTCGGCATACAGAACGTGCTGCTCGGCATGACCGGCTGGTGGGGCACCACGGCGGCACTGGTGGCGGCCGTCGCCGTGGCGCTGGCAGTGATCTGGTGGCCGTCCGAGCGGGCGCGGCACTGGGACGGCGCGGCGGTCCGCCTGCTGCTGCTCCTGCTGTTCCTGCGTTTCGCCGTGCCGCTGCTCGTGCTCGGCACCAATGCGGTGTTCGACACCTTCCTGGCGGCGGAGCAGGAGGCGGCCACGCTGGCGCTGGAAGCCACCCGTGAGGATATCGAGGAACTGAACGAGCAGGCCGCCCCGCCCGTGCCGGAGAGCGAGACCATGATGGGGCGGTTGGGTGCCATGCTGGACGAATCGCTGGAATCGATGAACGTGAAGCAGCGGCTGGATGATCTGCGGCTGCGCGTCTCGAATGCCAGCGAGCACATCGTCAACCTCATCGTCATCTTCGTGCTGCAGACCATACTGCTGCCGCTGGCCTTCCTGTGGATCATCGTCCAGGCGCTGAAGGCGATGGGCAGCCGGATGACCCGTGCCGGCTGAGCAGACGCGGTATGATCCCCGCGCAGGGCAGGTCCGCGCGGGCCGCCCAGGAGGAGCCTCCCGATGAATCAGACCAGCATCTCGCCGCCGCCACCCCTGCTGGGCCTGCTCGAGGCCCGCGCCCCGCTGGAGGGGCTCGGCCTCGCGGCCTTCTGGCCCTGGATCACGTTCGTCCCCCGCGGCGACGGCAGGCCGGTGGTGCTCGCGCCGGGCTACGGTGCCAGCGACGTCTCTATGTACCCGCTGTATCGCTACCTGAAGTGCCTGGGTTACGACGTGCACCACTGGGGGCTCGGCCGCAACCAGGGCAAGGTGACGCATTACGTCGCCACGCTGAAGGAGCACGTGCGGGAACTGCACGAGTCCACGGGCGAGACCGTGACGCTGATCGGCTGGAGTCTCGGCGGCGTGGTCATGCGGGAGATCGCCCGGGAGGCGCCGGAGCTCGTCCGCGAGGTCATCACCATGGGCACGCCCATCGTGGGCGGCCCCAAGTACACGCGCGTGGGCGAGGAGTTCGCGAAGCGCGAGAACCTCGACCTCGACCGGTTCGAGATCGCCGTGCACGAGCGCAACATGGAAGGCATCCGGTGCCCGGTCACCTCGATCTACAGCAAGACCGACGGCGTCGTCTCCTGGCGCGCCTCCATCGACCGCTACAACCCCCAGGCCCGCAACGTCCGCGTGCCGGGCTCCCATCTCGGCCTGGGCTTCAACCCGGCGGTCTGGCGCGTCATCGCCACCACCCTCGGATCAAAGGGGTAGGAGGGCCTTCAGGCCCGATCCGGCTTTTCCAACCGGCTCCCCTTCTCTTGTGGCCGCCCTGCGGGGGTATCCATCTTGCTCCCGACAAAAGGTCGCGGCGATGGATACCCCCGCATGACGGCCGCCTCGCGGTGGAGTGAAAGAAGCGCCAGTCAGTAGCGCCTGCTGACTTGCGCCAAGCCTCTCGGCTACGGGCCCAGCAGTCCACCCCAGCCGATGGCGGGCCTACGCCAACAGAAAGTCGGATCGGGCCTGAAGGCCCTCCTACGCGGGGGGCAGGGCCAGCAGGCGGTTGGCGGCTTGTTCGATGGTGGCGCCGAAGGCGACCAGGCCTTCCTCGTGGCCGGCCATCACCGCCACGCCGGAGCGGGCGAAGTCCGTCTGCTCGTGCAGGCGGCGAAATTCCCGGGCCATCTCCGGGGTGCCGTAGGGGACGTCCGGTGCGGTGGTCGGGATGCGGTTCTTTAGCCGCCGCCACAGATCGCCGTTGTGCACATGGGCGATGGCACGGATGGCCGCATCCAGTTCGTAGATGGCGGCGTGGGTGAGCGCTTCGGAGGAGGCCTGGATCGGGCCCTCGCAGGCGACCCGGTTGGCGTCGATGTCGTAGCCGGTCACCAGGGCGTAGTGGCTCGCGTCGGTGCGCGGGATGTGGCCGGTCTGGGTGCCGCTGATGATGAACGTGCCCGGCTCCGGGCCGTGGATGCTGAGGTTGCCGTAGCCGACGCCGTGCTCGGCGTAGTAGCCCACGAGGCCCGCGTCGTGCAGGCGGTTGCGGCAGTCGTTCAGCTCGCGCACGGCATCGGCGGGCAGCGCGGGTGCCGGGCGCCAGTCGACCTCGTATTTGGTATAGCCCTCGTCGATGGGGCCGGTCACCGTCATCGCGCCGCGCCTCAGGCGGCCGCGCCGGCGCGTTCCGGGAACAGCGCCGCCAGGCCTTCCTCGCTGGCGTCGCAGATGCCGCGCTCGGTGATCAGGCCCGTCACCAGCCGGGCGGGCGTCACGTCGAAGGCGTAGTTGCCGGCCGGGGAGGTGTCGGCCACCGTTTGCACCACGCGGATCTCGTCGCCGTCCAGGCCGGCGATGTGGGTGACCTCTTCAGGGCTGCGCTCCTCGATGGGGATATCCACGAGTCCGTCGGCGATGTCCCAGTCGATGGTGGTGGAGGGCAGCGCCACGTAGAAGGGGATGCCGTTGTCCCGGGCGGCCAGGGCCTTCAGGTAGGTGCCGATCTTGTTGGCGACATCGCCCGCGCGGGTGGTGCGGTCGGTGCCGGTGATGCAGATGTCCACCATGCCGTGCTGCATGAGATGGCCGCCGGCGTTGTCCACGATGACGGTGTGATCGATGCCGCTCGCCGCCAGTTCCCAGGCCGTGAGCTGGGAGCCCTGATTGCGGGGCCGGGTCTCGTCCACCCAGACGTGGATGGGGATGCCGCGTTCCTGCGCGAGATACATCGGCGCGGTGGCGGTGCCCCAGTTGATGGTCGCGAGCGAGCCGGCATTGCAGTGGGTGAGGATGTTGACGGGCTCGCCGCCTTTCCGCTCGGCGATCGCCGCCAGCAGCTCCACGCCCTGCGCGCCGATGCGCCGGGAGATCTCCACGTCTTCCTCGCAGACGGCCTCGGCCTCGGCGCGCAGCCGATGGGCCAGCTCGTCGTCGCCGGCCTGTCGCAGGGCGGCCAGCATGCGCTCGATGCCCCAGCGCAGATTCACCGCCGTCGGCCGGGTCGCGGCCAGTGCGTCTGCCGCCTCGCGGATGAACGAGCGTGCGGCGTCGCCTGCGAGGCCTGCTCGGTTCGCTTCCAGCGCGGCCAGATACAGGCTCCAGGCCGCGGTGGCGCCGATCAGCGGCGCACCGCGTACCAGCATCTCGCGGATGGCGAAGGCGCCGTCGGCGTGACTGCGCAGATCGAAGACTTCGTAGCGGTGGGGCAGGCGGCGCTGGTCGATGATCTGCACGACGGCGGGGTCGTCCGGATGCAGCCAGATGGTCCTGAAGTTCTCGCCGGGAGTGTTACCAAAGACGTTCATAATGTTTCGTGCGGATTCGTGCGAGCGTCGGCCGGATGGCCGCGGGAGTTAACGGGATCGCCAAGATGACGTCCTACAAGATGACGTCCTACGATAACGTCGGCGACGGGGCGGCACAAATCCGCGCGGCCTCCCGCGACGGCGGCCGGTGCCGGGCGTGACGGCAGGCCGAAGGATCCCGGGACCGCCGCATCCGGCGGTCTCTCTCCCCCTCGTCGTCGCCGCTCAGCGGCCGCCCGGCATCTCCGCGCAGCCGCAGCCGCGCGGTCCGGAGCCCGGCTTCTCGAACAGGCTCTCGCAGTACTTCACGGTGCCGCTGGGACAGGCGGCGGCCGTCCTCGCCGTGGTGGAGTGCGTCCAGGCGTTCCCGCCCGCACAGCCCGCCAGGGCGAGGCAGCATACGACGGTCATGGCTTTGCCGACAGTCATTGCGTCAACCTACGCCGGGTACAGGCCGCAGCCTGTGAACTGAGTCCCGGTTCGGTTGTTTCCCCTCCTGCCGCCGGCGCTTACTCCCCCCGAGCAGAGACGCCGGCGTGTTCTGCATACCCTACGCCAGTGACCGGGCTGCCGTCACGCTCGCCTTCGACGGTGATGGCGCCCTCCCAGTAGCGCACGGAGAGATCGAGCTCCTGCCCGGGCATGCGCGGGGTCACGGCGAGGTCGATGCCCAGATGGGGCACCTGCAGGCGCCAGGCGACCGTATAGCGGATGCCGGTCTCAGGGCTCTTCCAGTGGCCGCTCGCCTCGAGCCGGGCCTGGTCGGCGCCGTAACGGGCGGCGACCTCGCCGTCCGGATCCACCAGGAGGCCCCCGGAATAGGGCGCGGTGCCGCCGTCGGTCTGGCGCAGCCGGTAATACATGAGGTCGTAGCCGTCGTCGAGCTGGATGGCGAACCAGTTCCAGCCCTCCACGCCGGGACCGAGCACGCTGGTGCTCCATTCCCGGTCCATCCAGACGAGGCCGCTGACGGCGTGCTCGGTGTCGCCGATGCGCACGCGGCCTTCGGCAGGCAGCCGGGTGAAGGAGTAGTAGTACGAGGCGTTGCCCGGTTCCGGCCCCTTCGGATCGAGCCCGTCCTCGCCCTGCAGCACCAGCGGCTTGCCCTCGTCGATGCCGAGATCCAGCGCGAATTCGTCACCGTCGGCCACGAGTCGCAGCGGGAACCAGTCCGCGTCCCCATCCCCGGCGCTCGCGAGTTCCCAGTCATCCAGCCAGACGCGGAACGGCGCCGCCTGCGCGCCCGCCAGTCCGAGCGCCTGGCGCTCGAACTTCTCGTCGGCATGGAATTCGCGGGCGTCGGTGTCGGTCACCGCGAAATGCGCCATCCACAGCTGGTCTGTGGCCCAGGCCGACGGCCGTTCGGGCGGCTCGGCGTCGATGCCGAAACGGAAGAAGGTCATCTGGAAGCCGAAGTGTCGGCCGGCCCCGGTTTCCAGGTTGCCGGTGAGGTACCACCACTCGGTGCGGTAGTCGGGGTGGGCGCCGTGGTCTTGCGGGAAGCGGAACTCCCTCGGCGTGTCGGCGCGGGCAAAGCGGGCGTCGTCTTCCGCGCTGCCGAGGAAGGTGGTGACGTTCGCGCTGTCGTCGGCCGCGGGTTCGGTGGGCGAGGTGTTGCAGCCGCCCGCCAGCAGCGCCGCGGCGAGGACCAGGGGGAGGGCGGTGCGACGTGCTGCCGTCATGCTCATTCCCCGCGCAGGTTGGCGGCGATGGACTGGCCGGCCAGGCGCCGGGCCGGATAGAGCCCGGCAAGGAAGGCGGCGGCCACCGCCAGCACGATGCCGGTGACGAGTTGTCCGGGCGCCACCACGAAGCCCATGGTCCAGCCGAAGGAACGCTGGTTGATGACGTAGATGAGAAGCGCGGCCAGCACCACGCCGAGTGGCAGCGCGAGCAGTCCCGAGACCAGTCCCAGCAGCGTGGTCTGGGCCAGGGAGTTGGCCCCGGTCTGACCCCGGGTATAGCCGATGGCGCGCAGGGTCGCCACTTCCCGGCTCCGCTCGAGCTGCAGGGCCAGCAGGGCACTGAGGATGCCGAAGAAGGCGATGATGCCCGCCAGCAGGCGCAGCACGCCGGTGATCTCGAAGGTGCGGTCGAACACGTTCAGGGTGATTTCGCGGATCTCCTCGTTGGCCGCGAGGCTCACGTCGCCGCGCTCGGCCGCGAAGGCGCCGAGCGCCTGTTCGATGGTCCGCCGCTCCGAGTCCGGGTTCCGATAGACGCCGACACCGCGGGGTTTCCTGTAGCCCCACAGATCGCTCGCCACATCGTAGGGCAGCATGGCCGAGCTGCCGGCGGTGCGGTAGTCGCGGAAGATGCCCAGCACGGGAAACTCGCGTTGCCCCTGCGCCGTCGGCAGCGTCAGCGTGTCGCCCGCTTCCAGTCCGCGCAGGCCCGCGAAAGCCTCGGCCAGCAGGATGCCCTCGCCCGCCTCCATCGCCGCGAAGGCGGTCTCCGGGTCGCCGGCCACCAGTGTCTCGCCGTAGCCTCGCGGCCCGGCCTTCGCGGCGCGCACCGCCACGTCGCCTTCCGCCGTCGGCAGGGTGATGGTGCGGGACAGGCTGGTGCCGGCTACGCCGTCGATGGCGGCGAGCCGGTCGATCTCCACCCGGCTGAATCCCTGCTCGCCGGCGCCCTCGATGATCAGGTAGTAATCGGCGATGAGCGACTCGTCCAGCCAGCGCGTGACGCTGCCCCGGAAGCTGTCGATCATGACGCCGATGCCCACCACCGTGGCCACCGCCACCGCGAGCGCCGTGACGGCGATGCCGGTGCGCGACAGCGAGGCGGCCGCGCCCCGTATCGCCATGCGGACCGGCAGGCCGAGGCGCCGGCCTCCTGCGGCCTGCGCACCGGCCAGCAGTCGACCCGTGGCCGGCGGCACCAGCAGGGCATAGCCCGCCAGCACCAGGAACAGCCCGGCGAAAGCCGGCACCAGCCCGGCGCCGGGCCAGGCGATCAGTGCCGCCGCTCCCAGGAAGGCGACGACCGCCACGGCGGGACCGGCCCTGAAGCGTTGCTGCATGCTGCGCTCCCGTGCGATCTCGGTCATGGCGGCGCGCGGCGGCTCGCTCGCCGCCTCCACCGCCGGGCGCAGGGCGGCGATCACCGTAGCCCCGACCCCCAGCACGCCGGCCTTCACGAAGGGGAACCAGGCGATGCCGTCCGGGCTGACCCGGGCGGTGAAGTAGAGGTCGTTGATGGTGGCCAGCACCAGGTCGGTGAGAGACCGCGACAGCGCCCAGCCGAGCGCGAGGCCGGCGGCGGTGGCGACCAGGCCGAGCACGAGGCTTTCCGCCAGCACGTCCCCCGCCACGTCGCCCCGGGTGGCGCCGATGGCGCGCAAGGTGCCGATGCTGCGCCGGCGGCGGACCACCGC
>DASRVH010000037.1:0-23064 GCA_035655155.1 Woeseiaceae bacterium
GGCGGAGCCCGGCAGGCCGAATCCGATCAGTGCGGCGAGGACGACGGAGAGCAGCCCGCCCGCGATCATCCAGCCGCGGCCGGCCGTGCGCTGCAGCCGGGAGGCGAACCAGAGTTTCAGCACGCCGCTGGCCACCAGGAATGCGGTGATGATCAGCGTCAGGGCGAAGACGCCGCTCTGCGGGTAGACAAGGAGCAGCACGCCTGCGATCAGCGCGAGCAGGGAGAGGAAGAAGCCCGATGCCACGCGGGCGGCCTTGCGTGCCCAGAAGGCAGTGACCACGCCGACGATACCGTTCACGGTCAGGATGGCACCGAACAGCAACTCCGCTGTAAGCGTCGCCACAGTGGGCATCAGTATGGCCATCACGCCAACGATGATGGACACGACACCGCCGACGCGGAAGAACGTCCTGTGCTCGTTGATCTCGTCGATCAGTTGCCGGCGCATGCCTTCGGCTGTGAGTTGATTGTCTGCCATGGTCTGTGAGCCTCCTGCACTTGCGGGCGGCCGCGCCGCGGCCCGGCGTCCCGGTTAGGGTGGTACCGCTAACAGAGCAGGATACGTGCCAGGATGCGTAACCGACTGATTTGCCGGCGATCCGACGAGAAGGGCATGCCGGTGGAGGGTCGGCCGTGGCAATTTCTGCAAAGTCGGGCCTGAAGGCCCTCCTACCTTGCGGTGAATCTCGCGAAGGCGTAGCCGCCGACCGCGCCGCACAGGGCCTGCACGACGAGGCCGGCGCCCGTTCGGGCGACCGCCACCGGCGTGATGTCGAAAGCGGCGTTCAGGGCCAGATGGATGGTCACCACGGCGGCGGCACCGGCGATGGTATAGAGAAGATAGCGCCAACGCGGCAGCCAGCGCAGCAACGAGGCCGCTACGCCGAAAGCGATCAGCAGACCGATGAGGATCATGGGCAGGAACGAGGTGGCCATGCCGCCGAGATCGTGGACAATCATCTCGAGCCGGGTACCGAAGCCGACCTCCGCACCCATGCCCTCCAGGCTCGCGGCCACGTGCTGGCTGGCCGAGATCACGGCGAGCACGTAAGTCAGCGCCACGGCGAGCGCGAAAGATCCCATCCGTCTGGCCCACATCGCCTGCATCCTCCCCCGCGCTACAGCAGCGCCGGAACCGGTGCTAGGCTAGCACAGTCATCATTCGTGCATCGGAGCCGCCATGTGCCAGCGCCTCGCCCTCTCCCTCCTTCTCGCCGTTGCGCCGGCGCTCGCCGCGGCCGAGGCCGATGCAGCCGGTTACCGGCTGGAGACCGTCGCCAGCGGCCTCGACATGCCCTGGTGCGTGGCATTCCTGCCGGAGGGCGGCTTCCTGGTCACCGAAATCGGCGGCACGCTGAGGCGCGTCGGTGCCGACGGCACCGTGGGCGATCCCATCGGCGGCGTGCCCGAAGTCTACCGCGCGAGTCAGGGCGGACTGTTCGACGTGCTGCTCGCGCCGGACTTCGAGACCAGCCGACTGCTGTATCTCTCCTATGCCGAGGGACCGCCGGCCTCCAACGCCACCGCGGTCGCGCGGGCGCGGCTGGAAGATGACGCGCTCGCCGGCGTCGAGGTCATCTTTCGCGTCACGCCGCGCAAGGACACGCCGGTGCACTACGGCGGCCGCCTGGCCTGGCACGCCGACGGCACGCTGCTGCTGACCACCGGCGACGGCTTCGACTATCGGGAAGCCGCCCAGGACCTCGGCAGTCAGATGGGCAAGGTGATCCGGATGAACCCGGACGGCTCGCCGGCCGACGGCAATCCCTTCGCCGAGGCGCCTTACGTGTGGAGCTACGGCCACCGCAATCCCCAGGGGCTCTCGGTGACCGCCGAAGGCACCGTCTGGCTGCACGAGCACGGCCCGAAGGGCGGCGACGAGGTCAACGTCATCGAGCCCGGCGTCAACTACGGCTGGCCGGTGGTCACCTACGGCGTGGACTACAATGGGGCCTACGTCTCGCCGTTCACCGATATGGAAGGCATGCGCCAGCCGCTGCACGTCTGGACGCCGTCCATCGCGCCGTCCGGGCTGACGGTGTACGAAGGCACGCTGTTCCCGGAGTGGCACGGCGACCTGTTCGTGGGCGCGCTGGTCGACAAGGACGTTCGCCGCCTCGACGTCGAAGACGGCGAGATCCTCTCCGAAGAGGTGCTGTTCGAAGAGATCGGAGAGCGCATCCGCGACGTGGCCACCGGGCCCGACGGCGCCATCTACATCCTGGCGGAAGGCGAGCCGGGCACCCTGTGGCGCGTCACGCGGTGAACGTCAATCCTCTATCCGGAATCCGATCTTCACCGTCACCTGCCAGTATTTGACGGCATCGCCTTCGATGTAGCCGCGCATCTCCGTGACCTTGAACCAGTCCATGTGTTTCACGGACTCGCCGGCCTTCCTGATCGCCTTCGCGATGGCATCGTCCGTGCCCACGGTCGAAGAGCCGGTGACGTCGATCTGTTTGTAGACATGGTCTTCCATGCAGAAACCTCCTGTTTCTTCGATGAGTTCCTTTTCAGTGTAACGGTTATCCCGCCGCCGTCTCGAATCGGACTCCGGCGAGCACCCTGTCCATGGCCTCGACGAGGCGGTCCGCGTGCTGCCGGGTGAAGACCAGCGGCGGGCGTATTTTCAGCACGTTGTCGGCCAGGCCCGTGCGCCCGACCAGCACGCCCTCGCCGCGCATGCCGTTCATGACGGCGCGCGCGACTGCCGGCGCCGGCTCCCGGGTCTCCCGGTCGCGCACCAGCTCCACGCCGGCGAACAGGCCCGCGCCGCGCACATCGCCGATGGCCGCGTGGCGCGACTGCAGCTCGCCCAGCGCCTCGCGCAGATACCCGCCGGTCGCCCGGGCGTTCTCCTGCAGCGCCTCGTGCTCGATCACGTCCAGCACCGCGAGCCCGGCCGCACAGGACACGGGGTTGCCGCCGAAGGTATTGAAGTACTCGAAATCCCGCGCGAAGCGCTCGGCGATCTCCGGCGTGGTGATCACCGCCGCCAGCGGATGGCCATTCCCCATGGGTTTGCCCAGCGTCACGATGTCCGGCACCACGCCCTGCAGCTCGAAGCCCCAGAAGTGATCGCCGGTGCGGGCGAAGCCGGCCTGCACCTCGTCGGCCACGCAGAGGCCGCCGGCCGCGCGCACCCGTTGCCAGGCATCCTCGAGATAGCCGGCCGGCGCGGCGAAGATGCCGTCGCTCGACCAGATGGTGTCGACGAAGAACGCCGCCGGCCGATGACCCCGGTCGGAGAGGGCGGCGATCGCCTCGTCCAGGCTCGCGGCATAGCGAGCGGATGCATCCTCGCCCCGGAACGGCCCGTTGTAGACGTCCGGCGCCGGCACCGTCGCCACCCAGGCGGGCGTCCGGCGCTCCGGCAGCTCTTCCGGAGAGAACGCCGCCACCGCCGTGGTGTTGCCGTGGTAGGCATTGCGGCTGACGATCGCGCCGTCTCCGCCGGTGACCGCCCGCGCCATCTGCCAGGCCAGATCGTTGGCTTCGCTGCCGGTGCAGACGAAGAAGCACACCGAGAGGTCTCCGGGCAGCCGCGCACCGAGACGCCCGGCGTAGTCCAGGATGTGCTCGTGCAGGTAGCGGGTGTTGGTGTTCAGCGTGCGTGACTGGCGCGCGATCGCCTCCGTCACCACCGGATGGCAGTGGCCGACGCAGGCGACATTGTTGTAGGCGTCGAGATACGCGCGGCCGGCCGCGTCGTACAGCCAGACCCCCTCGCCGCGGACGATGTGCAGCGGCTCGTCGTAGGTGAGCGATAGCCCGGGGCCGAGGAGTGCGCGGCGTCGCTCGCGCAGGCCGGCATCGCCGTCACCATTGTCACCATTGTCACCGTGGCCACCCTCGCCATGCGGTTGTCTGGCGACAGGCAGGCCGAGTTCGCGCCGCAGCACCCGCGTCGCTTCCCGCTCGTCGATGGCCTCCAGCCGTTCTATCGCGCGCAGGCAGGCGGCGTGGCCGCCGAGGATGTAGTCGACGTTGTCCGGATGCTCCCGCGCCCGCCAGGCGCAGATCGCGACCGAGGTTGCGAGGCGCAGCTGCACGAGATGGAACAGGGCGTCGACCTCGGCCGGCTCGAGCGGCCGCACCGCGTGGAAGGCGGCGGCAATCTCTGCCAGCACGGCGAGCGCGTCGTCATGGCCGATGATCTGGTAGGCGGCGAGTACCGCCAGGTCGTTCACCAGTGGCGCGTGCACCATGTCGCCGAAATCGATGATGCCGCTCACCCGCTCCGGGTCGCCGGCATTCACCAGCACGTTGTCCGGATTGAAATCGTTGTGGATCACCTGGGCACGCAGTGCCGCGAGCGCCTCCTCGCCCCGTGCCGCATGCCGGGCGAAGACCCGCTCCGCCAGCTCGCGGCCGCGGCGCTCTTCGATGTGTGCGGCGAGCGGGCTCACGGCCGCCGTCTGATTGACGTCCCACAGAAGGGGATGGCGCGCGGCGGGGTGGAAGTAGCCCTGCAGGGCACGGCCGAGTGCCGCCAGTGTGGCGCCGAGATGCCGCCTCAGTTGCGGTGTCGAGGGGACGTCGCCCACCGGCACGCCCGGCAGATAACTCACCAGGCGCACGAGACTGCGTCCGCCCGGCAGATCCGCCGCCTGCAGCAACTCCCCGTCCGATCCCGGCTCGATGCGCGGCACCGGCAGTTCCGGCGCGGTATGCGCGATGTGGTCCAGCGCCCGCGCCTGGAAGTCGAGCACGGCCGGCGATTCGGCCGCATTGGAGATCTTCAGCACGAACTCGCGGCCGTCCTCCGCCTCGTAGCGGAAATTCCGATCCCGTTCGCTGTCGAGCGGAGTGGCACTGCCCGGCAGGGCGTAGCGCTCGCGCACCAGATCCGCGGCCTGCCCCGGCGTCAGGTCCGGGGCCGGCGTGGTCATCAGCCGCAGCGGGTCCGTGGTCACAAGGCGGTCACTCGGCGGCGCCGATCTCCATCACGATCTCCCACAGGAAGCGCACCATCTCCTGCAGCGACTCCTCGGAGACGCGTTCGTTGTCGCTGTGGGCGCCGTAGCGGCTGTTGATCTCGGCCAGCGTGCGCGCGGGGCCGATGCCGTAGGCCTGCACGCCCTTCGCCCGCAGCTGGGCCATGTCGGTGGCGCCGGTAGCCATCACCGGCAGCGTGGTCGATCCCGGATACAGCCGCTCGGCCACGCCCTCGATCACCTGGAACATCTCGTTGTCGATGCCGGACGGCGGCGCCTCCGGGCGGTAGATCTCCTCGGGCACGATCTCGATGGCCGGGTTGTCGATGAGCGTGGCCAGCTTGCCGTAGAAGCCGTCCACGTCCTCGCCGGGCAGCATGCGGATATCCAGCATGGCCTCCGCCTCGGAGGGGATCACGTTGCGGCGGAAGCCGCCGTCGACGATGGTCGGCACCACCGAGGTGCGCAGCGCCGAGTAATGATAGGGGTCGTTCTGCCGGAACCAGGCGTCGATCTCGGCCTGGTACTCCGGGTTCTCGACATTGGCGTAGCGCCAGGACGTCTCGCCGTCGGTCAGCTCCGCCATGCGCCGGAAGTACGCGCGCGTGGTCTCGTTCAGCCGTATCGGCGTCTCCCAGTTGCCGGCCTTCGC
Organism: Woeseiaceae bacterium; assembly: GCA_035655155.1. Taxonomy (GTDB): domain Bacteria; phylum Pseudomonadota; class Gammaproteobacteria; order Steroidobacterales; family Woeseiaceae; genus Lentisalinibacter. Next base: position 5,592 of record DASRVH010000037.1, read on the forward strand.
CACCGCTTCGGCCAGCAGGGTGACGGCGTTGTCCGTGCGCGGCATCGAGCCGTGGCCGGCCGTGCCCCGGGCCACCAGCTTCGCCCGCCGCGGCATCTTCTCCGTGGTCTGGATGCCGACCACCTTCACCTGGCCGTCCTCCAGCCGGTTGGTGCCGCCCTCGGCAATCGCGTACTCCGCCGCGATCTCGTCCCAGTGATTTTCGATCATGTAGGTGATGCCCCACTGCGGCGTGCCCTCCTCGCCGGCCTCGGCCAGGAAGATGACGTCCCGGTCCATCTCCACGCCGAGGCGATTCAGCAGCAGGATGACCATGAGCCCGGCCGTCACGTTGTCCTTGTCGTCCAGCGTGCCGCGGCCCCAGACATAGCCGTCCTTGCGCAGGCCACTGAACGGCGGCTGCGCCCACTTCTCCGGCTGCACGCCCACCACGTCCGTGTGGCCCATGATCAGTATCGGCGCCTTCGTGCCGTTGCCCTCGTAGCGGGTCACGAGATTGGCGCGGTCGGGGTCCAGCGCGTAGGTCTCGTACGCGATGCCCTCGGCCTCCAGCACTCCCCCCAGATATTCCGTCACCTCGGTCTCGTTGCCCGGCGGATTCACCGACTCGATCTTCACCATGTCCACCAGATAGCCGATGGATTCCTCGCCGACGGCTTCCCAGTCGATGAAGTAGCCGCTCTGGGCGGCGGCGGTGAGGGGCAGGAGCAGGACTGTCGCGGCTATGGTCTTGAGCATGAGAGCACCTTGAGCGAGTTCGGGTACAGTTTACTGAATCGGATAGACTGCCGCCGTTAGGGCGGGGAGCAGAACGGTGCGGGTCAAGGGACGGATCAGGTCGTGGCACGATGACAAGGGATATGGCTTCATCGAGCCAATCGATAGAAGTGCCGATGTCTTCGTGCACGTCACCGCTTTCCGCAACCCGAGCAGGCGGCCCGCCATCGGCACCATCGTCTCCTACGCCCTCACCAAGGACAGGCAGGGCCGGCCCCGCGCCACAGACGCGACTCTAGCCGGCGACCGGCTTCCGGTCAGAAAGAGACAGGAATCCAGCCGGTTGCCGAGAGCGCTCGCATTCGGCTTTCTGGCTTTTACGGGCGGCGCCGTCCTCGCAACCGAGCTGCCATGGATCGTACCGGCCGCCTATCTGGCCGCCAGCACTGCAAGCTATCTCTTCTATTGGCTGGACAAGGCGGCGGCTCGAGCGGGCGGGCGTCGTGTCCCGGAAAGCACGCTACACCTGCTGGCGATCGTCGGCGGATGGCCCGGCGCGCTGGTGGCCCAGCAGCAACACCGGCACAAGACACGAAAGCGGGAATTCCGGATAGTGTTCTGGTTCACCGTCCTCGGGAACATCGCCTTGCTCCTCTACCTGATGACCCCGGATGGCAGCGCCCCGTTGCGCGAGTTCACGTCGTCATTCGGTTGAGCTGAGCGCCGTTCGCAGCGCCTCCAGCCGCCGGCGATTTTTTCCTAGATCCGAGTAGCCGAGCCGCGACGACGAGCGCATGGCGATCGCGCCCTCCTCCGGCCGCAGGTGGAAGATGACGTCGTCGACGAAGCGCAGTATCTTCGTGCGCGCCTCGGCGCGCAGGTAGTTTTCGCGCTGCTCCACGATGGTGTACGCGGACTCGCTCTCCAGGTATTCGATCAGCCGCTGCCAGGCGGCCTGCGCATCGCCGTCGATCTGCAGCGGCTCTATATAATGCGTGCCGTCCGACGGATCGGCACCGCTGGAGACACAGTTGGGGCTGGAGGGGCACGGCGGCAGCCGCCCTTCTTCGGTCAGGTCGAGTTCGGATCCGCTCATGGTGGCGCAGCCTGTCAGCAGGAGGATGGCGCCGGCAAAAGCCGGCAGGAGCAGCGTTTTGTTCATGGCGGCATGATAGCCCAGGCTCGCATTGGTGTAGGAGGGGCTTCAGCCCCGATCCGAGGACGCGCCGAGCGGGCCTGAAGGCGTTCGGGCGTGAAACCGGTCGGGCCTGAGGCCGTTCGGGCCTGAAGGCCCTCCTACATGGTTAACGCCGCGTGATTGGGCGCGCGTAGTGCACCGTCTCTCCCTCGAAGCGCACGCAGCCCTGCTCCACCAGTGCCTCGACCAGCGCCTGCACCTCGGCGAAGTCGATTTCCCGGCCGAAATGGGAATGAACAAGGCGCATGAGCGTGCGGCGCCGGCGAGGCCGGGCCAGGCCGCGGGAATGGAGATTGCGGATCACCTCCGCCACTCGCTCCTCCCGGGAACTCGCCGTGGCGGCACCGAGGAACGGCAGCTCCGCCAGGCTCCGCTCCCTGCGCACGGACATGCCCTCCGCCCGCAGTTGCGCGATGAAGGCATCGAAGCCTTCGTCGGGCGAGACGACGTGCAGTCGAGCCTCGGGATGCCGTTCGGCAAGGCGGCCGAGATAGCAGGCGATATGCAGTTCGAGGGCGCGACGCCCGTCGCCGGTCACGGGCACGTAGGTCGCCCGCTCACCCAGCGCCTGCACGGAGGAGACCAGGTCGAACGGCAGGCTCGCCTCCGGATCACCGACGAAGAGGTAGACCCGCACGGGCTGGCCGTGCAGCGGCGCCAGATCCTCCGGCTGCACGTTCTCGTAATCGATGAGGATGCAGTGTTTCCCCATGCCGCGCCCTCGAGCCCGCCCTGTGATCGAGCTTAGCACTGCGGCGGCGTTACGGCATTTCCCGGGCGCAAAAAAACGGTACACTGCCGGCGTTCTCAGGCGGGGAAGCTTCTTGTCGAAGAAAAACATGCTCGATACCCGCAGGGGTCGCCTGACCACCTTCGGCATTCTCTACATCTGCGAGGGCATCCCGCTCGGGTTCGCAGCCGTCGCCATCGCCACCTACATGCGCCGGGCCGGCGTGGACGTGGCCCAGGTCGGCGCCTTCGTCGCCTCGTTCTACCTGCCGTGGGCGTTCAAGTGGGCCTGGGCACCGCTGGTGGACCTGGTCACCCTGAACCGCTTCGGCGGGCGCAAGGCGTGGATCGTGCTGTGCCAGGTGCTGATGATCGTGACGCTGTACTTCGTCGCCCAGCTCGACTACACGGAGCACTTCGATCTGCTCATCACCATGGTCATCGTGCACAACGTGTTCGCCGCCACCTGCGACGTGGCCATCGATTCGCTCGCGGTGAGCAGCCTGCGCGAGGAGGAACGCGCCCAGGGCAACGGCTTCATGTTCGCCGGCGCCTACATCGGCCAGGGTCTCGGCGGCGGCGGCGCCATGTTCGTCGCCGGCCTTTACGGCTTCGACGTCTCCTTCCTCTACGTCGCGCTGCTGCTCTGCCTGGTGCTCACCTTCGTGGTGTTCTTCGTCAGGGACCCGGCCGCCGGGGCAGCAGTAGCCGCGCGGTTGCACGGCGTGTGGCGGGCATTCCGCGATTCCGTCACCGGTTTCGCACGTGAACTCGGCATCGGTCTGTTCCGTTCCGGCAAGGGGCCGCTGATCGGCGTGGTGTTCGCGCTGACGCCGATCGGCGCCATGGCCCTCTCCGGCGCGGTATCCACCGCGCTGCAGGTCGACCTCGGCATGAGCGACAGCCAGATCGGCACGCTGAACATCTACGCCATGATCACCTCGGGCGCCGGCTGCGTGGCGGGCGGCTGGCTCGCCGACCGGCTCGGCAAGCGCCGGATGCTGGCGCTGTTCTACGCCCTGACCACGCTGCCCACGCTCTGGCTCGCCGTGGCCCTCGGCGGCGGCGCCGGCGTGGAAGGCGTCACCATCAACCAGTACTTTGCCGTCGCCATCGCCTTCTACCTCTGCATGGGGCTGCACTACGGCGTTGGCGCGGCCATCTTCATGGGACTCACCAACCCGGCCGTCGCCGCCACGCAGTTCACGGGCTTCATGGCGCTGCAGAACCTGACCATCTCCTACTCCAACGCCTGGCAGGGCGTCGCCGTGGATGCGTGGGGTTACAGCACGATGTTCTACCTGGACGCGATCCTGGTCGCAGTGCCGATCCTGCTGATTCCGTTCCTCACCGACCGGCAGCCGACCGAGGCGCCGCCGTCGCCCGCGCGGCCTCTGCCGGAGGCGAGCTAATGTAGGAGGGCCTTCAGGCCCGATTCCTTAACCAATCGGGCCTGAAGGCCCTCCTACATGCGATCGACGGCCACGAATTTATCTTTCGTCAGTTCCACGTCACCGTCGTTCCAGCGGTACGCCACCAGCTTGCCGCCTTCCTTCGCCACGCTGTAGTCGAGGCAGGCGATGTTGGGCGCCAGCGGCGCCGGCTCGCCTTCCAGCCAGTAGTGGCCCACGAAGCAGGGCGGGTCGTCGTGGGAGTACTCCACGAGATGGTCGCCCTGGATGGGATCGTCCGGGATGTGCGTCTCCGCCGACTCCGGCCCGAAGTGCGCCTCCCGGTAAGTCGTGGCGTGAGAGTCCCACCAGCGCACGCGGATGCGGTGGCGCTGGTTGCCGCCCTTGTCGCGCATGGACTTGCCCTCCGGCAGGTCGATCTCCTTGCCCTTCAGCAGCGAGTCGATGGCCTCGTGCTGCCAGGTGCCCGGCTCGCTGCCGGCCACCAGCAACTCGTCGGTGAGATGCTGCCCGTCCACCTCCGCGCGCACCTCTGACAACAGGTGCGGGTCCCAGCAGGCATGGATCACCCGGAGCGCACCCAGGTCCAGCCACAGCGGCAGCGTGCGGAACCAGTCGAGCGTCTCGCGCATCTCGTCCCCGCGGCCCGCGTAGGCCGTGATGAAGGCGTCGTGCTGATCCCGGTTCTTCTTCGACCACGGCCGCAGCGGCTCGCCGGTATCCGGGTGCGGCGTGTGGAAGGCCAGCGCGTTGAACTCGTGGTTGCCCATGACCGCCAGCGCAGCACCCGAATCGATCATCGGCCGGACGACGTCGATGACTTCGCGCTGATGGGGCCCGCGGTCGATGAAGTCGCCGAGGAAGACGACCTCGCGGGTGGGGTGGCGCCAGACACCGTCTTGCTCGGCGTAGCCGAGCTTGTCGAGGAGGCGGACGAGCGGGTCGGCATAACCGTGGATGTCGCCGATGAGGTCGTAGCCGGTGGGGGGATGAGGATGGTTCATACGCTCATTCTAAATGTAGGAGGGGATTTATCCCCGATTCCCTATCCGAATCGGGCCTGAAGGCCCTCCTACCCCGGGGCGTGTTTCGTCAGCCATCGATCCAGGTGATTGGCGAACGCCTGCTTGTCGCGCTGGCTGAACGCCGCCGGGCCGCCGCCCATCTCCACGCCGCTGGAGCGCATGGTATCCAGGAAGTCGCGCATGTTCAGCCGCGCGCGGATGTTCTCCGTGGTGTGCAGCTCGCCGCGGGGGCTGAGGGCCTGGGCGCCCTTCGCGATCACCTCCGCCGCCAGCGGGATGTCGCTGGTGATCACCAGGTCGCCGGCCTCGGCGCGCTTCACGATCTCGTCGTCGGCGACGTCGAACCCGTGGGATACCTGCAGTGCATTGACGTTCGCCAGCTTCGGCGTGGCCACCGGCTGGTTGGCGACCAGCGTCACTTCGACGCCCGTTCGCTTCGCGGCGCGGAACAGGATCTCCCGCACCACCACGGGACAGGCGTCGGCGTCTACCCAGATCTTCATCCGCTCATTATCGCCGATAGGTGTATGCCGGACTATCGATGCTCTACGATGAGCCCAGGGCGGGGACACACACGACCCGATACAAGGAGACTGATCACCATGACCAGACCCGTATGTGCCGTCGTCGGCATCGGCCCCGGCAATGGCGAGGCGTTTGCGCGCACTTTCAATGAACGCGGGTACGCGATCGCACTGCTGTCGCGTTCCACCGAGCTGTCCGCACAGCTGGCCGAGGAGTTCGACGAGGCGCGCGCCTACGCCTGCGATGCTACGGACCCGGACGCCGTCGAAGCCGCCTTCCGCCAGATTCGCGACGACCTCGGACCCGTCGACACGCTCATCTACAACGCCGGCAGCGGCACCTGGAAGACCGTCGAGGAACTCACCGCGCAGGACTTCGAAGCCAGCTTCCGGGTGAACGCGCTCGGCGCGCTCGTGACCTCGCAGCGGGTGATCCCGGATATGAAACGGGAGGGCCGGGGCAACATCATCTTCGTCGGCGCGACGGCCTCGCTCCGGGGCATCCCGAAAACGGCGGGTTTCGCGCCGGCCAAGGCGGCCCAGCGCATCCTGGCCCAGTCGATGGCGAAACACCTGCAAGCCGACGGCATCCACGTGGCGGTGCTCATCATCGACGGCGTCGTCGGTGAGCCGGACAGCGAGCCGACGCGCGAAGGCAAGCGCCTCGATCCCCGCCACATCGCGGAAGCGGCGTACCATCTCGTCCGGCAGCCGCCATCGGCGTGGAGTTTCGAGGTGGATCTCCGGCCGATGCAGGAGTCGTGGTAGGCACGGCGCCGGATTTGACAGGCTGCCTGACCCGGCGGATAAAGAACGCTCATCCGCCGTACAGGTGGCTCGCCATGAACGGTATTGCGGCACGGCCTCGCGCGATCGCCGGTCTCATTCGTTTCCGGGCGACGGCGTTTCTGCTCGCGTCGCTCGTCGTGGCCGGCAGCGCAGCCGGCGAATCCCTGCAGCCCGGGTTTTTCTACCACGACCCCTCCGGCATCCGGCTGACGGCGGCCCGGTCCGGCGACGCGTGTGTCGAAGACGGGAAGCCGACCGGCGTCTGCGAAAAGGCCCACAAGATCCTGATCACCGGCGAGGAGACCTGCGACTACCCGCCGGACAAGCGCTACCCGTGTACCTGGTTCGGCTACGAGTTCGATTATCAGGATGCCACGCCCGGCACGAGTATCGAATGCACCGTCAGGCGCAGCGATCCGCGGGGCCGGCGCACGACCGAGAAGTACAGCTATCGACTGGGCGACGCCAGCGGCCACATCTTCAAGCCGGAGTTCCGGACCTATGCGCCGGTCGAGGAACGGGTGATCCTTGCCGAGGTGCACCAGTGCGCGTATCAGGGCGAGCTCGTCTCGACGGTGGAGTTCCTCATCTACTACGAGCCGGGCACCGGCATCGGCGCCGGGGATGCAGGCGGAGACAGTGACCCGTACTTCGCCGAAACCCCGAACGCGTGTTCCGATCCCTACCTGACGGAACGCACGGCCGAAGGCCTGCTGAATGCCCCGTCCGTGCGCAAGCATGCCGCCTCCGAGCACCTCCCGACTATCTGGAGCCAGTGCCTGTACGGGGCCACCGGCGGCGGGCGCGGCAGCGTCGGCTACGCCTTCAAGTTCATGCTGTCGGACATGTACGACGTGGACAAGGTCGAGCGCCGGCAGATCGTCTTCAATGCCACCTTCGGCCAGGGCAATGCGCCGCTGAAGGAGGTACGCGAGGACCTCGGCGATCTCGCCTTCGTCTTCGAGGAGGGCAACCGCACCACCCTGTTCGTGATTACCGGCATCAAGGGTCCGAGGGACGGCGCCAACCGCTCCACCGAGTTCACGGCGAACTACTACATCGAGCACCCCGGGATCGGCCACGAAGACCGCCTTGCCGCGCTGGTCGAGCAGGCGAAGCGGCATTTGCGGGAGTGGGGGGTGGAGTGATTGCGGGATCCTGAAGGCGGGGTCGGGCCTGAAGGGCCTCCTACGTTGCTTTCTTTTCGCGCCGCTTCTGTTACAGTGCGCGCAGCCTGGCGCACATCGGTCTGCGCCAATCACTCCGCCGCGCACCCTGCGCTCCCGGAGTCACACCCAAAGAATCCAGTCTGGGCCGAACCGTGCGCGACTCCGTCGTGCTGCGGGTCAGACGAATCGGAGCAACTATCCATGCTTTTTTCTGAACTCGGCCTGTCGGCCGAATTGCTGAGTGCTGTCGAAAAACAGGGTTACCGCGAGGCGACCCCCATCCAGCGCGAGGCCATACCGCCCATTCTCGCAGGCCGCGACATCCTGGCCAGCGCCCAGACGGGCACCGGCAAGACGGCGGGCTTCACGCTGCCGCTGCTGCAGCGGCTCATGGCATCGCGGCCCGGCGGCAAGCGCCGCATCCGCGCCCTGATACTCGTGCCCACGCGGGAACTGGCCGCCCAGGTCAGCGAGAGCGTCAGGAACTACGGCTGTCACCTGCCCACGCGCTCGCTGCAGATCTTCGGCGGCGTCAGCATCCGCCCGCAGATCAAGCGCCTGCGCGACGGGGTGGACATCGTCGTCGCCACGCCGGGCCGGCTGCTCGACCACGTGGAGCAACGCACCATAGACCTCTCGGGCGTCGAGATGCTCGTCCTGGACGAGGCGGACCGCATGCTCGACATGGGCTTCATCCGCGACATCCGCAAGATCCTGAAGCTGCTTCCGGCGCAGCGGCAGAACCTGCTGTTCTCCGCCACCTTTTCGCCGGAGATCCGCAGCCTCGCCGCGGACTTCCTGAGCTCGCCGGTGGAGATCTCGGTGGCGCCGCGCAACACCACGGCGGAACGGGTCATCCAGCTCGTCCACCCCGTGGACAAGGCGCGCAAGCGCGAGCTTCTCTCCCACCGCATCGGCGCGGAGAACTGGCGTCAGGTGCTGGTGTTCACCCGCACCAAACACGGCGCCGACCGGCTGTCGAAGCAGCTGTCTGCCGATGGCCTGGACGCGGCTGCCATCCACGGCAACAAGTCCCAGAATGCGCGCACCAGGGCGCTCGCGGACTTCAAGTCCGGCAAGATCCGGGTGCTGGTGGCCACCGACATCGCGGCCCGCGGCCTCGACATCGACAGCCTGCCCCACGTGGTGAACTACGAGCTGCCTCACGTGCCCGAGGACTACGTGCATCGCATCGGCCGCACGGCCCGCGCCGGGCTCGACGGCCACGCCGTCTCGCTGGTCTGCGTGGACGAGGACAGGCTGCTGCGCGACATCGAGCGGCTGCTGAACGTGCGCATCGAGAAGGAAGTGATCCCGGGCTACGAACCGGATCCGCGCATCCGGCCGGAGCCGCTGCAGACGGCGCGCAAGCCGCGCCCGCAGCCGCGGCGCAACGGGCCGCGGCGGCAGAACAACCAGTCCCGGGGCCGCAAACGCGCGTAGGGTGTAGGAGGGGCTCGTAGGAGGGGCTTTAGCCCCGATTTGCGTATGAATCGGGGCTAAAGCCCCTCCTACAATTCTCCTGGCGGTGTGCGATCATTCTCGCCCATGTCCAACCCCGCCCTGCAGACCCTCAACGACGTCTTCGGCTACCGGCACTTCCGCGGCGACCAGGCCGAGGTCATCGAGGCGGCGCTGGCCGGCCGCGATGCGCTGGTGCTCATGCCCACCGGCGGCGGCAAGTCGCTCTGCTATCAGATCCCGGCGCTGGTGCGCGGCGGCGTCGGCCTGGTGGTCTCGCCGCTGATCGCCCTCATGCAGGATCAGGTGCGGGCGCTGCACGAGCTGGGCATCGAGGCGGCTTTCCTGAACTCGAGCCTGAGCCGGGAGGCCCAGCACGACGTCATCGCCCGCCTGAAGGCCGGCGAGATCCAGCTGCTCTACGTCGCCCCCGAGCGCCTGGTGCAGCCGCACACCCAGGCGCTGCTCGCCGACGTGCCGCTGTCGGTCATCGCCATCGACGAGGCCCACTGCGTCTCCCAGTGGGGCCACGACTTCCGCTCCGACTATCTGGCTCTGGATACCCTGGGCGAGCTGTTCCCCGGCGTGCCGCGCCTGGCACTGACCGCCACGGCCACGCCGATCGTGCGCGAGGAGATCGTCGAGCGTCTCGCGCTGAACGATCCCGCCGTCTTCGTCAGCCCCTTCGACCGCCCGAACATCCGCTACCTGGTGCAGCCGAAGTCGGACACCCGTCGCCAGCTGACCCAGTTCCTGCAGGGCCACGCCGGCGAGGCCGGTATCGTTTACTGCCTGTCCCGTAAGAAGACGGAGAGCATTGCCGAGGCGCTGCGGCGCGAGGGCCACAACGCCCTGCCCTACCACGCCGGGCTGTCCGCGGAGATGCGCGCCGACCACCAGCACCGCTTCCTCACCGAGGAATCTGTGATCGTCGTTGCCACCATCGCCTTCGGCATGGGCATCGACCGGCCGGACGTGCGCTTCGTGGCGCACCTCGACCTGCCGAAGAGCATCGAGTCCTACTACCAGGAGACCGGCCGCGCCGGGCGCGACGGCGAACCGGCGGAGGCCTGGATGATCTACGGCCTGCAGGACGTCGTGCGCCTGCGCCAGATGGTGGACGATTCCGAGGCGGACGAGGACCGCAAGCGCCACGACCGCCAGAAGCTGGACGCACTGCTCGGGTGGTGCGAGGTCACCGAGTGCCGGCGCCGGCCGCTGTTGGCCTACTTCGGTGACGAGCTCACTGAAGACTGCGGCAACTGCGACAACTGCCTGAACCCGCCGGCCACCTGGGACGGCACCGAGGCCGCGCAGAAGCTGCTCTCCGCCGTCTACCGCACCGGCCAGCGTTTCGGCGCCGCCCACGTGGTGGACGTGCTGCTCGGCAAGACCACCGACAAGATCGCCCAGCACCGCCACGACCGGCTCTCCGTCTACGGCATCGGCACCGAGCTCGCCGGCCCCGCCTGGCGCTCGGTGGTGCGCCAGCTCATCGTGCAGGGCTACCTGAAATCGGACCAGAGCCGTTACGGCGCGCTGGTGCTCACCGACCGGAGCCGGCCGCTGCTCCGCGGCGAGATCGAGCTCCGGCTGCGCGAGGATCGCAAGCTGAAGACGGAGAAGAAGCAGCGCCGCGACGCCGCCGCCGATCTCGCGCCCGCGGACCAGTCGCTGTTCGAGGCCCTGCGCAAGCGCCGCAAGGAAATCGCGGACCGGCTCGACCTGCCGCCCTATGTCATCTTCCACGACGCCACGCTGCAGCAGATGGCCGAGCACCGGCCGAAGACGGAAGCCGAACTGCTCAGCATCAACGGCGTGGGCGAGGCGAAGCTGGAACGCTACGGCGATGCGTTCCTGGAGATTATTACCGCGGAAGCGGCGGCGGAAGAGGCCGAGGAGGAGGCCGCGGACGCGGCTGCGGACCAGGCCGCCCGCGTTTCGGCCGGCGCCGGCACGCGGTGACCGCCGGCGCCGCCCCCGCCCTGCAGCGCTCCTCCGGCGCCGCGCGGGTCTCGTTCAAACGCCGGGCTTCCGACACCTGTCTCGACGAGCTGTACCAGCAGGGGTGTTCTAAGGTCCGCTTCCCCCGCAAGCAGGGCGGCAGCCCCGAAGCCGTCCTGCTGAATACCGCGGGCGGCCTCGCCGACGGCGATGTCCTGAACACGGACATCCACTGGCGCGAAGGCGCGCGGGCAACGGTGACCAGCCAGGCGGCCGAGCGCGTCTATCGGGCGGCGGGCGAAGGCTCGGCCCGGGTGACGACCCGGCTGCGCGTCGACGCAGACGCCGTCGCCTGCTGGCTGCCCCAGGAGACGATTGTTTTCGACGGCGCCCGGCTGGCCCGCTCGCTGGAGATCGAGGTGGCGCCGGACGCCTGCCTGCTGGCGCTGGAAAGCACGGTGTTCGGCCGCCGCGCCATGGGCGAAACGGTGAGCCGCGGCCGGGTCTCCGACCGCTGGCGCGTGCGGATCGCCGGCCGCCTGGCTTTCGCCGATCATTTCCTCCTGGACGACGCGCTCACCGGGCCCATCGACGCCAGTCTCGCCCGCGGACCGGTGGCCGACGGCGCGCACTGCATCGCGACGATGGTCGTGGTTGCACCGGACTGTGACCGGATCGTTAAGGCGGCCCGGGAGGTGCTGACGGTTGCATCGGCCGAATCGCCATCCGAGTTGCCGGCCGACGGCGGCACCGACGTCGGCGCCACCCTTCTCGACGGGCTCGCCGTCCTGCGCGTCGTGGCCGCCGACGGCGCCGCGATGCGCGCCATGCTGATCCGCCTCGTCACGCTGGCCGGCGAGACCTCTGGTATAACATTGCCACGCGTGTGGCACTGCTGAGGACAGGGACCGGTATGCATCTCACCCCCAGGGAAAAAGACAAGCTGCTGATATCGCTGGCCGCGATGGTCGCCCGCAACCGCCTGGCACGGGGCGTGAAGCTGAACCACCCGGAGGCCGTAGCGCTCATCTCCGACTTCGTCGTCGAGGGAGCCCGTGACGGCAAGTCCGTGGCCACGCTGATGGCCGAAGGCGCGCAGGTGCTGACCCGCGAGCAGGTCATGGAAGGCATCCCGGAGATGATCCACGACGTGCAGGTGGAGGCCACCTTCCCGGACGGCACCAAGCTGGTCACCGTCCACGAGCCTATCCGCTAGAACCCATCCGCTAAACCCGAGCAAGGAGGCGAGCATGATCCCCGGCGAAATCTTCCCCGCCGACGGCGAGATCGAGATCAACGCGGGCGCCGAGGCGGTCACCGTCACCGTTGCCAACACCGGCGACCGGCCCATCCAGGTGGGTTCGCACTACCACTTCTTCGAGACCAACGGCGCGCTCGACTTCGACCGGGATGCCGCCCGCGGCCGACGCCTCGACATCGCCGCCGGCACGGCGGTGCGCTTCGAGCCGGGCCAGAGCCGCGACGTCACCCTGGTGCCCATCGTCGGCGACCGTAAGATCTTCGGCTTCAACCAGCAGATCATGGGAGACCTCTGATGGCGAGCATCCCGCGCGCAGCCTATGCCGCCATGTACGGCCCCACCACCGGCGACCGGGTGCGCCTGGCCGACACCGACCTGATCGTGGAGGTGGAATCCGACCGCACCGTCTACGGCGAGGAAGTGAAGTTCGGCGGCGGCAAGGTCATCCGCGACGGCATGGGCCAGTCCCAGCACGCCCGCGCCGACGGCGCCGTCGACACCGTGATTACCAATGCGCTGATCATCGACGTCACCGGCATCTACAAAGCCGACGTCGGGCTGCGCGACGGGCGCATCGCGAAGATCGGCAAGGCCGGCAACCCGGACACCCAGCCCGGCGTCGACATCGTGGTGGGCCCGACCACCGAGGCCATCGCCGGCGAGGGCAAGATATTGACCGCGGGCGCCTTCGACGCCCATATCCATTTCATCTGCCCGCAGCAGATCGAGGAGGCGCTCATGTCCGGCGTCACCACGATGCTGGGCGGCGGCACCGGCCCGGCCACCGGCACCAATGCGACCACCTGCACGCCGGGCGCCTGGCACATCGGCCGCATGCTGCAGGCCGCCGATGCCTTCCCCATGAACCTCGCCTTCGCCGGCAAGGGCAACGCCTCGCTGCCCGCCGCGCTGGAGGAGCAGGTGCTGGGCGGTGCCTGCGCGCTGAAGCTGCACGAGGACTGGGGCACCACGCCCGCGGCCATCGACTGCTGCCTGTCCGTGGCAGACGACTACGACGTGCAGGTCATGATCCACACCGACACGCTGAACGAGAGCGGCTTCGTCGAGGACACGATAGCTGCGTTCAAGGACCGCACCATCCACGCCTTCCACACCGAGGGCGCCGGCGGCGGCCACGCGCCGGACATCATCCGCGTGTGCGGCCAGCCGAACGTGCTGCCCTCCTCCACCAACCCGACGCGGCCCTACACGGTGAACACCATCGACGAGCACCTGGACATGCTCATGGTCTGCCATCACCTCGACCCGTCCATCCCGGAGGACATCGCCTTCGCCGAGAGCCGCATCCGCCGCGAGACCATCGCCGCCGAGGACATCCTGCACGATCTGGGCGCGTTCTCCATCATCGCCTCGGACAGCCAGGCCATGGGCCGGGTGGGCGAGGTGCTGATCCGAACCTGGCAGACCGCCGACAAGATGAAGAAGCAGCGCGGCCGCCTGCCCGGGGAGAGCGGCGACAACGACAACCTGCGCGTGCGCCGCTACATCGCCAAGTTCACCATCAACCCGGCCATCGCCCACGGCATCGCCGACTACGTGGGCTCCGTGGAGGAAGGCAAGCTCGCCGACCTCGTGCTGTGGTCGCCGGCCTTCTTCGGCGTGAAGCCGGACCTGGTCATCAAGATGGGCAGCATTGCGGCGGCACCCATGGGCGACCCGAACGCCTCCATCCCCACGCCCCAGCCGGTGCACTACCGTCCGATGTTCGCGAGCTACGGCCGCGCCATGCACGAGAGCGCCGTGACCTTCGTCTCGGCGGCCGCCCAGGATGCCGGCATCCGCGAGACGCTGGGTCTCGCCAAACAGACGCTGGCGGTCCGCAACACCCGCGGCGGGATCAGCAAGAAGGACATGCGCCTGAACGACTACTGCCCGGCCATCGAGGTGGACCCGGAGACCTACGAGGTGCGCGCCGACGGCGAGCTGCTCACCTGCGAGCCGGCCACGGAGCTGGCGATGGCCCAGCGTTACTTCCTGTACTGAGCGGGCCGGCTGTCGCAACGATGAACCCGCCGCGGGCACAGCGCGTCATCGCCGATCCCCCGGCGGACGCCGACGTGGTGGAGCTCGACTACGACGCCCGCCACCGCCGCCGCATCGCCATGCGCACCGAATGCGGGCGGGAGTTCCTGCTGGACCTGCCGAAAACCGTCGCGCTGGCGGACGGCGACGGCCTGGCGCTCAGCGACGGCACCGCGGTGCGGGTGCGGGCGAAGCCCGAGCGGGTCATCGACGTCCGTGCGGAATCGCCCGAGCAGCTGCTGCGCATCGCCTGGCACCTGGGCAACCGGCACCTGCCCACGCAGATCCTGGGCGAGACCCTCCGCATCCGCTACGACCACGTCATCCTGGACATGCTCGCGGGTCTCGGCGCCGAGACCCGCACGACGGATGCGCCGTTCCACCCGGAGGGCGGCGCCTATGCGGGTCATTCGCATCACTCGCACGACGACCGCGATGGCGAGGGCCGCGGCCATGAGTGAAGCCCTCTTCCGCCTGATGTCCTGGCTCTCGCCCGCGTATCCGGTGGGCGCGTACGCGTTCTCCCACGGCCTCGAATACGCGGTCGACGCCGGCCTGGTCCGCGACCGGGACGGCGCCCGGGACTGGATCGGCACCGTCATGTCGGTGGGCAACGGCTATGCGGATCTCGTGTTCGTCGGCGCCGCCTGTGACATCGACGCCGGCCGACCGACCGCGCCGGGCGAACTGCGCGGACTCAACGAACTCGCACTCGCCTTCCAGGGCACGGCCGAACTGCGCCTCGAGAGCACGGCCCAGGGACGCGCATTCGCGAGCGTCACGGCAGACGCCTGGCCCTGCGCGGCCACCGCGGCGCTCGCGCAACTGGCCCGGGACGAGATCGTCCACGCCGTCGCCGTGGGCGCGGTGGCGCGGAGCCACGGCATCGGCCGGACGGCGACACTCACCGCCTACGCCCACGCCTACGCGGCGAACCTGGTATCGGCCGCGGTGCGGCTGATCCCGCTGGGCCAGACCGACGGCCAGCGCATCACCGCCGAGCTGATGCCGGTCTGCCTCGCGGCGGTCGAACGGGCGGCGGCCACGCCGGTGGACGAGGTCTCCTCGTCGACGCCGATGGTCGACGTCGCCTCCATGAAACACGAAGTCCAGTACACGAGGTTATTCCGGTCATGAGCGAAAGCGGACCCCTGCGCGTAGGCATCGGCGGGCCGGTGGGCTCCGGCAAGACGGCGCTCACCGAGGCACTCTGCCGCAGCATGGCCGGCGACTACTCCGTCGCCGTCGTCACCAACGACATCTATACCCGCGAAGACGCCGAATTCCTGACCCGCGCCGAAGTGCTGCCGGCCGAGCGCATCATGGGCGTGGAGACCGGCGGCTGTCCCCACACCGCCATCCGCGAGGACGCCTCGATGAACCTGGCGGCGGTCGCCGACATGTCCCGGCGCTTCGCGGACCTCGACCTCGTCATCATCGAATCCGGCGGCGACAACCTGGCCGCCACCTTCTCGCCGGAACTCGCGGATATCACCATCTACGTGATCGACGTCTCCGCCGGCGACAAGATCCCGCGCAAGGGCGGCCCCGGCATCACCCGCTCGGACCTGCTGGTCATCAACAAGATCGACCTCGCCCCACTGGTGGGCGCCGACCTCGACGTCATGGACCGGGACGCCCGCCGCATGCGCGGCGAGCGGCCGTTTTTGTTCACGAACATGAAGGACGGCACCAACGTGGCCGAGGTGCGCGCGTTCATCGAACGGGCGGGGGGACTCTAGACACCCCGTTGCCTGCTGGCGCGTCAGCAGAGCGTCGGCCCGCCGCGCGCGGCCTCAGAACTCGTCGTTCTCCGCCTCGTCGGCCTCGGCCGGATTCTCGACCGGATAATGGCCCGCGTGCTGGCGCAGTTCGCGCACGATCCCGGTCACGCCGGACGTCGTCATCTGCCGGTTGAGCGTATCGTCGAGGTCGTATTCGTCGAGCGGGCTGGTATCTTCGTGGTCTTTCACGGTTCGGCCCTCCGATTGCGGTTTGCGGTTCGAACCCCGAGATTTCTACGGCAGAAGCCACGCTGACGCCGAGAACTGCATCACAACCCGAGCGAGCCCACCGACACGGCACAGGGAGAGACACGATGACGAAACCCGCCGGTAGCCTCGGCGCAGACCCGATCACCGCCAGGCTGAAATTCCTGGCCGATCTCGACGGGCCGCTCGCCTACGTACCCTCGAAAGGCGGCGGCGACAGCACCGAACACCTCGGCAATTTCACCACCCGGGAGGTCGCCGTCCACGACGCCCGGTCGCATCTGCCCGACACCCGTCTCGACGCCGAGGGCTTCATGCTGGTCGCGCAGCCGACGGCGGTCACCGATTTCCATGACGACGAGCAGATCGAGGCGGTGCATCACGAAGAGGTCAGGACGCTGCTGACCCGGCTCACCGGCGCGGCACGGGTCGAGATCTTCGACGACACCCGCCGTGCCTCGTCCCTCGAGCGCCAGCGCGAGCGCAATATTCGAGACCCGGCGGTCATCGTGCACAACGACTACACCGCGCGCTCCGGGGTGAAGCGTCTGCGCGACCACTACGCAGACGCACCGGAGGAAGCGGAACGCCTGCTCGCGCGGCGCTTCGCCATCATCAACGTCTGGCGCTCGACCGCCGGAGCCGTGCTGAATCATCCGCTGGTGCTGGCCGATGCGACGACCGTCAGGGAGGAAGACCTCGTGGCCGTGGAACGCCGCGGCGAGGACCGCATCGGCGAACTGCAGGTGGCGCTGCAGCACCCGGAGCAGCGCTGGTACTACTATCCGCGCATGCAGCCGGATGAGGCGCTGGTGTTCAAGACCTTCGACTCCGCCACCGACGGGCGTACGCGGTTCACGCTGCACTCCTCGTTCGATGATCCCTCGGCGCCAGCCGGGGCGGCCCCGCGGGAGAGTCTCGAGACGCGGTGTCTGGTGTTTTTCTGAGGGCAATTGCGTGTAGGAGGGGCTTTAGCCCCGATCCATCAAACAATCGGGCCTGAAGGCCCTCCTACATGGGGGGTAGCGCGGTGGGGGGTAGCGCGGTCGCCAGAAAATCCCGCAAGCCCTCCAGGTAGCGCTCCTCGCTCAGCACGTGGGCGCCGTTGTGGGGGCCGGACAGTTCCAGGAACTGGCGTGGCTCGCCGGCGGACTCGTAGATCTCGCGGCCGTGGTGGAAGGGCACGATGTCGTCGTCGCGGCTGTGGATG
>DASRVH010000038.1:0-16808 GCA_035655155.1 Woeseiaceae bacterium
CGCCGGCTTGGCGCGAAGCGAGCGTAGTCGGGCTGGATAGCCACGCCGGCGATATAGCTCCCTACCACCGCCGAGACGGCTACCGGCACTGACAGCGAGGCCTGCTCCGGCGCCACCCAGGATCCGACCTTATCGAATGACAGCCATGCCGCGAGGAGGAGGAACGAGAACATGACCGGCACCAGTATCAGTGCGAGCCTGTCCAGACCCTTGAAGCCCGCGGCAGTCACACCCGTGATCAGCAAGCCGCCACCGACGATATAGCCCGCGACCGGAACTGTGCCGCCGAGGATACTCTGGGCCAGCCCATGGGCGGCAAGGCCGAAGATATTGGAGATGACGCCGAACCAGCCCACCAGCGACAGGGCGATTGTCAGACTCGCGGCCCGTCCGCCCATGCGACCGAACGCGAACTGCCCGAGCATATGAGCCGACAGACCCGACCTTTGACCGGCGACTCCCGTCGCAGCGCCCAGCGTCCCGAGCACCAGACAACCCAGGGCGAATGCTTTAGCGGCATCGACCAGCCCCATCGCAGCGCCGATCTGCGCGGCCATCAGGAAACCGGGTATTGAAATCGTCCCGCCGATAACGACGAGCGCGATCCGCCATCCGCTATAGGTGGCGCCCTGCGGGACCCGGCTCAGGCTGAACTCGCCCGTGCCGCTCACCGCATGGCACTTCGTGCTTCGTCCGTTGCCTCGTTGTCCACGCTAAGGTCGTCATTGAGCACGACACCATAATCGGCCCAGGCTTTCTGCTTCGATACGAAGCCGTCCACCACGTCCTGGCGCACGAGTTCGACATCACGCTCGAGCGCCGGGCCGTAGCCTCCGCCGCCTCCTGTGTGGGAGCGAATAATCGTACCTGCAGGGACCGACAGCGCGTTGACCTTGAGATGCGCCTGCGTCGCTTCGCCCGGGACATCCACCTCGACCCGGGGCGGCTCAGCCGAACTGCCGTCGAAAAGGCCCCACGCCGGAGTGACCGAACGCTCGAACCAGAGATACATGACCGAATCCGACAGCACCTCGTATTCCCGATAAGTACCATTGCCGCCCCGGAACCGCCCTGCTCCGCCGGAATCGGACCGGATCCCGTAACGCCGGATGCGCAGTGGGTATTTCCGCTCGAAGACTTCGATCGGCAGGTCCTTGAAACTGCCGTTGACGTTGTTGATCAGCGAGTCGGCTCCGTCGCCGCCGTGATAAGCGCCCCAGCCGCCCGTGGTGGGCTCGATCATCAGGTACGGTTGGTTGCCGTTCCGCGGGTCTGCGCCGGTAATCGTGATCACCATCGAGTCGCCGTAATGCGCACCGGCCGCCTGCTCGGGCATGGCCGGAGCCAGCGCCTTGACGACGAGGTCGATCAGCAACCCGAGGGGCGTGAAGTACCAACCGCAGGCAGCGGGCTCCTTGGCGTTGAACAGACTGCAGTCCGGCGCACTGACCTCCAGCGGTTTGAACGAACCGCCGTTCGGCGCCATATCCGGGCTGACCAGCAGCTTGTAGGCCACCCGCACTGCCGCAATGGTCTGGGTCAGACCGCAGTTGATCGGTCCCCGTGCCTGTGGGCTGGAACCCTCCAGATCCAGGAGCATCCTGTCGCCGGCAACGTCGATCTTGAGCCGAACCGGAATCGGGCCGTTACCCAGACCGTCGTCGTCGAGAGAGCCTTCCGCGGTGTATTCACCGTCCGGGATCTGCTGAACTGCCGCACGCTCCCGGGCCTCCGTCTGCCGGAAGATCTCGTCGCGGGCGGCACGGATCTGCTCGGCTCCGAAACGTTCGAACAGCGCTCTGAGTCGCCTCTCGCCGGTCCGGCCGGCGGCGATCTGCGCGTTGAGATCGCCGATCAATGCGTCCCCGAAGCGACTGTTCCGCCGCAGCAGGTCGATGACGTCATCACGGGGCACGCCACCGTCGTACAGCCGGGTCGGTCCCCAGCGGGTGCCCTCCTGGTAAATCTCATGGGAATCCACCGGCGTGCCCGGGTCCTTTGCCCCCACATCGAGCCAGTGGGCGCGGGAGGCCGCAAACCCGATACGCTCCGGCCCGTTGAAAATAGGCATGATCACCGTGGAGTCATTGAGGTGGGTGCCCGTCATGTACGAGTCGTTCATGTAGAACACATCACCCGGCTTGAAGTAGTCCCAGCCATGCTGCTCGGCGATGAGCTTTACGCAGATCTCGAGATTGCCGAGGAACAGTGGCAGACCCAGCGATTGGCCGAGCACTTCGCCTTGTTCGTCGATCAGCGCGACCGAGCAGTCCTTGCCTTCGTAGATGACCGGTGTGAAGGCACTGCGGATCAGCGCCGCATTCATGTCGTTGGCGATGGAGATGAATGCGTTTCTGATGATTTCCGTCGTAACGGGATCGATGCGAGCGCTCACTTTGCCGCCTCCGGTGTAATCAGGATATTGCCGATATCGTCCACCCTTGCCTGCCAGCCGGGGGGCACGACCGTCGTCGCGCTCTTCTCTTCGACGATGAGGGGACCCGACAGGCGATCGTCCTTGCCTAGCCGGGTTCGATCGAATATCGGCGTCGACAGTCGCTCGCCGTTGTAGATGGTCTCACGCTCGCCGATCCGCGCGGATTTCGACCCCTCCGCGGCCTCCGGCCGGTCGACACTCGAGCGGTCGAGCGCGCCGAAAGCCGCCAGGCGGAGATTCACGAATTCCACGGGGGCCGCGGGAGAACTATGCCCGTAGCGCCGATCGTGGCTCTCGTGGAACGCCGCGACGATATCGTCGAGGCTGCTGTCGGACGGGAACGACACCTTGATGGAGTATTCCTGGCCGATGTAGCGCATGTCCGCCGAGCGCTCGTAGAACAGATCGGCATCCTCCACGCCCTGGTTCCGGAGCGCCGCCGCACCCAGCTCCTCGAGTTCCTTGTAACGCCGCCCGAGATCATCCAGGTCGACGGATGCGACCGCCTGGTAATAGGCGCAGGTCTGATCGCTGCGCAGGTCCGTCTGCAGCATCCCCCAGGCGGAGAACGTTCCCGGGAAGTTCGGCACGATGACCTCCCCGATCTCCAGTTCCTCGGCCAGGAACACGGCTGCCATAGGCCCGGCACCGCCGAAAGCGACCAGGGAGAAGTCCCGGGGATCCAGGCCCTGGCTGACGGTGATGGTTCGCATGGCATCGGCCATCGCGGCGTTCGAGATTGCCAGAATTCCCTCGGCGAGTGCGGTCGGCTCCATGCCGGCCCGCTTCGCCAGCGACTCGATCGCCTGCGATGCCGCGTCAAGATCGAGCGTCATGTCTCCGCCGAGCAGGGAAGCCGTTCCGAGTCGGCCGAGATAGACGTTGGCGTCGGTGACGGTGGGCTCCGTGCCGCCACGGCCGTAGCAGGCAGGACCCGGCACCGAGCCGGCACTGTGCGGCCCCACGCGCAGTCCTTCTCCCTCCATCCATGCGATGGAGCCGCCGCCCGTGCCGATGGTCTGGATGTCCAGGATGGACAGCAGAAGCGGCAGCCCCTCGAGTTCCGTCTCGGTGGTCGCGGTCGCACCGCCGTCGATCACCAGAGACAAATCGAAGGAGGTACCCCCCATGTCGACGCACAGGAGGTTATCCCGGCCGGCCGCAGAGGCCAGCGAAACACCGCCGACGGTACCGCCCACCGGACCGGAAAGCAGTGTGAACACCGGGTTGTCGCGCGCCGCTTCGGCGGTGGCGACGCCGCCGCTGGACTGCATGATGTGCACGGTGGCGTCCATCCCGAGCCCGTCGAACTCTCGCTCGAGACTCGACAGATACCGCTGGACTACGGGTGCCACATAGGCATTCATCACCGCGGTCGACGCCCGCTCGTATTCGCGCCACTCCCGGGCCACGGTGTGCGAGAGCGTGATCGACACGCCGGGCAGTGCCTCGCGCAGAAACTGCTCCGCCTCGAGCTCGTGCCGCGGCTGCGCATAGGCATGCAGGAAACACACGGCGATGGACCGGATGTCTTCGGCGCGGACCTTTTCCACGACCCGCGTCAGCTCATCGCGACTTAATGGCTCGATCTCCTCGCCATCCCAGGAGAGACGACCACCGATCTCATGGACGTCGCCCCGCGATACCAGCTGCTTCGGCTTGGCGTACTGCAGGTCATACAAGGTCCGGCGATTGCCTCGGGCGATGCTGTAGCTGTCGCCGCTGCCCGCGGTCATAAGCAGCAGCACGCGCTCGCCGCGGCGCTCGAGAAAGGCGTTGAGCCCTACCGTCGTCCCATGCACGAAGAACGAGATGTCAGCTGCGTCGGGGATGATCTGGCGGACACCCTCGATGACGCCTCTGGCCGGATCGTCGGGGGTGGTCGCCACCTTGCCCACGAAAGTCGGGCCGTCGGCCGGGTCGACGACGAGATCGGTGAAGGTCCCGCCGATATCGGCGGATACGCGATATTTACTCATTAAGACTCCAGCGGCGTGACCGGCAAGTTGACAGACAGTTTACTGCGGCCTTTCATCCACTCTCAGAAGAAGCTGTAGCGCAGCTCGACGCGCCAGATGCGCCCGGGCGCCGCCGCGGAGAAGCCGCCGGCCACCCACTCGGAGTTGTACTCTTCGTCGAGGGCATTCTCGACGTCGGCGGAGAGCAGCCAGTTATCGTGCTCCAGGGCAAGGCGCAGATTGAGGAAATCCAGCGCCGAGCGGGAGGTCGAGTTCTGGACATCCCAGTACTGACTCCCCCGGCGCTCGTAGTCCACGCGAACGAACGGCACCGCCGAGCTTACCTGCAGCGGAAACTCATAACGGAAGCCGGCGTTGAACGTGTTATCCGCGATGTAAGGCGCCTCGTTGCCGACGACGCTCGGATCCACCGTGTAGGCCTCGATCTCGCTGTTGGTGTAGCCGAGCGCGGCGTAAGCCTGCAGACGATCGGTCGCGAGGTAGGTCATCTCGAGTTCGCCGCCCCAGAGAGAGACGTCGTCGATATTCGTGAGGATCTGCGCGCTGATGGCGCCGATGAACGAGAAGAACTGCTGTCCCTCTACGTCGGTGCTGAACAGGGCGGCGCCGAGACGCAGCCGGCCCTCGGCGAAATCACCCTTGAAACCGACCTCGTAGGATTCCGAGTTCTCCTGATCGGCGACGTCGGACACGCCCGGCAGACCGGCATCGGCCGCGACGTCGGAAATGCCGTTCTGGTTGAACTGGCCGCTGCGGAAGCCTTCCGCATAGGTTGCATACCAGTTCTGGCTCGGCACGGGCTGGTAACGCAAAGTCACCTTCGGCTGCCACTTGTCGAATGTCTCCTCGTTGCGGGCACCAGGCTGGCCGGCCGGGAACTGCAGCGGCGAGACGAACTGGACACGTTCCTCCTCGTCGTAACGCAGAGCGACCGAGAATTCGAGCCTGTCGGTGATGTCGTACTGGACCTGGCCGAAAATGGCTTCCGCCGTATTCTCGTTGTCATCCGCCAGGAACGAGGTGGTCGGGTTCAGCGGATTCGTCAACGGCTCGCGCTCGACCCGAAATATGCCATTACCGGTATCCACGCCGGTGGACAAGGAGACGAAACGCTGCCAGTCCAGGTAGTAGGCGCCCACTTCCCAACGCAGGCGGTTTTCCGCCGGGGAGCTGAAGCGCAGCTCCTGGCTCCAGGCCTCGAGATCGAAAAAGCCGGTCTGGGTACCGTCCAGTCCGAACAACTCCGGCGCGCTGCGCGCATTCGTATACGGGAACTGATCCGAGTCGGCGAATTCCTCGATCGTCGTGTACGAGGTGGTCGAGGTGAGCGTGCCGTAGTCCGTATACCAGTCGATCTTCACCGCGAAGTCGTCGGTATCCCTCTCACCGATATCCGGATTGTTGGAGATCGGCGGCAAAACGTTGTCTGCATCCACAGGTCCGGTATCGGTCCCGAAGCCGATGGCGGTAATGCCGTCCGCGGCGAGATCAACCGCCTGATACTGGAAACCGATGCCACGGCCTTTGTGCCGCGCGAAGTTGGCTCGCAGATCGACGCTGAGTTCCTCGGACGGCTCCCAGATAAGCCGCGTCCGGACAGCGAGGTCCTCGAAGGGATCGTCCTCGACGCCGCGGGTGAGGTTATCCAGATAACCGTCCCGATCGATGTAGTTGGCGGATACCCGACCGAAGAGCTGATCCTCGACCAGGGCACCACCCACCGCGCCGCCGATCTGGTATTCATTGCCATCGCCGAAGCCGCCAGTGACGTAGGCATCGGTCTCGTTCGTCGGCTTTTTCGTATTGATAATGATGGCACCGCCGGTGGCGTTCCGACCGTAGATGGCGCCCTGGGGTCCCTTGACGACCTGGATGCTTTCAATGTCGAAGATTTCCTGGCGAAACTGGATGCCGCTGAACTGCAGGACGCCGTCGACCACGGTGGCGACCGGTGCCTCGCCGTTGCGAACCTGGGTCAGCCCCCGGATGGTCAGGAACGACGTGCCGATGCCCTGGGAAGTCGCCAGCGTCACGTTTGGCGTCAACTGGATGAAGTCCTCCACACGATCAATGCCGGCGTCGACGACCTCGGCCCCCGTGAACACGGTGACCGCGACCGGTGCATCGAGCACGGACTCCTCACGTCTGCGGGCCGTCACGACCACCTCTTCGATCTCGCCGGCCGTGGCTTGCTGCTGCTGGGCCAGGGCGAGTTGTGGAACACTGACCGTGACACCGCTGAGCAACAGCACCGGAACTAGATATCGAGCAATCATGGCACTCTCCCCTTAATTTGGATTCTCTGGTGCACGGCCGATTGGCCGGACGATCGGAAATGACGCCAAGCCATACACATTGTTTGTACCGACTTTGACTATACTAAAAATTTTTAACATGTCAAAATAATGTCATTGCTGGCCAATCTGGACCTGCGCAGACCCTGGAGGGGCACGTGGTAGACGCCAAGGAAACAGCGAGATCGCTGAATCGATCGATCGGAAGCCTGCTGCGTGCTCGCCGCAAGGCACTGAAACTCACCCTGCAGGAACTGGCCGATCGCTCGGAGCTGTCACCTGCCTTCATCTCACAGGTCGAACGCGGCAAGGCCACCCCCTCGATCGTCTCCCTCGTGAATCTGGCGAAGGGTCTCGAAACCGATATCCACTACTTCATTACGCCGCCGCCTGCCGCAAGCCTGGTTCGGCGTGCCGATACACCCCAGTACCTCGAACTCGACTCGGTGGTGCGTTACGCACGGCTGGACAGCGACATACGCAATCAGCAGATGAACGCCCTTCTAATGGAGGTTCCCGCCGGCGTCTCTCTGCCGACGGTACGGCGCGAGGTCGGCGAAGACTTCTTCTATGTTCTCGAAGGCACCGTCGAACTGACGATAGGAGACAAGCAATTCGAACTCGCCAGCGGCGACAGTGTGCACATCAACACCCAGATCGACCACAGCGTCGTGAATAACGGCGACGCGACCGCACGGCTGATCTGGGTGGGCACCCCGCCCATCCTCCCGGTTGCGTGAACCGGCGTCTCCGGGCTGACCAATGATCCCGCCTGCCGACACCGGCCATCGCTGCTGCTTCGCACAGTGAGCGCGGGTGGAAAGCCGATGGACGCACCCGCACGAGAGAGACTGAAGGTCGTCACCGCACGCGGCGACTTCCTGATCGAACTGCAGCACGACCAGGCACCAAAGACCTGTGAATATTTCTCCGCCCTCGTGCGGGACAAGCGCCTGGATGGAAGCAGCGTCTTCCGGATCGTAACTCCGGTCAACGAGCCGGCGGAGGACGCCGGCATCAGTATCGTCCAGTTGGGCCTGCGCGGCCAGAACGCGGACGAACGCTCGGCAGTGCCGCACGAGAGCACACGGGAGACGGGACTCCGGCATCGTCAGTGGACCGTCTCGGCGGCCAGATTCCGCTGCAACGAACTGTACGGGAGCTTCTTCATCTGCCTCCGGGACGAGCCGTCCCTGGATTTTCACGGTGTACGCAACCCGGACGGTCAGGGCTTCGCGGCGTTCGGACGGGTGGTTTCCGGATTCGACACAGTCCGGGAACTGTTCAGACACGCACAGGAGACGCCCATCCTGTCCACAGCCATACCCGTATACACGGTGGAGCATCTGGCGGGCGGATCTTCCTGAATCCGCCGGCCCCGAAGCCCCTGCTTCCATTAATGCCCGACCCGCGCTTCATTCCTGCAGACTGAGGAGTCCCGGATCACCGCCGGTCGCCATGGTGTTGACCGTCACCGTCTTCTCGATCGCAAAACGCAGTTGTCCGGCCGGCGGCCGTCGATTCCCGACCACGGGGGTTATGGCGCGCGATTGTCGCGCGAGTTCGCCTCGTAACTGCCCCACACCTTCGGCTTCGCCCGCCCAGGCAAGCCCGCCGACCCTGCGATCGTCCACGATGCACCGTTGCGCGGTCGACCAGTCGACAACCTGTAGTGCGCCGGCGGGCACGCCGGCCGCGGTCACTCGCCCGCGCATTTCCTCCGCGGCTTCCCTCAGGCCACTCCCGGTCCCCGCAATCACGGCGTTACCGGCTGCCAGCGCCTCCCACACATGCGAGAGGAAGACCTCGAACGCACCGCTCTCGTCGATACCAGTGACGACGACGCCCAGTGCGTGCCGGCCCAGCCGATTCTCCTCCCCCGCGGGCCCCGGCAGGGGCTCGGCCGCATCGAACAGGGTCCGTGCTTTGCGCGCATGGTTTCGGAGGCAGTCCACAGCGGCTGCCGGGGTGTCGATGTGCGCCGCAGCCGCCTCCAAAAGCGCGCCTCGTCGACTGCCGGCCATTGCCTCCCATTCCTGTTGCGCAGCGACGGCGGCATCCACTATCCCGGACACATTCACCACCGCCGAACAGGCTGCCGGGGAAGTCGCCGGCGGAGTGGCGCCGGCGCTCTCGTAGGCCGGCGCAGCCGGACCCGGCGCAGCCGATTCGCTGAACATCGGCAGATAATGGGGTCCGCCCGCCTTCGGCCCGGTACCGGAGAGGCCATTGCCGCCGAACGGGTGTATACCGACGAGCGCGCCGATCATGTCCCGGTTGATGTAGTTGTTTCCGGCCCGCGTGCCCGCCACGATCCTCCGCGCGAAGCCCTCGATGCGGCTGTGCACGCCCATCGTCAGGCCGTATCCGGTGCTGTTGATCTCCTCGATCACGTCGCCGATCCGCTGGCGGTCATAGCGGATCACGTGCAATACCGGCCCGAAGACCTCGTCATGCAGTTGCCGGATGCTCGACAGCTCGAAAAGATGCGGACCGACGAACGTCCCGCTGCCGAGAGAAGGTGGAACGTCACAGGCATAGCGGAATCTGCCTTCACCCTTCATGCCCTCGATATGATCGAGAAGGCGGCTCCTGGCCCGTTCGTCGATCACCGGCCCTACGTCGGTACTCAGGCGCCAGGGCTCGCCGACGGACAATTCCGCCATGGCACCCTCGAGCATACTCGTCACGTCATCCGCGACCTCCTCCTGCAGGTAGAGCACGCGTAGCGCCGAGCATCGCTGCCCCGCACTCGAAAAGGCCGATCGGACGACGTCGTCCACCACCTGCTCCGCCAGCGCCGACGAGTCGACGACCATGCAATTCTGCCCGCCCGTCTCGGCGATCAGCACCGGGGGATCCCCCGATCGCCGCGCAAGCTGCGACCAGAGAATTCGGGCAACGGCCGTGGACCCCGTGAACGCGACGCCTCGCACCCGCGCATCGGGCACGATAAGGCGCCCGAGCGACGGACCGTCCCCGGGCAGGAAATGCAGGACCTCCGGCGGCACACCGGCCTCGTGCAACAGCCTCACGACGATGAAGCCGATGATCGGCGTCTGCTCGGCCGGCTTGGCGATCACGCAATTGCCGGCTGCCAGCGCCGCCGCGACCTGGCCAGTGAAAATCGCCAGCGGGAAATTCCACGGGCTGATGCAGAAGAAGACGCCCCTGCCCCGCAGGCCGGACGAAGCAGCGTTGACGGCATCGCCCGCAGATAACCCGGACTTCTCCTGCGCGCGTCGGGCCCGGCTGGCGTAGTAGCGCAGGAAATCGGCTGCCTCACGGACCTCGGCGACGCCGTCGGCCAGCGTCCGTCCTGCCTCGAAGGCGAGCAGCCCGGTGAGCTCCTCCATGCGGGCCTCCAGCAGGCATGCGGCCCGTTCCAGGATCTCTGCGCGGGCCGCGCCGCCGCACTCGTTCCAGTCCGCGCCGGCGGCATCCGCGAGGCACAATGCCGTCTCGACATCCTCCTCATCGGCGCTACGGCAGGTGCCGACGAGACAGGATCGGTCCGCCGGCGAGGCGATTTCGGCGCCGCCCCCGGTTCGCTCCAGACCGCCGACGACAGGGCCGGCTTCCCATCGTGTCGCCCGCACGGTACTGGCGCGCTCGTCCAGTCCTTCGACGGCATCCGGATCGGTGAGATCGATGCCCGGTGTGAACGGCCGGTGATCGCCCTGCTCGCGCAGAATGTCCGCGGGCAGCGGGATGCTCGCATGCCGGCGGCTTTCGTTCGCCATTACCTCGTGGCGCACATCCGATGTCAGGGTGGCTGGCGAAACGCCCTCATCGAGCAGGTGATTGACGAAGGAGCTATTTGCGCCATTCTCGAGCAGCCGCCGGACCAGATAGGGCAACAACTCGTCGTGCGGGCCGACCGGCGCGTAGACGCGCACGGGGAACTTCTCATCCGCGCAGCGTGCCGCCAGCGCCTCGTAGACCAGCGCCCCCATGCCGTGGAGACGCTGCAACTCATAGCGACGACCCGCCGCCAGTTCACGCAAGACCGCGATCGTATAGGCATTGTGGGTGGCGAACTGGGCGTGCACGTGTTCCCCGGCATCCAGCAGTTTTCGCGCACATACCTCGTAGCAGAGATCCGTGTTGGCCTTGCGGGTAAACACGGGATAGTCGCTGTGACCGGCCTCCTGGGCACGCTTTATCTCGGTGTCCCAGTACGCCCCTTTCACGAGCCGAACGGGAATCCGCCGGTCCGTCTCGCGCGCCAGCGCGACGAGCCAATCGATCACCGCCGGCGATCGTTTCCCGTACGCCTGTACCACGAAGCCCAGACCGTCCCAGTCTGCGAGCTCCGGCGCTCTTGCCAACGCCTCGAAGACGTCCATGGACAGCTCCAGCCGATCCGCTTCCTCGGCGTCGATCGTGAGGCCGATACCATGGCCTCGTGCCCGCTGGCAAAGCTCGCGTACCCGCGGCAGAAGTTCGCGCATATTCCGCTCATGATGCGCGTAGCCGTAGCGGGGGTGGAGCGCAGAGAGCTTCACGGAGATCCCGTTGGCACGTTCCGCCTTCTTCGAAGTCGCGCCGGCGCCCACGGCCTCGATGGCCTCCGCATAGGTACGGTAATAGCTCTCCGCTGCCTCCGCCGTGCGTGCTGCCTCACCCAGCATGTCGAATGAATACAGGAGACCGTCGCTCCCCCCCTTGCGCGCACGCCGGAGCGCATCGTCGATGCTCGCGCCAAGCACGTATTGCTTGCCCATGAGCCGCATCACCCGGGTCGCCACCGCGCGAACCGGCGGTCTGGCCAAACGGCGGAAGAAACGCTGCCCGCCTTCTTCCGCATCGAGGAGGCGGTCCGTCAATGCGAGGGCATCCCGCGCTCTGTTGACGGCAATCGAGCGGGACTTGTGTAGCGAGGTACGCCATCCTCCGGCGCGGATCTTCTCGGCTATCAATTCATCGCGGGTGCAGGCATCCGGGACACGGAGCAGCGATTCGGCCAGGCCCATCATCGCCAAGCCTTCGCGCGTGCTCAGTCCGTATTCCTGAAGGAAGCTATCGGCGACGCCGGAACCGGAAGACCGCTTGCGGCTATCGCGGATCAACTGCTGTGCCAGCGCAGCGGCGCGGTCACGCTGCGCGTCCGTCAATGACGGCTCCGCGAGCAGACGGGCGACGGTCGCGGCCTCGTCCTCGTGTTTGTAGCGTCGGATACGACCACGCAGCGCCGCGGCCGGCGAAGTATGCAACATAGCGAACCCCCCTGATCGACGGGGGATTCTCATCGATAAATGGAAATATTATTGAAGTTTATTTCTAATTTTGCCTAATATAATTTGGTCTTTTTTATATGAGCACTAAGGCGATGCCGAGAAAACCGAAGTCTCTAGACCTCACGGATTACCGGATCCTCGAATCCCTGCAGAAGGACGGACGGATCACCAACGTGGAGTTGGCCGAGAAGGTGCATCTCAGCCCGCCGTCCTGCCTGGACCGTGTAAGGCGACTCGAGCGAGAGGGTTACATCAAAAGTTATCGGGCATTGCTCGACGCTCACCGGCTGGGCGCCGGACTCCTCGCATTCGTCGAGATCAAGCTCGACAGCACTTCCACCGAGAGCCTCGAAGCATTCAACCGCGCGATCCGACGGCTGGACCGGGTCCATGAATGCCACATGGTATCCGGCGGCTTCGACTACCTGATCAAGGTACGCGCCGCGGATATGCAGGAGTATCGGGACTTCCTCGGCGACGAGCTGGCCGCGCTCCCGCATGTCAGGGAAACCAGTACGTATGTCGTCATGCAGGAGGTCAAGTCGGAGAACATGCTGACTTTGAGGCGCCCGAAGTGAATGATTAGACCGGCAGGTCACTCACTTTCCGACAAGTTCTTTGGCTGTCTGACTCGGCGCTCGCCTGGCGCTGATCGAGATGGTTCAGTGCCGGCCGCCGCCCCCGTCCGCCGTGAGTCCCGGAAACCGACTGCCCGCGTAATCCGCATGGCACGCCTGGCAAGCACGCGTCATTTCCTGGAACCACAACCGTTCGAGGCGCGGGTCGCTTTGCCCTCCCGCCTCGGCCAGCCGGGCGGCGAGCTCGTGGAAGGCCCGGTCGGCGACGACGAAGCCCTCTGGCAGCCGCGTCGCGATCTCCTCGCGCTGCGATGGGGTAATCTCCCGAGCAAGAACGAAGCTCTCATGGATCTTCCCGGCTTCGGTTGCGACCATTTCGTGATCGCCCGTCACGATAGCCGTGTGAACAAGGCCCATGGCCTGGGCAATGGCCTGCATCTCACGGATCAGCAGCGCTCGTGTTTCGCCCGAAAGCGCGGCGGTCGCCGGCTCGGTGGTGTCTTGACCGGCGGAGGTGAGATCGGCCATCGGAACGATGGCAATGGTCAGACAAGCAATACGCATCATCAACTTCATGCCAACCTCCTTTTGAATCGCGGTGATGTGCCTCGCTCAGTGTCCCAGTGTACCCTCTCCACTGCAGGTCCGGATACGCAGCTCCGCCGAACGGCACATCGTCGCGTTATCCGGGAGGTGCAGATCCAGGATCCATGGATCCGGCAGAATGACCATCTATTCCAGTGACAATCCGTCGGGCACTTCCGAACCTCAGTCGGAGCCCCACGAGTACGCCTCACCGCCGTGTTACCTGCACGAGATCGATCCCGATTACGGCGGTGATCGCCTGACCGATGCCCACGCCCCGCGGCCATCCGGCACGGAGGACATCAGACACTGGCGAGACGAGCAACGAAGGCGACTTCGCGCCAGACGAGAACGACTGTCGACCGACGCCAGGGCGGATGCGGCTGCACGAATCATCAGGGAGCTGCAGGTGTCCCGTCTGGCCGAGGGTCATGAGTGCATCGGACTCTACTGGCCGCGACCAGGGGAGATTGACCTGCGGGCGCTCGCGCACCGATGGGTGGGACAGGAAATCGAGGTGGCCCTGCCAGTCATCGAGGCGTCCGGAGAGCCCCTGGCGTTCTGGGCCTGGCGACCGGATATGCGGATGGCCGAAGATGGACCCTGGTCGATTCCGCGCCCGTGCAGCCGACACCTGGTGGAGCCGACACTGCTCCTCGTCCCCATGCTCGGCTTCGACCGGGATCTTCATCGGCTGGGCAATGGCGGCGGATATTACGATCGTACGCTCGCGGCCATGCAACCGCCGCCCGTTGCCGTGGGCATTTGTCATGAGTTCGGGCACATGCCTACGATTTACCCCCAGGCACACGATGTTCCCATGGATGCCGTAGTCACCGAAGGCGACGACCGGACGGCTTATCATGAATCCGGGGCTCCACCGTGAATCTCGTCGCAAAGCGGGGCTGGCGTTCGCTGGCAGACGGCGGTATCGAGTCCGTTAGTCTCTGGCGCAGCAACCGCACGTATCGTCTCGAAGGAATGGCCATACGTTTCGCAGAGGGCTTGTGGAGGCTGGACTACCGCGTACTCCTGGACGACGAGTGGTTTACTCGCGAGGTGGCGGTCCGATGGTCGCACGCCGGCGACTCCGGAAAAGTCGATCTTGCCCGCGACAGCGCCGGTGGATGGTCACGTGATAGCGCAAGCGATGACTCTCTTTCCGGCTGCACCGATGTGGATTTCGGTTTCTCGCCGGTCACCAACCTGATGCCCGTCCGTCGGTTGGCCGGCGACGAAGGAGCTTCCGTGGAGGTTCACGCAGCGTGGCTGGTATTCCCAGACCTGGAGATCCGGCCTGCCCGGCAGACGTACACCCGAAAGAGCGCTTCCACCGTTCTGTACCAGAGCGCCAGCGGGTTCAGCAGCGAGATTTCGGTGGATGAATTCGGCTTCGTGATCGACTACCCCGGTCTTTGGTCGGGCGGCTAGCGCGGACCGCTGCACAGGCCGACCCGGTCCGCGACGGCACGATCAGTCCGAGAAGTTGCTGCTGCTTGCCAGACATCCGAAGCCGTACTTGCTGGCCACCTTGCCGATCATCGGGTCGCTGATAGGTGCCAGCGCCGCGATTCTCCTCAGTCAGTGAGAGGCGATGGGGCCTGGATCATGACTGAACCGAAGACCGGGAGGAACCAGGCGAGCGTACAAGCGTTTCTCGACAGTGTAGAGAACGAGAAGCGAAGGAACGACGCGCGCGTCGTGCTGCAGCTGATGCGGGAAATCACCGGTGAGACGCCGGTCATGTGGGGACCTTCCATCGTCGGCTTCGGCAGTTACCACTATCGTTACGAATTCGGCCGGGAAGGAGACTGGATGCTAACGGGATTCTCGCCAAGGAGGCAGGCGCTCACGCTCTACATCATGGGCGGATTCCGTCGGCACGAAGACCTGCTGAGCAAGCTGGGCAAATACAAGACGGGCAAAGCGTGTCTGTACGTCAACAAGCTGGAGGACATCGACATCGACGTGATGCGTCAGCTGGTAGCCGAGTCCGTTGCCTACATGCGCCAGACCTACGGCTGAGGTCCCCGGCGGTCCCCTGCTCGACCATTCCTCACCGTTGGTCGCGGTCCCGCACTGCCGTTGAACGACCTGCCGATGCCTGATCCGCTGTCGATAAGAGAAGCCCGACCCGACGTGGCTCGATATCTGTCGGCCCTGGCTCTGCGCTCCAATGCGCATTGGTGGCTGGACTGACCGAGGTTCGACGGATAATTCTGGCCTATTCTATGGGGTGACCGGGTTGCCCGGACACAGGCGCGCCTCAGCCCGCCTTCCCGCCATGCGGACAGCGATGGGGCTTGATGTCGAGCAGCGGCGTGCCGTCGACGCAGTCGAGACCGCGCACGGTAACCACGCCGTCCTCGATGCCGACGAGGCGCACGAGCGAGGTGCCGATGGGATTGGGCCGGTTCGGTGAGCGCAGCGCGAAGGTCCCTTTGGTCCGGCCGTCGTTGCCGGGACTCTGGGCCACGAGGTCGCGGCGGCTGCGGTCGAGCCAGTAGAGCACCTCGAGCTTCTCGTTGGCTTCCAGTCCTTCGAGGGCCGGGTGCCACAGCGGCTCGACCACCAGGCGGCATTCGGGGCCGTCGTAGCTGCCCTGCCGCGGGCACGCATCCCGGTCGGGCCAGGGGGTGCGGATCTCGCCGATGAAGCGGAGCCGCGCGTCGTCGGCCTCGCCCGCATCGACGGTGCGCTCGTTGCGGCGGATTTCGTCCCGGCTACTCATTGGTGCTGCTCCGGCGCGCCTGGTCGATGACGGGGTATCGGCGGCCGGACTTCAGCCGCCGATATAGTGCATCTCCATTTTATGCACCTGGCGACCCTCGCGGCGCAACTCGTCCCGCCGCTCGCTGTAGCGGTCGGCCCGCCGCGACCAGACGCGATGGATGACCTCGCGCAGCTCGTCGTCGTCGGCCCCGTCACGCAGCGGCGTCCGCAGATCGGTGCCGGCGGTGGCGAACAGACAGGTAAAGAGCTGGCCGTCAGACGACAGCCGCGCACGGTGGCAGGAACCGCAGAACGGCTCGGTCACGGAGGAGATGAAGCCGATCTCTCCCTGTCCGTCCTCGTAGAGATAGCGGGTGGCCACCTCGCCGGCATAGTTTCTGCGCTCCTCCCTGAGCGGCCAATGCTCGTGGATGCGCGCCCGGAGCTCGGCCGAGGGCACGGTGTCCGATTCGCTCCAGTGATTGATGTTGCCGACGTCCATGTATTCGATGAGACGAACGATGGCGCCCGTTCCCCGGAAGCGCGCGAGCAGCTCCGGGACCGCGGCATCGTTCACGCCACGCTGGACGACCGCGTTGATCTTCACCGGCGCAAGATCGGCCTCGATGGCCGCGTCGATGCCGTCCAGCACCCGGTCCAGGCCGCCGCGGCCCCCGTTCATGCGGCGAAAGATCTCGTCGTCCACTGCATCGAGGCTCACGGTCACGCGATCGAGGCCGGCTGCCTTCAATTCCGCCGCGTGCTGGGCCAGCAGAATGCCGTTGGTCGTGAGTGCGATCTCGTCGATGCCGGGCAGGCTGCGCAGATCGCCGATCAGGTCGCCGAGCGCCGGGCGCAGCAGCGGTTCTCCCCCCGTGATCCGGAGCTTGCGCACCCCGGCACCCGTGAACAGCCGCACCAGCCGGACGATCTCGGCGAAATCGAGCCGCTCGTCCGTGCCCAGGAACTTGAAGCCGCTGTGG
>DASRVH010000039.1:0-82976 GCA_035655155.1 Woeseiaceae bacterium
ACCGCTCATTCGTCCAACCTGGGCTTCCTCATCGAGGACCGCAAGGACTTCGAGAAGGCGCTGCCGAAGATCCGGAAGAACATCCACCTGTTCGGCGAGCCGGTGAACCATCTCATGGGGTTCGCGGACATACCGGAGGAAATCGAGGGCATCGACGGTTATCACTGCATCGCAGAGGGGCTTATCTCGAAAGGCCGCCAGTGCACGCTGGAAGGCTACCGATACCAGGGCGAGTTCGAGATCTACGGCGTCGTCGACACCATTCGCGACCGCCACGTGCAGAGCGTGCTGTCGCGCTACCAGTATCCTTCCTCCGTCCCCCGCGATACGCAGAAGCGGATGGAGGAGACGGCCACGGCGATACTGGACGGCTTCGGTTACGACAACGCGCCGTTCAACGTGGAGTTCTACTGGGACCGGGACAGCGACAAACTCTCCCTGCTCGAGATCAACGCCCGCATCTCCCAGTCACACTGCCCGCTGTTCGCGCTGGTGGACGGCGCCTCGCATCAGCAGGTCGTGATCGACCTGGCCCTCGGAAAGCAGCCGCAGCCGCCCCACCGGGAGGGCGACCACAAGGTTGCCGCCAAATTCATGATGCGCGTATTCGAGGACGGGGTGGTGGCCCATGCCCCGGGGCCGGGCGACGAGAAGCTGCTGGAGGAGCGTTTCCCCGAGGCGCGCTTCGAGTGCCACGTCAGCGACGGCCAGTCGCTGGAAGAACTCCCCTTCCAGGACAGCTACAGCTTCAACATCGCGGACGTCTACCTGGGCGGCAAGGACCAGCACGAGCTGCTGGAGAAATACGACGAGACCAAGCAGCTCGTACCGCTGGAGATCCTGCGCCGCCCCGAGATCGTCTGACGGGCCGTCCTACTGGACCGTTTTCGTGGCGGGCGCGGAGTAGTCGCTCTCCACGCCTGACGTGTTGTAGGAGGTCGCCACGAACTCGTACGTGCCCGGCGTCAGGTTTTCGACCACGTAGGTGGTCAAGCCGGGATTGTCGATGGTCACCGAGTTCGGATAGCTGCCGGACGTGGTCCCCCAGTAAATGCGGTAGCCCGCCAGATCCGTCAGCGTCGTCCCGTCCGTGTTCTCCGTGGGCGGCGACCAGCTGAGGGTGACCGAACCCATGGCGATGGCTTCGACCGTGATCGCGAACGCCCCGAGGGACGCGGTGGCCTGGCCGTCGCTGACGCTGATGACGATATCGGCGTAGGTGCCCACGTCGCCGGCCTGCGGCGTGCCGGACAGGCGGCCCGTACCGGTGTCGAACGCGGCCCAGGCCGGCTTGTTCGTGATGGAGAAGCTCAGGCTGTCGCCGTCCGGGTCGCTCGCGCCCGGCGTGAAAGTGTACTGGCTGCCTTCCGTCACTGCCTTCGCCGGGGTCCCGGAGATGGTGGGCGCCGAGTTGGTGACCACGGCCTGCACGGTGATCGTGAAGCCCGCCAGAGAGGCGGAGTCCTGGCCGTCGCTCACGCTGATCACGATATTGCCGTAGGTGCCTGCGTCGCCGCTGGCCGGCGTGCCCGCGAGGCGGCCCGTCGACGAATCGAACGAGGCCCAGGACGGCCGGTTCGCGATATCGAAGACGAGCGCATCGCCGTCGGCGTCGCTCGCGCTCGGCGTGAACTCATAGGCCGCGCCCTCGTTCACCGAGGTGGCGGGGCTGCCTGAGATCACCGGCACGCTGTTGCTCGCCACCGCGCGCACGTCGATCGCGAACGGCCCCAGTGCGGCCTGCGCCTGGCCGTCCGTCACGGTAATGGTGATGTCCGCATAGAGACCGGCGTCGCCCGCGGCCGGTGTGCCGAAGAGCCGGCCCGTAGCGGTATCGAAACTGGCCCACGCGGGCAGATTCACGATATCGAAGGTCAGAGGATCGCCGTCCGCATCGCTCGCGCTCGGCGTGAAGCTGTAGGAGGCGCCTTCGCTGACCGAGGCGGGAGGGCTGCCGCCGATGCTCGGCGCGGTATTGGTCACCAGCTGGCGCACCTCCACCGCGAACGGACCCAGCGAGGCGGTCGCTTCGCCGTCGCTGACCGTGATGGTGATATCGGCATAGGAACCTGCATCACCGGCGCCGGGCGTCCCGAACAGCTCGCCGGTGCCGGCGTCGAAACTCGCCCACGCGGGACGGTTGGCGATCTCGAAGATGAGGGCGTCACCGTCTGCATCCGACACGGTCGGCGCGAAACTGTAACGCTCGCCTTCGGTAACGACCGCCGGCGGGTCGCCGCTGATCGTCGGCGGGCTGTTCGTCGACGGCGTGTCGCCATCGTTCCGCGTGGTGCCGTTCACCGTGTCCAGATCGTCCTGGCTGCCGTCGGCCACGGCGATGATGGCGTTATCGAGCAACTCCACCGGCTCCCGGGGCACGAGGCCCTCGACCTGCTTCGGCGAGATGCCGGGATCGAGGCCGGTGAGCACCGCCTCGAGATCGTCGAATTCCGGCGTCGGCATCACGGCCTTGGCCGCGGCCAGGCCGACCCGGATCTGCTCGAGCGCCGCGGCGCTGACGGGCACCTCCGTCGTCGTGGCGCCCGCGGCATCCGGCATCACCTGGCGGATGGAATCGTCCATCGGGCCCATGGCGTCGACGCCGTTGACCTGCAGGCGGTTCGCGATCGCCTCCAGCAACGTCTGTGTAGCCGCAACCGTCGCCACCGCGGCAATGCGAGCATCCGCCTTCGCACCGCCGGCGCCGTCCAGCCTGCCGTCCGTGAGATCGGAGGCGATCGCGGCCACGACGGCGTCGCCGTCCACCTGGCGGCCCACGGCAACGAGCGAATCGCGGGTCCGGCGGATCGTCTCGCCCAGCGTCTCCGAAGCCTTCACCATCTCCGCGATGGTGGCGGCGTCCAGGGCCTGGATCATGACCGGCTCCCCCGACAGAGCGACGAGACCGCTGTTCAGCCTCGTCGTCACGCGGTTCAGCGCGATGGCGAGATTCTCTTTCGTCACCCCCCCCGGCAGCTCGGCCGCGAGTTCCACCGCGAGCGTGCTGAAGGGATTCAGGTTCGACACGGTCTTCTTGCCAGGCTCGAGCGCTACGCTCTTCAGCACGAAGTCCGGCATGAGGCCGGTCACCAGATCGGTGCCGCCCTGCGCGTCGATGGACAGCGGATAGTGCTTGCCCTTCGTGCGCACGGTGATGTTGTAGCCGGCGCTGGCATCGCTGTTCATGCTGCCGAGTTCGGTGCCGTCGCTGGCGAAGATGCGCACCGTCGCGCCGACGATGGGCCCGTCCCCCACGCTGCCCGACAGTTCGTGATCTCGCAGGATCTCGCCGGTGGCACCACCGGGATCGTTCGCAACGGGCTGCTCGGCGACTTCCTCCTCCATGAGACAGCCGCTCAGCGCGAGCGACATCACGGGAAGAATCAGCAGCCTGTTCAGTATTGCTGGCGCGGAATTTAGGCGCATAACGGCACTCCTGCCTGGTCGGGCGGGCTATCCGATCAAAAGACGCAGCTTCAGGCTGCGAGGTAATGTCGAATCGAAACGCTGCCGGGGGTCGGCGAACGGGCGCTCTTGTTGTTGGGACGCCGGCATGAGGCCGGTGAGCGCCCTGTTCCTGTTGGCAACCCCGCTGTCTTAGGCTCTCGCCCGTAGACCGGTGGCTTTGCGTCCCGACCTTTCGATCGGTTTGCCCTTTTCAACTAAGTCGATTCTCTGTCGTCAGCAGACCTCGGTGTTCGAGACTGTCTGTTGAGGACGGACTCTAGCACCGATTATGTGGAGCGCAACATGTCTCAAATCGCCGACACGCAGATGCCGAAAAACACTGCGGCGGACCGCGATGAGTCATGTCGTCTGCGGTTGTGCGCGTGGGCGGGGAACGCAGCGGGATGGCGCAATTTGCCATAACCAGAAAAAGAAAGGCCCCGCACGAAGACGAGGCCTTTGCTCTTGGGAATCGCGCAGCGATGCTACTTCATGGTGATCTCGCGCATGAGGTAGGCACCGGTGATCTCCCGCATCGCCGGATAATTCTGTACGAGTTGCTCGGAGCGCTCTTCCTGCTCCTCGCTCCACTTCGCCATGAACGCCTCATAGCGTTCCTTCGACGGCGCAAGATCCGCGGTCTCGGCGAACTTGATCACCAGCAGAAGATTGAAATCGCCGCTCGCCGCGAGCTGGCTCGAGTAGATGGCGTAGTCCTCGATATGGCCGAGTTCCTTGGCGAGATCGTTGGCGGCCACCCAGGTGTCACGGATTCCTTCCAGGTATGCGTCCATCATGTTCGGCTGCACCTTGATGGCCGAGATCTGATAGACCGAGTCGCTGATGTCGTAGTCTTTCCAGGGCTCCAGTTCGGCCATCGCCGAGGACGAAAACGCCAGCAGAACGGCTATTGCTGACAGTCGGATACTGCGCATGATTCTCTCCCTTGATTCTTCGTTGTCGTGGTTGTGGTCCGGCCGGCGACTGCAGGCCGGACGCGCAGAGAATAGCACGGCTGGAAAAATCGGCGGGGATCGGAGAATGGGCCGCTAGATCGTGCGCAGACTGTCCCGTGTGCGTAGCCGCGCGTCGCGTCGCACCTGTGCAGAACGGTAGCGGCGTTTCTCGTCGTCGCTCTCGGGCACGACGTCGGGCACGGACGTGGGAGCGCCCGTCTCGTCGAGACCGACGAACGTGAGATAAGCGGAGACCACGTGCCGGATCTCCCCGCTGCGGCTGTTCTCGGCCACGACCCGCACGCCGATTTCCATAGAGGTATTCCAGGCCCGATTGACGGCGGCCTTCACCACCAGGGTCTCGCCGGTGCGCGCGGGAGAGAGGAAGTTGAGGCTGTCCACCGCGGCGGTGACGCAGGTGGTGCCGCTGTGGCGCTCCGCCACGATGAGGGCCGTGCGGTCGCACAGAGCCATCACCAGCCCGCCGAACACCGTCTGCTGCGCATTCAGGTCGTTGGGAAATACCTTGTAGACGTTCTGCTCGACGGCGGAATGCGAAGGTGCTCGACCGGGCATGCTCATGGCCCCTCCCTCTTCGATCGGTCCAGTGCCAGGGCGACGAGACGCCGCATCATCCGTTGCCCGAGGCCTTCGGGCGACGCCAGATCCAGCCGCTCCAGGTGATCAGCCCATCGGCCACCGCCATCTGCGCCGGCATGGCGCATCGCCGCGAACCCCACGCGCAGCCGGTCCGGCAGCCGGGCGGTGGCGCCCTTCAGCCAGGTGAGCGCCTCGGCGAGTTCCTGTTCGACGGTCGTCAGGTCGGTGCCATGGGGATACTGCGGGAAATACGGCGCCACGTCCGCAGCGCCGAAGACCGATTCGAGCACCTCCGGCGTATTCCGCCGCGCATCGGCGGATACGGATTGATCGGCCGGCACCTTGCCGGCCGCTCTGGCAGACTCCAGCAACTCGTCCTGAAACGCGGAATCCGCGATGTCCACCATCCCGGCAATCACCTCCCGATCGGGTCGGCCGCGGGTCGCCGCGATCCCGTATTCGCTGACGAAGACGTCCCGGTAATGGCGCGGCACCGTCGCATGAGAGTAGGACCAGCGTATGTTGGAGCGCGGCCTGCCGTCGTGCAGACGCCACGAGCGCAGCATGAGGATGGAGAACCCGTCCGGCAGCGCCTGGGCCATGCCGACGAAGTCGAACTGCCCGCCTACGCCGCTCACCACCCGGCCGCTCTCCAGCCCGTCGGATACGGCGGCGCCCAGCAGGGTTGCCATCATGGTCTCGTTGATGAAGCGGGCGTCCCGGCGCTGGCGCCGCTTGCGTTCCTCGTCGCCATACAGCGTGTTCACCCGGGAGATGCTCGTCATGTTGATGAGCCGGCGTCGCTCCTCCGGCAAACGCCGCAGTGCCTCGTAGAATGCCGACGAACCGATGAAAAAACCGCCATGCAAGACGGTCTCGTCTCCGGCGTCCGCGGCCCGCCGCAGGATGTCGCGCTCGAACAGCGAGAAAAGGGCATCGCTCATCAGCTCGCTGGAGCCGTACAGCCCCTCGCGGAACGGTGTCGTCTCGAGCGGCAGCGCGGCGCGGCGCGGCGATGCGCTGCCGCCGGGCAGCCTCTCCAGAACGGCACGAAACAGATCCGGCCGCTCGTTGCGCAACGCCAGGCAATGAGCCACCGCATCGCTCAGCGAGCCGATGCCGAGCTGGATGGTGCCGCCGTCGGGCACGAGGCTCGCCACGTGCATCCCGGTGGCGTAGTCGGCCGCCTCGACCGCCCGGTTCGGCAACCCGAACAGCGGAAATTCCCGTTCCGGCGCATCCAGGACGAAGTCGAATACGTCTGCCGGCACTTCCGCATCGCCGGTCATATAAGGCAGCCGGCGATTGACCTGCGCGACCATCGCGACCTTTCGGCCGGCCTCCTTCGCCTCGCGGAAGGCCGGCA
Source organism: Woeseiaceae bacterium (assembly GCA_035655155.1). Lineage (GTDB taxonomy): Bacteria > Pseudomonadota > Gammaproteobacteria > Steroidobacterales > Woeseiaceae > Lentisalinibacter. The sequence continues at coordinate 6,370 of DASRVH010000039.1, forward strand.
GGAGATCCAGCGAGATCTCCGGATTGCAGCTCAGACTGTAATTGCCGGGGCTCTCCGCGCGCGCTGAGACCAGCTGCCCCACCACGTTCACGCCCAGCCGCATCAGCTCGGTGACCACCTGGCTGTAATTGATGCTGGTGTAGGACTGCTGCGCGGACGCCGTACCCAGATACGCCCCCGGGCGGAAGTAGAACTCCCGTACCTCGATATTCGGCGGCAGCGTGCCGGCGCGAATCGCCTGCGCGTAGCGCAACGAGGGCCACTCCCCGTACAGCCGCTCGACCAGCGGCGCCAGGAATCGCTGCTCCAGATCGCCGTGAGCGCGCGGAACCTCCAGCGTCAACGCGGTGAAGATAGTGAGCCGCATCGACGAATCCGACGCCGCTCGCTCGTACAGGGCGTTGGCGACATGGACCGCCTTGCCCAGCCCGACCGGCAGCCCCAGCACGATGTCGCGGCCCACCCGCGCGACGATGGCGTCCGCGAGCGCTCCCGGATCCTGCCAGGCGGCGCTCACGCGCGGCACCGCGGGCGGCGGCCCGGCCGACGGCGCGGGCGAGTACGAGTACGATGACGGCGAAGACGCCAGTGCTGATGTCGCATAATGGTGCGCATCGGTAGGGAATCCTGTTGCGAACAATACCGGTACCTGCCATTCAAACACATGCGGGTCACCCGAAACCCGTCGGAGGAGAATATGCAATCGCGCCCGAGCGGCGTCACGAGCGCCGCCTCTGCCATTTCCGGCCGGCTCGGCATGGCCGTCCTGGCCGTTCTCGCCGTCGGCGCCGCGCCCCCGGCGGCGGCGGAAGTACCTCCGATCGCGCGCGAAGCCTTCGCCAACATGCCCCGCGTCACCGGCGAATGGGCGTTCACGCGCACCCGTGAGGACAACGACGGCAGCCGGGTCGAGCGATTCGACCCGGCCGCCGACCCGAAATGGCAGCTGGTGTCCGTGAACGGCCGCGAGCCCACGGAAGAGGAGCTCCGCGACTACGCCGAGGAAGTCGAACAGCGCCTCGCCCGCGAAGAGGGCCGACCCGGCGACAACGACTTCGACGGCCTGGCAGCGGACGAAGGCTGGGAGCTGCTCGAAGAAGACGACCGGCGGGTCACGTGGCGCTTTCGCCCGGCGGCGGGCGCGACGGACCGGGAAGGCATGGCCAAGCACCTGCAGGGCGAGATGACCATCCTGAAGTCGGTCCCGTACGTCGAGTCCTTCCGCCTCTACAGCGACGAGCCCTTCCGCGCCAAAGTCATCGCGAAGATCGAGCGGTTCAACACGCGGATCGAGATGATACGACTGGACCGGCGGGCCTACATGCCGGTCCGGGTCACCACCCGTGTGCGAGGCAGCGCCGCATTCGGCCTGAAGAGCATCGAGCGCGACATCCTGCTGACTTACTCGGATTTCCGCTACGCCGGATCCGGGGACGCGGAAGGCGGAACCGGCGGCAATCCGGACCGGCCGGCGGCCGCGAGCGCCGTGGGGTCTCAGCGGGCGCCGTTATTCTCGACGATGCTGTCCAGCAACTTCTTCGCCCGCAGGAACTGATCCCGGGCCTTGCCGAGGTAGAGCATCACCTCGTCGACGTAATTATCCGCCGAAGCCGACCACACCCGGTTGAGATAGCGTTCGCCGGCGGCGAACTCACTCATGACGTCCGCATAGACCTGCAGCCCGTAGAGATGCGACAGGCTGTGGCGGGCGTCGACGAACCGGATGAGGTCGTCGCGGAACAGCCGGTCGATCTCGAAGCGCATGTTGTGCGGCGGTATCGAGTCCCGGTCGCCGTACAGCCGCTCGAGGTTGGCGCAGATCCCGGTCAGACTCTCGGTCAGGTCGCGGCGGTTGCCCTCCAGCACGTGGTCTGCGGTGGCACCGGCGCGGGTGGCCCGCTTGACCATGATGACGCCCGCGGCACCGGCAAACGCGGCCGGCAGGAACCAGGCCCATTCGGTGGCATCGGCGTCCGTGGACGCGAAATAGGCGCCGGACAGAAATCCGGCCGCGAGCAACAGATAACCCAGCCGCGTCATGCCGCCGCCACCACGTAGTAGATGGCGAAGCCGACCCCCACCAGTGCCTCGCCGACGATGAGTCCGGCCGCGATCGGGATGCCGGTGTCCTCGCTCCAGCGCTGGCCGAGCTTGCGGTCCGACGCCAGCCGCAGCAACGTGCCCAGCGCGTAGGTCAGCACGATGTTGAAGGGCAGATAGAAGCCGAGGCCCACCGTGATACCGAGGCCGCCCTGCAGCGCCGAGAGGATGGCGCCCAGCGCCGCGCCGGCCACGTATTTCTGCACGGGGACGTCGCCGCCGAGGATGCCCTCCACGGTGCTGGCCAGCGCCTGGGCCTGGGGCGCGGGCAGCTTCTCGCTGCCGAGGCCGTAGGCGTTGTCCAGCACGAAGATCAGCACGATCACGACCAGCGGGCCCAGCCAGGCGCCGATGAACTGGCCCATCTGCTGCATCCGCGGCGTCGCGCCCACCAGGTAGCCCGTCTTCAGGTCCAGCATCAGGTCGGTCGCCTGGGACATGGCCACGCAGGTGGCCGCGCCGACCATGATGGCGGCGACGATCGCGTCCGCCCGATCCAGGCCGCTGGTCGCCACGATCAGCAGCGTGATGCCGATCAGCGTCATGCCGGACAGCGGCGACCAGTTGGTGCGCCCGATGGCCTCAGACAGGATGACGCCCGCCATCCAGATCCACACCGTGCCGAGCAGCGCCATCAGGAGGCCCCGGCCGAGCCCGACGGCCTCCGTGGAGGAGACGGCGATGACGGCGAGCAGCAGCGCGGCACCCGCGATGGCGCCGTAGAGGAGCTTGATCGGCATCTCGTCCCCGGATACCGCGGATTCGACCTTGGCGGCACTCTGCATGGAACGCACCGCCGAGCGGATCAGCGGGAACGCGAGCACCACGCCCATCACCGCCCCGCCGATCAGCATGCCGATGCCGATCGGGCGGAACAGCGCCGAGCGCAGGAAACCCGGATCGGTGATGGTCTGGCCGGTGGCGGGGTCGACCGGCAGCTGGCCGTTCGCAGCCAGCAGCGGCGCGATGAACCACCAGGTCACGAAGCCGCCGATGATGAAGGCAACGCCGCCCTTGCCCGCGATGAAGGCGACGCCCACGGTCAGCAGCGACAGGTACCAGACCCCGTTCATGTACTCGGGCATGCCGAGGCGGGAGCCGAGGTCCCAGTCGGAGACGCCGGTCAATTGGGTGGCGAAATGCACCGCCGCGCTCACGGCGGCGGCGCCGAGCAGGATCGCGGCCTTGCGCACGCCGGCGCCCGGCGACTTCAGGATGGTGGCCACCGCCACGCCGCCGGGATAGGTCAGGCGCTCGAAATCGATCATCTGCTTCCTCAGCGGGATGATGAAGGCGATGCCCAGATAGGCGCCGGCGATGCAGCCGAAGGTGAGGATGTAGGGGTTGAAGTCGCCGCCGTGACCGAGGATGAAGATCGCCGGCACGGAGAACATCATGCCCGAGGAAGCGCCGTTCACCGCGCTGGCCACGGTCTGGGCGATGTTGTTCTCGATGATGCTGCGCCGGCGCAGCAGGCCGCGCAGGATGCCGAAGCCGAGTATGGCGGCGAGCTCCGAACCCTCGATGGAGAAGCCGAGGATGAGCGCCGCGTAGCCGATGGAGATGGCGATGATGACGCCGAGGAACCAGCCGACTATCACCGCCGGCCAGGAGAGCTCCGGATAGGCGCCCTGCATGGGCACCGGTCCCGCGGCATTGTTCATGGGCATCGCTCCTCTGCGGGTCCGCTGTCACGCCTCTGCCGGACCCCGGTCCGGGCGGAGTCTATCATGGCTCATCTCCGGCTCATCTCCGGCTGATCGGCGGCTCATCTGCCGCTCGGCTGCAGGCTGATGCACGGGCCGGGCCTCAGGGCAGCAGGGGCTCGATGCGCTCCGCGGGCAGGCCCTTTTCCATCACCTCCGCGAATTCGTCTCCCAGCCTCTCGCTCTCGGCCACCGCCCTCTTCCAGTGACGCTCCCTGGTGGCCGGATCGTAGCGGCGGAAATCGTGGCGGTCCGGGATGCGGCCGCCTGGCAGGCCGGCGACGAAATCGTCGGAGGGCGCCATCAGCAGCACGCGGTCCATGTGCGCGCGCGCGGGACGGCGCCAGGAGAGCCGCTTGTCGAACCAGCCCGGGATCAGGTGGGGATAGAAATGGGCATAGAGCGCGATGCCGTCGATCGCGGACAGCGGCAGGTCGAGGTGATAGTCGATGATGCCGCCGTCCCGATAGACACCGGGTACGCCGCCGGGGATGTCGCGCATGCCCTCGATCACCAGCGGGATGGCGCCGCTCGCCAGGATCGCCGGCGCCAGGTTTTCTTCGGTGAGCGCGTGCACCCGCAACGGGAAATCGGCCGCATGGAGGAACGGCGCCTGCTCCCTGGGATCGCTGAACAGGGCGCGGCTGAAGAACGCCCGCAGGCTGCGGCGGCTCAGCAGGTTGCCGGCAGCAGCGAGCGCCAGGCCCGCCGTCAGCATCGCGCCCCGCTCGGAGGCCGCCGGCCCGTGGGCGCGGGCGGTCATGATGTGGGTGCGCAGCACCGGGTGGGAGAGTATCTCCCGGGGGCCGCGGGGCCCCAGCGCGTGACCGAGGATCTCACGGCTCTTGGCCGTGATCTCCGCCCGGTCCGGCCGTTCGCTGTAGTGCTGGTAGATGTAGCCGTCACGCAGGCGGTCGATCGCCGCCAGCGGATCCGACTGGGCGTAGCAGGCGAAACGCCACGTGCCGATCGACGACCCGATCAGGTGCACCGCGCCGCGCAGGCGCGGCAGCAGATCGCGCATGATGACCCGGTCCAGGCCGTACAGGACCAGCCATTTTGCGCCGCCGGAGGCACCGGCCAGGAGGCGGATGCGCTCCGGGTCGAGGCCGCGCTCGCGGATCTCGGCCAGCGCGGTCGGGCCGGCCAGGAATCGCAGAGCACGCCCCGCCAAGAGACCGTTCCTGATCCGGCGCGCGGCCCGTCAGCCCGCGGCGCGCAGGTCCTCGTACTCGGGATGACGCTCCAGCCACGCCGCCACGTAGGAGCAGGCCGGCACCACGCCGTGGCCGTGTTCGCGCGCGTAATCCATCCCGGTTCGCACCAGTCGGCCTGCGATGCCCCGGCCGCCGATCGCCTCCGGCACCTGCGTGCTGGTGAAGTGCATCACGTCGCCGTCCATCTCGTAATCGGCGTACGCCAGGTGGCCGTCCACCTCGGTCTCGAAGCGGCCGTCGGCCCTGTTGTGGGTGACCTCGATGTCCGGTCTTTCGTCGGCGTTGCTGTCTGCCATCGGCTCCTCGCTCAGTCGAAGGGGTGTCTCAGTACGATGGTGTGCTCCCGGTCGGCGCCGGTGGAGATGATATCGATGGGCGTCGCGACAATCGCCTCGATCCGCGCGAGATAACTGCGGGCGTTCGCCGGCAGCGCGTCGTAGTCGGTGATGCCCACCGTGGATTCCGTCCAGCCGGGCATGTCCTCGTAGACCGGCTCGATATCGGCATAACGATCCACCGCGACCGGCGGTGTGTCGATGGTGTCGTCGCCGATGCGGTAACCGGTGCAGACGCGGATGGTCTCCATTCCGTCCAGCACGTCCAGCTTGGTGACGCAGAGTCCCGCAACGCTGTTGTTGACGATGGATCGCTTCAGGGCCACGGCATCGAACCAGCCGACCCGGCGCGGGCGCCCCGTGGTGGCGCCGAACTCCGCGCCCACCTTGGCCATGCGCTCGCCCTGGTCGTCGAACAACTCGGTGGGGAAAGGGCCCGCACCCACCCGGGTCGTGTAGGCCTTCACGATGCCCAGCACGTAGTCGATGGACCGCGGGCCGATGCCGGTGCCGGTGCTGGCGCTGGCCGCCACCGTGTTCGACGAAGTCACGAACGGGTAGGTCCCGTGGTCGATATCCAGCATGGCGCCCTGGGCGCCCTCGAACAGCACGCTCTCGCCGGCCTCGGTCAGCTCCTGCAGGATGCGGGTCACGTCGGCGGTGAGCGGTGCGATGGTCTCGGCCAGCTCGAGCGCCCGGTCCAGCGTCTCGGTGAAGTCCACCGTCGCCGCGTTGAAATAGTGCTTAAGGACGAAGTTGTGGTAGTCCAGCACCTCGCCGAGTCGCGAGGCGAACTGCTCGCGCATGTACAGATCGGAGACGCGCAGCGCCCGGCGCGCCACCTTGTCCTCGTAGGCAGGTCCGATACCCCGGCCGGTGGTGCCGATGGCTGCCGCACCCCGCGCCTTCTCGCGCGCCCGGTCCAGCGCCACGTGGGACGGCAGTATCAGCGGGCAGGAGGGACTGATCCGCAGACGCTCGTACACCGGCACGCCGCGTTCGATCAGCGCCGCGGCCTCCTCCACCAGCGCATCCATGGACAGGACCACGCCGTTGCCGATCAGGCACCGGACGCCTTCCCTGAGGATGCCGGAAGGAATCAGGTGCAGCACGGTCTTCTCGGCGCCTATCACGAGTGTGTGGCCGGCGTTGTGGCCGCCCTGGAAACGCGCGACGGCCGCCGCCCGGTCGGTCAGCAGGTCGACGATCTTGCCCTTGCCCTCGTCGCCCCACTGGGTGCCGATGACGACTACGTTTCTGCCCATGATGTTCGTTGTCCCCGGTTGTGAGGCCTGTTCAGTAGCGTACGAAGTACAGCAGCACAAGTCCGGCGATCATGCTGATCAGCCCTACGCGACGGATGCTGCTGTCGTCGAGTTCGGCGATGGCAACCAGGGCTTCGCGCCAGCGGCGCGGGCTGGCGAAAGGCAGCAGCCCCTCGAGCACGAGATACAGGGCGAATGCCGCCCAGAGATCACTCCATTGCATGCGGCGTCTCCGTTCGGGCACTCACCGGCGGTAGCCCGGGGAACCGGCGGCCGGTCAGCGCTGGGCGCCGCCGGCGTCGTTCAGGTAACGGAAGAAATCACCGTCGGGATCCAGCACCAGCAGGTCGCCGGTCAGGCCTATCGAGCTCCGATAGGCCTGGATACTGCGGTAGAAAGCGTAGAACTCCCTGTCCCGGTCGAAGGCGCGGGCATAGACCTCCGCGGAAATCGCGTCGCCCTCACCGCGGATCTGCTGCGCCTCCCGGTTCGCCTCGGCGATGAGAATGGTGCGTTGGCGGTCGGCATCGGCGCGCATGCGTTCGGCCTCCTCGGCGCCCTCGGCGCGTAACTCCGTCGCCACGGTCGCGCGCTCCTGGCGCATGCGCCGGTACACCGACTCCGCCACGTCCTCGGAGAACTCGATCCGCTTCACCCGCACGTCGACCAGTTCGATCCCGAACTCGGTCGCCGTCTCCGCCGCGGCGACGACTATGTCGTCCATGAGCACGGTACGCTCCAGGGAGACCACCTGGCGCACCGTTCGCTTGGCGAACTCGTTTCGCAGATCGGCCTTGAGAATCTCCAGCAGGCGGCCCGTGGCAATCACCTCGTTGCCGCCCGTGGACACGTAGTACTGCCTCGCATCCCGGATGCGCCACTTCACGAAGAAGTCCACGAACACGGATTTCTTCTCCGCGGTAATGACTTCCTCGGGTGGATTGTTCAGCGTCAGGATCTGCCGCGGGAACTTCCGGACGTTGTTGACGATCGGCATTTTGAAATGCAGGCCAGGCTCGTAATCGGAAGCGATGACCTCGCCGAACCGGAACTTGAGCGCATACTCGCGCTCGTCGACGGTGAAGACCGAAAGGCCGAGGATCACCAGTGCCAGACCGAGGACGATGACGACGATGAATCGGGCGTTACTCATCAGCGGGTCCTCCTGGTGCGAGCGTCGTCGCGGTTTCTGGGATCGCTTTGCTCTCGCATCTGCGGCAGCGAACTCGTCGTCGACTGCGCCGCGGAACCGCCGTCTCCTTCGGCGCCGCGGGTCTGACGTTGCAGTAGTTTGTCGATCGGCAGGTACAGCAGGTTGCCGCTGCCCTCCGCGTCCAGCAGGATCTTGTTGGAACGCTGCAGGACGTCCTCGATGGATTCGATGTAGAGACGCTCCCGGGTCACCTCCGGCGCCGCCTGATATTCCGCCAGCAGCAGCTCGAAGCGGGCCGCCTCACCTTCCGCGTTGGCGATCAGCCGGTCCCTGTAGGCAAGGGCATCCTCGCGCATGCGCGCGGCCTGACCCCGCGCCCGCGGAATGATGTCGTTACGGTAGGCTTCCGCCTCCAGACGCAGGCGCTCCTTGTCCTCCCGCGCCTTGACCGCATCCTGGACGGCGTCCCTCACCTGGTTGGGAAACTGTACCTTCTGCAGATTCACGGAGATCACGGTGATTCCGGCCTCATACAGGTCGAGTGTGCGCTGAATGAGGTCCTGGGTCCGGTCGGCGATCTCCGCCTGGTTCTCGAGCAGGATCTCGTCCAGCGTGCTCTTGCCGACGACCTCGCGGATGGCGCTCTCGCTCACCTCGTCCAGCGTCTCGTCGGCATTGCGCACATTGAAGCGGAAGGCGATCGGGTCGATCCTGCGGTACTGGACGGCGAGATCCACCAGCACGAAGTTCTCGTCGCCGGTAAGCATCTGGGAGGTCTGCTCGAAGCGGCTGACCGCGCCGACATTCACCTTCTCCACCGTTTCGATGGGATACGGAATATGCCAGTGCAGCCCCGGCATGGTCGTCGCCTGATAGTCGCCGAAGCGCAGTACCAGCCCGCGTTCGGCCTCGTCGACGCGGTACAGGCCCGTGAGCCCCCAGGCTACCAGCGCCAGCACGATGATGATGGCGATGCCGGTATTGCCGCCCGCCGGCCCGCCACCACCGCCGCCGCCCTTGCCGCCGAAGGCGCTCCTCAGACGGCGCTGCCAGTCGCGGATGATCTTGTCCAGATCAGCCGGGCCCTGATCTCGCCCTCCCCAGGGGTCCTTGGGGTCCCTGGGGCCCTTGGGATCATTGCCGTCACCAGATTCGTTCCAGGCCATGTGCTTCGTTCATTCCTCTGCCGGCGTCAGGACGCCGCGCGTTGTTCGACGCCCGCCCCGCCGTCCTCACGGTACGGCTCGAGGCGGTCCCCGGCGATGTTCTCATGGGCGCAGAACCGGGCGAAATCTGTCGCATCCATGTCCAGCTCCAGCCACCAGCCGCCATCCTCGGCAGGCTCCTCTTCCACCACGGCGCCCGCGCCATAGAGCACGGAGCGCTGGCGCCCTTCCGACGGCGCAAGCCGCAGCCTGCCGCTTACCCGGCGGGCACGGAACTTCACCCGGAGAGCTTCCAGCAGCAGATCCAGACCTTCGCCCGTGCGGGCGGAGAGCCAGACACCGCGTGGATCGCCGTCATCGTCGGACTCCAGCCGCGGCGGGCGCCCGAGAATATCGATCTTATTGTACACCCTGATCTGCGGCACATCCCGCGCGCCGATCTGCTCCAGCACCTCGTTGACCTGGCGGATACGCGGCAGGCGCTGCGGATCGCTGGCGTCGATCACGTGGAGGATCAGGCTCGCATCCCGCGTCTCTTTCAGCGTCGAGCGGAATGCGGCGACGAGTTCGTGGGGCAGATCGCGCACGAAACCGACGGTGTCGGCCAGCACGACCTCGCTCGCGTCGGGCAGCTCGAGGCGCCTCAGGGTGGGGTCCAGCGTAGCGAACAGCTGGTCCGCCGCATAGACCCGGGCTTCCGTCAGCCGGTTGAACAGAGTCGACTTGCCGGCATTGGTGTAACCCACCAGTGCGACCGTCGGCACCTCGCCGCGCAGACGGTTGCGCCGTCCGAGTTCGCGCTGGCTGTCCACCTTCTCCAGCCGGGCCTGGATGCGCCGGATGCGGTCCTGGATCAGCCGGCGGTCGGTCTCGAGCTGGGTCTCGCCCGGCCCGCGCAGGCCGATGCCGCCCTTCTGGCGCTCGAGGTGAGTCCAGCCGCGGACCAGCCGGGTGGCGATGTGACGCAACTGGGCGAGCTCCACCTGCAGCTTGCCCTCGTGGGAGCGGGCACGCTGGGCGAAAATGTCCAGGATCAGGCCGGTGCGATCGAGCACGCGGCAGCGCAGGCGGCTCTCCAGGTTGCGCTCCTGGCTGGGCGAGAGATCATGACCGAAGATCACGAGCTCGGCGCACTCGCCGGCGACGCGATCGGCCAGCTCGTCGACCTTGCCGCTGCCGATCAGGTAGCGGGGTTCGGGCGAGCGCCGGGTGACGTCGATGGTGTCCAGCACGTCGGCTCCGGCGGACAGCGCGAGCTCCCTGAGCTCCTGGCACTCCTCCGGGTCCGGCCGGGCGCCGAACTCAACATTGACCAGAATCGCACGCTCGCCGCTCTTCGGGCGTTCAAACAAGTGGAACCTCCGGGGAGAACGTGCTGCTCCGCTCAGTCAGCGTCATCCCCACCTTCGTCGGCAGCGGGAAGACGGACGTTGCGCGACGGTACCACCGTCGAGATGGCGTGCTTGTACACCATCTGATTGACACTGTTCTTCAGCAATACGACAAACTGATCGAACGAATCGATCTGCCCCTGCAGCTTGATGCCGTTCACCAGGTAGATGGATACCGGCACCTTTTCCCTGCGCAGGATGTTCAGAAACGGATCTTGCAAAGACTGGCCCTTGGCCATCCTCCTACTCCTTTATTGTTATCGTTGTCCCGCCGGCTGCTGCCCGACTCCGCGTACGGGGCGCGGGCGAACCGGTGCGGGTGTCTCAACCCAAGCAGACACGGCGGCAGCATACCACAGGCCGTCGCGGGTCAGGGTCCGTCGGGACAACCGAAAATTGCCTCTATCGATGCCGATATGCGGCCGGGTGCGGACGGATCAAGGGGGTCCAGACATTGCGCTTCGTCGTCCCCGCGTAACCAGGTGTGCTGACGCTTGGCGAGACGCGCTGTCGCGACCTCCGCTTCCCGGACGGCCTCTGCCAGGGTGGCCTCACCGCACAGGTGTCGCACCAGCTGCCGGTAGCCGACCGCACGCAGCGCCGGCGCATCGGCGCTGAGGCCGGGCCGGGCCAGCAATCCCGCCACCTCGGCGACGAAGCCGGCCTCCAGCATCGCCTCCAGCCTCAGGCGGATGCGCTCCCGGAGCACGCCCCGGTCCCCGAACACCAGCGCCAGGCGGATGAAGTGCCCGGCCGGCGGCGACTGTGCCTGCTCCCGGTGCCAGTCGGACAGCGCCCGCCCGCTCAGCTCCCAGACCTCGAGAGCCCGCTGGATGCGCTGCGCATCGCCCGGTTCCACGCGCGCCGCCGTCTCGGGGTCGATCCGGGCCAGTTCGCCGTGCAGCGCGGGCCAGCCCAGTGCGCCCGCGCGGGCGTCGATGGCCGCGCGCACGGCCGGGTCGCGGCCGGGCAGCTCGGCCAGCCCCCGGATCAGCGCCCGGAAATAGAGCATGGTGCCTCCCACCAGCAGCGGGATGCGGCCGGCCTCGCGGATCTCGCGGATCGAACGCAGCGCGTCACGCCGGAACTCGCCGGCCGAGTAGGTTTCCTCGGGTTCGCGGATGTCGATCAGCCGATGAGGCGCCTTGGCCAGCACCTCTGCCGGTGGCTTGGCGGTGCCGATATCCATGCCCCGGTACACCATCGCCGAATCGACGCTGACGATCTCAACCGGCAGGCGGCGCGCGAGCTCCACGGCGATGTCCGTCTTCCCGGCTGCGGTCTGCCCCATCAGGCAGATCACGGGACCGGCCGGGGAGCGCTCTGCCCTGCCGCGAGTCACTGCCCGCGCAGAAACAGCCGGTCGAGCTCGCGCAGGCCCAGCGCCGTCCAGGTCGGGCGCCCGTGGTTGCATTGATCGGCGCGTTCGGTGGTCTCCATGGCGCGCAGCAGGGCATTCATCTCCGGCACGGTCATGGAGCGATTGGCCCGCACCGAATGGTGGCAGGCCATGGTGGCGAGCAGCTCGTCCACGTGGCCGGCGATGCGGCCGCTGGTGCCGTGCTCGGCCAGGTCCGCCAGCACGTCGCGCACCAGCTCTTCCGCCGCGGAGGCGGCAAGCAGCGTCGGTATCTCCCGGATCACTACCGACTCCGGCCCGTGGCGATCCAGCACCAGGCCGACCTCACGGAACTCGTCCGCGTGCTGCTCGGCCAGGTCGGCTTCGGCCCGGGAAACCTCCACCGTCCGGGGCACCAGCAGCGGTTGGCGCACCACATGGCGGTCGGCGAAGGCCCGCTTCAGCCGCTCGTAGGTGATGCGCTCGTGCGCGGCATGCATGTCCACGAGGACAAGCCCGTCCGCGTTCTCCGCGAGGATGTAGATGCCGTGGAGCTGGGCCAGCGCGTATCCGAGCGGCGGCACGGCGCCGGCCGCCGGAGACGGCGCCTGCGCTTCCGTCGCCGCCACCGTCGCCGTCGCGTCGGGTTCGTCGCTGCCGGGTTCGTCGCTGCCGGCCAGCGCCGCGTAGGCGGCCAGCGGCTCCGCGGCTCCCGATTCCGCAACAGGCCAGTCGGCGGCCGCCAGCGGCATGGCCGACTGGCGGAACTCCCGCAGTGTCGCCGGGGCAGCGACCGCCGCGGCAGCGGGACGCGCGCCCGGACGGGTCTCGGCCAGGGCCTGCTCGATGCTGCGGAAGACGAATTCGTGCACGCTGCGCGAGTCGCGGAAGCGGACCTCGTGCTTGGCGGGATGGGCGTTCGCATCCACCCGGGCCGGGTCCAGGCTGACGCTGATCAGGTAAGCCGGGTGGCGGCCGTGGAAGAGCACGTCCCGGTAACCGTGGCGCACCGCATGCATGAGTACCTTGTCGCGCACCGCGCGCCCGTTCACGTAGCTGTATTGGAGATCGGCCTGGCTGCGGGAATAGGTGGGCAGGGCCAGCCAGCCGGCCAGAGCGATACCCTGCGCCTCGCGCTCCACTTCGATGCACTCCGCCGCGAAGCGTTCGCCCAGCACCTGGGACAGTCGCCGCAGCCGACCGGTGCCGTCCGTGGCGGCGGGCAGATGCATCACGCTGCGCCCGTTGTGGGTCAGGGTGAACTGGACGTCGAAGCGAGACAGCGCGAGCCGGCGCAGCGTCCGGTCGATGTGCTGGAACTCCGTCTTCTCGGTGCGCAGAAACCGGCGCCGGGCCGGTGTGTTGAAGAACAGGTCCCGCACCTCGACGGTAGTCCCCTCCGGATGCGCCGCGGGGACCGGCTCCGACACGGCGCCGTTGTCGGCGCCAACCCGCCACGCGCTGCCGGCGCCGGCTGCACGGGAAGTCAGCGAGAGGCGGGACACCGAGGCGATGCTCGGCAGCGCCTCGCCGCGGAAACCGAGCGAGGCGACGGCCTCGAGATCGTCCAGGCTGTCGATCTTGCTGGTGGCGTGCCGGGCGAGGGCCAGCCCGACCTCCGCCTCCGGGATGCCGGCGCCGTCGTCCCGGATCCGGATCAGGCGCGCCCCGCCCGCCTCGATGTCCACCTCGATGCGCCGCGCGCCGGCGTCCAGGCTGTTCTCCACCAGCTCCTTGACCACGGAAGCCGGCCGCTCGACGACCTCGCCGGCGGCGATCTGATTCACCAGATGTTCGGGGAGTATTCGGATGGCCATAATGCGGGTGCCGGGCGCAACCGTAGGCCCGTGCCGAGATTCTGTCACAAAGCTCCGACCGGCCGCCAGGCGGGAGGCCCGTCGCACGAAGGCCGGGAGGTCAGCCGTCGGAGGGGATGCGCAGCACCTGACCGATGCGGATTCGGTCGCCGGCGAGATTGTTCACCGCGCGAATGGAGGAGACGCTCACGTTGTAGCGGGTGGCGATCTCGCTCAGCGTGTCGCCGCGGGATATCACGTGCTTGACCTCGGGCTCGCGGCCGTCGCGGACGGCCTGCGCCACCCAGGAGTCCGGCGGCGGGTTGGCGTAGAAGTAGTTGCGGATGCCGCCGAGGATGGCATCGGCCAGCCGCTCCTGGTGATTCCGGTCCTTCAGCTTGCGCTCCTCGCTCGGATTCGAGATGAACGCGGTCTCGACGAGGATGGAAGGCACGTCCGGCGACTTCAGCACGGCGAAGCCGGCCTGCTGCACGGTGCGCTTGTGGACCGTTCCCACCTTGGCCAGCTCGTCGATCACCTTCTTGCCCACCTCCATACTGGCGCCCAGCGAGGCGTTCTGGGACAGGTCCAGCAGTATGGAGGCCAGGTCCTCGTCCTTGTCGGAGAGCGCTACGCCGCCGATCAGATGAGTGTTGTTCTGCTCGGCGAGCCGGTGGGCTGCCTCGTCGCTGGCGCCCTTCAGCGACAACACCCACACCGAGGAGCCCCGTGCTCGCTTGTCCCGCACGGCATCGGCATGGATGGAGACGAACAGATCGGCGCGGTGGCGGCGGGCGTACTCCATGCGCTCTCGCAGCGGGATCAGGCTGTCGTTCTTGCGCACGAGCACGGCCCGCATGCCGGGCTCGGCATCGATCCTGGCGGCCAGCTTGCGCCCGATGGCGAGCACGACGTCCTTCTCGCGGGTCCGGCCCTGGCCGATGGCGCCCGGGTCGCGCCCGCCGTGGCCGGGATCGACGGCGATCACCAGGTCCCGGGGCTTGGCGTCGGGGCGCGGGCGCACCGTCTTCACGGGCTCCGGGATGCCGGTTTCCGCCAGGTCGATGACCAGGCGGTCGCCGTAGCGGCCGTAAGGTCCGGCGCTGAAACTGCGCGGACGCACGGAACGCTCCAGGTCGAGCACGATGCGCAGGTCGTCGCCGTCGCGCCGCGCGGCCCGGATACCGCGGACGTAGCCCGTGCCTTGCGGCAGCTCGGCCAGCCGTTCGGCGAGCCGGCTGTTGCGCACGTCGACCACCACCCGGTCGGGCCGGGGCAGCGTGAACAGCGTGTGGTCGGCCGGCGCGCTCAGGTCGAGGACGACGCGGGTCTTACCGTCTTCCGACCACAGGCGGATGTCTTCGACGGTGGCGGAAGATGCGGGTACGGCGAGCAGGCACAGGGCCGCGCAGATTACTGCCGAAAAGAATGGAATCCCCGCTCGCTGCATAAACCCGGCCGCCGTGCGCAATCGACATAAGGCCGTCCCAGTATACTGATCCGGAACAGAATTCCAAGGGGTTTTTCGCTGGATAACCAGCCAGATACGGCTATTACTTGAAGTGGGAAATCCACTGCTCCATGGCCCCTGCCAGCCGCGCGCCGGTGGGGGTGATCCCCTCTATGCAGGCGTGCCGGCCGCCGTCGGCGTGCGCGAGCCGGATCACGAGGTCGGCTGCGGCCGCCAGATCCGGCGCTCGCTCCGGCCATTCCACCAGCGAGATCGCACCTTCCATGTCCCGCCAGCCGAGATACTCGAGTTCCTCCGCATGCGCGATGCGGTACAGGTCCAGGTGGAAGAGGCGCCGGCCGTCGATCTCGTAGGGTTCGACCAGCGTGTAGGTGGGGCTGGGCACGGGCCCCGTATGCCCGGCCGCCCGCAGCAGCCCGCGCACCAGGGTGGTCTTGCCGGCACCGAGTTCGCCCTGCAACAGGATCAGGCAACCGCCCTCGCCCGGCCCGGGGAGCGCACGGGCGAGCGCCCCGCCCAGTGCCTCGGTGGCCGCAGCGTCCGGCAGTTCCGCGCTCAGGGATTCACCCACGCCCGTATCCCGGCGATGAGGTCTCCGGCGACCAGGCCGCGCTCGCCATCTCGGGCGGCAGCGTCGCCGGCCAGCGCGTGCACCAGCACGCCGGCCTCCGCCGCCCGACGGGCCTCGAGGCCCTGGGCCAGCAGAGCGCCCACGAGGCCCGTCAGCACGTCGCCCATGCCGGGCGACGCCATGCCCGGATTGCCGTCGGTGCAGATCGCCGGCGGCCCGCCGTCGCCGGCCGCCACGAGAGTGCCGGCGCCTTTCAGCACCGCGACGCCGCCGTAGCGCTCGCAAATGGCCGCCACCGCTGCCATCCGGCCGGCCTGAACGTCAGCGCTGCCGGTCTCCAGCAACCGCCCCGCCTCGCCGGGATGGGGGGTGAGGATCCAGTCGTCGTTGCGCCGCGGCGCCTCGGCCAGGAGATTGAGGGCGTCGGCATCCAGGACCGCCGGCAGGCCCGAGGCCAGCGCCGCCGCAAACATTTCCCGGCTCCAGTCCCCGGTACCCAGCCCCGGTCCGAGGGCCAGGTGGCTCGCCCGGGAGATCAATGGCGCCAGGTCATCGCCTCGCTGCACGCCGCGGCACATGAGTTCGGGCCGCCCGCCGGTGACGACGGCGGCATGGTCGGGGTGAGTGGCGATGGTCACGAGGCCGGCACCGGCGCGCAGAGCGGCCTCGCCCGCCAGCCGAACCGCGCCGCCCATGCCGGGCGAGCCGCCCACGATAAGCAGGTGCCCGAACAGCCCCTTGTGCGCGGTACGCGGCCGCCGCGGCAGGAGGCGAGCCAGCGTGGTCTCGCTCAGCCGCCGCAGCACGGGCTCCGCTGCGTCGGCGCAGTCGGCGGGCGCGTCGAGGCCGGAGTAGCGCAGCCGGCCGCAGAGCTCCGGGCCGGCGCCGCTGACGAGCCCGGCCTTCAGGCCCACGAAGGTCACCGTGGCATCGGCCTCGACGGCAGTGCCGCGGATGCGACCGTCATCCGCATCGAGCCCGGAGGGGATGTCCACCGCGAGGACCGGCGGATCCGCCTCGTTGATGGCGTCCACGGCCGCCGCGAAGCGACCCTCGACGTCCCGCGTCAGGCCGGTGCCCAGGATGGCGTCGACCACGAGATCCGCCTCGGCCAGCAGCGCCGGATTCCATTCCACGGCCTCGCGGCCGTCCGCCGCGAAGTCCTGCCAGGCGCGGGCAGCATCGCCGCCGAGCGACGACGGCGGCACCAGGGCGGCGACCACCACGTGGTAGCCCTCCTCCCGGGCCAGCCGGGCCAGCACGTAGCCGTCGCCCGCATTGTTCCCCGCCCCGCAGACCACCAGCAGGCGGTTCGCCGACGGGAACTCCGCCTCCAGGGCCGTGAGCAGCGCACTGCCGGCGCGGCACATGAGAGTGTAACCGGGGATGCCCTGGCGCTCGATCGCACAGCGGTCCAGCGCGCGCACGCCCTCGGCGTCGTAGACTGTCATCGGTAATGGATCCATGGCCGCCATTATACTGGGGCCAGGCAGTGAACCACCCCCACCGTCATGCTTCCCCGCCCCCGATGAGCGCAGACACAACAGACAGCAACCCGCAGATGACGGACCTCGCCGCACGCATCCGCGCGTGGGCGGAGGAACTCGGCTTCCAGCGGTGCGGCATCGCGCGGCCCGAGCTGGCCGCCGACGAGGCCCGCCTCACCCGCTGGCTGGGCGAGGGACGCCACGGCACGATGCACTACATGGAGAAGCACGGGACCCGGCGCAGCCGCCCCGCGGAACTGGTGCCGGGCACCGTGAGCGTGATCTGCGTGCGCATGGACTATCTGCCCGAGCAGGCCGAGGATGCGCGCCAGCTGCTGGATCACCCCTCGCGTGCCTATGTCTCGCGCTACGCGCTCGGACGCGACTACCACAAGGTGCTGCGCCGGCGGTTGCAGAGACTGTCCGAGCGCATCCGCCGCGAGGTCGGCGAGTTCGGCTACCGGGTATTCGTGGACAGCGCGCCGGTTCTGGAGAAGCCGCTGGCGAGAGACGCCGGGCTCGGCTGGATCGGCAAGCACACGAACCTGCTCAGCCGGGATGCCGGTTCCTGGTTCTTCCTCGGCGAGATCTACACCGACCTGCCGCTGCCCGTCGACGAGCCAGTCACCGATCACTGCGGCACATGCCGGGCCTGTATCGACGTCTGCCCCACCGGCGCCATCACCGCACCCTACGAGCTGGACGCCCGCCGCTGCATCTCTTATCTCACCATCGAGCTGCGTGATTCCATCCCGGAGGAATTCCGCGCCGCCATCGGCAATCGCATCTACGGCTGCGACGACTGCCAGCTCTTCTGCCCCTGGAACAAGTTCGCGCAGCTCACCCGGGAGGACGACTTCGCGCCCCGCCACGGTCTGGACGGCATCGCGCTCGCGGAGGCGTTCCTCTGGGACGAGCGGGAATGGCTGTCCCGCATGGAAGGCAGCGCGATCCGCCGCATCGGCCATGAGTGCTGGCTGCGAAACGTCGCGGTGGCGCTCGGCAACGCAGACAGCACGGCCGAGGTGCTGGATGCGTTGCGGGCCAGGGCGGACCACCCCTCCGCCATGGTGCGCGAGCACGTCGACTGGGCGCTCGCCCGCCACGGAGCTACCCTGTCGTAAGGAGACCACCGGAGACACCGATGTTCGAAGCAAGCCCCTCCCCCTACCTGGTCCCCTTCGACGGCAGCTTCCGGGTCGACGAGACGCCCACCCGCATAGCGGACGGCGAGGGCTCGGCGAAGAAGCGCCTGAAGAAGCGGGTGAAGAAGCTGGCGGAACTGCAGCGGGTCCTCTACGCGCATAACCGTTACGCCGTCCTGCTGGTCTTCCAGGCCATGGACGCGGCGGGCAAGGACAGCACCATCCGCGCGGTGCTGAGCGGGGTCAATCCCGCCGGCTGCCAGGTCTTCAGTTTCGGCAAGCCGAGCGCCACCGAGCTGGACCACGACTTCCTCTGGCGCACGACCCGGGTGCTGCCGGAGCGCGGCCGTATCGGCGTATTCAACCGCAGCCAGTACGAGGAGGTGCTGGTCGTGCGGGTCCATCCCGACATCCTGGACAACCAGCGGCTGCCGGGCGCGATCGACCAGCACGGCATCTGGGACCAGCGCCTGGAGTCCATCGCCGACCAGGAAAAGCATCTCGCCCGCAACGGCACCGTGATCATGAAATTCTGGCTCAACGTCTCGCGCGAGGAGCAGCGCCAACGCTTCCTGGACCGCCTGAACGAGGAGGACAAGAACTGGAAGTTCGAACCCCACGACGTGCGCGAGCGCCAGCACTGGGACGAATACATGGCGGCCTACGAGGCGGCCCTGAACGCCACCTCCCGGCCCTGGGCGCCGTGGTATGCCATACCGGCCGACGACAAGAAGGAGATGCGCGCGGCGGTCGCCGGGATCATCGTCGACAATCTCCGCTCGCTGAACCTGCATTATCCCGTCGCCGGCGCCGCCGAAGCCTCCACCTTCGAACAGATGAAATCCATGCTGGAGAGCGAGTGAGTTCACACTTTTGACCTCCGGCGGGGACGCGGCGCGCCTTTTTGCCGCCCGGTCGTTGTTTTTGCCGGTGGGCTGGCGTATACCTGACGCCTTGAACACAGGGGGGCTCATGGCCCGGGCGGCTATGTCTGACAGCCTGATGCAGAAGACGACGGGACACTGGCGCAGGGACGGCCAGGACCGAGAAGACCCCACGATCAACTCGGACTACAAGCGTTCCCTGCTGGCGGGGCTGCGGCTCTTCCACGGCGTCAATGCCGACGCCGTGCAGGAACTGCTGCAGGCCTGCGACCGCCGCGATGCCTCCCGTGGCGAGGTCGTGCTGGCACCCGACTGCACCAACGAATCGGTCTACATCGTTCTCTCCGGCAGCATGAGTGTGCACGTCGGCCATCTGGATGCGCCGCCGCTGCGCAGCCTGGACGTTGGCGACTGCGCCGGCGAGATGTCGATCATCGAGAACCGGGACCCCTCCGCCTGGGTGGTGGCGGACGAGGACTCCCATCTCATGGTGATTCACAAGGACGTCCTCTGGAATCTGGTGGACGCCTCCCATGCCTTCGCCAAGAACCTGCTGTCCGTGCTGTCCGAGCGGGTGCGACAGCACAACAACTTCCTCGCCGACAGCATCGGTGCGCTGCGAAAATTCGAGCACCATGCCACCACGGACGCGCTGACGGGTCTCAACAACCGTCACTGGATGGAGGACATGTTCCCGCGGGAACTGTCCCGCTGCCGCGCGGACGACGAACCCGCCTCGCTGATCATGATCGACGTCGACCGCTTCAAGTCGTTCAACGACCGCTACGGCCACGTGGCCGGCGACCGGGTGCTGTCCGAGGTGGCCGACGCCCTGCGGGCGTATTTCCGCCCGTCCGACCTGCTGGCGCGCTTCGGCGGCGACGAGTTCGCGGTCCTGCTGCCCGGGCTGTCCACCGGCGCGGCGAAAGCCGTCGGCGAGCGTGTGCGGGAGGCGGTCTGCGGCCTTGCGCCCGGCGCCGAGGAAGGCCCCGGTTCGGCGGTGACGGTCTCCATGGGCGTTTGCGAGACGGGCCGGGAATACGACTTCCCGTCGCTGCTCCGGCGTGCCGACGATGCACTGTACCGGGCCAAGCACCACGGGCGGAATTACGTCTCCGACTGAGCCTTCGGCGCGTCCCTCAGACCTGCACCAGCACGTTGTCGATCAGCCGCGCGCGACCCAGCCGGGCGGCGGCCAGCACCACCAGTTCGTGACTGCCGGCCGAGGGGACCGCCAGGTCCTTCGCCTGGCGGATGCCCACGTAGTCCGGCGCGAAGCCGCTCTTCTCCAGCCGGGCCAGCGCGTGACCTTCCAGCGACGCGAAATCGCGCTCGCCGCTCAGAAGCGCCTCGCGCACCTCTTCCAGCACCTCATGCAGCAGAGGCGCGGTACTGCGCTCGGACTCGGTCAGGTAGCGGTTCCGGGAACTGAACGCGAGACCATCCGGCTCGCGCACCGTGGGCCCGAGCACGATGCCGATGGGCATGGAAAGATCCCGGGTCATGCGGCGGATGATGAGGAACTGCTGGTAGTCCTTCTGGCCGAACACGGCCACCTCCGGCCCCACCATGCAGAAGAGGCGGCAGACCACGGTGGCGACGCCGTCGAAGTGACCCGGCCGGAAGCGCCCGCACAAATCCTCCGACAGGCCCGGCACGTGCAGCCGGGTGGCCGCATCCTCGCCGAAGGGGTAGACCGTCTCCGGCGAGGGCGTGAACAGGAGGTCGGTACCGGCGCTCGCAAGCAGCCGCCGGTCGTCCCCGGGCGTGCGCGGATAGTCGCCGTAGTCCTCGCCGGCACCGAACTGGGTGGGGTTCACGAAGATGCTCGCCACCACGCGTTCGGCATACTCCCGGGCCAGGCGCACCAGACTCAGGTGGCCCTCGTGCAGATTACCCATGGTGGGCACGAAGGCGATGCGCTCGCCCGCCCGGCGCCGCTCCGCCGTCCAGGCACGGACTTCGGCCGGCGTGCTGACCTCGTGCAGCGTGCCGTCCCCTTTCCTGCGGTCTGCGGCGCTCACGAGAAACAATGCTCCGCCGCCGGGTAGCTGCGATCCTTCACCGCGGTCACGTAGGCCTTCAGCGCCTCCAGCGGCGACGGCTGGCCCGCCATGAAGTTCTTCACGAAGCGGGGCGTGCGGCCCTGGGTGATGTCGAGAATGTCGTAGAGCACCAGGATCTGGCCATCCACCTCCGGCCCCGCGCCGATGCCGATCACCGGGACTTCCACCCGTTCGCGCACGGCGGCGCCCACCTCGTTGGGCACGCACTCCAGCAGCACCAGGTCGGCGCCGACGTCCTGCAGCCGTTTCGCGGCGTCCACCATCTTCTCGGCCTCCCCCGCCTCCCTGCCCTGCACCCGGAACCCGCCGATCTTGTGCACGGACTGGGGCTTCAGCCCGAGATGGGCACAGACGGGGATATCGTGGCGGGCCAGGTGCTGCACGATCTCGATCTGGCCGGCGCCGCCTTCCAGCTTGATCATCATGGCGCCGCCCTCCTGCATGAGGCGCACCGCGTTGTCGAGCGCCTGGGCCGGATCCGTGTAGCTCATGAACGGCATGTCCGCCATCAGGAAGGCCCGCTGCAGTCCGCGGGCCACGTTGCGGGTGTGGTAGATGATGTCGTCCACCGTCACGGGCACCGTGGTGTCGTGGCCCTGGATGACCATGCCGAGGGAGTCGCCGACGAGCACCACGTCGGTCCCCGCGGCATCCACCAGCAGGGCGTAACTCGCGTCGTAGGCCGTCAGGCAGGCGATGGGTTCGTCCTCGGACTTCATCTGCACGAGGGTGCCGACGTTGACCGGCGGCTCCGCCATGTCGCGTTGCTGAAGCTGTGTGTACATGTCTCTTCTTGGCGTCTGGGGATGAGGGTCGCGGTGCGACGCGCCCGGCCCGGGGCGTCAGGCAAAAGCGACCGGATTGGGGTTGAAGAAGTGCCGCCCGCTGCTGGTGCGACGGATCTGTTCGCACAGCAGCCGGAAATCGTCGTCATTATGGACCGGATCGATGCCGGCCGCATTCACGATCAGCAGCGGCGCTTCGGCGTAATCGTGGAAGAACCGCGCATAGGCTTCGGCGAGCCGTTCCAGGTAACTAGGGTCCATGTCGCGCTCGTAGTCGAGGCCCCTGCGCGCGATGCGCTCCATGAGCACCTCCACCGGCGCCTGCAGGTACACGACCAGGTCCGGCGTTGGCGCATCGATGTCGAGCCGGTCGTAGATCTGTTCGTACAGCGAGAGCTCCTCCCTGTCCAGGTTCAGCTCGGCGAACAGGCGGTCCTTCTCCAGCAGGAAATCCGCCACCAGCATCGGCCGGAACAGGTCGTCCTGGCGCAGGCCTTCCACCTGGCGGGCGCGCTGGAACAGGAAGTGCAGCTGGGTCGGCAATGCCGCCGTCCTGCCCGTGCGGTAGAAGCGCTCGAGGAACGGATTCTCCTGGGTCTCCTCCAGCAGCAGTTCGCTGCCGAAGGTTCGGGCCAGGCGCCGCGCGAGGCTGGTCTTGCCCACGCCGATGGGCCCTTCCACCACCAGGTAGCGGGGCGGCGACGAATCCTTGCCGCCCTGGCGCCGCAGCGGCGTGACTGTGCTGTTATCGGACGGGCTCATCCTCCGTCTTCGCCTCCTCGCTCCTCCATCCGCTGCTCCAGGCGCCCCAGACACTCGACACCCGTCCCGGCGATCCGCTGCGCCAGCGTCGCGACTCGACCGAGGCCCGGGATGACGAGATCCGGGGCCACCGACGCCAGCGGCAACAATACAAAATTTCTCTCGCCGATGCCCGGGTGCGGCAGGGTCAGACCCGGCTCGTCGCAGACCGTCTGGCCATGGACGAGGAGGTCCAGGTCGAGGGTGCGCGGACCCCAGCGGGCGGACTCGCTGCGCCGGCGCCCGTGCGCCCGCTCGATGCCGTGCAGCGCCTGCAGCAGTTCGGACGGACCGAGTCGGGTCACCAGGCCCGCGACGGCGTTGACGAAGTCGGGCTGGTCGGCCGGACCCATGGGAGGCGAGCGGTACAGCGGGGAGCGGGCCACCAGGCGCACCTCCGGCAATCGGCCGATCTCGTCGAAGGCGCCGCGGACCTGCTCATCGGGCGCGTCCAGGTTGCTGCCAAGCGCGACCCAGGCGGGCCGCCACACCGCCCGCCCGGCCGGCTTCAATCGCCCGATTCCCGGCGTTTGCGCCGGCGGGGACGCCGGCGGCGACCGCTCTTGCTGCCCTCGCCCTTGCCGCTTTCCTGGTCGCCGCCCTGGCCACTGCCCTTGCCGCCGGCTGAGGAACCGCGCACCTCGAAGGCGCCGGCCCGCTCCTCGCCGCTCATCTCCTGCACCTCGGTCCAGAAAGCGGCCACCTCCGGATCGACCTCGCCGATGCGCGAGCGCAGCAGCATGAAATCGTAGGCGGCACGGAAACGCCGATGTTCCAGGAAACTCATGGCCCGCTTGCCGCGGCGCCGCTCGAAGCGGGGCTGCAGCGCGAGCATCTCGCGCATGGGGATCGCGAAGCGCTTCGGAATGGAGATGAGCGACTGCTGCCTCGCCACCACCTCCCCGGCGGCGATGCCTAGCGCCTGCGGCTCGCCCATCTTGCGCTCCGCGAGCATCTCCGCGGCCCGCGCCCGCACCGGCGCCCACAGGAACACCCCCAGCAGGAACATCGGCGTCACCGCCTTGCCCTCCGCCACCCGCTGGTCCGTGTTGGCCAGCGCCAGCGCGATGAACTCCCGGAACCTGGCCGCGACCGGGCCGTCCAGCTCGCGCCGCGTCTCCGGGAACAGCCGCCCGAACAGCCCGTGCTCGAGCAGCAGCTCGAAGGTGCGCCGGGCATGGCCTGCCTGGAACATCTTCACGAACTCGTCGAACAGCCGGGCCGCGGGCACGTGGCCCAGCAGCGCGCTGAGCCCGGGCATCAGTTCGGCCACCTCGTCGTGGATGGTGAAATCCAGCTTGGCGGCGAAGCGCACCGCACGGAGCATGCGCACCGGATCTTCGCGCAGCCGCTGCTCCGGGTCGCCGATCAGGCGCAGCACGCGCTCCTCGATATCCCGCGCGCCGCCAACGTAGTCCCAGATGCTGAAGTCGGCGATGTTGTAGTAGAGCGCGTTGGCCGTGAAGTCCCGCCGCCACACGTCCTCGTCGATGGCCCCGTACACGTTGTCGCGCAGGATGCGGCCGTGCTGGTCCAGCTCCACGTCCGCGCGCTCGTCGGCTTCGTCGGCGCTGGCGCGGAAAGTGGCCACCTCGATGATGTCGCGACCGAAGCGAACGTGGGCCAGGCGGAATCGCCGCCCGATCAGGCGCGAGTTGCGGAAGAGATCACGCACCTGATCCGGATCCGCGTCCGTCGCCACGTCGAAGTCCTTGGGCCTCAGACCCAGGAGAAGGTCGCGCACGGCACCGCCCACCAGGAAAGCCTGGAAGCCGGCGTCCTTCAGCCGGTACAGGACTTTCAGTGCATTCTTGGAGATGTTGGCGCGCGAGACGCTGTGGTCCGGGCGCGGTATGATTATGGGAGGCTGGCCGGAGCCCGCCGGGGCTGGTTTCGACAAATAGAGTTCGCTTGTAACTGCCAAAGTGGCCCGTATAATAGCAGCCCCCGCAGGGTCGGGCAGGATAAAAAGAGCTGCGCTCCCTTCGTCTAGCGGTCCAGGACGCCGCCCTCTCACGGCGGAAACAGGGGTTCGATTCCCCTAGGGAGTGCCAACCTGCCCCCCCTCCGAGGCACCCGGTGCCTCACCGGTCGTGGCCTCACAGGATCAGTCGATGCGGCTCACCCACCCCGCCACGCTCCCGGAGCGACGCCTGCCTCGCGGGAGCCGCCCTTGAATCGGGATGACGCGAATCCGGATGACGCGAATCCGGATGACGAGAACCCGGATGACAATGGCCGGGACGCCCCCCTCCTGAAACGTCTGTTCGCACTCGAACCGCGGGAGCGGAGCGCCGTCGTCTGGTCCTTTCTCTACTTCTTCACGCTGCTCTGCAGCTACTACCTGCTGCGGCCCATCCGCGACGAGATGGCCATCCTCGGCGGCACCGAGAATATCCGTTGGCTGTTCCTGGCCACGTTCCTCTCCATGCTCGCTGTCGTGCCCCTGTTCGGCTACGTGACCGGGCGCTGGCCGCGCGCGCGCTTCCTGCCCTGGGTGAATCTGTTCTGCGCGGCCAACCTGGTCGTGTTCTACCTGGCCTTCGCCAGCGCCGGCGACAACGCCGTCTGGGTGGCACGGGCCTTCTTCGTCTGGCTGAGCGTCTTCAACCTGTTCGTGGTGTCCGTGTTCTGGAGCTTCATGGCGGACCTCTACGACCGGGACCAGGCCAAGCGGCTGTTCGGCATCGTCGCCGCCGGCGGCAGCGTGGGCGCCCTCACCGGCCCGGCGCTCACCGCGCTCCTTGTCGCGCAGATCGGCTACCAGCAGATGCTGCTCATCTCGGCCGCACTGCTCACCTTCACCGTGGTGTGCATTCTGCGGTTGCGCAGCTGGGCCCATGCCCAGCCCCGGCACGAGAGGGCGCACACGGACGAGGCGCTGGGCGGCGGCGTGCTGGAGGGAATCTCGCTGACGCTGCGCCGCCCGTATCTCACGGGCGTCTCGGCGATGATGATGCTCGCAGTCTTCGCCGGCACCGCGCTGTACATCTTCCAGGCCCAGTTCCTCGAGCAGGCTTTCGCCGATTCCAACCAGCGCACCCGGGTGTTCGCTCTGGTGGACCTGAGCGTGAACGTGCTGGCGCTGGTGGCACAGGGGCTCGTGGTCGGCCGGGTGATGCGCCGGTTCGGGCTGGGCATCACCCTCGCGCTGCTGCCGGCCGTCAGCATCGCCGGCTTCCTCGCGCTGGCGATGACGCCGGTACTCGGCGTCGTCCTGGCCCTGCAGGTAGTGCGCCGGGCCATGAACTACGGCATCGCCGGCCCGGCCAAGGAGGTCCTGTTCACCGTCGTCTCCCGCGCGGCCAAGTACAAGGCAAAGAACTTCATCGACACCGTCGTCTACCGGGGCGGGGACGCGCTGTCCGCCCAGATCATCGGCGGGCTGCAGGCGGCCGGCGCCGGTCTCTCCGCGATCCTCGCCATCGTCATCGGCGTCTGCGCCGCCTGGCTCGGCGTCGCGTTCGGCCTCGGGCGGGGCTACCGCACGCGTTATGATCGGCGGCTGAGGGAAGAGAGACCGATAACGGAGGCACCGACATGAGCGAGTGGAGACTGAATCGCAGGGAGTTGATGGCCATGGGCGCCGCCGCCGGCGGCGGTCTTCTGGTCCCGGGCCTGCTGGCGGCCGACGAGCCCGTGATGCGGCGGAAGATCCCGGCCTCGGGCGAGCCGCTGCCGATCGTGGGGCTGGGCACCTCGGGCGTTTTCGATGTGGAGCCGACGGCGGAGAACCTGGCCACCCGGCGGGAGATCGTGGAGCTGATGGTGGAGCACGGCGCCTCCGTCATCGATACCTCGCCCATGTACGGCCGGGCGGAGGACGTGGTCGGCCGCGTGGTGGAGGATCTCGGCGTGCGCGACCGGCTCTTCTTCGCCACCAAGGTATGGACCCGCGGCCGCGAGGAGGGTCTGGCGCAGATGGAGGAATCGTTCCGGTTGCTGCGCACGGAGAAGATCGACCTGATGCAGGTCCACAACCTGGTGGACACGCGCACCCAGCTCCGCAGCATCCGCGAGCTCAGGGAGGCCGGCCGCATCCGCTACTCGGGCATCACCCATTACCGGGTGAGCGAACACGACGACCTGGCCGACGTCATCGAGGCGGAGCGTCCCGACTTCGTGCAGCTGAACTACTCCATCGTGACCCGCGCCGCCGAGGACACACTGCTGCCGCTGGCCGCGGACCGGGGCGTGGCGGTGATCGTGAACCGCGCCTTCGAGGACGGCGACCTGTTCCGCGCCGTGCGCGGCCGCGACGTCCCGGAGTGGGCCGTGGAAGCCGGCATCCAGAGCTGGGGCCAGTTCTTCCTGAAGTACGTGCTCGCCCATCCGGCGGTCACCTGCGTCATCCCGGGCACCTCGAAGCCGAGGCACATGCGGGACAACCTCGGCGCCGCCACCGGCGCGCTGCCCGACGCCGCCCTGCGCCGGCGCATGGTCTCGTTCATAGAGTCGCTGTGACGCGTGCCGTACCGGCCGGCGACGAGCCCGTCGGCCTGCTCCTGCGCCTCGCCGGGATTCTCTACGACGGCCTGCTCGTGCTGGCCCTGGTCTTCCTCGGCACCCTGCCGCTGGTCGTTATGAACGCGGGCGAGGCGATACCCGCCCATACGCCCTGGTATCGGCTCTGGCTGCTGGCCATCGTCGCCGGCTATTTCGTCTTCTTCTGGGTGCGGGGCGCGGAGACGCTGGGCATGAAATCCTGGCGCATCATGATCGTAAGCCGCGACGGCGGGCCCGTGACCGTGCGTCGCGCGATGCTGCGCGCCGCCGCCTCCGTGCTGTCCTGGCTGCCCTGCGGCGCCGGCTTCCTCTGGTCGCTGGTCGACAGCGACGGCCTCGCCTGGCACGACCGCCTCTCGGGCACGAAGCTGGTGCGTTCGGCGAAACGCCGCTAGAGCGTGGCAAAAGCGCGGCCAGAGCGCGGCCAGAGCGCGCCTCAGCGCACGCGGGAGAGCACGAATGCCGTGACCGCCAGCAGGGCCACCGTGGGCAGCCAGGCGAGTACGGCCGGATTCAGGTTGAACACCACGCCGGTGTTGGCCAGCATGCGGCTGGCGAGGAAATAGGCGAGCCCGATCAGCACGCCCACCATCAGCCGCCCGCCCGCGCCGGCGCTTCTCAGGGAGCCGAACACGAAGCCGATGGCGAGCACCGGCATCAGCGTGATGGTGAGCGTGGAGGCGATCCGGTTCCAGAGCTCGGTCTGGTAGGTGGTCGCGTCCAGCTCGTTCTTCTTCAGGTAGCCGATGTAGCTCAGCAGGCCGCGCACGGACAGGCTGCCGGGCTTGACCACCGCGATACCCAGCACCTCGGCGTCCACCCCGTAGTCCTCCACCGTGCGGGGCTGCCGGCTCGCCGTCGCCCCCTCGTCGGTGAAGCGGGTGCGGGCGAAGTTCTCGAACACCCAGCGCTCCTCGGCGTCCAGCCCGGCGTTGTCGGCATGGCTGACCGACGCGAGCCGCCGGTCCGGGCCCAGCTCGAACAGGTAGACGCCGCCGAATTCGAACTCGCTGCTGATGCGCTCCACGTTGAAGATGGTGCTGCCGTCGCGCACCCAGGTGCTGCGCCCTCCGGTCAGGCCCGCCTCCTCGTTCTTCGCCACGCTGCGATACTTGCGCGCGAACTGGTCGAGCGGCGGCGCGAGATACTCGCCGAGCACGACCGTGCCCAGCATGATCAGGGCGCCGGCCACCGCCACGGAGCCCGCCAGCCGGTAGTGAGAGACGCCGGAGGCGCGCATGACCACCAGCTCGCTGTGGCTGGCGAGTGTGCCGAGGCCCAGCATGGCGCCCAGCAGGGTCGCCACCGGCAGCATCTGCACGGCCAGCAGGGGCAGGCGCAGCAGCGTGTAGACCGCCGCGTCCCAGGTGTCGTAACGGCCCACCGAGGTATCGTCCAGCTGGGCGATGAACTCGAAGAACCCGGCGAGCGCCAGCAGCACCGCGACGACGATCAGGGTCGTCGAGACAACGGAGCGCACCAGGTAGAGCGTGAATACCTTCATGCCCATCGCCTCGGCAACAGCCGCCAGAACCACCCGTTCTGCGCCCCCAGCAATACGATTCCCAGCAGGAATACGAGCGCATGCACCCACCACATGCCGATGGCGGGTGCGAGCTCGCCCTGCTCCACCCAGACCTGGGCGGCACCGAGCAGATTGAAATAGATGAAGTACACCAGCACTCCCGCGAGCATCTTGCCGTAGCGTCCCTGGCGGGGCCGGCTCTTTGCCAGCGGCACCGCCAGGAAGGCGAGCAGCAGCGCCGAGATGGGCACGGAGACCCGCCACTGCAGCTCCGCGGCGGCCTGCAGGTCGTCCGAGGCCAGTAGTTCGTCGGTGCCGCGGGCCTCGGCGTCGAAATCCGGCTCCCGGGGTGCCGGCACCTTGTAGGGAATGCCGTGTTCGGCGAACTCCACGATACGGAACTGGTGCTCGCCCGGCCGGCCCTCGTAGCGCCGGCCGTTCTCCAGCACGATGTAGCGCGTCCCCGGATCGGCCGAGGATCGCTGGCTGCCCTTCTCTGCCAGCACGACTTCCAGCGCGCCGCCCGAGCGCCGCTGCAGGAAGACGTTGGTCAGCGAACCGTCCCGGTCCACCCGCTCTGCGTAGATGACCGCATCTCCCTGACCGGCACTGGTGAAGCGCCCCGGCTCGATGGCGCTGAGATCCACCTGCTGCTCTGCGACGGTGGCTATGCGCTGCACCTCGCGCAGCGCGCGCGGGCCGAGATCCAGCGACAGCCAGCCCACCAGCAGCGCCAGCGGCACCGCGAGCCAGGCGAGCGGACGATACATCGCGCCGGGCCCCATGCGGCAGGCCATCATGGCAGGCATCTCGCTGTCCCGGTACAGCCGCGCCAGCGCCAGCATGATGGCCAGAAACAGGCCGAACGGGATCAGGATGGTCAGGTATTGCAGCGCAGTCAGTCCGATGACGCTGAACACGGCATCCCGCGGCAGCTTGTCCTTCGCAGCGTCGCCCAGAACCCGCGCGAACTGGTTGCTGAGCAGGATGAAAAGCAGCACGGCGGTGACGGCGGCCCAGGTGCGGGCCGCTTCGCGCAATACATAGCGATCGAGTATCTTCATCGCGCTGCCATCCCGCTGACCAGGGCCGCGCTTAACTTCGCGGCCACAATTGGGCTAGAATCCCGGCTTTCCCGCAGAGCGCGCCGGCACGGCGACGTGCCCTAAGCTCCCGGCACACAACAAGAAACTGCATGATCCGGTGCGCTGCACCACGGAGTCAAGCGAGGGCGAGGCCCTGCGGCTCCGGGAAAGGGGCGCACGGACGCTGCACCGAGGTTCATCCATGGAATATTTCACCACCAGCGGCGACGCCGCGAAACGCGCAACGGAATGCGCCATCGTCGGCCTCTATGCGAACGGCGCGTTGGACGCCGGCGCCGGCGAGATCGACGAGGGCAGCGGCGGCCTGCTGGGCAAGCTGAAGAAGTCCGGCGACATCTCGGGCAAGCTGGGTCAGGCCAGTCTCATCCCTGCGCCGGCGAAGGTGAAGTGCAAGCGCGTGCTCGTCGTCGGGCTGGGCAAGAAGAGCGAGTTCGGCGTCCGTCAGTATCGCAAGGCGCTCGACGCCGCCTTCGGCGCGTTGTCCTCCACCGGGGTGACGGAGGCCGTCTCCTATCTGCACCGGGACAAGGTCGCCGACACCGACGCGTACTACCTGGCGCGCTACGCCGCGCAGACGCTGGGCGACCGCCTGTACCGCTTCACGAAGATGAAGTCGAGCAACCGGGACGGCGGTCTGAAACTGAAGAAACTCGGTTTCGGCGTGGATTCGAAAGCCGACGGCGATGCCGCGCTGGACGGCGCCAGGCACGGCCAGGCGATCGTGCGCGGCATGGATCTGGCGCGGGAGCTCGGCAATCTGCCCGCCAACGTCTGCACGCCGAGCTATCTGTCCGAAGAGGCCGGCCGGCTCGCGAAACACTACCGCCCGTTGAGCGTCGAGGTGCTGGAAGAGAAGGACATGGAGCGTCTCGGCATGGGTGCCCTTTTGTCCGTCACCGCAGGCGCCGAGGAGCCGGCAAAGCTCATCGTCATGAACTACCGTGGCGGCGCCGACGACGAGCCGCCCGTCGTCCTGGTCGGCAAGGGCATCACGTTCGATACCGGCGGCATCTCGCTGAAGCCGGCACCCGCCATGGACGAGATGAAGTTCGACATGTGCGGTGCCGCAGCCGTGATCGGCACCATGCAGAGCGTGGCCGCCATGCAGCTGCCGATCAACCTCATGGTGCTCGTGCCCACCTGCGAGAACATGCCGAGCGGCCGCGCGACGCGACCGGGCGACATCGTCAAGAGCATGTCGGGCAAGACCATCGAGATCCTGAACACCGACGCCGAAGGCCGCCTGATCCTCTGCGACGCGCTCACCTACGCCCAGCGCTACGAGCCAGCCGCGCTGATCGACGTGGCCACCCTGACCGGCGCCTGCGTCATCGCGCTGGGCAATCACAACAGCGGCCTGATGGCGAACGACGACGAGCTGGCGGAGCAACTGCTGGCGGCGGGCCGACGCGCGGACGATACCGCCTGGCGTCTGCCCATGGGCGAGGACTACGAGAAGCAGCTGAAGAGCAATTTCGCGGACTTCGCCAACGTGGGCGGGCGCGAGGGCGGCGCCATCACCGCCGCCTGCTTCCTGTCGAAATTCACCCGCGACGCCACCTGGGCGCACCTGGACATCGCCGGCACTGCCTGGCGCTCGGGCAATCGCAAGGGTGCGAGCGGGCGGCCGGTGCCGCTGCTGGCGGACTACCTCATCGAGCGCGCCGGCGCCCGGGACTGACGGGCGTTGTGGCCGCACCGCGGGTCGACTTCTACATCCTCGCCGCGGGCGGTGAAGACGCGCGCCGGCGCTTCGCCTGCCGCCTGGCCGAGAAGGCCTACCGTCTCGAGCACCGGGTGCACCTGCATGCCGACGACCCGACCGCGGCCGAGGCGCTTGACGAACTGCTGTGGACTTTTCGTGATGGCAGCTTCCTGCCCCACGAGACGCTGCCGAACGAGAGCGGCGCGCCGGTGACCGTCGGCTACGGCGAAGCCGCGCCGGACGCCGCGGACCTCGTGATCAACCTGTCCGCCGGCGTGCCCGGTTTCGCGCTGGAGCTGCCCCGCATCGCGGAGCTGGTCGGCGGCGACGAGCAGACCCGCGCCGAGGCCCGACGCCGATTTATCTTCTATCGTGAGAAAGGCTATCCTCTCGAAACCCACGAGATCGGCTGACAGCGCGGAGCGGACCATCAGCGAACCGGACGACATCGACGGCCCGGACGAGATTCCGACACTCACGTCGGTGGTCGGCGAGCGCACGCCGGCCCGGCCGGCGGCCATCGACGAGGCGGCGCTGGCGGAACTCGAGGTGCGGCTCGCCTCCGCCAGCCTCGACCTGACCGACCGCCTGCTGCACACCGCATTCCAGGAGATGGAGGCGGCGATGTTCGAGCAGGTCTCGAACCGGTTGCGGGCCGAGCTGCCGGAACTGGTGGCACGGATCATTCGCGAGCAGTTCGGCGAACACTTCGAGGAGTCGTCCTGACAGGGACGCCCGACCCGGCAGGATGAACGACCAGAACAACCGGCGCGCGGGCGCCGGCGCAAGAGCAATGAGCATGGACAAGGCCTATCGCCCCGCCGATATCGAGATGAAGCATTACCGGCGCTGGCGGGAGAACGGATGGTTCGAGCCGGCCGGTGACGGCGATGCCTACTGCATCATGATCCCGCCGCCGAACGTCACCGGCACCCTGCACATGGGCCACGCCTTCCAGGACACGATCATGGACGCCCTGACGCGCTACCACCGCATGTGCGGCCGGCGCACCCTGTGGCAGCCCGGCATGGACCACGCCGGCATCGCCACCCAGATGGTGGTGGAGCGCCAGCTGAACGCAGAGGGGCTCACCCGCCACGATCTCGGCCGCGAGGCCTTCGTGGAGCGGGTGTGGCAGTGGAAGGCGGAATCCGGCGGCACCATCTCCGAGCAGCTCGCGCGCCTCGGCGCCTCCGTGGACTGGTCCCGGGAGCGCTTCACCATGGACGAGGGGCTGTCCGAGGCCGTCACCGAGGTGTTCGTGCGCCTCTACGACCAGGGGCTGATCTATCGCGGCAAGCGATTGGTCAACTGGGACCCGGTGCTGCATACGGCACTGTCCGACCTGGAGGTGCTGAGCGACGAGGAATCCGGGCACCTCTGGCACTTCCGTTATCCGCTTGCCGACGGCGACGGGCACCTGACCGTAGCCACCACCCGGCCGGAGACGATGCTCGGCGACACCGCCGTGGCGGTGCACCCGGAGGACGAGCGTTATCGGCACCTCGTCGGCAAGGAGGTGCTGCTGCCGCTGGCGGAGCGGCGCATTCCGGTGATCGCGGACGAATACGTGGATCCGGAGTTCGGCTCGGGCTGCGTGAAGATCACGCCCGCCCACGACTTCAACGATTACGAGATCGGCCAGCGGCACGACCTCGAGATGATCAACGTGCTCACCGATGACGCCCGGATGAACGAGGCGGTGCCGGCCGCCTACCGGGACCTCGACCGCTTCGAGGCACGCCAGCGGGTGGTCGCCGACATGGAGGCCGCCGGCCTGCTGGAGAAAACGCAGGACCACAAGCTGATGGTGCCCCGCGGCGACCGCACCGGCGCGGTGGTGGAACCCTATCTCACCGACCAGTGGTACGTCGCCATCGAACCGCTGGCGAAGCCGGCCATCCGCGCCGTCGAGCAGGGCGACATTCGTTTCGTCCCCGCCAACTGGGACAAGACCTACTACGACTGGATGCACAAGATCCAGGACTGGTGCATCAGCCGCCAGCTGTGGTGGGGCCACCGCATCCCGGCCTGGTACGACGCCGGAGGCAACCTCTACGTCGGCCGCAGCGAGGAAGAGGTGCGCGAGAAGCACGGCCTGGACGCCTCCGTGCCGCTCGCGCAGGACGAGGACGTGCTCGACACCTGGTTCTCGTCGGGACTGTGGCCGTTCAGCACCCTCGGCTGGCCCGAGGACACGGAGGAGCTGCGCACCTTCTACCCCACGTCCGTGCTGGTCACCGGCTTCGACATCATCTTTTTCTGGGTGGCGCGCATGATCATGCTGGGGCTGAAGTTCACCGGCGAGGTGCCGTTCCGCGAGGTCTACATCCACGGCCTGATCCGCGACCAGGACGGGCAGAAGATGTCGAAGTCCAAGGGCAACGTACTGGATCCGCTGGACCTCATCGACGGAGTGGACCTCGACACGCTCATCGCAAAGCGCACCCGCGGCCTGATGCAGCCCCATCTCGCGCCGAAGATCGAGAAGTCCACCCGCCAGCAGTTCCCGGACGGCATCCCGGAGTACGGCGCCGACGCGCTCAGGTTCACCTTCGCCGCACTCGCGACCACGGGACGGGACATCCGCTTCGACCTCGGCCGTATCGAGGGCTACCGCAACTTCTGCAACAAGCTCTGGAACGCCTCGCGCTACGTGCTGATGGCCACCGAGGATCTCGATGACGGCCTCGATGACGGCGAGGAGGTGCTCTCCGCCGCCGATCACTGGATCCGTTCCCGTCTCGCGCGCACGATCGCCACGGTGCACGAGCAGTTCGCCGCCTACCGGCTGGACCTGGCGGCCCAGGCCATCTACGAGTTCACCTGGCACGAGTTCTGCGACTGGTACCTGGAGCTGTCCAAGCCGGTGCTGCAGTCGGGCGACGCCGGCGAGGCCGGGAAACGGGGCACAAGGCGGACGCTGATCGAGACGCTGGAGACGCTGCTCCGGCTCACGCATCCCCTGATGCCGTTCATCACCGAGGAGATCTGGCTGCGGACCGCGCCGCGCGCCGGGCAGGACGGCGACACGGTGATGATCCGGCCCTTCCCCCGGGCGGACACCGACGACATCGACCCGGCGGCGGAGGCGGAGATGGAATGGGTGCAGGGCTTCATCCTGGGCGTGAGGCGCATCCGCGGCGAGATGGACATCGCCCCCGGCCGCCGGCTGCCCGTGCTGCTGCAGGGCGCCGGCGAGGAAGTCCGGCGCCTGCTCGAGCGCCACGGCCGGCTGGTGCGGGAGGTCGGGCGCATCGAGTCCGTCGACTTCCTGGACGACGAGGCAGAGGCGCCGCCCTCCGCCACCGCGCTCCTCGGCGAATTGAGGATCTTCGTGCCGATGGCCGGACTCATCGACGTGGAAGCCGAGCGCCAGCGACTCGGCAAGCAGGCGAAGAAGGTGGAGGCCGAACTCTCCCGGGCCGAGGCCAAGCTCGCCAATCCCCGCTTCGTGGACAATGCCCCGGCCGAGGTCGTGGCCAAAGAGCGGGAGCGCCAGGCCGAATTCCGCCGCCAGCTCGACCAGATCCGGGAGCAACTCCGCCGCCTGGACCGTCTCGGCTGACGGCGCAATCTGAGTATCCGGTCACATTCCGGCGGCCGGGCGGGTGCAATCCGCGCCGCGACGGGTCAACATAACGGCGGCGTCGTGAAGGAGAAGGCCGGATGCACATCGGGAACGTGCTGGAGAAGGACAACGCGATAGACGACGGGATAGGCGATGCGCTGACATCGGCCCTGGCGTCCCTCGACTCGATCATCCTGGGCAAGGGCCCGCAGCTCAGGCTGGCACTGGCCTGCCTGATCGCCCGCGGTCATCTGCTGATCGAGGACCTGCCCGGTGTGGGCAAGACGACGCTGGCGCATGCCCTGGCCCGGGTGCTCGGCCTCACCTACCAGCGCATCCAGTTCACCAGCGACATGCTGCCGGCCGATATCGTGGGCGTGTCCATCTACCGTCCCGAGGACGGCCGCTTCGATTTCCATCCGGGACCCGTATTCTCCCAGCTGGTGCTGGCGGACGAGGTCAACCGGGCGACGCCGAAGGCCCAGAGCGCGCTGCTCGAGGCGATGCAGGAAGGACAGGTCACGGTGGACGGCGCCAGCCATACCCTGCCCGAGCCTTTCTTCGTGGTGGCCACCCAGAACCCGGGCAACCAGATCGGCACCTTCCCCCTGCCCGAGTCCCAGCTCGACCGCTTCCTCATGCGCATCGAACTCGGCTACCCGGACGAGACGGCCGAAAGGCAACTCCTCGCCGGGCACGACACGCGGGCGGCGCTGGCCGGGCTGGAGCCGGTACTGGGGCCGGGCGACGTGGTGCGGCTGCAGCGGGCGGTGGACGCGGTCAGGGTCAGCGAGCCGCTGATCGACTACATCCAGGCGCTGGTGCGCTATACCCGCGAATCCGGCGACTTCCCGGCCGGGCTGTCGCCCCGCGGGGCCATCGCGCTCACCCGGGCCGCCCGCGCCATCGCGCTGGTGGAGGGCCGCGAGGCCGTGTTCCCGGACGATGTCCAGGCGGTGTTCACGGCCGTGGCCGCGCACCGGCTGACGACGGATGAGCTCGACCGCCGCCGCCGCCCGGAGGAGATCGGCCGCCATGTCCTCGAGTCCGTCGCTATCCCCTGAGGCGCTGTGGCGCGGCTGGCGCCGTCCCCGGGAGCTGGCCGCCGAATGGGCGGCGCGCTGGGCGCGGCGCCGTCAGGGCGCGGACCCGGTGCCGGTGCGGCTCGCCTCGAGGCGCATCTATATCCTGCCGACCGGCGTGGGCATCACCTACGGCCTGATGACGTTCGCCATGCTGCTGGGCTCCATGAACTACAACAACAGCATGGCTTTCGCGCTGACCTTCCTGCTGGCGGCACTGGGCCTCGTGGCCATGCACCACTGTCACCGCAACCTGGCCGGGCTCACCGTGGCCTTCGCCGGTGCGGAGCCGGTGTTCGCCGGGGAGGAGGCCCGCCTGCGTTTCAACCTGACCAACGACGGACAGGCGCCCCGCTACGAGCTCGGCGTCTACGCCGGCGAGGCCTCCTCGCCGCGCGTGGACCTGCCGGCGGGCGGACACGCCGTCACCGAGGTGGGGGTGCCGACCGAGCGGCGCGGCCGGCTCCGCCTCGGACGTTACGGGGTGCGCACGACCCATCCGCTGACCTTGTTCCGGGCCTGGGTCTGGATCCACGCCGACGCCGGCTGCCTGGTGTGGCCGCGGCCGGCCGACGCGCCGCCGCCGCCACCGCCGAGCGCCGCCAGCCGCGGCCGCCGGCGGGCCTCCGAGCGGGGCGACGACGACTTCGCCGGGCTCCGCGACTTCCACGCCGGGGACCCGCCCCGTCACGTCGCGTGGAAGACCTATGCGCGCACCGGCGAGCTCAAGTCGAAGCGATTCGCGGGCGCCACGGCGTCGCTCGCCTGGCTCGACCTCCGCGACGCGCCGGGCCGGGACCTGGAACAGCGGCTGTCGGTGCTGTGCCGCTGGATCCTGGATGCCGAGAACGGCGGACGCCACTACGGCCTGCGGCTCGGCGGTGAAACCACAGCCATCGAGCCCATCGAGCCCTCCCGGGGCAGCGGCCACCGCCGCCGCTGCCTGGACGCGCTGGCCCTGTACCGCGCCGACGAGCCGGAGAGCGACCCTGGAGAGCGACCGTGAAGGCTGACCGGCGCAGCGACGGGCGGCTGCTCGATACGCTGCCATGGACGCTGTCGGCGCTGCTGCTGGCCGTCATCCCTCATGCCGCCGCCCTGCCCGCCTGGGTGCTGCTGCCGGCCCTCGGCTGCGGGTTGTGGCGCTGGGTCGTGGAGATACGCCGGTGGCCGCTGCCCTGGAGAGGCTTCCGGATCGCGCTGGCCTTCGGCGGCTTCCTGGCCGTGCTGTTCGCCTACGGCGGCATCAACGGCGTGGGCCCCGGCACGGCGCTGCTGGTGCTGATGGCGTCGCTGAAGCTGCTGGAGACCCGCACGCGGCGGGATCAGTTCGTGCTTCTCTTCATCGCCTTCTTCCTGGTGCTGGCCACGCTGCTGCGCGAGCAGTTCCTGTGGACCCTGCCGTATCTTCTCGCTGCCGTGTTCGTCATCACGGCCGCCTGGCTGAACGCCGGACGCTCGGGTGACGCGCTGGCGCCGCGCCTCGCCATCCGCGGCGCGGGCAGGTTGCTGCTGCACGCGCTGCCGCTGATGCTCGTCTTCTGGGTGCTGTTCCCCCGGGTGCCGGGGCCGTTCTGGGCCATCCCGAACGAGCAGGGCAGCGCCGTCACGGGCCTGAGCGACCGCATGAGCCCCGGCGACATCACCAGCCTCGGGCGCTCCGACGCCCTGGCGTTCCGGGTCTGGTTCGACGGCGCGGTGCCGCCGCCGGCGGAACGCTATTGGCGCGGCATCGTCATGAACCAGGTATTGAACGGCCGCACCTGGAGCGCCCAGGAGGTTCTGCGATATCCGGAAGCGGAGAGCCTCATCGAGCCCGCGGGCGAGGCGCTGCGCTACCGGATCCGGCTCAATGCCACCAGCCAGCGTTACCTGTTCCTGCTGGAGCGCCCCTACGACGTGGACGCGGAAGGGGCGTACCTGACCCGGCGCCACGAGGTGGCGCGCTCCCGGCCCATAAACCGGCAGCTGGTCTACAGCGCCACGTCGCTGCCCGAGGCAGCCCTCGAGCCCGTGCTCGGCGAGGACTACCGGAATTACATGACCCGGTTGCCGGAGGGCACCAACCCGCGCACCCGCGCCTTCGCGAGGGAATTGAGAGCCCGCGCGGAGAGCGAGCGGGACTACGTACGCCGGGTGCTGGGCTGGTTCCGCGAGCAGCCGTTCTACTACACGCTGTCGCCGCCGGCGCTGGGCCGGGACGCCGCCGACGAGTTTCTGTTCTCCAGCCGGCGCGGCTTCTGCGAGCACTACGCGACCTCGTTCGCCACGCTCATGCGCGCCGCCGGCATACCGGCACGGCTCGTCGCCGGCTACCAGGGCGGCGAGCTGAACCCCCTGGAGACGGAAGATCCCTACTACATCGTCCGCCAGTCCGACGCCCACGCCTGGGCGGAGGTCTGGATCGAGGGCGACGGCTGGGTGAGGGTGGACCCGACCGCTGCCGTGGCCCCCCAGCGCATCGAGTCCGGGCTCTACGACGCGCTGGACTCGACCGAGTTCGGCGTAGCGGACCGCTTCTGGCGCGCCGACTTCGTGGAGACGATGCGCTTCTACTGGGACCTCACCAACGCCCGCTGGGACGAGTGGGTGCTGGGCTACGGGCCGTCCACCCAGGAAGACTTCCTGCGCTGGCTCGGCATGGAGCGCCCGGACTGGCGGCGGATGGTCGTGTGGCTGGTCGCCGGCATGGCCCTGCTGCTCGCGGGGCTCGCCGGCTGGCTCGCCTGGCGTCACCGCCGGCCCGGGCCGGATCGGGCGGAACGGCTGTACCGACGCTTCGTCCGGGCCACCGGCATCCCGCGCGGGCCCGGCGAGCCGCCGCTGGGCTACGCGGAGCGGGCCTCCGCGGCGCTGCCCGGCCTCGCGGGAGACATACGCCGGGTGACCGCCCTCTATCTCGACACGCGCTACGCCGGGCGTCCGCGAACGGACGAGCTGGCCGCCGCCGTCAGACCACACTCGTCTCCACTTCGCGGCGTCTGGGCGGGTGTACGCGCGAGAGCAGCATGGCGCCGCCGATGAACAGAGGCACGATGGCGAGGATCACCGCCTTCGGGCTGTCGGTCACGCTGCTGGTCACGGCCACCAGGAACGGGCCCAGCACCGCGGCGAACTTGCCGATCATGTTGTAGAAACCGAAAAACTCGGCGGCCTTGTCCGGCGGCACCATCGCCGCATAGTAGGCCCTGCTCATGCTCTGCACGCCGCCCTGCACCGTGCCGATCATGATGGCCATGGCATAGAACTGCCACACGTGCTCCAGATAGAAAGCCCACAGGCTCACGCCGATGTAGACGGTCAGAGCGATGTAGATGCCGCGCTTCGCCCCGATCTTCTCGCCCAGCCAGCCGTAGAACAGCGTCGCCGGGAAGCCGACGAAATTGGTGACCAGCAGCGCGGTGATCAGGTCGGCATTCGAGAAGCCGAGCCGCTGGCCGAAGTTCGTCGCCATCTGGATCATCGTGTGCACGCCGTCGATGTACAGCCAGAAGGCGATCAGGAACAGGAACACGTGCCGGTAGCGGCGGATTTCGCGGAAAGTGTCGACGAGCTGGCGATAGCCCTCCCGCACCGCCCCGGCCACGGGTTTTTCGGCCAGTTTGCGCTCCTCCACGTAGAGCAGCAGCGGGATGGTGAATACCGCCCACCACACGGCCACCAGCAGGAAGGCCACCCGCACCGCGACGTCCGGGCCGGCCAGGCCGAAGGTGCCGGGATCGCGCACCATCCAGGTATTCAGCGCGAGCAGCATCGCGCTGCCGAAATAGCCGAGCGCGAAGCCGAAGGCCGAGACCGACTCGAACTCGCCGGGTTTGGCGACGTTGTGGATGAGGGAGTCGTAGAAAGAATTGGCGCTGTAGAAGCCGACCGAGGCCAGCAGGTACAGGCCGATCGCCACCGGCCAGGCACCCTCGGCGACGAAGTACAGCCCGCCGGTCATGACGATGCCGAGCAGGGCGAAGCCCGTCAGGAACTTCTTGCGCGTGCCGCCACGGTCGGAGATGGCGCCGAGCACCGGCGCCAGCACGGCGACGATGAGACTCGCGGCGCCGCTGGTCACGGCGAGGCGGAAGGTGACGTCCGCGTCCACGTCGCCGGAACTCCAGTATTCGCCCAGAAAGATGGGGAACAGCACCGCCAGCACGGTGAGGGCGAAAGCGGAATTGGCCCAGTCGTAGAACGCCCAGGCGAGTACCGGCTTGCGCAACAGGCGGCGCGTCACGGGCCGGATCCCGCCCGGCTGCGGACTGGCGCGGTAGTCATGCCGTCGTCATCCTGTCGTCATCCTCATCGTCATCCCGGGCTCCGCAGGTCATCCCAGGCTCCGCAGGGGCGCCGCGACGGACCGACTATAGCAGGGCTGCGCCGGTTCACAGCTCCCGGGTGGCGTGGAAGCGGACCTCCGGCCAGCGTTCCTCGGCGAGCTGGAGATTGACCCGGGTGGGCGCGACGTAGACCAGCGCCTCCGCATGGTCGAGGGCCAGGTTGTCGTGATTGCGGCGGGTGAATTCCTCGCGCTTCTTCTCGTCCGGGAACTCGAGCCAGCGGGCCGTGTGCACGTTCACGGTGTCGAACGTGCATTCCACGCCGTACTCGTCGCGCAGGCGGGCGGCGACCACGTCGAACTGCAGGATGCCGACGGCGCCGAGGATCAGCTCGTTGCTGCGCAGCGGCCGGAACAGCTGGGTGGCCCCCTCCTCGCACAGCTGGTCCAGCCCCTTCTGCAGCGCCTTCAGGCGCAGCGGGTCGCGCAGCACGGCGCGGCGGAAGATCTCGGGCGCGAAACTGGGGATGCCGCTGAAGACGAGTTCCTCGCCCTCCGAGAAGCTGTCGCCGATGTTGATGGTGCCGTGGTTGTGGATGCCGATGATGTCGCCGGCCCAGGCCTCTTCCGCCGACTGGCGGTCCGCCGCCATGAACGTGATGGCCTCGGCCACCTTCACCGGCTTGCCGAGACGCACGTGATGCACCTTCATGCCTTTCGTGAAACGCCCCGAGCACAGGCGCAGGAAGGCGATGCGGTCCCGGTGCGCCGGATCCATGTTCGCCTGGATCTTGAACACGAAGCCGGTCAGGGGCTTCTCCGTCGGCTCGACCACGCGGCCGCCCGCCTCCCGCGGCCGGGGCGCAGGAGCGAGTTCCACGAAGCCGTCCAGCAACTCGCGGACGCCGAA
This sequence comes from Woeseiaceae bacterium, assembly GCA_035655155.1. Lineage (GTDB taxonomy): Bacteria > Pseudomonadota > Gammaproteobacteria > Steroidobacterales > Woeseiaceae > Lentisalinibacter. Next base: position 47,720 of record DASRVH010000039.1, read on the forward strand.
ATTGTTGACGGCCGAGCCGAAGAACACAGGCGTCTGCTGCGCCGCCAGATAGGCCTCCGGATCCAGCTCCGGGCAGGCGCCGCGCACGAGCTCGATCTCCTCGTCGAAGGCGGCCGCCCGGTCGCCGAGGAACGCCCGCGCCTCGTCGGACGCCAGGCCCTCGATGACACGGGTACCGCCCGCCTTCTCCCGGCCCGCGCTCTCGTAGACGTAGATGCGGTCGTCCTGCAGGTGATAGACGCCCCTGAGGTCCCGGCCCATGCCGATGGGCCAGGTCACCGGCGCGCACTGGATGCCCAGCACCGATTCGATCTCGTCCAGCAGCTCGATGGGCTCCCGGCCCTCCCGGTCCAGCTTGTTGATGAAGGTGAGGATGGGCGTGTCGCGCAGACGGCACACCTCCATCAGCTTCACGGTGCGCTCCTCCACGCCCTTCGCGCAGTCGATGACCATCATGGCGGAGTCGACGGCGGTCAGCGTGCGGTAGGTATCCTCCGAGAAGTCCTCGTGACCGGGCGTGTCCAGCAGGTTGACGATGCGGTCGCGGTACGGGAACTGCATCACCGACGACGTCACGGAGATACCCCGCTCCTGCTCGAGCTTCATCCAGTCGGACGTGGCATGACGGCGCGCCTTGCGGCCCTTGACGGTACCGGCGAGCTGGATGGCGCCGCCGAACAGCAGCAGCTTTTCGGTCAGCGTGGTCTTGCCGGCGTCGGGGTGCGAGATGATCGCGAAGGTGCGCCGGCGCCGCACCTCCTGTTCCAGAGTGGCCATGAGTCAACCCGGGGGTCGGGAAAAAGGCGGCGAGTCTACCCGATGGGCCGCGGCCCTGCCAGACAGGCTCGAGCGGCGCTAGCCGTCCGGGATGAGGCGCAGGGCGAGCACCATGGCGTCTTCGCGGCCGTCGTCGGCGCGGTAGTAGCCGCGCCGCCGCCCGATCGGCCGAAAGCCGTACTTGCGATAGAGACGCAGCGCCGCCTCGTTCGAGGGGCGCACCTCGAGCAGAATCTGGCGTACCGCGGCATTGCGGGCCCGGCTGATCAGCTCGGCCAGCAGCAGCTCGCCGAAGCCGTAACGGCGCCAGTGCCGGTCCACGCACAGATTCAGCAGGTGCGCCTCGCCGGCGGCCACCGACAGGATGCCGTATCCGCGCGCCTCGCCCTCCGCCTCGATCACGAGGCAGGTATAGCCGGCCAGCAGGCAGTCGCGGAATATGCCGCGGCTCCAGGGGAACTCGTAGCTGCGGCGCTCGATGTCGGCCACCAGCGCCAGGTCGCCGGGCAGCATGGCGCGCATCTGCGGCGCCGGTTCGCGGACGACGGAGTTCATGCGTCCTCCCCTGCCAGCAGCTGCCTGGCCCGGCACAGGTCCTGCCAGGCCTTGCGTTTCTGGGCCGGGCTGCGCAGCAGATAGGCCGGATGATAGGTCACGACCAGGGGGATCCCGGCCTCCGGGAAGCGATGCACCCGGGTCCGCAGGCGCCCGATCGGCTCGTCGCTCTCCAGCAGGTCCTGGGCAGCGATGCGGCCGACGGCCAGGATGACCCGCGGGCGCACCAGGGCGATCTGGCGACGCAGATAGGGACGGCACTCGGCCGACTCCTCGGACCGCGGGTCCCGGTTGCCCGGCGGCCGGCACTTCAGGATGTTGGCGATGAAGACGTCGTGGCGTCCCAGACCCAGCGAGCGCAGCATCTCGTCCAGCAGCTTGCCGGCGCGGCCGACGAACGGCTCGCCCCGGCGATCCTCCTCGGCGCCCGGCGCCTCGCCGATGATCATGAGGTCGGCGTCCGGATTGCCGACGCCGAAGACGGTCTGGGTGCGGCCCTCGTGCAGGGCGCAGCGGATGCAGCCGCTCACCCGGGCCCGCAGCGCCTCCCAGCCGTCGGCGGACGGGTCGGCCGCAGGCGCCGCGTCCGCCGGCGTCGCCCGGGCAGCCTCGTCGGCAGCCACCGCCTCCCGGCTAGCGGCGTCTTCCCCGGCGGCCTCGCGCCGGGCCGCGGATTCGTCGGCGGCTTCCTCGCCGCGCAGCATCCACACGTCGATGCCGAGCGCACGCAGATAGGCCAGCCGTTCCCCCTCGCTGCCCGTCATGTCTCGCCCGTCTCCTGACGGCGCCCGCGCCGCCGGCGCCACAGCCAGAACGCCGGCCCGGACAGCGCGTAGCCGGTGAACATGGAGAACAGCACCACCGGCGGCTCCAGCGAGATCAGTATCAGCACCAGCGGGATGATGAGCAGATACGGGAACGAGATGCGGCTGCCGAGATTGAGTTCCTTGAAGCTGTAGTAGCGCAGGTTGCTCACCATCAGCGCGGCGGTCATCGCGGTGATCACGAAGGCGAGCGCGAGACCGCCAAGGCCGGCGATGCCGTGCCGCGCGCTGAGCCAGACGAAGCCGGCCACCATGCCCGCCGCCGACGGGCTGGCCAGCCCGACGAAGAAGCGCTTGTCCTGGGAGCCCGGCGAGGTGTTGAAGCGCGCCAGCCGCATGGCGGCCGCCACCGCGAACAGGAAGGCCACCAGCCAGCCCACCCGGCCCCAGGCGACGCTGTACTCCGCCAGCCGGGCCACGCCCCACTGGTAGACCACGACCGCGGGCGCCAGGCCGAAGCAGACCATGTCCGAGAGGCTGTCGAACTCCTTGCCGAAGTCGCTCTCGGTAGCCGTCAGGCGCGCCACGCGGCCGTCGAGGCCGTCCAGCACCATGGCCACGAATATCGCCACGCCGGCCGCCTCGAAGTTGCCGTCCACGGCCGCCACGATGGCGTAGAAGCCCGCGAACAGCGCCGTGGTGGTCAGCAGATTCGGCAGCAGATAGATGCCGCGGCGCGGTTTTTCGTCGGATGCACCCACGGCGCAATCATACAAGATGGGCAGGCGCGGCTCGCTATCGGTGTCTCAGTTCGGCCAGCGAGTCGGTCCCCGCGCGCACCTTCTGCCCCGTTTTCACGCGTACGTGGGCGTCCGCCGGCAGGTACACCTCGGCGGTCCTGGCCAGCCGCATGTACGCAAAGCGCTGTCCCTGGCCCACCCGCTCCCCGTAGCCGAGGAAGGCCCGCGGCGCGCCGAACCACTTCGGTGCGTGTTTCGGACCATGCACTAGGACCACCACGTCGTCGTCCTCGTCGCTGCGCACCCACATGCCGTGCACGTCCAGCCAGCGGCTGTGGTCGGAGAGGTTGTCGCGGGGATCGAGGACCTTGCCCTCGATGGGGCTGCGGGCGGTGTAGGCGCCGAAATTGTTGATGCGCATCGTGACCCGCACTGCCTCCCGGTCCAGGATGCCGGGTCCGGCGCCGGTGATCTCGGTGACCACGCCGTCCACCGGCGCCAGCACGCCGAGGGGCGCCGCGGGGATGTCGCGCCACGGATCCTGGAACAACAGCACGAGGGCGGCCACCAGCGCACCCAGAGGCACCGCGGCCCACCAGCCGACGAGGGCCACGCCCGCCGCGAGTGCGGCCAGGGCCGTCAGTATCCAGGGCATGCCTTCCGGTGCTATGCGTGGAAAATCCGTTCTCGGCATCGGTTCCCGGTCGGTCAGGAAGATGCGCGGATCATGCGCTGAATGGCAGCGAGATGCCACCCCGCCGGCGGCCCCTCCCGCGGACGACCCCGTGTGTGCGCCTGCCATTCGGGCTAGAATCCGGGGCCGTTCATAACCCCCGGAAACACCCGATGCGATTCTCCGAACTGAATCTCACCACACTGAAGGAAGTGCCGGCGGAAGCCGAGATCCCGAGCCACCAGCTCATGCTCCGCGCGGGGCTGATCCGGCGGCTCGCCTCCGGGCTTTTCACCTGGATGCCGATCGGCCTCAGGGTGGTGAAGAAGATCGAGGCGGTCGTGCGCGAGGAGATGGACCGGGCGGGCGCGCTGGAACTCCTCATGCCGGCCGTGCAGCCGGCCGAGCTGTGGCAGGAGTCCGGGCGTTGGGAGAAGTACGGCCCGCTGCTGCTGCGCATGCAGGACCGTCACGAGCGGGACTTCTGCTTCGGGCCCACCCACGAGGAGGTCATCACGGATATCGCCCGGCGGGAACTCCGCAGCTACCGTCAGCTGCCGGTGAACTACTACCAGATCCAGACCAAGTTCCGCGACGAGATCCGGCCTCGCTTCGGCGTGATGCGCGCCCGGGAATTCATCATGAAGGACGCCTATTCCTTCGACCTGGACGAGGCCGGGATGGCGGCGGCCTACGAGCGCATGGCGCGGGCCTACGAGGCCATCTTCACCCGGCTGGGCCTGAAGTTCCGCGCGGTCGAGGCCGACAGCGGCGAGATCGGCGGCAGCCGCTCCCAGGAGTTCCACGTGCTGGCCGATTCCGGCGAGGATGCCATCGCCTACTGCGACGAGGACGGTTACGCCGCCAACGTGGAGATGGCGCGCACGGAACCGCCGGCGGAGCCCCGTCCGGCGCCCTCCGCAACGCTGGAGAAGGTCCGCACCCCCGGCGCACGCAGCATCGAGGCGGTGACGGCGGCGCTGGACCTGCCCGCCGAGCGTCTGGTGAAGACGCTGGTGGTCGCCGGCGGCGAAGGTCCCGTAGCCCTGGTGCTGCGCGGCGACCACGAGCTGAACGCGGTCAAGGCCCAGGGGCTGCCCGGCGTGGCCGACCCGCTGCGCATGGCCGAGGCGGACGAGGTGCTGGCCGCCACCGGCTGTGCCCCCGGTTTCGTCGGCCCGGTCGGGCTGGACATTCCGGTGCACGTCGATCATGCCGCGGCGCATCTGGCCGACTTCGCCTGCGGCGCGAACGAGGCCGACCATCACCTGACCGGCGTGAACTGGGTCCGGGACCTGCCGGAACCGGACGGCGTCGACCTGCGCAACGTGGTCGAAGGCGATCCCACGCCCGGCGGCAGCGGCACGCTCAGCATCGCCCGCGGCATCGAGGTGGGCCACATCTTCCAGCTCGGCACGAAGTACTCGCAGGCGATGGGCGCCACAGTGCAGGACCAGGACGGCGACGACCGCCCCATGCAGATGGGCTGCTACGGCATCGGCGTCACCCGCATCGTGGGCGCCGCCATCGAGCAGAATCACGACGATAACGGCATCGTCTGGCCGGAACCGATGGCGCCCTGGCGGGTGGTGATCGTGCCGATCAATGCGCATCGCTCCGAACGGGTGCGCGAGGCAGCCGAGGCGCTGTACGCCGAGCTGGGCGAACTGGGCATCGACGTACTGCTGGACGACCGGGATGCGCGGCCGGGCGTGAAGTTCGCCGATGCCGAGCTGATCGGCATCCCCCATCGGATCGTGATCGGCGAGCGAGGCCTCGACGCGGGCGAACTCGAGTACCGCCATCGCCGCGACACCGAGTCGAGGAACCTGAAGCGTGATGCCGTTCTCGCCCTGCTGCGGGAGCCGGCGGTAAGCTGACCGCCCATGAACAGGCCCGCGGCAACCGACAGCGGTCTGCGCCGGCGCTGCCTGGGGCTGCTGGCGGCCGGCCTGCTGCTCGCGGCAGCCGCCCCGTCAGCCGCCGATCAGCAGGGACCGGACCCGGTCCTGCGCGAGCTGCTGCGCGAGGCCGCGGCGGAAGCCGACAGCTTCGACGACCGCTTCCACGCCCAGGTCTGGCTGGTCGACATGTCCCAGCGGCTCGGTAACCGGATCGACGACCCGGAGGAGCGCGTCCGCATCCTGAAACGCGTTCACTACGAGGCCAGGCGGGTCGAGCTGCCGCCGGAACTGGTGCTGGCGGTTATCGACGTGGAGAGCAATTTCGATCGCTTCGCGGTCTCCAGAGCCGGCGCCCGGGGGCTGATGCAGGTGATGCCTTTCTGGCTGGACGAGATCGGCCGGCCCGACGACAACCTGTTTCACATCGACACGAACCTGCGGCTCGGCTGCACCATCCTGCGCTATTACTACGACATGGAGGATGGCGACCTGCAGCGCGCCCTCGCCCGCTACAACGGCAGCCTGGGCAAGTCCTGGTACTCGAACCGGGTGCTGGACAAGCTGCGGCTCACCTGGCGCCGGATCTGAGAGCCGGACCGCTCTCTCCCGGTCGCGGCCGGCCGGCTAGCCGGTGCTGAAATCCCCTGGCGGCGTCACCGACGCCTCTTCCCGGGCCACGTCGGTGACCCGCGCGGCCTCCGGACCCTGCCACAGCCACTCCTCGAGTCTGTCCAGCGCCCCGGGGGCGCCGCAGGCGAGCACCTCAACGCGCCCGTCCGGCAGATTGCGGGCATGGCCGGTGATGCCGTGACGCCGTGCCTCGTCCCGGGTGCTGGCACGGAACCAGACGCCCTGCACCCTGCCGCTGACGAAGTAGCGCAGGCACTGACGATCTGCCATCTCATCGGACATCGGGGAACCTCCCGGCCGGAGCGCGTCTCAGGGCAGCCGCTCCTCGGGCTCGTCGCCGGTCGTGCGCGCCGCCTCGGCAACCGCACGGGCATGCACCGCCAGGTCGCGTGCGGCCAGGGCGTCACGCCGCGCCGCGCGGAAGCTGCGCTGCTTCAGGTGGGTCTCGGCGCTGACCAGTCTCGAATGCGCCGAACGGAACTCGCCGGCCGCCAGGTCTTCGGCACCGGCCTCCCGCGCGGCCTCGATGGCCTGGCGGGCATCGCTCATCTCCTGCACAGGCGGACCGCCGGAGGCGCAGCCGCCGGCCGAAAACAGGAGCGTCACCACCGCCATCCAGGCGGCGAGAGGCGCTCCGGAGAATGAGGACTTCGACATCACAGCGGAACGCTAGCAGCAGCCACGGAGACCGTCAAGCAGGCAAAACCCGACCAGAAACGGCGGTTTATGGCATTCACGGGGACTGACGGGGAGCCGTCCTGCTGGTACATTACGCGCCGGCCAGTGCCTGCGAGAAGAACAACGGCGATGAACTACCGCATCTACCACAACCCCCGCTGCTCCAAGTCCCGGGCGACACTCGCCCTTCTCGAGGACGCCGGTGTTCCCGTCACGGTCACCGAATACCTGAAGGAACCGCCGGACGCGGGCACGCTGCTGCGTATCGCGGAACTGCTCGACTGCCGTCCCCGGGACCTGATCCGCCGCAGCGATCCGGACTACCGCAGCGAGCGGGAGACGGTGGAGGCTCTCGCCGACGATGCCGCGGCGGCGTGGCTTGCCGCGCATCCGGCCGCCATCGAACGGCCGATCGTGGTCCGGGACGACGATGCGGCGGCGATCGGCCGGCCGCCCGAGAACGTGCGCGGGATCCTGCGCACGTGAGCGAGATCCTGGTGGTCTACTACTCGCGGACGGGCGCCACCGAAGCACTGGCCCGCGAAGTCGCCAGGGGCGTGGACGGCGTGGAAGGCGCCACGGCGCGGCTGCGCACGGTGCCGGCGGTCTCGTCGCAGACGGAGGCAAGCGCGCCCGCGGTGCCGGGGGAAGGCCCGCCCTACGCCACGACCGCGGATCTGGTGGAATGCGACGGCCTGGTATTCGGCAGCCCGACCCGCTTCGGTAACATGTCCGCTGCGATGAAGTATTTCCTGGACGGCACCTCGGCGCAGTGGCTGGCCGGCAAGCTGATCGGCAAGCCCGCCGGCCTGTTCACGTCCACCGGCAGCCTGCACGGAGGCCAGGAGGCCACGCTGCTCACCATGGCGGTGCCGCTGCTGCATCACGGCATGCTGATCGTCGGCATCCCCTACAGCGAAGCGGCGCTGACCGAGACGACCAGCGGCGGTACGCCCTACGGAGCCAGCCACGTGGCCGGCCCCGACGCCAATCCGCGGCTCACCGGCCACGAGATCACGCTAGCACGAGCTCTCGGCCGGCGCGTCGCCGAGACCGCCCTCAGGCTGGCCCGCTGAACGGCCCGGTGTTGCCGATAGCGCTCTGGTTACCGGCCACCGCGGCCTGGCTCGCGGCGGGAGTGCTGTCCATGGCTCTCGTGGCGGCGGGCCCCGGCACCGCGCCGGCATGGGCCTGGGTCGTCACCGCCCTGCCGGTGGGACTCACCCTGCCGTTCATGCTGCTGCGCCGGCCGGATTCGTTCCTGCTGGCGCTGCTCGGCAGCGCGGGCTACGCCGGCTTCGGTCTGATGGAGTCCGTCGCGAATCCGCCGGCACGCATTCTGGCCGCCACGGTGGCGGCCGTCTCGCTGCTGGCTTTCTTCCTGCTGGTCCCGGTGGTGAGGATCACCCGCAGCCCTCGCTAGGTGCCGAGCACCTCGCGCACGAAGGGGATCGTCAGCCGGCGCGAGGCAGCCAGCGACGCAGTGTCCAGCCGGTCCAGCAGGGCGGTCAGGCGCTCCATGTCCCGGGGCACCCGGCGCAGCAGATAGCGCGCCGTGTCGGCCGGCAGGTCGAAGCCACGGAACCGGGCCCGGGCCCGCAGCGCCTCGAGACGCTCCTCGTCGTCCAGATAACGCAGGCGGAACAGAGCCAGAGCCTGGCACCGGCTGACGAGGTCCGGCAACCGGATGCCGAGTTCCGCCGGCGGGCCCGCCGCGGCGACCACCAGCCGGCCGCCCGCGAGCGACAGCCCGTTCACCACCCGGAACAGCGCCCGCTCCCAGCGCTCCTCGCCCACCACCCGGTCGAGATCGTCCAGGCAGACCAGATCCAGCGCCTCGAGCCCCTCGAGCATCTCCGGTGCCGGCGCACTGGCGAGGGGCACGTAGGCGCAGCGGCGCTCCGGCCGATGGGCGCAGATGGCCTGCAGCAGGTGGCTCTTGCCGCTGCCCGGCGGGCCCGCGACCCAGAGGCCCGGCGGTGCGGGATCCCGGGCGACGGCGGCCAGCGCGCCGTCCCCCGGTGCGCGAAACGTCTCGAACACCGCATGGTCCTGCAGCGCCAGCGCCAGCGGCAGCTGTCCGCGGGCCGGATCCTCAGCCATCCCCGCTCCCGTCCGGGCCCGGACCGCCGTCTTCCGCGCGGTGACCCTCCGCCAGGTAACTGCGATAGGCGAAGCGAGCGAGCACCGATAGCACCGCCGCCGCCGGCAACGCCAGCAGGATGCCGAAGAACCCGAACAGCTGGCCGAACGCCATCACGGCGAAGATCACGACGACGGGGTGCAGTCCGATGCGGTCGCCGACGAGCTTCGGCGTGAGCACGCTGCCCTCGATGAACTGGCCCAGCGAGAACACGGCGACCACGCCGAGCAGCATCAGCAGGGCGTTCGGCTCGTTCACCGCCGTCAGGCCGGCCAGCGCGATGCCGAAGATGAAGCCGAGATAGGGCACGAAGCTCACCAGGCCGGACACCACCCCGATGGCCAGCGCAAACTGCAGCCCGAGCAGTGTCAGACCCGCCGTATAGATGAAGGCGAGCCCCGCCATCACCAGCAGCTGACCGCGCAGGAAGGCGCCGAGAACCTCGTCGGTCTCGCGGAACAGGCGGAAGACGGTCTCCCGCCGCGACGCCGGCACCAGACTGCCGAGCCTGGCGACGATCAGGTCCCAGTCACGCAGGAGGTAGAAGGTGAGGATCGGTATCAGGAAAAGCGACAGCAGAGCGGCCATGAGCGCGCCGCCGGAGCGGCCGAGCGAAGTCAGCACGCGGCTGCCCCACTGTCCGGCCATGCTGCCGTAGTCGGAAAGGAATGCGGCCAGCCCGATGCCCTGGCCCGTGCCTTCGCCGTCGATGAACTGGCGGGCGAGCGGCAGCACCCGCTCCTCGACGTACTGCATGTAGCGCGGCAGCGCCTCCAGCAGGGCACCGATCTGCGCCTGCACCAGCGGCAGCACCAGCAGCACGATCGCGCCGATGACGACGAACGTCAGCAGGAACACCGCCAGCACGGCCAGCGAACGCGGCAGCTTCAGCTTCTGCAGCCGGTCCGCCATGGGGTCGCCCACGTAGGCCAGCAGGGCCGCCGCCACGAACGGCGTCAGCACCGGCGCCAGCAGGTAGAGCAGCCACGCGGTGACGGACGCGCCGACGAGCCAGAAGATCCGATTCTCGGCGCTCATGCCCTGTTCTCCTTGCTCGCCGTTTCCCTTGCCCTTTTCCTGGCCATTTCCCTGGCCGCTTCCCTGGCCGTTTCCCTGGCCGTTTCCCTGGCCCGGCGGGCCCAGGACAATACGTAGTCCATACCGCTCACCACCGCCGTTACGAACACGCCGGCCCCGAGCACCAGCAGAGTGATGTCGGGCGGCCAGGCGAAGCCGGCGTGGCCCAGCACGCTCAGGACGTAGAGCAGTTCGATGGCGGTATTCACCTTGCTGAGCTTCGTCGGCTGGCCGGTCACCGGCGCGATGAAGAAATTATAGGCGAGCGCGCCCGCGACGATGACCAGGTCGCGGACGATGACCACCGCCGCCAGCCAGACCGGCACCAGCCCCACCGCGGCGAGGGTGAGGAATACCCCCGCCACGAGCAGCTTGTCCGCCGCCGGGTCCAGCAGCGCGCCCAGCCGGCTCTGCCAGGCGAAACGCTTGGCGAGAAATCCGTCGACGCCGTCGGAGAAGCCGGCGAAGAAGAACAGGGCGAGCGCCACGGGATAGGCCCCAATGGCGATGGCGTAGAGCGTCGGCGGTATCAACAGGATGCGGACCACCGAGATCAGATTTGGCAGCCAGCTCAGGTTCATGGAGCGCGCCGGCGACTCAGGGTCGGTACGCCACGGTCAGGTCCGCCACTGCGCCCGCTCCGCCCGCTTCGCCGACCCGGGTCGCATCCACGATCTCCTCCAGGGTGCCGAATCGCCCGCTCAGCCGCAGCACGCGGCCGAGCCGATCGGGCGCACCGAGCAATTCGAGCCGGTAGGTAAGGGCATTGTCCGCGAGTTGCACCAGGCGCAGGTCGCGGACCACGCTCACCGAGGCCAGGTAGCGGCTGATGTCGGCGTATGCGGCCAGGTCCTCGACGCCGGTCACCGTGAGGCGCACCGGGCTCGCGCGTTCGTCGCCCAGCGCCGCGAGCTGTCCCGCCATGAGGTCGGCGACCCGGTGCACGGCATCCTCGACGGAGGCGCGCCACTGGCGCTGCTCACCGCCGAAATACCAGGTCCATCGCGGCAGCTGGCGCCCGTCCGCGTCGATGCGGCCGAGCAGGATGCTGTTCGCGCCGTAGCGGGAGGACGCCTCGAGCACGGGCTGCTCGAAACCGCCCCAGACGTCGCTGAACGCCACGCTGCTCCGGTCCTCGGCGTCCAGCAGCGGCCACACGAGGGGCAGTCCCCTCGCCCGCGCCACGTCCTCGACGCGCTGGCGCAGAAAACGGTCGGGATCGGCGCCGTCCGGCGGCCGGGCGGAGCGTCCCGGGAGCGTCGCCGGCGCCGGCTCGTCCTCGGCGGCGATGAGCTCGCGGTCGCCGCCTCCCCGGTCGACGGCCAGCCACAGCAGCGTCACCGGCCGCTCGCTGCCCCATACCGCACGGCCGGCCTCCCGCAGCCGCGCCGCGATGGCGCGGCCGTCGAAACTCACCCACAGCGTCTCGTCCGCGCCGCGCCGATAGCCTTGCACCAGCCGACCCGGATCCTCGAACAAGGCGTCCAGGGCCGGATCCCCGGCCGCCGCGCGCTGGCCGGTCACGCGCACCAGCACCTGGGACAGCGCGCGCCGGTAAGCCTGCTCGCGCCAGTCCGGCTCGCTCTGATCCACCGGCACCCGGATGGTGTAGAGATCCGCCACCTCCGCCGCGCGGGCAGGGGCAGCCGCCGAAAGGACGGCTGCCGCGCCCGCCGCCACGACAATTGCGCTGACAAGAGCGGCGGTGACGCGGGCCGGGAGGGCAGCGAGGCGGAGCGGCAGAATCGCTCCGCGACGCACGCCGGCGGTGCTTCGTGCGGTTGGATGCATGAGACGCGGTTTCCGAGCAGGACTTCAATCTCTATTATATCGTCCTCCCCCCGGCCTGAGGCCACCGCCCGGAACACATCGGCCGATGAGCGACAAGCAACTGACATACAAGGACGCCGGCGTGGACATCGACGCGGGCAACGCGCTGGTGGAGCGCATCGGCGAGGCCGTGGAGAGCACCCGCCGCCCGGAGGTGCTGGCCGGACTGGGCGGCTTCGGCGGCCTGTTCGCCCTGGATCTCGAGCGCTACCCGCGGCCGGTCCTGGTGGCGGGCACGGACGGCGTCGGCACGAAGCTGAAGCTGGCGGGCATGCTCGACCGGCACGACACCATCGGCATCGACCTCGTGGCGATGTGCGTGAACGACGTCGTCGTGCAGGGCGCGGAGCCCCTGTTCTTCCTCGACTATTACGCCTGCGGCGCGCTCGACGTGGAGCAGGCCGCCGCGGTGGTCAGCGGCGTCGCCGAAGGCTGCCGCCGCGCCGGCTGCGCACTGATCGGGGGCGAGACTGCCGAGATGCCCGGCATGTACCCGCCCGGCGACTACGATCTGGCCGGTTTCAGCGTTGGCGTCGTCAACCGGGAAGACCTGATCGACGGCAGCCGCATCGCTCGGGGCGACGCGGTGCTCGGCATCGCCTCTTCCGGACCCCACTCCAACGGTTACTCGCTCATCCGCCGCATCCTGGAGACCGGCGGCACCGCGGTCGGCAGCGGGGACGAGGTGTCCGTGGACGGGCAGCCGCTGGGCGAGGCGCTGCTCGCCCCCACCCGCATCTACGTCAAGCCGCTGCTGGCGCTGCTCCGCGCCCTGCCCGTGCACGGCCTGGTCCACGTGACCGGCGGCGGCCTGCCGGAGAATCTGCCGCGCGTGCTCCCGCCGGGCACCGAGGCCCGCCTCGAGCGCGCCGCCTGGACGGCCCCGCCGGTCTTCGACTGGCTGGCCGAGGCGGGCAACATCGCCCCGGCGGAGATGCTCCGCACCTTCAACTGCGGCATCGGCATGGCGGCCGTCCTGCCGCGGGAATGCGCCGACGAGGCGCTGGCCCTGCTGGCGGAGCATGGGGAGCAGGCCTGGGCCATCGGCGAGATCGCCGCCGGCGACGGCGGCGCGATCATCTCTTGAGCGCGGAGGGCGAGAGCGCCGTCCGGGCCGTGGTGCTGATCTCCGGCGAAGGCACCAACCTGCAGGCATTCATCGACGCCGCCGCAACGGGAGACCTGCCGCTCGGCCTCGCCGCGGTCGTCGCCAGCCGCGCAGACGCGCCGGGGCTCGTCCGCGCGCAGCGGGCCGGCATCCCGGCGGCCGCCGTGCCGGCGGCGGGCGTCCCGGACCGGCAGGCCTACGACGCGGCGCTGGCGGCCGAGATCCGCCGCCACGACCCCCACCTCGTGCTGCTGGCCGGCTTCATGCGCATCCTGGGCGACGCCTTCGTGCAGGAGTTCGCCGGCCGGATGCTGAACGTGCATCCGTCACTACTGCCCGCCTACCGGGGACTGCACACCCATCGGCGGGTTCTCGCGGCCGGTGATCCGGTGCACGGCTGCACGGTGCATTTCGTCAGCGACGAACTCGACGGCGGCCCCGCTGTCATACAGGCCCGTGTACCGGTGCTGCCCGGCGATGACGAAGCGGCGCTTTCAGCCCGCGTTCAGGCCGCCGAGCACATCATCTATCCACGGGCCGCCGGCTGGTTCGCCAGCGGCAGGCTGCGGCTGGCGGATGGCGTCCCCCGGCTGGACGGGCGTGCGCTGCACGAACCCGTAATCGTAGACCCGTCATCGTAAACTCCTGATCGTCGATACCGAGGACCGAATCGCCGCCATGACCCCCATCACCCGATTGTTGCTCGTCATTCTCGCCGCAGCCGTCGCCGGCGCGCCGGCACACGGCGAACCTGCACAGACGCCGGGGACGGCGGAGGAAGCGGAGGCGGCACCGCCCGGACTGCGGCCATTCGTTGCAGTGTACGAGGCGAAGGCAACGGTGCTCGGCCTCGGCGGCGACGTGATCATGCAGCTGGCGCCGGGGGAGGAACCGGGCGTCTACATTTTCAGGAATACCAGCGATCCGCGCGGTCTCGCGAACCTGGTGGCCGGTGAGGAGGTCGAGTGCAGCCGCTTCCGCTATGACGAGGACGGCTTCCAGCCGCTGTATTACCACGAGGACGCCGGCGACGATTCCAGCACGGTACGCTTCCGCCCGGAGGAAGGCACGGCGGTGGCCACCTACAAGGGCCGCGAAGCCACCCTGGAGCTTCGGCCCGGCACCCTCGACCGGGCCACCGAGCAGATGGTGGTTCGCCACGAACTCGCCACCGCCACGGCCGATCTCGGGCCCTACACGACCATCGAGCGCAACGAGTACCGGAACATCGAATACCGGCCGGAAGGCACGCGGGTGGTGGACTCACCTGCCGGCAGCTACCACACCGTCGCGTTCCGTCGCCAGCGGGTGGGCTCGAGCCGCAGCGTACTGCTCCACTATGCCCCCAAGCTGGACTGGATGCCGGTGATGATCGAGCAGTTCAATGGCGACAAGAAGCAGGTCACGGCCCGGCTGAAGAACTACCGACCGGAAGTGCCGTCCGATCCCCGGGCGGCGGATCACGCGCGAGGCAGCGTCACTCCCCGTTGCCCCTGATACTTGCCCTGGCGGTCCTTGTAAGAGACCTCGCAGGGTTCATCCGACTCGAAGAACAGCATCTGCGCCACGCCCTCACCCGCATAGATCTTGGCCGGCAGCGGCGTGGTGTTGCTGAACTCGAGCGTGACATGGCCCTCCCACTCGGGCTCCAGCGGCGTCACGTTCACGATGATCCCGCAGCGCGCGTAGGTGGATTTGCCGAGGCAGATAGTCAGTACCGTGCGCGGAATGCGGAAGTACTCGACCGTGCTCGCCAGCGCAAAGGAATTCGGCGGGATGATGCAGACGTCCGAACTCACGTCGACGAAGCTGTTCTCGTCGAAGGCCTTGGGATCGACGATCGCCGAGTTGATATTGGTGAATATCTTGAAGTCCCGTGAGCAGCGCACGTCGTAGCCGTAGCTCGACGTGCCGTAGGAAACCATCGGCCGGTCTCCCGTCGCGCGCACCTGTCCGGACTCGAAGGGCTCGATCATGCCGTGCTCTGCGGCCATGCGCCGGATCCAGCGGTCGGACTTGATGCTCATCGCTCAGGAATCCTCCACGACGATCTTGGGGAAGGCACGGCTGTAGTCCCGGCCGGCCGCGGCAAGCGTCGCGGCCGCCCGCAGCGCCACCCCCCGATACGCTTCCGCGATCGAACCATCGGGATCGGCCGCCACCGAGGGCATGCCGCCGTCGGCGTTCTGGCGGATGCTCGCATCGAGGGGCAGCTCGCCCAGCAGTTCGGTGCCGGTCTCGGCTGCGAGCCGGCGCCCGCCCTCCGCTCCGAAAATCCGTTCCTCGTGCCCGCAGTGGCTGCAGATATGCGTACTCATGTTCTCGACGATGCCGAGCACATTGACGGAGACCTTGCGGAACATCTCCAGGCCCTTGCGGGCATCGGCCAGCGCGATGTCCTGGGGCGTGGTGACCACAATGGCGCCCGCCACCGGCACCTGCTGCGCCAGGGTGAGCTGGATGTCCCCCGTGCCGGGCGGCATATCCACGATCAGGTAGTCCAGATCGCGCCAGCGGGTCTGGTTGAGAAGCTGGGTCAGCGCCTGGGTCACGATCGGGCCGCGCCAGACCGTGGGCTGGGAGGCGTCCACCAGGAAACCGATGGACATGGCCTGCAACCCGTGCGCCTCCAGCGGCTCCATGTTCTTGCCGTCCTCGGTAACCGGGTTCTCGCCTTCGAGGCCGAGCATCAGCGGGATGCTCGGACCGTAGATGTCGGCGTCGAGGATGCCGACACGCGCTCCGGCCGCAGCCAGGGCCAGGGCGATATTGACGGCGGTGGTGGACTTGCCCACTCCCCCCTTGCCCGAGGCAACGGCGATGATATTGGCAACCCCCGGCAGCGGCTTCAGGTTGTGCTGCACCGACTGGGCCCGGATCTTCGCCGTCATCTCGATCTCGACCCGGTCGATTCCCTCGAGCGCTGCCACCCCGGCCTCGAGGGCCCGGGTGAGGGAGCTGCGGATGCCTTCCACCGGCAGTCTCAGCGTCACCCGGACGCGCGCCGTAGCGCCGTCCCTGACGGCGCGGTCGACACTGCCCAGCCGGGCCAGGGGCATCTCGACGACGGGGAGTCGGACGGCTTCGACGGCGGCGGCGATTTCCGGATCTTTGTCTGCGGTCACGGCTCTTGCCTCTCTTGCGGGTCTATCACGAAGCCCGTCATTGTAACGGAGAATTCGTCGCCGGGCGGGCCCGGGCGGCGGCGCCCCCCGGCGGGCGCATGCCCTCCGGAGGCGTGACCGACGTCACGATCGAGACCGGAAATCGCTGCTTGCAGGCGGGCTTGTGGCATAATCCGGCTACCAGAGGGGACGACCCGGAATGTCGACATCCCGCAATCCCGAGTGCGCGGATCGCCCGCCCGCCGACGGCGAGCGGCAGCGCTGCTGACGGGACCTTTTCGGCGCGGGATCTGCAGCCGGCGCACGCCGGGCAGCCCGAGGGTGACAGCGAGGCAGGATGGCTCTACTCAGCGGATTCAAAACCGATCGTCTCATCGCCGATATCGTCGGCGCGGGCGATACGAATTCGCCGGGCGCCCAGAAGGCGGCCAGCAAGCTGAAGACCATGGGCCCCTCGGCCGTGCCCCGCGTGATCGACGCGCTGGCCAACAGCACCAAGCAGCAGACCATTCTGTTCGTCGAGGTGCTCGCCGAGCTGGCCAGCCCGAAGAGCCTCAAGCATTTCGTCGAAGGCCTCTCCGACGGCAACCAGCGGGTCGTCTCCGGCACGGCCTGGGCGCTTTCCAGCACCCGCAACCTGAACCCAAACGACCTCATCGCCCTGCTGGACGACGAGGAGGTCTCCAAATCGGCCGTGATCGAGATCCTGAACGTGCACAAGCGCAAGCTGAACGTGCGCGACCTGCTGACCAAGTCGTACGAACTCGAGCACAACGACAAGGCGGCGATCTTCAAGATCATCGACGACGTCGTGGACGCCGACATGGTGCCGGAACTCATTGCCCGGCTCGAAGGCAAGGACCCCTTCGTCCGCATGCATCTCATCAACATCCTGGGCAGGTTCGACCGGCCCGACGTTGCCGCCGCGCTGGAGAGGCAGCTGAAGAGCAACAACAAGATGATCCGGCAGGCGGCTCTGACCGCGCTGGCCCGCATGGACGGCGCACAGAACGTCGAACTGATCGCCACCCTGCTGCAGGACCCGGACTACGACGTGCAGACGAAGGCCGTCGACCTGCTGATCCGCATCAACGATCCCTCCACCGTGCGCCACCTCATCCCGGCGCTGAAGGACGAGTCGGAGTATCCCCGCCGCGCGGCGGTGGAGGTGCTGAACGAGATCGGCACCACGGACTCGGTGAAGGACCTGCTGCAGGCGCTGCAGGACGACGACTGGTGGGTGCGCGCGCGGGCCACCGACGCGCTGGCCAAGATCGGCGGGCCAAAGGTGATGAACGCGGCGCTGGCGCTGATCCGGGACGAGGACCAGGAGATCCGCCGCGCCGCCATCGAGATTCTGAACGCCACCAAGGACGACAGCGCCGTCAAGCATCTGATCGAGGCCACGAAGGACGCGGACTGGTGGGTGCGCGAGCGCGCCGTGGACGCACTGGCCGGCATCGGCAGCACGAAGGCGCTGCCGGCGCTCACCAAGATGCTGGGCCAGCACCCCAAGTCGGACGCCTCGGTGGTGCGCGCGCTGTCGAAGATCGGCAATGCCACGGTGATCGAGAAGCTGCTGCCCATGCTGAACCGCCAGGAGCGCGAGATCCGGGTGGAGGCCATCAAGGCGATTGCCCACCTCGCGGACGAGTCAAAGGCGGAGCCCATCCGCAATTACCTGGAGAAGATGAAGCAGCTGGACGATTCGGTCATCGTCAACACGGCAGACAAGGCCATCAAGGAACTCGAGGCCCGCTTCTCCTCGGACGTGCGCTACCAGAACGTGAAGGCGGAGAAGCTCGCCGCCGAACCGGCGAAGACGCTGCTGATCGAGAACGAGGACATCCAGAGCATCATCGAGGACGTCGGCGGCAAGCAGCCGCTGGACATTTCCACGCTGGAGCCCGGCGACGTGATCGACGACCGCTATATCTTCGTCGAGAAGATCGGCAAGGGCGCCTTCGGCACGGTGCTGCTGATGCAGGACAATGTCGTCGACGAGCGGCTGATCCTGAAGTTCCTGAACCCGAACGTCTCCTCGGACGAGGAGATGATGAAGCGCTTCGTCCACGAGCTCAGGTTCTCGCGCAAGATCACCCATCCGAACGTCATCCGCATCTACGACTTCCTGAGTGTGCAGGGCCTCTACGCCATTTCCATGGAGTATTTCCCGTCGCACACGCTCGGGGCCGAGATCGCGGCGCAGAAGCCGATGCCGTTCGCGAAGGCGCTGAAATTCGCCAAGGACATCGCGACGGGCATGATGGTGGCCCACGAGGCCGGCGTCATCCACCGCGACCTGAAGCCCGCCAACATCCTCATCAACGAGGAGGGCATCCTGAAGATCGTGGACTTCGGCGTGGCGGCGGCGGCCACCGCGGGAGACACCCAGCTCACGAAAACCGGCTATGTGATCGGCTCGCCCAAATACATGGCACCGGAGCAGATCCTCGGCAAGCGGGTGGACGAGAAGGCGGACATCTACAGCCTGGGCGTCATGATCTACGAGATGCTGACCGGCACGCCGCCCTACACCCGGGGCGACCACATGTCGGTGATGTACCAGCACGTCCAGGGCAAGGCCCGCAAGTGCCAGGAGGTCAACCCGAAGATCCCCGACGACCTGGCGGCGCTGGTCAACCGCACCATGTCCGTGGACAAGAACAAGCGCCATCCCACCATGGCGGAGCTGAAAGACGAGCTCGAAGCCATCCGGCTCTGACGCCGGCGCCGCACTGGTCATCCGTGCCGCCCGGGCCTGGCCACCGTTGCCATCGGGCGCTGGCCATCTTTGCCATTAGGCCCTAGCATAGGGCTGCGCGGGGCGACCGGCCCCGCGTACTTACGAGCAGGCGCAGACATGGCACGCATAGACGCATTCCTGAAACTCGGCCTGGCCCAGGGCTGCTCCGACGTCCATCTGGCGGTGGGCGTGCCGCCGATGCTGCGCATGCACGGCGATCTCATGCCGATCAAGTTCCGGGAACTCTCGGACACCGAACTCGACACCTACGTGGCCGAGATCCTGACCAAGTCCCAGCAGGACAAGTTCGAGAGCGGCCACGACCTCGACTTCTCCTACGTGAGCGAGGACGGCGGGCGCTTCCGTGTCAACCTGTTCCGCAAGGACACGGGCATCGGCGCCACCTTCCGCCACATCCCCACCGACATCCCCACGATGGAGTCGCTGGACCTGCCGCCGGTGATCGAGAAGTTCTGCGACTATCACCAGGGCATGGTGCTGGTGACCGGCTCCACCGGCACGGGCAAGTCGACCACGCTGGCCTCCATGATCGACCACCTGAACCGGCACCGGAACCTGAACATCATCAGCCTGGAAGACCCCATCGAGTTCGTGCACCCGAGCAAGAACTGCCAGGTCATCCAGCGGGAGCTGGGCACTCACCTGACCAGCTTCGCCGACGGCGTGCGCTCCGCCATGCGCGAGGACCCGGACGTGATCCTGGTGGGCGAGCTGAGAGACGCCGAGACCATCAGCATGGCCATGACGGCGGCCGAGACCGGCCATCTCGTGCTCGGCACGCTGCACACCACGGGCGCGGTGAAGACGATCGACCGCATGATCGACGCGCTGCCCGGAGAACTGCGGGAGCAGACCAAGAGCTTCCTGGCACAGAGCCTGAACGCCGTGGTGACCCAGGTGCTGGTGAAGACGCCGGACGGGCGCGGACGCAAGGCCGTGCTGGAGATACTGATCAACACCAAGGCCATCTCCAACCTCGTCATGAGCGACCAGACCCACCAGATCCCGGCCCAGCTGCAGACCGGCCGCGATCTCGGCATGCAGACCATGGATCAGGCGCTGCTGGAGGCCATCGAGGCCAAGGTGATCGACCCGGATGACGCATTCCGTTTCGCCCACGACAAGAAGCGCTTCCAGCGATTCGTGACCAACACGGACGTGCTGCCGAAGCTGGATATCGCAACCTCGTGAGCAGCCGATGAGCACGGAGACCGCCAGCACGAACCTGATCGATCCCTATCTGCGGGAGGCGCTGGAGCGGGACGGCTCGGACCTGCACTTCCTCGCCATGGACCCGCCGCGCGTGCGCGTCTACGGCAACCTCAACGAGCTTCGGGACGAGCGGCTGGACCCCGCTCACGTGCAGGAGGCGCTCTACCAGATCATGAGCGGCGTCGCCCAGAAGCATTTCGAGGCCGAGGATGCGGTGGATTTCGCCTACGAGGTCCCCGGGCTGGCCCGCTTCCGGGTCAATGCCTTCCGCCACCTCAACGGCATCGGCGCCGTATTGCGCGCCATTCCCACCGAGGCGAAGACGCTGGACGATCTCGCCATGCCCGACGTGGTGAAGAACCTCTGCCGCCAGACCCAGGGCATGATCCTCGTGACGGGCAAGACCGGCTCGGGCAAGTCCACCACCCTGGCCGCGATGATCGACGCGATCAACCTGCGCCTGAAGGGCCATATCCTCACCATCGAGGACCCCATCGAGTTCGTGCACCAGCGCAAGGGCTGCCTGATCAGCCAGCGCGAAGTGGGGGTGCACAGCCCGTCGTTCGCCGATGCCCTGCACTCGGCCCTGCGCGAGGACCCCGACGTTATCCTGGTGGGCGAACTGCGCGATCTCGAGACCATTAGCATCGCGGTGACGGCCGCGGAGATGGGCATCCTGGTCATGGGCACGCTGCACACCAACGGTGCCGCCCAGATCATCGACCGCATGATCAACGCCTTCCCCCACGACAAGCAGTCGCATATCCGCACGATGCTCTCGACCTCGCTGCGGGGCGTGATCTCCCAGCAGCTCGTGCCCACCAAGGGCAAGCCCGGCCGGGTGGCGGCGCTCGAGATCATGGTCAATACGCCCGCCATCAGCAACCTCATCCGCCAGGGCAAGATCGATCAGCTCGAGAACGCCATGCAAAGCGGCGGGGCCATGGGCATGAAGACCATGGACACCGCCCTGCGCGAACTGTACGAACGGCGCTTCATCAGCGGCAAGGAGGCCTACCAGAAGGCCATCAGCAAGTCGAAGTTCGAGCCGATGAAGGACGAGAACTGAGCCGATCCGGCCCGACCCGCCGCCCGCCCGCCGCGGCGCCTCTGGCATAATCCCCGCCTGCCCGAAAAAGACACTCCGAAATGGCCGAACAACGCCGCAAGATACTCGTCACCAGCGCCCTGCCCTACGCCAACGGCTCCATCCACCTGGGCCATCTGGTGGAATACCTGCAGACCGACATCTGGGTGCGCTTCCAGAAGTCCCGCGGGCACGATTGCCGTTACGTCTGCGCCACCGACGCCCACGGCACGCCCACGATGATCCGCGCCCGCCGGGACGGCATCAGTCCCGAGACGCTGGTGGAGCGCATGACGGCCGAGCACGAGCGGGATTTCGGCGACTTCCAGATCGAGTTCGACAACTACTACTCGACCCACACGCCCGAGAACGAGGCCATCGTCACCGCCATGTACGAGCGGCTGCAGGAAGCCGGCTGCATCTACACCGAGGTGGTCAACCAGGCCTACGACGAGAAGGAGGGCATGTTCCTCCCGGACCGCTTCGTGCGCGGCGACTGCCCGGTTTGCGGCACGCCCGACCAGCACGGAGACAACTGCGAGGCCTGCGGCAGCACCTACACCCCCCGGGACCTCAAGAACCCCGTCTCGATCCTCTCGAACACCGCACCGGTCTACCGCGACAGCGAGCATTACTTCTTCCGCCTCTCGCGCTTCGAGGACTTCCTGCGCCGCTGGATGGCCGCCTCGCAGCTGGACACCGGCGTGGTACGCAAGCTGGAGGAGTGGTTCGACAAGGGCCTGCAGGACTGGGACATCTCCCGCGACGCGCCCTATTTCGGCTTCCGCATCCCGGGCACCGAGGACAAGTACTTCTACGTCTGGCTGGACGCGCCGGTGGGCTACATGGCGAGCTTCCGCAACCTGGCCGACCGGGAGGGGCTCGACTTCGACGCCTGGTGGGGCCCGGATGCCGACGGCGAGCTCTATCACTTCATCGGCAAGGACATCGTCTATTTCCACGCGCTGTTCTGGCCCGCGGTCCTGCACGGCTCCGGCTACCGCACGCCGGACGGCGTGTTCGCCCACGGCTTCCTCACCGTCAACGGCGAGAAGATGTCGAAGTCCCGGGGCACTTTCGTGAACGCCCGCACCTATCTC
Source organism: Woeseiaceae bacterium (assembly GCA_035655155.1). Classification (GTDB taxonomy): domain Bacteria; phylum Pseudomonadota; class Gammaproteobacteria; order Steroidobacterales; family Woeseiaceae; genus Lentisalinibacter. The sequence continues at coordinate 69,890 of DASRVH010000039.1, forward strand.
GCCCACCTGGCGCCGGAGTACCTGCGCTACTACTACGCGGCGAAACTCGGCCCGGGCACCGACGACATCGACCTCAGCCTGGAAGATTTCGTGGCCCGGGTGAACTCCGACCTGGTGGGCAAGCTGGTCAACATCGCCAGCCGCTGCTCGGGCTTCGTCACCAAGCACTTCGACGGCGAGCTGGCCGCCGAGCTGCCGGACCCGGCCCTCTACGCCGAGTTCGCCGCCCGCGCCGGGGAGATTGCGGCCCGCTACGAGGCCCGCGAGTTCGGCCATGCCATGCGCGAGATCATGGCGCTGGCGGACCGGGCGAATCAGTACATCGACACCCACAAACCCTGGATACTGGCCAGGGACGCCGAGCGGCTGCCCGAGGTCCGGAGCATCTGCACCCAGGGCCTGAACCTGTTCCGCATGCTGATGGTCTGGCTCCAGCCGGTGCTGCCGCATCTGGCGGCCCGGGCCGCGGAACAGTTCCGCGAGGACGACTGGTCGTGGGACGACGCGGTCCGGCCGCTGCTCGGCACGGCCATCGAACGCTACGAACCCCTGATCACACGCATCGATCCCAGACAGGTGGACGCCATGATCGACGACTCCCGGCAAGACGGCAACGGCGGCCATAGCAGCACTGGCGGCAATGTCCGCAGCGGCGGAGATCGCGGCAGCAGCGGAGATAGCGGCAGCAGCGGCGCGGCGAGGCCGGAGGCCTCCGCGTCCGCGGCGGACGAGATCACCATCGACGACTTCATGAAGGTGGACCTGCGCGTGGCCCGGATTCTCAAGGCCGAACACGTGGAGGGCGCCGACAAGCTGCTGCGCCTGACGCTGGACACCGGCGGCGGCGAGAAGACCGTGTTCGCGGGCATCAAGTCGGCCTACGACGCCGCGGCGCTGGAAGGGCGACTGACCGTGCTGGTCGCCAACCTGAAGCCGCGCAAGATGCGCTTCGGCACTTCCGAGGGCATGGTGCTGGCCGCCGGGCCGGGGGGCGAGGACATCTTCCTGCTCTCGCCGGACGAGGGCGCCGAGCCCGGCATGCGCGTCAAGTAGCGGCGGCCGCCTGAAGGCGCCGGCGCGAGCCTCTACAATAGCGGGACACTCGGGGTCCCGGACATGACCGATCTTTTCCTGATCATCGTCGCCACGGTACTGGTCAACAACTTCGTTCTGGTGAAGTTCCTCGGCCTGTGCCCGTTCATGGGCGTCTCCACGCGGGTGGAGCCCGCCGCCGGCATGGCGCTTGCCACCGGTTTCGTGCTCACGCTGTCGTCGGCGGTCAGCTATCTGGCCGAGACCTGGATACTGGTGCCCTTCGGCCTCGAATACCTGCGCACCCTGGCCTTCATCCTGGTAATCGCCTGCATGGTGCAGTTCACCGAGATCATGGTGCGGCGCCTGAGCCCGCTGCTGCACCGGGTGCTCGGCATCTATCTGCCGCTGATCACCACCAACTGCGCGGTGCTGGGCGTAGCCCTCCTGAACACCCGCCAGGCGGAGAGTTTCGCCCAGTCCGTCGCCTACGGCCTCGGCGCCGCGGCCGGTTTCGCCCTGGTGCTGGTGCTGTTCGCGGAGATCCGCGCGCGCCTGGCGACGGCGCCGGTGCCCGCCGCCTTCCGCGGCGCGGCCATCGGCCTTGTCACCGCGGGCATCATGTCCCTGGCCTTCATGGGCTTCTCCGGTTTCGCGGGGCTCTGACGCATGCTCGGCGCAGTCCTCACGCTCGCAGTGCCGGCCTTCGCCGCCGGTTTCGGCCTGGCCTGGGCGGCGCGGCGCCTGCCCGCGGACGAGGAACCGCTGACCGAGCGCATCGACGCGCTGCTGCCCCAGACCCAGTGCGCCCAGTGCGGCTATCCCGGCTGCCGGCCCTACGCGCGGGCGATCGCGGACGGCAGCGCCGGGATCAACCAGTGCCCGCCGGGGGGCGAGCAGACCATCCGTGCGCTCGCGGAGCTGCTGGGCCGGGAGGCGCTGCCCCTGGACCCGGCCTGCGGCACCGAGCCGGGACCGCAGGTGGCGGTCATCCGCGAGGCCGAGTGCATCGGCTGCGCTCGCTGTCTGCCGGCCTGCCCGGTGGATGCCATCGTCGGCGCGCCCCAGTACCTGCATACCGTGATCGAGCGCGAGTGCACCGGTTGCGAGCTGTGCCTGGATCCCTGTCCGGTGGACTGCATCGACCTGGTGCCCGTGCGCCCGGTGCCGGGCGCGGAATCATGACCGCGCCGACGGAGGGTCTGTCGCGCCTGCACGGTGGGCTCCGCCTGCCGGCGCAGAAAACGCACTCCACCGGCGCGCCCATCCGGGAGGTGGCCGTGGCCCCGCGGCTGATCATGCCGCTCGGCCGCAAGGCCGGTGCTGCCGCCCGGCCGCTGGTCGCAGCGGGAGACCGGGTGACGCGGGGCCAGCGCATCGCCGAAGGCCGACCGCCGGTCAGCGCCAACGTGCATGCGGCCTCGTCCGGGACCGTGGCCGCCATCGAGGACCGGCCGGCGCCGGCGCGGGACGGCGGCGCCGTGCCCTGCATCCTGATCGATACGGACGGCGACGACCGCCTGCACGAGGACTGCCGGCCCCTGCCGGACTCCATCACCCGCGACCCGGCCGCGCTGGCCGGTGCCGTCGAGGACGCCGGCATCCTCGGGCTGGGGGGTGCGGCTTATCCGACCGCGCCAAAGCTCGCCGAAGGGCTGGGACAGGGTCTGGAGGCGCTGATACTGAACGGCGCCGAATGCGAGCCCTGCATCAGCTGCGACGACCGGCTGATGCGCGAACAGGCCGCCGACATCGTCTCGGGCGCCCGCCTGATGCTGACCATACTCGGTATCCGCGAATGCCTCGTGGCCATCGAGAGCGACAAGCCCGAGGCCTGGCAGGCTATGAAGGCCGCCGTCGCAGAGGCGCCGGAGGGCATCCGGCTGGTCCAGCTGCCCACGGTCTATCCCTCCGGCGGCGAGGATCAGCTGGTCAGGCTGCTGACCGGCCGGGAGGTGCCGAGCGGCGGCCTACCCGCCGACGTCGGCTACCTGGTGCACAACGTGGGCACCGCGGAGGCCGTGGCCCGCCTCGCCGCCAGCGGCGAACCCCTCGTCAGCCGCGTGGTCACCGTCACCGGCGACGGCATCGCCGAGCCGGGCAACTACCGGGTGCGGCTGGGAACGCCGATGGCCGACCTGGCGCGCGCCGCCGGCGGCTACACGGAGCGGGCCGCCTGCCTGATCATGGGCGGTCCGATGACCGGCGTCTCGCTGCCACACGACGACTTCCCGGTGGTCGGCGCGACGAACTGCCTGCTGTTCACCCGCGAGCCGCCTGCCGTATCCGGCGAACCGGAGCGCCCCTGCATACGCTGCGGCGAGTGCGCGCGGGTCTGCCCGGTGCGGCTGCAACCCCAGCAGCTTCACCGTCACGCCGGCCCCGTCGACGAGGAGGCCCTCGCCCTGTTCGGACTCGACGACTGCATCGAATGCGGTTGCTGCGACCTGGTGTGCCCGAGCCACATCCCCCTCACCCGGAGTTTCCGTCGCGCCAAGGCGGCGCTGCGGCTCAAGGCTCACGAGCGCCGCAAGGCCGAGCGGGCCCGGCACCGCTTCGAGGCGCGGGAACGGCGGCTCTCCCGGCGCGAGCAGGCCGCCAGGGAACGCCAGGAAGACGTCCGACGCCAGGCCGGCGCCGAGGCGATACGGGAGATCCTCGAACGCCGTCGCCGCGGCCGCGGCGACGAGGACTGAGCCGGTGCGTTTCCGCACCGTCCACCTGCCGCTGCTCCGCCCGAAGACCGGCGTGGGCGAGGTGATGCGCCAGGTCCTGTACGCGCTCGCGCCCGCGGCCGCGGTCTACGTCTGGTTCTTCGGCCCCGGCCTGCTGTTCAACGTGCTGGTCGCAGCGGTCTTCTGCCTGGGCAGCGAGGCGCTGATTCTGCGCATCCGCGGCATGCCTGTGGCCCCGGCGCTGGAAGACTACAGCGCGGTGGTGACGGCGGTGCTGCTGGCCTTCGCGCTGCCGCCGCTCACGCCCTGGTGGGTCACGGCCACCGGCTCGATATTCGCGATGGTGTTCGCCAAGCATCTGTACGGCGGCCTGGGCTACAACGTCTTCAACCCGGCGATGGCCGGCTACGTGGCCGTGCTGCTGTCGTTCCCCGTTGCCATGACCGCCTGGCTGCCGCCCCGCATGGGCGACCTGGACTACGAGGGCCTGTCGCTGCTCGAATCCCTGGGCTACGTGCTGGCGGGCCGCCTGCCGGAGGGCGTCACGCTGGACGCGATCACCCGGGCAACGCCGCTGGACTCGGTGCGCGAGGGTCTGAGGGAGATGCGTATCTTTGCCGAGATACGCACCAATCCCCTGTTCGGTGACTTCGGCGGCCGCGGCTGGGAGTGGATCGACAACTTCATCGCGCTCGGCGGATTCTGGCTGCTGTACCGGGGGATCATCCGCTGGCACATCCCGGTGGCGGTGCTCGCCGGCGTGCTGGTGCCCGCAACCATCGCCTCGATCCTGCAGCCCGGCCTGGTTCCCACCCCCGGCTTCCACCTGTTCAGCGGCGCCACCCTGCTCTGTGCCTTCTTCATCGCTACCGATCCGGTCTCGGCGGCCACCAGCCCGGCCGGCCGGCTGCTGTACGGCTTCGGCATCGGCCTCATCACCTGGGCGATCCGGACCTGGGGCGGCTACCCGGACGGCGTGGCTTTCGCCGTGCTGCTCATGAACATGGCCGTCCCCGCCATCGACCGCTACACCCGCCCGCGGATTGCGGGCCACGGGCGCTCCACGTGAACCACCGGCCGGCCAGCCTGCCGCCCTCGCGCACGGGCCTGGTGCTGGCCGTGTTCGCCGCGGTTTGCGCGGGCGCGGTCTCGCTGACCTGGGAACTCACGCGGGAGCGCATCGCGGAGAACCGGGCTGCGCTGCGCCAGCAGCGCTTCGCGCCCCTGCTCGAGGGCGTGGCCTGGGACCGCATCACCCTGGACGACCCGCTGCGCTTCGAGCCGCCGCACGATCTGCCCGGGCGGCAACCCGCCCTGATCTACCGGGCAGTGGACGGCGGGAGCACCAGCGCCTGGGTATTCGAGGTCTCGGCCGACGGTTACTCCGGCCCCATCCGGCTCCTCATCGGTCTGCGTCCCGACGGCACCCTCACCGCGGTGCGGGTGCTCGAGCACCGCGAGACGCCCGGTCTCGGCGACGGCATCGAAGCCTCCCGCTCCGACTGGATCCGCCGCTTCGCAGGGCTGTCCCTGGGCAATCCGCCCGCGGAGGAATGGGCGCTGCACCGCTCCGGCGGCCGTTTCGAGCAATTCACCGGCGCCACCATTACCCCCCGCGCGGTGGTCCGGGCGGTGAAATCCACCTTGATATACTTCGCCGCTCACCGGGAAGATCTCGAGAAACGCGTGCAGGAGGAGGCCGGATGAGCCAGACCGACGCCAGCGCCGTCGGCCAGGAAAGCAACCCGACCGGGGAGACCGCCGCCGCGCCCGCCGACGGCCGCGGCACATGGCTGCGCAACGGGCTCTGGGACAACAACCCGGGGCTGGTGCAGCTGCTCGGCCTCTGCCCCCTCCTCGCGGTGACCACCGGCGCAGTGCACGGCCTCGGTCTCGGGCTGGCCACCGTGTTGGTCATGACCGCCACCAACGCGCTGGTTTCGCTGCTGCGCCGCTCGCTCACCCGCGAGATCCGCATCGCGGTCTACGTGCTGATCATCGCCTCGCTGGTGACCTGCGTCGAAATGATCTTCGAGGCCTGGTTCCCGGCGCTGGACCGGGCACTCGGCATCTTCATCGCCCTGATCGTGACCAACTGCGCCATCGTCGCGCGGGCGGAGGCCGTGGCGTCACGCCGGCCGCCGCTGCCCGCCGCCGCCGACGGCCTGGTGATGGGCCTCGGCTTCGCCTGGGTGCTGGTGGTCGTCGGCGGCATCCGCGAGCTGGTCGGCCGCGGCACCCTGTTCGCCGACTGGCACCTGCTGACCGGCACAGCGGCGGCGCCGGCGGACCAGGCTGCGACGGGCGGCGGGTTCCTGCTAGCCGTACTGCCGCCGGGCGCGTTCCTGACCCTCGCACTTCTGGTGGCCGGCAAGAACCTCCTGGACAGCCGCCGGCAACAGCCCGCCGGGTCGGCGCTGAGATCCGCAGACGGCATCGAATGAACCGGGATAAGCGCACGGCCATCTACGGGCGGCTGCGGGACGCCAATCCCCACCCCGCCACCGAACTCGAGTATTCCACGCCCTTCGAGCTCCTGGTCGCCGTCATACTCTCGGCCCAGGCGACCGACGTCGGCGTGAACAAGGCCACCCGGAGACTCTTCCCGGTGGCCGATACGCCGGCGGATATCCTCGCGCTGGGCGTGGACGGGCTGTCCCGCTACATCCGCACCATCGGCCTCTACAACAGCAAGGCGAAGAACATCATCGAGACCTGCCGGATCCTGCTCGAGGAACACGGGGGCGAGGTGCCCCGGGACCGGGCGGCGCTGGAAGCCCTGCCCGGCGTCGGCCGCAAGACCGCGAACGTGATCCTGAATACGGCTTTCGGCGAGCCCGTGATCGCAGTGGATACCCACATCTTCCGCGTGGCCAATCGTACCGGGCTGGCCAAAGGCAAGACGCCGCTGGAGGTAGAGAAACGGCTGAGCCGGCTGACGCCGCAGGAGTTCCTGAAAGACGCCCATCACTGGCTGATCCTGCACGGGCGCTACGTCTGCAAGGCGCGCAAGCCGGACTGCCCGAACTGCGTCATCGCCGACCTCTGCGAGTACCGCCACAAGACCGAGTCGCCGGAGGCGGCCTGATGCTGTTCGGCCGGGACCGTGACGAACTCAGGCGCATGTACGCCGACGCGTGGCGCAAGGCCGGGGAGTCCCGGCCGATGAGCCCGCTGGAGGCGCAGATCGCCGATGTGGTCGCCGCCCACCCGGAGTATCACGTCGCGCTGGCAGAATCGGGCCTCGGGCAGGATTACACCGGTGTGGACGGCACCGCCAACCCGTTCCTGCACATGGGGCTGCACATGGCCCTGCGCGAACAGGTGGCCACCGACCGGCCGGCCGGCGTGCGGAGCGTGTTCGAGAGCCTGGCCGCGCGGCTCGGCGACGCCCACGAGGCCGAACACCGCATGATCGAGTGCCTGGCGGAAGCGCTGTGGGAGGCTCAGCGCGCCGGCACGGCCCCGGACGAGAGCGCCTATCTCGAGCGCCTGCGCCGGCTGACCTGATCGCCCGCGGCGATGAAATATACGGCCGGCGCGGCCGGTCCTCTGTGATGACGACGGACAAGTACACGGTAAACCGGCACACGACGCAACCGGCACGGACGACAGGAAGACGGAAAGGATGATGACGGAGAGAGTACAGCGGGAAAGCGGAACGCCGAACGGCAGCGCGCAGCGCGAGATCCCTGCGGGCGCCGGCCTCGGCCTGAGACGGGGCCTCATGCAATCGCTGTGGGAGACGCAGCCCGAGGAGATCGATTTCCTGGAAGTGGCGCCGGAGAACTGGATCGGCGTCGGCGGCCGGCAGGGGCGGCGCTTCCGCGAATTCACCGAACGCTATCCCGTGACGCTGCACGGCCTGTCGCTGTCGCTGGGCGCACCCTCGCCCCTGGACGAGGAGCTGCTGCGACGCATCCGCCGCTTCATGAACGAGCACGGCATCACCTTCTACTCCGAGCACCTGAGTTATTGCGGCGACGACGGCCACCTCTACGACCTGATGCCCATCCCCTTCACCGAGGAAGCCGTGCACTACGTCGCCGGGCGCATTCGCCGCGCCCAGGAGATTCTGGGCCAGCGCATCGCCGTGGAGAACGTCTCCTACTACGCCACGCCCGACCGCTCGCTCACCGAGGCGGAGTTCGTGCGCGCCGTGCTGGAGGAAGCCGATTGCGACCTGCTGCTGGACGTGAACAACATCGTGGTGAACGCCATCAATCACGGCTACGACGCGGCGGACTTCCTCGCGGCCATGCCGGACGAGCGGGTCGCCTACCTGCATGTGGCGGGCCACTACGTCGAGGCCGAGGACCTGCGCGTGGACACCCACGGCGCCGCGGTCAGCGACCCCGTCTGGCAGCTGCTCGCCAGGACCTACGAGCGGCTGGGGCCGCTGCCGACACTGCTGGAGCGGGATTTCAACTTTCCGCCCCTGGACGAGCTGCTGGGAGAGCTGCGCCTGGTGCGCACGCTGCAGCACGAACCCGGGGCGCTGGCCGGCATCGAGGCGGAGGCCGCCCGTGGCTGAGCGCCCGTCGTTCCAGCGCAAGCAATACGAGTTCGCGGCCCACATCCGCGACCCGAAGGCGAATCCGGCACCGGCGGGCATCGAGGATCGTCGCCTCGCGATCTACCGCGATCTCTTCTTCGGCAATATCTCCGGGCTGCTCGCCGCCACCTTCCGGGTGACGAAGCGCATCCTGGACAGCGGGCAGTGGGACGCCCTGGTGCGCGACTTCATCGCCCGCCACGAGTCCCACACGCCCCTGTTCCTGCACATGCCCCGGGAGTTCGTCGATTTTCTCGAACACGAGCGCGACGAGCCCTCCGACCCTCCCTTCCTGCATGCGCTGGCCCACTACGAGTGGGTGGGTCTGGCCCTGTCCATCCAGGAGGAGGATCCGGACCTCGCCGACGTGGATCGGGAGGCGGATCTGCTGGCCGGGGTACCCGTCGTCTCGCCGCTTGCCTGGCTCTGCGGCTACGCGTTCCCGGTACACCGCATCAGCCCGGAGTTCCGGCCGGAGGAGCCCGATGCGCAGCCGACCTGGCTGGTGGTCTATCGCCGGCTCGACGACCGCATGGGATTTCTGGAGCTGAACGCCGCCACCGCGCGCCTGTTCGAACTGGCGCGGGACAACGAGGCCGGCCGCACGGGCCGGGAACTCGCCGAGACCGTCGCCGCGGAGATCGGCCATCCGCAACCGGAGGCCGTCGTCGCCGGCGCCCGCGACACGCTCGAGGAGATGGGGCGCCTGGATATCGTCCTCGGTGTCCGCCGCGACTGAACCGAACCACGCAGGGGAGAGACTCATGATCGGATTCCTGAACCGGCTGCAGGACCTGCTGGACGCCACGAAGGCCGTGGACTTCCTCGGCCCGCTGGCGCTGCGCCTGTACCTGGTGCCCGTATTCTGGGTGGCCGGCACCAATAAGCTGGCGAGCATGGACGACATCATCAGCTGGTTCGGCAACCCGGACTGGGGACTCGGCCTGCCCTTCCCGACGCTCATGGCCTGGCTGGCCACGAGTGCGGAGGTGGGCGGCGCCGTGCTGCTGCTGATCGGATTCGCCGTGCGCTGGGTCTCCATCCCGCTGATGGTCACCATGCTGGTGGCCGCCTTCGGCGTGCACTGGAAGAACGGCTGGCAGGCCGTGCACGACCCGATGAGCCCGTTTCCGGCAGAGAACATCGACGGCGCCATGCAGCGGCTGGACAAGGCGAAAGAGCTGCTGCGCGAGCACGGCAACTACGACTGGCTCACGGAGACCGGCAGCCTGGTCGTCTCGAATAACGGCATCGAGTGGGCGGCAACCTACTTCGTAATGCTGCTGGCGTTGTTCTTCACCGGCGCGGGCCGCTACGCGAGCGTCGACTACTGGCTTGCGAGCCGGTTCCGGCCCCAGCGAGCGGTCGTCACTTCGTCCTAGTTGTCCTTACCGCGCGGCAGGTAGAGGTCCGTCAGCGTTCCCTCCCAGGCCTCGGCCGCCATGGCCACGGTCTCCGACAGGGTCGGGTGGGGATGGATGGTCAGACCGATGTCGGCGGCGTCGGCGCCCATCTCGATGGCCAGCGCGGTCTCCGAGATCAGGTCGCCGGCGTTGGTGCCCACGATGCCGGCGCCCAGCAGGCGGTTGGTCGACTTGTCGAACAGCAGCTTGGTGAAGCCCTCGTCCCGCCCCATGGCCAGTGAGCGCCCGCTGGCGGCCCAGGGGAACCGGGCCTTGCCGTAATCGATGCCCTGCTCTTTCGCCTCGCTCTCGGTGAGTCCCACCCAAGCCACTTCGGGATCGGTATAGGCCACCGACGGGATCACCCGGGCATCGAAGGCACTCTTCTCGCCGGCCGCCGCCTCGGCCGCCACCTTGCCTTCGTGGGTGGCCTTGTGGGCCAGCATGGGCTCGCCGACGATATCGCCGATGGCGTAGATGTGCGCCACGTTCGTGCGCATCTGCTTGTCCACCGGGATGATGCCGCGCTCGTCCACCTCGACGCCCGCCTTGTCCGCATCCAGCCGGTCGCCGTTGGCCCGCCGGCCCACGGCCACCAGCACCCGGTCCCACAGGCCCGGCTCCGGCGCGTCGTCGCCTTCGAAGCTCACCCGGATGCCATCCTCCCGGCTCTCCATGCCGGACACGCTCACGCCCAGCAGGATGCCCTCGTAGCGGCTCTTCATGCGCTTCGCCAGCGGCCGCACCAGGTCTGCGTCGGCGCCGGGCATCAGCTGCTTCATCAACTCGACGACGGTCACCTTCACGCCGAGAGCATCGTAGACGCAGGCCATCTCCAGGCCGATGATGCCGCCGCCCACCACCAGCAGGCGCTCCGGCAGGGGCGCCAGTTCCAGCGCGCCGGTCGAGTCGACGATGCGCTCGTCGTCCGGCAACCCGGGGATGCGGCTGGGCTCGGAGCCCGCAGCGATGATGCACTGCTCGAATGCGATCACCCGGGAGCCGTCGTCGTTCTCGACGGCCAGCCGGTGGGGCGACAGGAAGCGGCCGCTGCCGTGGACCACCTGCACCTTGCGCTGCTTCGCCAGGCCCTCGAGCCCGTCTGTGAGGCGCTTGACGACCCCCGACTTCCATTCGCCGAGCCGCGCGGCGTCGATCTCCGGCTCGCCGAAGCGGATGCCGTTCTCGCCCATCTCGGCCGCCTCCTCGATCACCCGGGCGGCATGCAGCAGCGCCTTGGAGGGGATGCAGCCCACGTTCAGACAGACGCCGCCCAGGACCGGCCAGCGCTCGACCAGCGTCACCCGCAGGCCGAGGTCGGCAGCCCGGAACGCGGCGGCGTAACCGCCCGGCCCCGCACCCAGCACGACGACATCCGTCTCCAGGTCCGCGTCGGCCTCGTCGCGGGCCGCCCGCGGGGCCTCGCGCCGGCGGGACGAACGCTCCGCGGAATCGGACTCCTGCCCGTTCCGTTCTCCTGCTTCTGCTTCGTCTTCGCCCGCGGCGGCCTTCTCGTCGCTGTCGGCCTCGTCGGTGTCGGCCTCGCTGGTCTCATCGGCCTCGTCGGTGTCGGCCCCTCCGCTCTCGTCGTCGTCGGGGATCGTGTCTTGCGTCTCGTCACCCGAGTCGGCCAGGCGCAGGAGTTCGCTGCCCTCGGAAACCTTGTCGCCGGTCTTCACCAGCACGGACTCCACCCGGCCGCCCCGGGGCGCCGGCAGATCCATGCTCGCCTTGTCCGTCTCCAGCGTGACGATGGGGTCCTCGGCGGCAATCTCGTCGCCTTCGGCCACGTGCACCTCGATCACGTCGACCTCGTCGAAGTCGCCGATATCCGGCACGCGGATGATGCGGCCGTCTTCGCTCACGGCGCCGGAGTCACGATCATGACGATCATGGCAATGATGGCAGTCATATTCAGGGGATGGCCTCGAGCAGGCCGCCGACGTCGCTCAGGGCGCCGGCCAGCCAGGTGGTGAAGCGGGCCGCGTCCGCGCCGTCGATCACGCGGTGATCGTACGACAGCGACAGCGGCAGCATCAGGCGCGGCTTGAACTCCCGCCCGTTCCAGACCGGCTGCATGCTCGAGCGCGAAACGCCGAGTATGGCGACCTCCGGGGCGTTGATGATCGGCGTGAAGGCGGTGCCACCGATGCCGCCGAGGCTGGACACCGTGAAGGTACCGCCCTGCATCTGCTCGGCGCTGAGCTTGCCTTCCCGCGCCGCGGCGGACAGCTCGGCCAGATCGGCGGCGAGCTCGTAGACGTCCTTGCGGTCGGCGTCGCGGATAACGGGCACCATCAGGCCGTTCGGCGTATCGGCAGCGAAACCGATATGGAAGTAGTGTTTCAGCACCAGATGTTCGCCGTCCGGGTGCAGCGAGCTGTTGAAGCGGGGAAACTCCTTCAGCGCCTGCACGCAAGCCTTGACGATGAACGCGAGCGGCGTCAGCTTGATGCCGCGCTCCGCCGCCGCGCCCTTCAGCTCCTGGCGCCGTTCCTCCATCTCCGTGATGTCGGCGAGGTCGTGCTGGGTAACGTGGGGCAGGTTCAGCCACGACGCCTGCAGCCGGCGCGCGGATATCTTGCGGATGCGGCCCAGCGGCTGCGTCACCACGTCGCCGTACTTCGCGAAATCCACTTCGGGGACCGACGGCAGCGCGGCGCCCGCGGCTTCCTCGCCGCCACCCTGCAGCGTCTTTTTGACCCAGGACTTCACGTCCTCTGCGAGAACCCGGCCTTTGCGCCCGGTGCCGTCCACCCTCACGAGGTCGACGCCCAGCTCCCGTGCCAGCTTGCGCACGGACGGGCTGGCATGGGCCCGGGAGAAGCCCGCCTCGTCGATGGCCGGGAATCCGGAAGGCACCTCCCGCCGTTCGTCGGCGGAGTCCGCCCGCTCGCGGCGGCCGCCACCGGCCTGCTGCCGGGAGGAGGCTTCCGGCTCCTTGTCTTGGCGCTTCGTGCCGGCCTCGGCGCCGCGTTCGCGGTCGTCCGTCTCGTCGGCCTCGTCGGTCTCGTCGGCCTCGTCGGTCTCCGCGGGCTCGCCGCCGTCGCTCTCTCCGGTCAGCAGCGTCAGGATCTCGTCGCCGGAACTCACCTTGTCGCCGACGCTCACCACCACCTCGGCCACGCGGCCCGCCGCTGGCGACGGCACGTCCATGGACGCCTTGTCGGTCTCGAGGGTCAGCAGCGCATCCTCGGCGGCGACGGTATCGCCGGCCGACACCAGGACCTCGATCACTTCGACGTCCTTGAAGTCGCCGATATCGGGAACCCGGATTTCTTTCTTTTCACTCATCGCAAGCGCTTCCCTGGCGCCGGCCGTCAGGCCAGCAACCGATCGACATCGGAGAGGATTTCCGCGAGGTAGCGGGTGAAGCGCACCGCGGCCGCGCCGTCGATGACGCGGTGGTCGTAGGACAGCGA
>DASRVH010000040.1:0-22171 GCA_035655155.1 Woeseiaceae bacterium
CATCGGCCGGCCCAACGTGGGCAAATCCACGCTCATCAACCGGCTGCTGGGCGAGGAGCGCCTGGTCACCTTCGACCAGCCGGGCACCACCCGGGACAGCGTGCGCGTGCCTTTCAGCCGCGGCGGCCGGGACTATACGCTCATCGACACCGCGGGCGTGCGGCGCCGCGCCCGCGTGCACGAGTCCATCGAGAAGTTCAGCATCGTCAAGGCGCTGCAGGCCATGGAAGAGGCGGCCGTGGTCATCGCCGTGGTGGACGCCCGGGAGGGCATCACCGAGCAGGACGTCTCCCTGATGGGGCTGGCGGTGGAGCGCGGGCGGGCCATTATCGTCGCCATCAACAAGTGGGACGGTCTCGCCGGCGACCGGCGTCGCCAGATCCGCGACGAACTCGACCGGCGGCTGCCGTTCATGGAATTTGCGCCGCGCTACTTCATCTCGGCGCTGCACGGCACCGGCGTGGGCGACCTAATGGCTAGCGTCGACGCGGTCTATGCCGCGGCGTGGCGCGACCTGCCGACGCCGGATCTCACCCGGGCGCTGCAATCGGCGGTGGACGCCCATCCGCCGCCGCTGGTCAGGGGCCGGCGCATCCGGCTGCGTTTCGCCCACCAGGGCGGCCGCAACCCGCCGGTGATCGTCATCCACGGCAACCAGACCGACCGGCTGCCGGGCAGCTACAAGCGCTACCTGATCAACCACTTCCGCCAGACCTTCGGCCTGGACGGGACCCCCATACGGCTCAGTCTGCGCACCGGCGACAACCCGTACAAGGGCCGCCGCAACAAACTCACGCCGCGACAGCAGCGACGCCGCAAGCGGCTGATAAAGCACGTCAAGCGCTGACCCCGCCCATGGCAGGACAGCCATGGCAGGACACCCATAGGAAGATACCAACCAGAACAAAGGACTCCACCATGAAGATACTGCAAGACATACTCGAGGCCCGTAACGGCGGTGCCGTGAAGCAGCTGGCCTCCCAGTTCGGCCTGGGCGACGCCGAGGCCGGCGCGGCGATCGCAAAGTTGCTGCCCGCACTGACCGAGGGCCTGAAGAAGAACGCGGCGGCGCCGGGCGGCGCGGAGGCCCTGCTGTCGGCCCTGCAGAACGGCTCCCACCGCCGCTACGTCGAGGATCCCGCCCGGCTTGCCAGCGAAGAGACGGTGCGCGACGGGGAAGGCATCCTCGGCCATCTCCTCGGCAGCAAGGACGTCAGCCGGCGGGTGGCGGCTGACGCCGCGCAGGAGACCGGCATCGACGTCGGCAAGCTGAAGCAGATGCTGCCGCTGGTCGCCGCGATGGCCATGGGCTCGCTGAGCAGGGAAGGCGCCGACGGCGGCGCGCTCGGGCAGGAGCAGGGCGGCGGCCGCGGCGGGCTCGGCGGACTCCTGTCCGGCATGCTCGACGGCGACCGCGACGGCTCGGTCACCGACGACCTTTTCGGCATGGCGAAGAAGTTCCTGCGCTGATCACGCGCCGGCGGCCGCCGGTGGCCGCCGGTGGCAAGCGTTGGCGTCTCGCCGCACAATGTAAGCCTGATGGACGCACCGAGACAGGAACCGAGGCCGAGCGCCAGGAAGATTCACCGCATCGAGGGCGAGTTCCCCATGCGCCGCGGCGGCGTGCTGGCGGATCCGCAGATCGCCTACGAGACCTGGGGCCGGCTGAATGCCGCCCGCGACAACGGTGTGCTGATCTTCACCGGGCTCTCGCCCTCGGCCCATGCCACCTCTTCGCGGGAAGACCCTGCGCCGGGCTGGTGGGAGGAGATGGTCGGGCCGGATCGGCCGGTGGACACCGAGCGCTACTTCGTCGTCTGCGTGAACTCGCTGGGCAGCTGCTACGGCTCCACCGGGGCGGCATCGGTCGACCCGACCACGGGCGAGCCCTACCGGCTGAACTTCCCGGTGCTGAGCCTCGAGGACGTCGCCCGCGGGGGCCATGCCGTGGTCGAGCACCTCGGCATCGAGCGGCTGCACACGGTGATCGGCTGCAGCATGGGCGGCATGACGGCGCTCGCCTACTGCCTGCAGTACCCGGGCAGGGCGCGCCACATGGTCTCCATCTCGTCCTGCGACCGGGCGCTACCGTTCTCCATCGCCCTGCGCTCGCTGCAGCGGGAGATGATCCGCAAGGACCCCGCGTGGAACGAGGGCAACTACGAACTGGGCAAGGGGCCGATTACCGGCATGCAGCTCGCCCGCAAGCTCGGCATGATCACCTACCGCTCGGCGAAGGAATGGGAGCAGCGCTTCGGCCGCGAGCGGGTCTCCGAGGAGCATCTCTCCGGCGATCCCTTCTGCATCGACTTCTCCGTGGAGTCGTACCTGGAGAACCACGCCCGCAAGTTCACCGGCCAGTTCGACGCCAACTGCTATCTCTACCTTTCCCGGGCGAGCGACCTGTTCGATCTGGGCGACCACGGCGGCTCCCGCCAGGCCGCGTTCTCGCGCATCGAGCTCGAGCGGGCGATGGTGATCGGCGTGGAGACCGACTTCCTGTTCCCCATCCGCCAGCAGGAAGAGCTGGCCGACGGCCTGCGCAAACCGGGCCGGGACGTGGAGTTCGTGCGGCTGCATTCCCTGCAGGGCCACGACTCGTTCCTGGTGGACATGGACTCGTTCCGGCCGGTGATCTGCCGCTTCTTCGAGACCTGCAGCTAACCCCTGTAGGAGGGCCTTCAGGCCCGATCCGGCTTTCTGCTGGCGTAGGCCCGTCATCGACTGGGGTGGACTGCTGGGGACGCTCAGTCGGACGTCCTGTCCTCCTTCGCTTCGGCCGGGCCTCCTTCCCGCCGTCATGGCTCCAGTCGGCCCGGACGACCCCAGCAGTCCACCCCAGCCGCTGACGGGCCCGTAGCCCTGAGGTCTGGCGCGTGTCAGTGAGCGTCTCTGACTGGCAGCTCCTTCGCGCCACCGCGAGCACGGCCGTCATGCGGGGGTATCCATCGCCGCGACCTTTTGTCGGGAGCAAGATGGATACCCCCGCAGGGCGCCCACAAAAGAACGGCGGTCTGGCAGGGCGGATCGGGCCTGAAGGCCCTCCTACCTCAGGAAGAGGGCCGGGTCTACCGCGGTGGCGTTCAGGTAGACGCCCCAGTGGAGGTGGGGACCGGTCACGCGGCCGGTCGCGCCGACGGTGCCCAGCTGATCGCCTGCCTCCAGCTCTTGCCCTTCCTCGACGTTGATGCGCTCCAGGTGGCAGTACAGGGTGACGAGCCCCTGGCCGTGATCGACGATGACCGTGTTGCCGTTGAAAAAATAGTCGCCCGTGGCGACCACCCGGCCGGGCAGGGGATTCCCGATCGGCGTGCCCTTCGGCGCCGCGATGTCCATGCCCTTGTGCGGGGAGCGGGGCTGGTCGTTGAAGAAGCGGCGCAGGCCGAAGCTGGAGCTGCGCCGGCCCGGCACCGGGGCCTCGAAGGCGAGTTCGGGCTCCCGCGATTCGCTGAAGCGCCCGAGGGCCGCGTCGATGATCCCGCGCTCGCGGCCGATGCGTTCGAGGTCCGCCGGGTCGGGCGTCACGTGACGGCGATTGGGCACCGTCAGATGCTGGGTGGCGTAGTCCGCCGCGCCGATCTCGAATGCCACCTCCGTGCGTTCGCCGTCGGCGGTTTCGATCGACAGGGTTGCCGTGCCCGGCTCCCGATCGAGCGGGATGCCGGCGATCGCCACCCATTGCCCGTCCCGCTGGCGCAGCATGACCCGGCGCTCGCCGAGGAAGGCCCGGGCGGGAGCGGCCGTGTCCGGCAGCGTCACCGCCGCCACGCCGCCCGGACGGGGCGCATGCGGCAGCGGCACGTCGTCGGCCTGCGCGGCCTGCACGGCCTGCGCTGGCACGGGCGCGGTCAGCCCGGTGAGGAGGCCGCTCAGGATGACAGCGGCCAGCGGGCCCGCCATCGCGCGCGGAGTCCGTTGCAGGCTCATTCCTCCTCCTCCGGCGGCTCCGCGGATTGCACGGCGGCGGTCAGCGCACCGCGGGCGAGGCGCGCACGGATCTGCGTGCCGGGCTCGACACCGGCCGCGTCCCGCAGGACCGTGCCGCCCGGTTCGGCAGTGACGATGGCGTAGCCGCGCTCCAGTGTGGCGAGCGGGCTGACCGTGTTCAGCGCCCGGGCGTCGCCGGCGAGACGGGTGCGGAGAATCTGCAGGCGCTCGGGCATCGCCCGGCGCAGCGTTCGGTCCGCCAGGGTCCAGCGGCCGCGCAGTTCCTTCAGCCGGCCCGCTGGCGAAGCGGCGAGCAGGCGCGCTTCCAGTCGCTCGAGACGGTGCCCGGCCGCGATCAGGAGCGCGCTGCGCGCGGACGTCATGCGGCGCGACAGCGAGTCCAGGCGTTCCTGCTGCTGGCGCAGCCGGCGGGCCGGGCTCGCCAGCGTCAGGCGCCGCGCCAGGCGGTCCAGGGTCTGGCCGCGGTCTTCCAGCCGCCGGCCCAGGCCCGTAGCGAGCCGTCGGGCGGCCTGATCCAGCCGCACCGACCATTCCCGCCAGTCCGGCACCACCAGTTCCGCCGCGCCCGAGGGCGTGGGCGCCCGCAGGTCCGCGGCGAAGTCCGCGATGGTGAAATCGATCTCGTGGCCGACGCCGGCGACCACCGGCACGGGGCTGGCGCGCACCGCGCGGGCCACCGCCTCCTCGTTGAACGACCACAGGTCCTCCAGGGAGCCGCCGCCACGGGCGAGAATGAGCACGTCGCACTCGGCGCGCCGGCCGGCCGTCTCGATGGCGGCCACGATCTGCGCCGGCGCGGCGTCGCCCTGCACGGCGGTGGGGTAGACGATGACCGGCACCGCCGGGAAACGCCGCGCGAGCACGTGCAGGATGTCGCGGACCGCCGCGCCGGTGGGCGAGGTGACCACGCCGATGCGCCGCGGCAGGCGCGGGATGGGCCGCTTCAGCGCCTCGTCGAACAGCCCCTCCGCGGCCAGTTTCTTCTTCAGCGCGTCGAAGCGGCGTCGAAGCTCTCCTTCGCCGGCTTCTTCCATCTGCTCGACGATCATCTGATAGTCGCCGCGGGGCTCGTACAGGCTCACCCGGCCGCGCACCAGCACCTGCTGGCCGTTCTCCGGCCGGAAGGCCAGGCCGCGCTGGCGCTGGCGGAAGAAGGCGCAGCGGATCTGCGCGCCGTCGTCCTTCAGGCTGAAATAGACGTGCCCGGAGGCCGGCCGGGCGAGATTCGAGATCTCGCCCTCCACCCAGAGGCGGGGCAGCTCGGTCTCCAGCAGCGTCCGCACGTCCCGGTTGAGCTCGGATACGGTGAGCGGGCGTTCCCGGCCGCCGCCGGGCAGGAGGGCATCCACGGGTTCCATGGCGCGACAGTATAGGCCACGGATGCAGGATCCGGCGGGCCGGCCATCCGGTTTACCGGCCGAGCGGCGAGGCATACAATAGTCGGTTTAACCTCACCCCTCAGGCGGAACCCATGCGCATAGCGAAGGAAGCGCTCACATTCGACGACGTCCTCCTGCAGCCGGCCTACTCCGAGGTACTGCCGAGGCAGGTCAGCCTGGCCACCCGGCTGACCCGCGAGATAGGGATGAACATCCCGCTGACCTCCGCCGCCATGGACACGGTCACCGAGGGCAGGCTGGCGATCACCATCGCCCAGGAAGGCGGCATCGGCATCATCCACAAGAACATGACGCCCGAAGAGCAGGCCCGCCAGGTGGTGCTGGTCAAGAAGTACGAGAGCGGCGTCATCTCCGATCCCATTACCGTCTCGCCGGATCTCACCATCCGTGAGGTCATGGAACTCACCCGCTCGAAGAACATCTCCGGCGTGCCGGTGGTGGACGGCGACGAGACCGTCGGCATCGTCACCAACCGGGACCTGCGCTTCGAGACCAAGCTCGACTCCGCCGTCTCCTCGGTGATGACGCCGAAGGAGAAGCTGGTCACCGTTCGCGAGGGTGCCGGCAAGGAGGAGGTTCTGTCCCTGCTGCACAAGCACCGCATCGAGAAGGTGCTGGTGGTGGACGACGACTTCCGTCTGCGCGGCATGATCACCGCCAAGGACTTCCAGAAGGCCACCGACTTCCCGCTGGCCTGCAAGGACGAGCGCGGCGCGCTGCGCGTCGGCGCCGCGGTGGGCACGGGCGCGGATACCGAGGAGCGCGTCGAGCTGCTGGTGAAGAGCGGCGTCGACGTCATCGTGGTGGACACCTCCCACGGTTTTTCGCGGGGCGTGCTCGACCGGGTCTCCTGGATAAAGCGACATTATCCCGACACCCAGGTGATCGGCGGTAACGTCGTCACCGGGGACGCGGCCCTCGCGCTGGTCGAGGCCGGTGCCGATGCGGTGAAGGTGGGCATCGGCCCCGGCTCCATCTGCACCACCCGGGTGGTCGCCGGTGTCGGCGTGCCGCAGATCTCCGCCGTGGCCGAGGTGGCCGATGCGCTCGCGCCGAGCGGCATCCCGCTGATCGCCGACGGTGGCATCCGGTTTTCGGGCGACATCGCCAAGGCGCTGGTCGCCGGCGGCTATTGCGTGATGATCGGCGGGCTGTTCGCCGGCACGGAGGAGTCGCCGGGCGAAGTGGAGCTCTACCAGGGCCGCTCCTACAAATCCTACCGGGGCATGGGCTCCATCGGCGCCATGGCCAAGGGCTCCAAGGACCGCTACTTCCAGGACGCCACCGAGGAACTGGAGAAGCTGGTGCCGGAAGGCATCGAGGGCCGGGTGCCGTACAAGGGCAGCATGGTCGCCATCGTCCACCAGCTGATGGGCGGCGTGCGCGCCGCCATGGGCTATACCGGCTGCAGCTCCATCGACGAGATGCGCACCAAGCCCCAGTTCGTCCGTATCACCGGCGCGGGCATGCGCGAGAGCCACGTCCACGACGTCGCGATCACGAAGGAAGCCCCCAACTACCGCACCAAGTGAGCCGCCGATGTCACGGGACATCCATGCGCACCGCATCCTGATCGTCGACTTCGGCTCCCAGTACACCCAGCTGATCGCCCGCCGCGTGCGCGAGGCCGGCGTCTACTGCGAGATCCATCCCTGGGATACGGACGAGGACGAGATCCGCGGCTTCGGCGCCAGCGGCGTCATCCTCTCCGGCGGCCCGGAATCCGTGAACCTGGACGATCCGCCGCGGGCGCACGAGGCCCTGTTCCGGCTGGGCGTGCCCGTGCTCGGCATCTGCTACGGCATGCAGGCCATGGCGGCCCAGCTGGGCGGCCGGGTGGAGGCCTCGGCGCACCGGGAGTTCGGCTATGCCGAGATCCGTCCCGCTGAATCAGGGCTGCTGGCGGGCCTCGCCGACGAGCACACCGCCGACGGCACGGCGGTGCTGAAAGTCTGGATGAGCCACGGCGACCGGGTCGAGGCGCTCCCGCCCGGCTTCGCCGCCGCGGCGTCCAGCGATAACTCACCGCTGGCCGCCATGGAGGACGACGAGCGTCACTTCTATGGGCTGCAGTTCCACCCGGAGGTGACTCACACCCTGCAGGGCGAGCAGATCGTCTTCCGCTTCGTGCGGGATATCTGCGGCTGCCCGGGTGACTGGACGCCGGGCAACATCGTCGCAGACGCCATAGCCGCCGTGCGCGCTCAGGTGGGCGACGGGCGGGTGCTGCTGGGGCTGTCCGGCGGCGTCGACTCCTCGGTGGTGGCGGCGCTCCTGCACGAGGCCATCGGCGACCAGCTCGTCTGCGTGTTCGTCGACCACGGCCTGCTGCGCCTGAACGAGGGCGACCAGGTCATGGACACCTTCGGCCGTCACCTCGGCGTGAACGTCATCCGCGTGAATGCCGCCGAGCGCTTCTTCGCGGCGCTGGAGGGCGTCGCGGACCCGGAGGAGAAGCGCAAGATCATCGGCCGCGAGTTCATCGCCGTCTTCGACGAGCAGGCCCGCGAGCTCGCGGGCATCGACTGGCTGGCCCAGGGCACCATCTACCCGGACGTCATCGAATCCGCCGGTGCCAGGACCGGCAAGGCCCACGTCATCAAGTCCCATCACAACGTGGGCGGCCTGCCCGAGAAGATGAACCTGAAGCTGGTCGAGCCGCTGCGCGAGCTGTTCAAGGACGAGGTGCGGCGCATCGGCGTGGAACTCGGCCTGCCGCGGGAGATGGTCTATCGCCACCCGTTCCCCGGGCCCGGCCTCGGTGTGCGCATCCTGGGCGAGGTGAAGCGCGAATATGCCGCGTTGCTGCAGCGCGCCGACGAGATCTTCATCTCCGAGCTGCGCGCCCACGATCTCTACGACAGGACCAGCCAGGCCTTCGCCGTATTCCTGCCGGTGCGTTCCGTCGGCGTGATGGGGGACGGGCGGCGCTACGACTGGGTGATCGCGCTGCGGGCCGTGGAGACCATCGATTTCATGACCGCACGGTGGGCGCACCTGCCGTACGAGTTTCTGGAGCGGGTTTCGCTCCGGATCATCAACGAGGTGGATGGCATCTCCCGCGTCACCTACGACATCTCCGGCAAGCCGCCGGCCACCATCGAGTGGGAGTAGGGCGCCGGCCGGTCTAGTCGTCCCTGGATTCCAGCATCTCCGGCGTGAGATCGGCTATGGACGTGCAGGCCGTCAGCGCCATCGATACCTTCATCTCGGCGTGGAAAGTCTTCAACAGCGCTCGCAGCCCCGCCTCGCCCCGGCCGGCCAGCGCCCAGATCCAGGGCCGGCCGATCAGCGCCGCCTTCGCGCCGCTGGCCAGCGCGCGCACCACGTCCTGGCCGTTGCGCACGCCGCTGTCCACCAGCACCTCGGTCCTGTCGCCCGCGGCCTCGACCACCCGCGGCAGCATATTGATGGTGGAGCAGACCCCGTCCAGCTGGCGGCCGCCGTGGTTGGAGACGATCACCGCATCGGCGCCGGCCTCCGCCGCCGCCACGGCGTCCTCCGGACTCAGCACGCCCTTGATCACGATGCGCCCGTCCCAGATGGAGCGCAGCCACTCGATGTCCTGCCAGGTGACGGCAGGGTCGAACTGGGAGTCCACCCACTCGCGGAAGTCGTCGGGCGTGGACGCCTTCGGCACGTACTCGGTCAGATTGCCGAACACGTGCGGCTTGCCGTTCACGCCCACGTCCCAGGCCCAGCGCGGGTGCAAGAGGATCTCGCCGAGCTTGCCGCGCAGCTTGCCCCACAGCCCGGTGCCGCCGCTCAGCCCGTTGCGCACGTCCCGGTAGCGGGCGCCCACCACGGCGAGGTCCACGGTAAAAACCAGCGTCCGGCAGCCGGCCGCGCCGGCCCGCTGCACCAGCTCCTTCACGTGGCCCCGGTCGCGCATCATGTAGAGCTGGAACCAGAACGGGCGCCGCGCCGCCTCGGCCACTTCCTCGACGGAGCAGATGCCCACGGTGGAGTGGCAGAAGGGGATGCCGAGGGCATCGGCGGCGCGCACTGCCTGTACCTCCCCGCGCCGCGCCATCATGCCGGCGAGGCCCACCGGCGCGAGGGCCATCGGCATGGTCCACTGCTCGCCCAGCAGTTCGATGCCGGTGTCGATGCGCGAGACGTCCCGCAGGACCCGCTGCTTAACGCCGAGCGCGCGGAAGTCGGCGACATTCTGCGCCAGAGTCACCTCGTCGTAGGCGCCGCCGTCGATGTAGTCGAACAGGAAGCGCGGGAGCCGCCGCTCGGCGAGGCGGCGGTAGTCCTCTGTGGAGGCGGGCGCGAGTCGCAGGGTGCCCATGGGGGTCTCCTGTGGCGGATGAAAGGCGGGACGCAGAGGGCAAACTTAGCCAAAAGCGCTAACATCAACAAGACAATGGACGAGACGACGGACAGCATCGACAGAACGGACGAGGCCATGATGCGCCTCGCCCTCGCCGAGGCGCGGGAAGCCGAGCGTCTCGGCGAGGTGCCGGTGGGTGCCGTCATCGTGAAAGACGGCGAGATCGTCGGCCGCGGGCGCAATACACCCATCGGCTCCTGCGATCCCACGGCCCATGCGGAGATCGGCGCGTTGCGGGAGGCGGCGCGGCGGCTGGGCAACTATCGGCTGACCGGCACCACCCTCTACGTCACGCTGGAGCCGTGCATCATGTGCGCGGGCGCCATGCGTCATGCGCGGGTCAAGCGCCTGGTTTTCGGTGCCGCCGATCCCAAGAGCGGCGTGGCCGGCACGGTGGTGGATCTGTGCCGCGGCCCCGGCGCCAACCACGACCTGGCAGTTACGGACGGCGTGCTGGCGGAGGAGTGCGGGGATCTGCTGCGGACGTTCTTCCGGGCGCGGCGGTCGGCGGCGGGCGGCGGGGCGCAGGACGGCGGTTAATCGACCGCCGCCGCCTGCGACTCGTCCTCACCACCGGCCTCGTCGGCGGGCGCTTCCTCACCGTCTCCCTGCGCGAGTACCGTCCCGTCCTTGCGCTCCTGCTCACGCTGCTCGCGCTCGGTAAGCCAGCGCAGGATGTCGAGATAGGTGCGCACGTTCTCCACGTACAGCACCGGTTCCCAGCCCCGGGCGTAGCCGTACATCAGCCGCGAATACCACTTGCGCTGGGCCAGCAGCGGCAGCGTCTCGCTCACGTCGATCCAGGCGTCCGGGTTGCCGCCCTGGATCTCGACGATACGCCGGGCATCCATGAGATGGCCGTAGCCCACGTTGTAGGCGGCCAGCGACATCCAGGTGCGGTCCGGCTCCTTGATGGAATCCGGCAACCGCTGCTTCAGCCGGCGGAGGAAACGGGCGCCGCCGGAGATGCTCGACTCCGGATCCACCCGGTCCTCGATGCCGAGATAGTCCGCCGTCGCCTCGGTCAGCATCATGATGCCGCGCACCCCGGTGGGTGACACGGCGCCGGGCCGCCAGTGGGATTCCTGGTAGCCCATGGCGGCCAGCAGGCGCCAGTCGATGGCGTTCTCGTCGGCCGCCTCCTCGAACATCTCGCGGTAGCGGGGCAGGCGCCTCTCGAAGTGGCGCATGAAGGCGCGGGTGCCGACGTAGTCGAACTTGTCCGTGTGGCCGTAGTAGCGCTCGAGGATGCGGGCGAGCCGGCCGCCCTGCTCCGTGCGCCGCAGGTACCGGTTGGCGGCCTCCACCAGGCTGTCGTCGGCATCGGCCGGGAAGGCCCAGGCGATGGGGTCGGCCATCTCCAGGTCCAGCGCCACGCGCAGCTCGGGATGGTAGTTGCGGATGATGTTGAAATCCGTGGAGTCGGCCACCGTGTAGTCGATCTCGTCGGCGGCGACGCTCATGAGCAGGTCGGCCACCTCGGCGCTGCGCTCCTCGGACCAGTCCAGCGCGGGGACATCCTGCTGCAGCGACTCCAGCGTCTCCACGTGGCTGCTGCCGGCCATCACCGCGATGCGGCCGCCGGTCAGCTCTTCCACGCTGCGGGGTTTGCCGGTTCCGAGCCTGTAGATCAGGTGCTGCGTCACCTCGTGATAAGGAATGCTGAACTGCACGCGCTCTTTGCGGGACTCGGTCACCGAGAGCCCCGCGGCTGCCATGTGCGCCTCGCCGGCAGCGATGGTGGGGAGGATCTGGTCGAAGCTCTCCACCGCGGTGATCTTCAGCTCCACGCCGAGGCTGTCGGCGAAGCCTTTCACCAGGTCGTACTCCGGCCCCACGGGGCCGTTCACGCCGATGTAATACGCGGTGGGGCTGTTGCGGGTGACAACGCGCAGCTCGCCGAGGGTCTTCACCTGCTCGAGCTGGGGCGGGAGTTCCTGGCAGGTGCCGAGGAGTGCCGCGATCGCCAGATAGATGCCGATTCTGATGATCATCAATCTCCTTCGTCGCCCGACCGCCATCTTCTGCTTGCTCTTGGCGGCGGCGGACGCATCGCCGTGTCCCCGGCCGTATCTCCATTATAGGCGTCACGCGGGGGCTCGGCTTGACAGCCGTCTCACACGTGACCATGATCCGCAGCCCATTCCCGGCAAAGCGGCAACCGGGCGCGGCCCGCCCCGAAAACGTGCAACGAGGCGGTGCGGCACCTAACCTGTTGATATAATTAGGCCGCTTGCCCGCTTTTCAAGTACGGAGGGGTGCCGGAGTGGTCGAACGGGCCTGACTCGAAATCAGGTGTGCGCGTAAGCGTACCGTGGGTTCGAATCCCACCCCCTCCGCCAAAAATCGGAAAAGGGGCCCTCGCGGCCCCTTTTTTGATTTTTCGAGGGGGTGGTGTGGACGAACCCACCGGGTTCGAACCGAGCGCGGCACAGCCGCGCGACAGACGGCGGCGCCCCGCGCCGCCGCCCGGAGGGTGAGCGCCTCAGGCGCGAATCAATCCCACCCCCTCGGTCGCTCACTATGGCAGAGCGGTCAATTTGCGCAGCCGATCCTTCGGCGCCCGATGATCAGTAGGCTCCTGATCTTTCGGCCCTTCCCACCTGCAACTGCCTCACCACGATCAACCCCAGCGCCGTGATATTCATCAGGAACGCATAGATTACGCTCGGTACCGCGAGCCCGGACACACTGAGCAGGCTGACCGCCACCGTAATGCCCAGCGCGCTGTTCTGGATGCCGCATTCCACCGCCAGCGCGATGCGGCCGGCGGCAGGCAGGCGGCCGATCACACCGAGCAGCGCCCCGGTCGCCATCGTCGTGACATTGAGCACGAGGATCGCCGGACCCACCTTCGAGAAATGTTCCGTGATGCTGGGCCATTCCGTGTAGAAGGTCACGAACACGATCATCAGGAACACCGCCGTGGCCACCTTGCCGATCACCTCCGCCACCGCGGGTGCCAGCCAGCCGGCCTGATTGATGGCGAGGCCCACCGCGACCGGCAGCAGCGTGATCAGGAACAGGCTGCCGATGGCCTGGCCCAGCGGATAGTCGACCGGTGCCGCCTGGCCGAGGAAGTGCTGCAGCGACAGACCGACGATGACCGGCACCGTGACGAACGACAGCAGGCTGGTGCAGGCGGTGAGCGTCACGGACAGGGCGGTGTCTCCCCGCGACAGATCCGTGATCATGGCCGCGGTGACGCCGCCCGGACATGCCGCCAGGATCATCAGCCCGACGGCCGCCTCCGGCGACAGATCGAACAGCAGGGCGATGGCGAACGCCGTGAGCGGCAGCAGCAGCGTCTGCGCCGCCAGGCCCAGGCCCACCGCCAGCGGGAAGGTCAGCACGCGGCGGAAGTCCGCGATGCTCAGCTTCAGCCCTAGCGCGAACATGATGAAGGCGAGTCCCGCCGGCAGCAGCGTCGAGAGCACCGGATTCACGCGAGCTTTTCCACGATCAGCAGCACGCCCACCAGCACCTGGATCATGGCGGTCCGGCCGAGTTGCGCGTTCATCCCGGGGCCCACCGGCAGGCGGGCGAATAGGATGATAGCCCACAGGCAGACCGGCAGGGCGAGCCAGACCAGGCCGAGGGGCCGCACGCCCCACGCGGCCGCGAGGAGCGGGAACGGCGCCAGCAGGAGGAAGCCGTACAGCCACCGGGAGCCGCGTGTGCCGAGCCGGCCGGCCAGCGTCCTGCGGCCCGCTTTCAGGTCCGCGGCCGTGTCACGGAGATTGTTCACCAGCAGCACGGCGGCGGCGTAGCTGCCGATGGCGACACCGGTCAGCAGAACGGCGGTGCCCGGCAGCGTCTTTGCCTGCAGGTAATAGCTGCCCGCCACCGCGATCAGCCCGAAGAAGACGATCACGTAGACCTCGCTGAAGGGCCCGTGCGACAGCGGCCGCGGACCCGAGGAATACGCATACCCCGCCACCAGCGAGGCGAGACCGATCAGCATTATCGGTACTCCGCCGACCACGATCAGATAGATGCCGGCGAGCAGCGCCGCGACGAAGCAGCCGACGGCGGCGCGCCGCACCTGCTTCGGCTCCGCCAGGCCTGCGCCGGTGATGCGCAAGGGTCCGATGCGGTCCGGCCCGTCGGCCCCGCGCTCCCCGTCGCGGGCGTCGTTGAACAGGTTGGTGCCGATCTGGATCAGCACCGCGCAGGCGAGCGTCACCGCGAACGTGAGCCAGTCCGGGCTCACGCCCTCTGCCCACGCGAGGGCCGCCCCGACGGCGACGGGGACCGCGGCCATGGTGAGGGTGCGGGGCCGCATGCCGAGCAGCCAGATGTTCGGCGACTTCGCGCCGGGGCCGCCTTTGCGGGTGTTGCCTGGTGTCGCCATCATGGGGGCCGGTCAGAAATCGTAGCGCAGCGAGGCCAGCAACTCCCGCGGCCGGCCGTAGACGCGTTCCACGTAGGCGGCAGGTGTGTCGAAAGCGGAGTTGCCCGTCACTATGTAGGTCTCGTCGAACAGGTTGCGCGTCGCCAGCGTGAGCTGCCAGCGGCCGGAGGGCGGCACGAAGGCGAACGAGGCGTTGACCAGGTGGAACGCGGACTGGCGGATGCGCATGCTGTTCACCGCATCGTGGTACTCGCTGTCCTGCCACGACCAGTCCACACGCGCGGTCACCTCGCCCAGGCGCCCCAGGCCGAGGCGGTAGGCAGTGCCGGCGGCCAGGCTCCACATCGGCGCGTTCGCGAGCCGGTTGCCGAGCTCCACGCCCGAGTCCTGCGCCGCCTGATTGAGGCGGCGGTAACCCGTGTCGAGGTAGCCCGCCGAGAAGCCGATTTCCCAGTCCGCGGACGCGAACCACTCCAGCTCGAGTTCTCCGCCTCTCACGCGGGCGTCGCCGGCGTTGAAGGTGAGCGGGTTGAAAGACTCGCGCACGATGATCTGCAGGTCGTCGTAGTCGGCATCGAACGCGGCCAGGTTCGCCCTCAGGCGACCCCCGAAAGACGACGTCTTCAGGCCGAACTCGAGGCTGTCCACCGACTCCGGCCGGTACGAACTCGGCGCGCGGTCGGGAGTGGGTCCGACGAAGCGCTGGTCGAAACCGCCGCTCTTGTAGCCCGTGGCGAACGTCGTGTACGCGAGCACGTTGTCCGCCAGCCGGTAACTGAGATCGACGGTCGTGTCGGTGGCGTCGAAGTCGAGCTCGCTCTTGCGGTAGTCCAGGATGCGCTCGCCGGCCGCCAGCGGCCCGGTGGGTGCCAGATAGAAGCCGGCGAGTTCCGGCCAGGTCGGCGGGAAGAGGCCGGGTGCCGATCCCGCCGAGGCGTCGCCGAGCGAGATCTGGTCCGGCAGGTAGGCCTTGCGGTCCTCCGTGTGCCGCGCGCCGATCGACAAGGCCAGGCGCTCGGTAAGGTCGAGCGTGCCGTGGGCGAAGGCCGCGTAGGACTGGTTGTCGTAGAAGCCGCCGCTCTGGATGGCGCCGGCCGGCACCGTGACGTCGACCAGGTTGAAGCCGGATTCGTCGTAATAGAAGAGCCCGAGCACCGCCGACAGGCCCGCGTCGTCGCCGGTGAAACGCAGCTGCAGCTCCTGGCTGAACTGCTCGTGTTCGAAGTCGTCGCGGGTGGCGAAGATGTTGGCGGGTGTGTTGTCGCCGTCCCGGGACGAGAGCATGTCCATCTCCCGATAGCCGGTGGTGGAGCGGATGCTCCAGCGTTCGTCCAGCGTCCAGTCGAACGAGAGTGCCGCACCCCCGCTATCGAGTTCGGAGGTGACGGGGAAGGTGCCCTCGGAGACGAACGGTCCCGGCACCGAGTCGGCGCCGTAACAGCCCGGCGCGTCGCCGGTGGCAACACCTGGCGGCGGGAAGGTGGGCGGTCCGCTCGCAGGCGTGGCGTCGAAGGCCGGGTTGATTACCACGGCATCGCAGCTCGCCAGGACGGCGTTGCCGAAGGTCGCGAAGGGCTGGCGGTCGTTGACCCCGCCGGAGACCACCGGCGCTCCGTTCTCGTCGATGGTGGTGTAATCGATCACCAGCGACCCCGTCAGCCGGTCCGTCGGCTCCCAGCGCACCGCGCCGCGGGCCGACCAGCGGTCGCGGTCGCCGGTCCATATGCCGTCGAAGGGCCGTTCCACGTAGCCGTCCCGCCCCACGCGGCCGAGCGCGAAGCTGGCCGCGAGCGTGTCGTTCAGCGGCAGGTTCAGGCGGAAGTTCAGTCCGCGCAGGTCGTCGTTGCCGACTCGCAGCTCCACACTGCTGTCGGTGTCGTCGAAGCCGGGCTGCCGGCTGTGCACCTTGATGGCGCCGCCGATGGAATTGCGGCCGAACAGCGTCCCCTGCGGACCGCGCAGGACCTCGATGCGCTCGATGTCGAGCAGGTCCAGTACGTTGCCGGGCGAGCGGCCGATATAGATGCCGTCGACATACAGCGCGACGCCGGGATCCGTGACCGGCGTGTAGTCCGCCTGGCCGATGCCGCGGATGAATATCTGTCCCACGGAACTGGAGCCCGAGGAAGGTGCAGCCTTGTCGAACTGCAGATTCGGCACGACGAAGCCGAGTTGGTCCATGGCATCGACCTGCCGCGCCGCGAGTTCGGCACCGCTCAGGGCCGTGACGGAGATCGGCACCTGCTGCAGGTTCTCGGTGCGGCGCCGGGCGGTGACCACGATCTCCTCGATCTCCTCGACCGGTCGGGAGGTGGCGCGGGTGTCGGCGGTCCGTTCTGCCGTCGCCGCGTAAACCGGCGCAGCCGATAAAAGGGCAGTTGCCATGACCGTCGCCATGACCGTCACCATGATCGTCACGATCGCTGTGCGACACGGCGCTGGCTTCATCCGGTGACGTCCTGCAGCTCGAAAGCGGCAATACTAACCGCGCGGCCGGGGCCTGTCAGTGCCGGGCCGCGGACGGGATGGCCGGTCCGCCCCGCCGCCGCCCGGGCGGGCACGTCCGCGCGAAAAACCTGTAATATGGCGCGCGGTCAAAAAAGAAGAACAACGATCATGACGAGTCTCGTGCTTGCCGAGAGTCCGCGCGTCCGTTTCCTGACAGGCTCCATGATGTACTTCGCGCAGGGCATCCCCTATGGCCTGCTCAGCATCGCGATCCCGGCCTGGTTGGCCAGCGAGGGAGTCGCGGCCGGAGACATCGCTTCTTTCCTGGCGGTGATCACGCTGCCCTGGGCCTTCAAGATCGCCGGCGGTCCGTTGATGGACCGCTACGAGTTCCTGGCGATGGGCAGGCGCCGTCCCTGGGTTCTCGCCATGCAGCTCGGGCTTACCCTGTCGCTCCTCGGGCTCGCGCTCGTCGAACGGCCCGGCGAGCAGATGGGGCTGCTGATGCTTCTCGGCGTCCTGATCAATATCTTCGCGGCCAGTCAGGATGTGGCGGTGGACGGCATGTCCATCGATCTCACGCCGGTCGAGGAGCAGGGACGCCTGAACGCCTTCATGGCCTTCGGCAAGTCGATCGGGTGGGCGTCCGCCTCGGCTGCGACCGGCGTCCTGCTGGTGACCTTCGGAACCGGCGTCACCGCCATCGCCTGTGCGTCGGTCGCCGGTTTCATCCTGCTGGCTTTCGTCTTGATCCGCGAGCGCCGGGGCGAACGGCGCCTGCCCTGGAGCGAGGGCGCCGCGGCCTCGGTGCACCGGCCGGCCCAGTCGTTCCGGTCGATGTTCGGCGAGCTCAATACCGTGCTGTGGAAGCCGGCGAGCCTCATCGTCATGAGCATCATGTTCTTCGACGGTCTCGTCAGCGGCTACGGTCACGCGTTGATGCCGATCGCGGCCATCAACGTGTTCGGCTTCTCCACCCCTGGATGGTCGCAGCTGGTCGCCGTCATGGGCCTGATCGGCGCCGTCGCGGCACTGGCGCTGGGCCCGCTGATCGACCGCTACGGCGCCAGGCGCATGATGCTGGCCACGGTCGTGCTCGTGGCCGCGCATGCGTTCCTGCTGGCCCAGACCCAGCACCTCTGGGAGGACACGCTGTACGTCAGGTCCATGCTCTCGATCTGGGTCCTGATGAACCCCGTCGTCATGGTCTGCATGATCGCGCTGGCCATGGCGATCTGCGCGAGCAGAGCCTCGGCGACCCAGTTCGCCCTGTACATGTCGATCGCGAACCTGGGCAGCGCCGCGGGTTCCAAGACTTACGGCCTGATTGCCGAGACCACCTCCTACGTCCAGTCGTACCTGTTGATGGGCCTGCTGGCGCTTTTCCTGATCGTGACGCTGCTCCTTTACCGGCACCGGGCTGCAGGGCCCGCGACGAAGACCGGGCCGCGCTACACCGTGGGCATGGGGGCCGGCGAGGGCGGCGGCGTGTTCTGGTCCGGCGCGATGCGCTGCCCGAAATGCCGCGCCGACATGGAAGTGCTGGACGTGGACGGCACGGAGATCGACCGCTGCTTTCGTTGCCGCGGGCTGTGGTTCGATGCGGGGGAAGCGGAGCGGGTAATGCGGAAGAAGCGCGCCGCGGCCGCGATTGATATCGGCGACGCGGCCGTGGGCAGGGCGCAGAACCCGGTGGACCGATACCGCTGTCCGCGTTGCGGAGGGGGCATGGTCAGGATGGTGGATCCGCGCCAACCCCACATCTGGTACGAGAAATGCGGTTCCTGCCTCGGCACGTTCTTCGACGCCGGCGAGTTCTCCGACCTCAGCGAGTTCTCGATCGCGGACCTCTTCAGGCGCTGGTCGGTGCCGGAGCGGAGCTGATGCACGGCCGGCAGATGACAGCGTTGTCAGTTTTTGCCACTATAGCCGGACCGGGGCCGGCCCGACGATTGCACGGGGGAAGCAGACGAGATGACCAAGACCAGTTCAAGCCCTTATCCGACTCTTGCCGAAATGGGCGTGGAGAGTCCGAAGCAGATTGCCCGTTATTACATCTCCAGCCTGAATTATGTTGATGTCCTGAGGGTCACCTACGAGCGCCCGAAGGGCTCGATACTGCCGTCGAGCCGCACCTACAAGTTCCCGCGGGTACAGGACGACGGCGAGGCATCGGGTGTCATGAGAACTCATCCGAAGCTCCGCGCGGCCCTGGAAGAGCTCGACAGCATCATGGCAGCCAAGACGAGCAAGGAGACGATCACCCAGGAGATCCTGAACGAGATCGAACTGCTGGAAGAGGACATCGCGATGCGCACGGAGTGCCTGAAGGTGCTGGTCGCCAGGATTCCGCACGCCGATTGAGCGGATCGCGACGCAGGGGCGGCAGTCCTAGTCCGCTCCGATCGTCGCCGCCAGGAAATTCTCCAGTGCCTCGAGCAGCCGCAGCCGTGCGTCGGCGTCATACAGGTCATGCCCGCCGGCATCGATCCATTCGAACCGCACGTCCTTGTCCAGGCCCCTGAGCCTGTCCACGAAGCGCTGCGCCTGATCGGGAGGCACCACCCGGTCGTCCGCCGTCTGGACGACCAGCACGGGGATATCGATCTCGTCGGCACGGTCATGGGGCGAGACGGCTGCGGCCTTCTCGTCGGACAGGCCGATCGATTTCGTCCACTCCCGTCCGCCGATGTAATTGCGGGCTTCCATGATCAGGTGAGGCAGGTCCAGTGCGCCGTTGATGCTGACGGCACAGCGGAAGAGGTCCGGTGTCCTGATCGCGCCCATCATCGCCGCGTATCCGCCGTAGGAGCCGCCGACGATGCAGAGCCGCTCGGGGTCTGCGATGCCGGCCTCGACCAGCCAAAGGGCGCCGTCGGTGACGTCGTCCTGCATCAGGCCGCCCCATTGCTGCTCGCCGGCCGCGCGCCAGGTCTCGCCGTAGCCGCCGGAGCCGCGGAAATTCGGCTCGAAGACGGCATAGCCCCGGCTGGCCAGGAACTGGCGCAGGTAGTCGAAATCCCGGCTCGTCCGGACATGGGGCCCGCCGTGGGGCAGCACCACGGCGGGCAGCGGTTCGTCTCCGGAAGCGTTGCCGGGCCGCGTCAGGTAGGCCGGGATCTCCACCCCGTCCCGGGCCTCGTAGGTCACCGGTTCCATCGGGCTCAGGGCCTCCGCGGTCAGGCCGGGCCGGGTCTCGGCCACGATCGCGATCTGCCCCTTGGCGCGGTCCCACAGATAGTAGATCGTCGGCTGGGTGTCGCCGGAGGCCGCCAGGATGATCTTCTGCCGGTCTTCGCTGGCCGAGACGATTCGGTTGGTCGTCTCCTTCAGTACCCGGTCCAGCGACATCTGCAGCACGCCGTACTCGTCGTCGAAATAATGCACCTCGGGCTCGTGGTGGGTGTAGGCGACGCCAATGGCGCGATCGCCGTCGGGCGCGAGCAGCAGGGAGGACACGTCCACCTCGGGATGCGAGAACACGGTCTCGGTGATCTCCTGGGTCTCCAGGTCGACCATCTTCAACGCCTGGAGGCCCGCTTCGGACGGCCCGAAGACATACAGGTAGCGCCGATCGGCGGCAAAGGCACCCGGCGTATTGCCGGCGGCCGCCCACGCCAGATCTGCGCTGTCATGCCATTCGCCGTCGGACCCCCTGAGGGAGATGCGGAATCCGGTCAGGTCGTAGCCCCAGCCGGCGGCGATGACGTGCTCGCGGTCCACCTCCCAGTGCTGGATCCCGCGACGGCCGCCCTGCACGATGGAGTAGTCACCGTCACGGATGTCGATCCTGCGGACTTCGGATCGGGCGTCGTGGTTGCCGTCCACCGCCACCAGGATATGGTGAGGCTCGTCCGGCAGCCAGCTCACGATGTCGTCCTGGATCTGCGGCGGCGCGAGCTCACGGCTGGCGACGCGGCTGCCCACCGGCACTTCCGTGTCCGGCTTGACGATGAAGGCGAAATCCGAGCCGTCGCTGTCGATCGCGGCCAGCCGGGTCTCCTGAGTCTCGACGGTACGGCGCGCCGCGGCGAAGCCGATGGAAAACACCAGCCGGTCGTTGTTCGCCCATTCCACCCAGAGATAGCGAAAGTTCTGGCCGGCGGGGACGGTCACCAGGCCGCTGCCGTCGAGCCCCTGGATGATCAGCGTCGGCTCGCCGTCGAGCAGGCGGAAGTAGGCGAGCTTGTCGCCGTCCGGCGAGATCCTGGGGTGTTCGATCGCCGGCAGGCGCGCGAATGCCTCGGCCGGGAGTGCGGCGGGCGACGCCCGAGATTCGTGCAGCGGGTAAAGAACGGCCATGAACGTCACGGCTGCGACGGCCTTCATCGATATGCGCATTGCGATCCCCCGATCGACAGATCCCTGTCCGATGTTCTGAATACCAGATTCGGGCCCCGCTGGTAAACTCGCCGGACGATGAAACGCAACGAATTCGAAGGCGTGGTCCGCGAGGCCATCGACGGTCTCCCCGACTGGGTGCGCGACGCGCTGCACAATATCGACGTGATGGTGATGGACGACGCCGACGAGGAGCTGGACCCGGAGGGCGGGGGGCTGCTCGGCCTGTACGTCGGCATCCCGCTCACCGAGCGCAGTGTCGAGGACGTGGCCGAGCTGCCGGACATCGTCTACATCTTCCGCAACCCGCACCTGGAGATGGGCCTGCCGCGGGACGAACTGCTGATGGAGATCCGGAAGACCCTGCTGCACGAGATCGCTCACTATTTCGGTATCGACGACGATCATCTGGACGAGATCGGCTATGCCTGAGCGGAGTCGCCCATGACGCTTCCGCCACGCGGCCGGCGGGCCCGCACCTTCGAGGAGTTCGCCGCGGCGCTGGAGGCGCTGGTCAGCGACGAGGGCGTCGCCCGGGGCATGGCCTTCCGGCCGCGGCCCGACGACGTGATCATCACGCCCTTCGCCAAGTCCGGCACGACCTGGCTGCAGCAGATCGTTCACACGCTGCGCACCGGCGGCGACGAGGACTTTGATGACATCTCGGCCGTCTTACCCTGGATAGAGACGGCGCACGACCTCGGCATCGACCTGGATGCCGCCCAGCGCGCGGAGCCCCGTGCGTTCAAGAGCCATCTGCCGGCTGACCGCGTGCCGGCCGGCGCCCGCTACATCGTCAGCGTGCGCAATCCCGGCGACGCGCTGGTCTCCATGTACCACTTCATGGAGGGCTGGTTCTTCGAGCCCGGCAGCATCGACATGGAGACCTTCGCCCGTGGCAAGTTCCTGCCGCGCGGGCAGGGCCGGGACTACTGGCATCATCTCGCTTCCTGGTGGCCGAGGCGCGACGACGATGACGTCCTGCTGCTCTGCTACGAGGGCATGCGGGCGGATCGGGCCGGCACCGTCAGGTGTATCGCGGCGTTCATCGGCGTCGCCCTGGACGACGCGTTGCTGGAACTCACCCTCGAGCGATCGTCCATGGAGTACATGCTGGCCAACCGTCACCGTTACGACGACCGTCTGATGCGCGAGCTGAGCGAGCGCCGCATCGGGCTGCCCGAGGGCAGCGACTCCGCGAAGGTGCGCCGGGGAGAGACCGGTGCCCACAAGCACGAGCTGACGCCGGCGATCGAGGCGGAACTGGCGCGGATCTGGACGGAGGAGATCGGGGACCGCTTCGGACTGGCGGACTACGAGGCTTTCCGGGCCGCGATGGAC
>DASRVH010000041.1:0-48995 GCA_035655155.1 Woeseiaceae bacterium
CGGTCATCAACCCCATCACCGACGACGCCGCGTTCAACGGCTCCATCGGGCTGCCCATCTCCTCGACCGAGGTCAGCATCCGCGACGACAAGGGCGACGAGCTGCCCATCGGCGAGGTCGGAGAGATCTGCATCCGCGGCCCCCAGGTGATGGAAGGCTACTGGAACCACCCGGAGGAGACCGAGAAAGTGATGCTCGAGGGAGGCTGGTTCCGCACGGGCGATATGGGCCGCATGGACGACCGCGGCTACGTCTACATCGAGGACCGCAAGAAGGACATGATCCTGGTCTCCGGCTTCAACGTGTACCCGAACGAGATCGAGGAGGTGATCGCCGACATGGACGGCGTGCTCGAGGTGGCGGCGGTCGGCCAGCCCGACGAGCGTGCGGGCGAGGTGGTGAAGGTGTTCGTGGTGCGCAAGGACCCGGCGCTGACCGAGAAGGCCGTCATCGACCACTGCCGGGAGAACCTGACGGGTTACAAGGTGCCGAAGGTGGTCGAGTTCCGCAACGAGCTGCCGAAGACCAACGTGGGCAAGATACTCCGGCGCGCGCTCCGCGACGAAGAGCAAGAAGCCTAGCAACAGGCGCCACCGTCGGCGCGGATTTCAGCTGACGAACTGCCAGAGCGTGTAGAGGGTCAGCCCGACGAGCCCGCCCACCAGCGTGCCGTTGATGCGGATGAACTGCAGGTCGCGCCCGACGTGCAGCTCGATGCGCCGGGCGGTCGCCTCGGCGTCCCAGCCGGAGATCGTCTCGCTGATGATCGAGGAGATGTTGGTCCGGTAGCGGGTGACCATGTAGAGCAGGGTGTCCCGGAACCAGCTGTCCAGCTCCAGGCGCAGCCCCGGGTTGGCCGCCAGCGTGTCTCCCGCGCCGGCCAGCGATTCGGCGATGCGCCGGCGCATGCCCGATTCCGGATCGGCCGCCTCCTCTTCCAGGAACCGGTTCACGTCGGCCACCACGCCGGAGAGGTAGCGCTTCAGCGACGGGTGTTTCAGCAGCCGGTGCTTGATCTCCTCGCCGCGCTCGATCAGTGCCTCGTCGGTCTTCAGCGAGGCCACCAGCTCCTCCAGCGTGCGGCGCAGACGCTGGCGGGCCTCGGTATCCGTGTCGCTGGCGGTGATGCCGGTGAGCACTTCCTCGATCTCGGCGACCATGCGGCGGTAGATCTGCTCGTCGACGAAATTGGGCAGCCACCAGGGCGTGCGCTCGCCGATGTGCTGGCGCAGCTGAAGCCGGTTCTCGTCGAGCTGGGTGCGGGCGAGGCCCACCAGGCCGTTTATCACCGTCTGGTCCGGGTCCTGCAGGAGCAGCAGGTCCAGCAGCTGGCCCACGGTCGGCGTCAGCCGCGTCTCGCTGAGTGCGCGCTGCAGGTTGGATTTGACCAGGTCGCGCAGCAGGCGGTTGTCGGTGCTGGCGAGTACCCGGCCGAGTATCACCGACAGGTCCTGGGTGAGCCGGTCGGCGTTGCCGGGGGTGGCGAGCCAGCGGCCCATGCCGTGGGCGAAGTCCGCCTTCTCGAGCCGCGGCGCCAGCGCTTCGGCGGTCAGAAAATGGGTCTCCACGAAACCGGCCAGGCTCGCGCCGATGTCGTCCTTGCGCCGGGAGATGATCGCCGTGTGCGGAATGGGCAGGCCGAGCGGATGGCGGAACAGCGCCGTGACCGCGAACCAGTCGGCCAGGGCGCCCACGGTCGCCGCCTCGGCGAAGGCGCGCACGTAGCCCAGCCACGGGTAGTGCTCCTCGCCGAAGCCCGTGACGACGTACAGGACCACCATGGCCACCAGCAGGCCGGCGGCCACCTGCTTCATGCGGCGCAGGCGCTCGGCACGCAGCGCGTCGAGACCGTCTGACAGCGTCGCTTCCATGGCTTTTCCGCGCCCGGCTCAGGGCCCGCGGTATCCCTGCCGCGGCGGCCCTCCCGTCAGGACTCCGCGTTCAGTGGTATTGGGGGCTCAGCCTGTGCACGGCTTCCAGCATGGCACTGACGTGCTCCGGATCGATGTCCGGGTGGATGCCGTGGCCCAGGTTGAACACGTGGCCGGGGCCTTTGCCGTAGCTGGCCAGGACGCCGGCCACCGCCTCGGCGATCGCCTCGGGCCCGGCGTAGAGCATGGACGGATCCAGGTTGCCCTGCAGCGCCACCTTGTCGCCGGTATAGCGGCGCGCGTCGGCGAGGTCCGTGGTCCAGTCCACGCCGAGGCCGTCGCAGCCCGTCTCCGCCATGTCGGCGAGGAGCGGCCCGGCGTTCTTCGTGAACAGCACCACCGGGACGCGGCGGCCGTCCTGCTCGCGCTCGAGGCCGTCCATCACCCGCTGCATGGCCGCCAGCGAGAACCGCCGGTAGGTATCCGGCGTCAGCACGCCGCCCCAGGTATCGAAGATCATCACCGCCTGGGCGCCGGCCCGGATCTGGGCGTTCAGGTAGTCCCGGGTGGTGTCGGCGAGTTTGTTCAGCATCAGCTCCATCAGATCGGGACGGTCGTAGAGCAGGCCCTTGATGCGGCCGAAGTTCTTGCTGCTGCCGCCCTCGACCATGTACGTGGCCACCGTCCAGGGGCTGCCGGAGAAACCGATCAGCGGCACCCGGCCGGCCAGCTCCCGGCGGATCACCCGGACGGCGTCGATGACGTAGCCGAGTTTCTCCGCGATGTCCGGCACAGCCAGCTGCTCGATCTGGGCGGGCGTGCGCACCGGGTGCTCGAACTTCGGCCCCTCGCCGGTCTCGAAATACAGGCCGCAGCCCATGGCATCCGGCACCGTCAGGATGTCGGAGAACAGGATGGCGGCATCCAGCGGGTAGCGCTCCAGCGGCTGCAGCGTCACCTCGCAGGCCAGATCCGGGTTCGAGCACAGGGCCATGAAATCCCCGGCCTGCGCTCGCGTGGCGCGGTACTCGGGCAGATAACGGCCGGCCTGGCGCATCATCCACACCGGCGTGCGCGGCACGGGCTCGCGCAGCAGCGCGCGTAGCAAGAGGTCGTTTTCCAGTTCGCTCATCGATTTACTCCGCCGGAAACAGGCCGGCGATGGTGGTCTGTATGGCTTCGGCGGCCGCCCGCGGGGATTCGGCGTCCCGGATGGGTCGGCCGACGACGATGTGGTCGGCGCCGTTGGCGAAAGCCTGCTCGACGCTGACCACCCGCTTCTGGTCGTCCGCGGGGCGGTTGTCGACCGGCCGGATGCCGGGGGTGACCACCAGCAGGCGGTTGTCGACGTGCTCGCGCAGCCGCGGCACCTCCAGCCCGGAGGAGATCACGCCGTCGCAGCCGGCCTCGAAGGCGCGCCGGGCGCGGGAGAGCACCAGCTCTTCCACGTCGCAGTCGAAGCCGAGGTCGTCCAGGTCGCCCCGGTCCAGGCTGGTCAGCACGGTTACCGCCAGCACCTTCAGGTCGCCCTTGTTCTCGGCGGCGGCCTCCATGATGGACTGGTTGCCGTGCACCGTTGCGAAGGTGGCGCCGCGGGCGGCGAGATTGCGAACGGCCGCGCCGACCGTCGCCGGGACGTCGAACAGCTTCACGTCCAGGAACACCTTTTTGTCCCGTTCGATCAGCCAGTCGGCCAGCTCGAAGTAACCGCCACTCATCGCGAGTTCCAGGCCGATCTTGTAGAACGAGACGCTGTCGCCGAGCTCTCCGGCGAGGCGCCGGGCCGCGGCGACGTCCGGCACATCGAGTGCGAATATCAGTCTGTCCCTGGCTGCTGTGTCTGCGATGCTGTCGTCGCTCACGGTGTCCCCTCGGCTGCGGGCGAGCATTCTATCACCGCTCCGCGCGGCCGGGGCGGCCGCGGCAGGGGGCGCTCAGGTGTTGCCGACGGCCGGGTCGGTGAGCCGCTCGTGCTCCGCAATGGCGTAGCGGTCGGTCATGCCGGCGACGTAGTCCGCCACCACCCGGGCACGGGCGGCGTCGCCGTGC
The DNA here is from genome assembly GCA_035655155.1 of Woeseiaceae bacterium. Classification (GTDB taxonomy): domain Bacteria; phylum Pseudomonadota; class Gammaproteobacteria; order Steroidobacterales; family Woeseiaceae; genus Lentisalinibacter. Next base: position 3,921 of record DASRVH010000041.1, read on the forward strand.
TCCCGGCCGGCCGAGCGGGCCGCGCTGGCGAACTCGGCGGGCATGAGCCGGGGCTCGTCCATGTAGGCCGCGAACAGGACCTCGACGACCCGTCTCGCCTTCAGCGTCATGCCCAGCACCCGGTGATGGCGGTAGAGGTTCGCGTGCAGGAAGCGCTTCAGCGAGAGGTGCTGCTCCCGGACCTCGTCGCTGAAGCCCACCAGCGGGCCCTCCTGATCGCGCACCTCGTCGATGCAGCGGGGCTGTGCGGCACGCAGCCGCCCGGCGGTCTCCCGAATGAGGTCGGTGACCACCCGGTTGATCATGCGCCGGATCACCTCGTGGATCAGGCGGCGGCCGTCCAGTCCGGGATGGCGCGCCAGCACTTCGTCGTGCTGCGCGGCGAACAGCGGCTCCGCCCGCAGCATCTCCACGCCCAGCAGGCCCGCGCGCAGGCCGTCGTCCACGTCGTGGTTGTTGTAGGCGATCTCGTCGGCGAGATTCGCAAGCTGGGCTTCCAGGCCCGGCTGGCGGCGCTCCAGGAAGCGGCGCCCGAGCTCGCCGAGCTGCCGGGCGTGGCGGGCCGAGCAATGCTTCAGGATGCCCTCCCGGGTCTCGTACATGAGGTTCAGGCCGGCGAACTCCGCGTACTTCTCCTCCAGCTCGTCGACGACTCGCAGGGATTGCAGGTTGTGCTCGAAACCGCCGTAGTCGCGCATGCACTCGTTCAGCGCATCCTGCCCCGCGTGGCCGAAGGGAGTGTGGCCGAGATCGTGGGCCAGGCAGATGGCCTCGGCCAGGGTCTCGTTGAGGCCGAGGGTGTGCGCCACGCTGCGGGCGATCTGGGCGACCTCCAGCGAGTGGGTCAGCCGCGTGCGGTACAGATCGCCTTCGTGGTTCACGAACACCTGGGTCTTGTAGACCAGCCGGCGGAACGCGCTGGCATGGATGATGCGGTCGCGGTCGCGCTGGTACTCGCCGCGGTAGACCGGCGGCGGCTCGGCGTGGCGCCGGCCCGGGCTCTGCGACTCCCGCGCGGCCCCTGGCAGCAGGCCGTCGTCGGCGCGCTCCAGATCCACGTATTCCATCGCTTCCGACACCCGCTCAGCCCGCCCCGACGTCGGCCGGCGCCAGCGCTTCGGCCAGCGCCTGCCCGGAGAAATCCGCGGTCACGTACGCCTCGCCGATACCGCGCAGCAGCACCAGCCGCAGGCGTCCGGCCTGTACCTTCTTGTCGAGCTGCATCGCCTCGCGCAGGCGGGCGGCGCCCACCGGCGGCGGCGCCACGGGCAGCCCGGCCGCCGCGATCAGGTCGCGGATGCGGTCGAGTTCTGCCGCGCCCAGACCGCTGGCGCGGGCCGCCATCAGCAGGCCGGCGGCCACCGCCTCGCCGTGCAGCCATTCGCCGTAGCCGGTGACCGACTCGATGGCGTGGCCGAAGGTATGGCCCAGGTTCAGGAGCGCCCGCTGGCCCGCCTCGCGCTCGTCCGCCGCCACGATGGCGGCCTTCATCTCGCAGCAGCGGCGCACCGCCTGCTGCAGCGCCCTTTTGTCGCGGCGCCGTAGCGCCGTCACGTTGTCCTCGAGCCAGCCGAAGAAGGCCGCGTCGCCGAGCAGACCGTACTTGATGACCTCGGCAAGACCCGCGGCCAGCTCCCGGTCAGGCAGGGTATCCAGAGTGGCGAGGTCGATCAGCACGAAGGTCGGCTGATGGAAAGCGCCGATCAGGTTCTTGCCCCGGGCGTGGTTGACGCCGGTCTTGCCGCCCACCGACGAGTCCACCTGGGCCAGCAGCGTGGTGGGCACCTGGATGAAGTCCACGCCCCGCTGGTAGCAGGCCGCGGCGAAACCGGCCATGTCGCCCACGACGCCGCCGCCCAGCGCCACCACGGTGGTATCCCGGTTGGCGCGTGCATCCACCAGCGTGTCGATGATCGCGGCCACCTGGCCCAGGTCCTTGTGCGCTTCCCCGTCCGGCAGCACGTGCACGGCGGCCAGCCGATCGCCGAGGGCGCGCCGGGCGGCATCGAGATACAGCGGCCCGACCACGTCGTTGGTCACCACCACCGCGTCCGGCCCGCGCAGGCGGCCGGCGAGCGCGCCGGCCCCGTCGAGCAGGCCCTCGCCGACGACAATCGGGTAGCTTCTCGCGCCAAGCTGGACGGTGAGCGTCTCGGGGTCTGTCACGGACGGCGGCTCCTGATGCCGGCAGAGCGCCTAAGTTGCCGGGCGCCGGCGGCAGAATCAAGCGCCCTCACGGCCGGTCACAGCCGGCTGCGGATATCCTCGACCACGTGGTGCACACGACGGCCGTCGGTCTCGATCACCAGGTCGGCGATCTCCCGGTACAGCGGGTCGCGTTCGGCGAACAGGCGGCCGAGGGTCTCTTCCGGATCGCCGGCGGCCAGCATGGGCCGCTCGCGGCCGCGGCGGGTGCGCTCCAGCTGCTGTGCGACCGTGGCGTGGAGGTAGACCACCGTGCCCCGTGCGGCCAGGTGACGGCGGTTGTCCGGCTCGCCCACCACGCCGCCGCCGGTGGCCAGCACCAGGTCAGGCCGCGCCGTGAGTTCGTCGACGACCGCCGCCTCGCGCTTGCGGAAACCCGCCTCGCCTTCCTTCTCGAAGATGAACGGGATATCGACGCCCGTGCGCCGCTCGATCTCGTCGTCGGTGTCCACGAATTCGAGTTCCAGGGCCCGGGCCAGCGCGCGGCCGACCGCGGACTTCCCCGCGCCCATGGGGCCTACGAGAAATATCCTGGTCCCGTCACTCAAGATTGCCGCCCGGAGAGAAGAAAGCCGGCCCGGAGGCCGGCTTTCCCGATGCCTCGGTCAGAGCGTATCGGCGCAGCTGTTCGACTGGCCGAACGGGCTGGGGTTGCCCGGCGGGTTCGTATTCTGGTCGGTCACGTCGCTCGCCGCGATCGGCAGCCGGAACTTCGACGTCTCCGTGGTCTCCGTCCCCTGGACCGTCGCCTGGGCGGTGAGGGTCACGTCCACCCAGCGGGCGAACTCCTGGGGATAGATCACGTCGACGATGCCGAAGCCGTTGGCGTCCGTAGTAAAGGTCCCGCTGCCGGTACTCTGCGCGGCGACCGTGGCGACGTTGCCGGCCTCCAGCGTGCCATTCCCGTTGTCGTCCTCACTCGGATCGAGTACGCCGTTGCGATTCTCGTCTTCGTCCTCGCAGCCCCCAGGCGTGGTGACATCCTGGACCCACTGACTCGCGACATTGTCGTAGAACCAGAAGCCCTTGTAGTAGAAATCAGACTGCACTCGCATCTGCACGGTCACGCCTTCTACGCCGGCGCCCTGGGAGTCGGTCACCTGGACCGCGTATTCCTTGCGGTACTGGGCCTGGTTCGGCTCGTTGATCTCGTTGCCGGTGCCGAGCGTGATGAATACCTCGAGCTGCGCGACGGTGAGGTTCACCGAACCGCTGACCGCCGGCGTATCCCGCACGGTAGCGGTGATGGTGACGCCGTTGCTGGCACTGGTGCTGGAGCCGGCGGTATAGGAAACGGTGGCCCGGCCCTGGGTGTTGGTGGTCGCCGAGCCGGCGGACAGCGAGCCGCCGGTGACGTCGTCGAGACCGAAGTCCACGACCTTGTTGGCCACCAGGTTGCCGGCCGCGTCGCGCACGATAGCGGTGATCGCGCTCTGCTCGCTGGGCGCCACGGTGAACGGGCTGGCCTGCACCTCGATGCTGTCGGCAGTGGTTGCGACGAACTGGATCTGCACCGTGGTCTCGGTGCCGTCCGGGTTGGTGGCCGTGATCACGGCCGGACCGGCATTGGATGCCTGCAGGTCCACCGAGGCATCGCCGTTTGCGTCCGTCGTGGCCGAGGCAGCGGACAGCGTGCCGCGGGTGGTGGAGAACGTGACGTTCTCACCGGCCTGGGCCGTGCCGCCAACGGTCCAGTTGACCGTGACCGTGACCGGCGTATTCAGCGGCACCTGGGTGCCCGAGGCCGGTGCCGTGATGACGAAGGAGTCGTCCGAGACGGTCAGCGTCACCTCGTCGGTGATCCCGAGCGCCGATGCCGACAAGGTATCCGCACCGGCAGCCGAGGCGGTGACCTGCACCTGGGCCTGGCCGAGGTTGTCGGTGACCAGCGAGGTGGAGGCGAGCGTGTTGCCATTCGAGGAGGCCACGTCCACGGTCTGACCGGCGATGCCGTCGCCGTTGGAATCGGCCAGCACGACACTGTAGGTCGCGCTATCGCCCTGGGCGAGGCTGGCCGGACCCTGCAGCGTGATGGTCGTGCCCACCACGTTGACGTCCACGCTGCTGGTGAGGCCGTTGACGTCGGCAGACACGGTGATGGTGCGGTTGGTGGGGTCGCCCGCGGTGCCCAGCGAAGCCGTCGCGGTACCGTTCTCCAGCGTGGTGACCTCGTTGACCGTCAGGATGCCAGAGGTGGAAGAGAACACCACCGGCTGGTCGGCCATCACCCGGTTGTCCGCGTCGCGGACCAGCGCTGTGATGGTCACCTCCGAACCGCCCGCCGAGGGCAGTTGGGGGCTGCTGGTCAGCACCGTGACGCTGGCCGGCGTGGGCTGGTCGGGTCCGGCCCCGCCGCCCGTGCCGCCGCCGCTGCCGGCGAACGAGTTATCGGTGCCGCCGCTGGAACAGGCGCCGAGCGCGAGCCCCATGAATGCGATCAGCAGTGTCGGCAGAGTCGAGAGTTTTCTCATCGGTTCGATTCCCAAGCTTTAGGGCGGTCGTGCGCCATCAGTAAACGACTGCGTTCTCTTCCAGGATCTTCGGTGTCACGAAGATGAGCAGTTCCGACTTGTTCGCCACGTTCTGGGTGGAGCGGAACAGCGCGCCCACGCCGGGGATGTCGCCCAGCAGCGGGACCTTGTTGGCCACTTCTCGTCGCTCTGTCTCGTAGATTCCTCCGAGCACGACGGTCTGGCCGTCGCGCACGAGCACCTGAGTGCGGATCTCGCGGGTGTCTATGCTCGGCACGAAGCCGCCGGTGGCGCTCGCCACGAGCTCGCCGACGCTGTCCGAGTTCACCTGAAGATCCATGATGATGTTGTCGTCCGGTGTGATCTGCGGGGTCACCGTCAGGCTCAGCACCGCCTTTTTGAACTGCGTGGTGGTCGCGCCGCTGGAGGAGGACTCCTGGAACGGAATCTCCACGCCCTGCTCGATCAGCGCCTCCTTCTGGTTGGCGGTGATCACCCGCGGCGTCGAGACGATCTCGCCCCGGCCCTCGGCCTGCAGGGCGGAGAGCTCGAGATCCACGATGTAGTCCGAGTCCAGGATGGCCAGCGCGATCTGGCCGGCGGGATTGTTCACCGGCAGATTCACGTTGTAGCGGTTGTTGACCGCCGGCGCCTCCACCGGGAACGGCTGGCCCGTGTCGGCCAGGTTCTCCAGCGCCGATGCGGTGATGACGTCGGAGCCGGCGCTGGTGCCGGTGACCGAGAACAGCCCGTCGCTGGAGTTCTCCTGCACGGCGGTGAGTCCGAGGCGCACGCCGAGCTCGCGGCTGAAGTCGTCGTTGACGACCACGATGCGGGACTCGATCAGCACCTGGCGCACCGGGATGTCCAGGGTCTGGACCAGGCGGCGCACGTCACGCAGACGATCCACGGTGTCCTGCACCAGCAGCGTGTTGGTGCGCTCGTCGATGGCCACCGAGCCGCGGTCGGAGAGCAGCGAATTCTCGCCTTCCTTGATCAGTGCGGCCAGATCGCCGGCCTTGGCGTAGTTCACTTGCAGGAACTCGGAGAACAGCGGCTCCAGCTCCTGGATGGCCTGTTTGGCTTCCAGGTCGGCCTTCTCGCGGGCGGCGATCTCTTCCGCCGGCGCCACGATAATCACGTTGCCGTTCTGGCGCATGTCCAGACCCTTGGTGGTCAGGACGATGTCGAGCGCCTGATCCCACGGCACGCTGTTCAGCCGCAGGGTGACGTTGCCCTGGACGGTGTCGGAGACCACGATGTTGCGGCCGCTGATCTCGGCCAGCAGCTGCAGCACGGCACGGGTCTCGATGTCCTGGAAATTCAGCGTGACCCGCTCGCCCTCGTAATCCTTGTCCTCGGCGAACAGGCTTGCGGCCTGCTCCTCTTCCTCGACCACCGGGTTGATCTCGATGGTGAAGACGTCGTCAGACTGATAGGCGAGCTGCTCGTAATCGCCGTCGGCGGAGATCAGCACGCGGGCATCGTTATTGACGCGCACCGCATCGATGGTGGTGACGGGGGTGGCGAAGTCCTGCACGTCCAGGCGGCGGATGAGCTCGCCCGGCAGTTCCGTGCCCTTGAACACGGCGACCACGCGACCGCCTTCCTGGCGGATGTCCACCGGCGTGGACGGGTCGGTCAGGTCGATGATGACGCGGCCGCCGCCTTCACGGGTGCGGCGGAAGTCCACATTCTCGATGGCGCGGCGGCCGCTCGCGGCGGCGGGCGACGTCGACGGGGTGCCGGTGAACGTGGTGGTCTCCGCCACCATGTCGCCGCCCTCGCCGAGGGTGAGGACGACGGTGTTGCCGGACACGCGGGTTTCGTAGGGCACCATGCTGTCCAGGTTCAGCACCACGCGGGTGCGGCCGTTGGCCTCCGCGGTCAGCACGGTATCCAGCATGCGCAGGTCCACATCACGGCGACGGGAGCTGAGGCCGAGGGCGGTGTCGGGCAGGTCCAGCGCGATGCGCGCCGGGTTTTCGATGGTGAAGCTGAGCGGCTCCGGAGCAGGCCCCGAGAGAATCAGTCGCAGTTCCACCTGCTGCCCGGGCAGCGACTGGACCTGGATGTCCTGCAGGGTGTTACCCGGCGCATCCTGTGCGTAGGTGCCCGCGCAGGCGAACAGCAGGACGAGGGCGGCGAGCCAGCCGAGAGGATTCCTGAGGACGTCCAGCCCGTGATTGTTCGCCGGCAGCGGCTTCGTTGTGCGAGTCATTCCAGTTTCTCCCAGTGCCATCTGCTTGGCCTCAGTCCGAAATACTGATGGTGGCATCTCTCTCCAGATACCCGCCTATGCCGTCGGAGACGATCTCTTTGACCACGATCTCCGACTCGTTTATCTCGACGATGCGGCCGTCGTTCTGGCCCACGTAATTGCCGACGGTGACCCGGTTGATGAGTCCGTCGGCCGTCTGTACGAGACCGTAGGTCGTCTCGCCCTGCTGCAGCGTGCCGACCATGTCGAGGGAATCCAGCGGGAACTGCTCCAGGTATTCACGGCTGCGGTTGACGTCCGGGCGGATGCCGCCGCCGCCCGCGGAGCGCGTATCCGCCACCGGCGAATCCGGCACGAAGGGCGAGCGCAGCCCGTCCACATCGGCCGTGTAGACATAGCTCTCGTAGGTCTGGATCTCGGGCAGCGGGTCCGGCCGGTCGCCGGGCCTCGCCTTCACCTCGTCGATGTAGGCATTGAGGTCATCCATGCCGCCGCCGCAGCCGGCCGCGAAAGGCAGCACGAGTACCGCCAGCACGGCGAAGAGGCCGGCGGGGCGCCTGTTGCGATTTACCTGGAAGCGAGGTTCCTGCCTCATCACTCGGTCTCCTCTTCCAGATAGCGATAGGTCTTGGCGGTCACGTCGAGCGACAGCTGGTCGAACTGCTCGTCGGTGGCCGGCTGGATCTGGATGTCGTGCAGCGTCACGATGCGGGGCAGCGCGGCCACGCTGCTGGCGAAATTCGCGAGCTCGTGATAGCTGCCGGCCAGCTGGATCTTGATGGGCTTCTCGGCATAGAAGTCCTTCCGGATCTCGCCCTGGGGCTCGAACAGCTTCTCCTCCAGCCCCGCCGCCAGACCGGTCTGGGAGATGTCGACGATCAGGTTCGGTATCTCGGTCTCGCCCGGCAGCTGGCGCAGCATCGTGCCGAAGGACTGCTGCATCTGCGCGAGCTGGGCGCGGTAGGCGTCGAAGTTCGCCGCCTTGCTCTGCTTGGTCTCGAAGGTCTGCCTGAGCTCCTGCTCGCGCGCCTCGGCACGCTCCAGCAGCGGCACCTTGTTCTTCACCACCGTCATGTAGACGCCGAACACGGCGACCGCGACGAAGACGATGACGATGGCGCCTACCCGGAAGGGCAGCGGCCAGCGGCCGACGTCGTTGGTATCGAGATTTCGCAGTTCCTCGATGACGTTCATGCGGCCTCCTCCTCATCCTCGCCCAGGACCTTCACCTGCTTCGCCTTCAGCGTGAAGTTGAAGCGCTCGGCCTGGCCCGCGTCCACGGTGCGGATCTGCTCGAGGTCCGGGTCGGTCAGCCACTCCGAAGCATCAATGTTGCGCATGAAGGCGGATACCCGGGTGCTGGACTGGGCGGTGCCGGTGATCTGTATCTCGCGGCCGGTCTGCTTGATCCCGGTGAGATAGACGCCATCCGGCAGCGTGCGCACGAGTTCGTCGAACAGGTGCACGACCATCGGTCGGCTGGTCTGCAGCTGCTCGATGATCTCCATGCGGGCGAGCAGGCGTTCCTTCTGCCGCTCCAGGCCCTCGATCTCCTCGATGGCCTTGTTCAGTTCGGCGATCTCGGCCTCGAGCCGCTGGTTGCGATCTTCCTGGTAGTCGATGCGGCTCTGGTAGAAGACGTTGCCGAGCCAGATCACGAGGCCGGCCAGCAGCACCGACAGCACGATGGCGATGCCGAATTGTTGCTGGCGTTGCTTGCGCTGCTCTTCGCGCCAAGGCAGTAGGTTGATACGCGGCATCAGTCGAAGCTCCTCAATGCGAGCCCGCAGGCGATCAGCAGCGCCGTGGAATCCTTGGTGACGCCCTGGGATTTGGCTTTCGATGCGATCTTCATCTGGCCGAGCGGGTCGCCGATCTCCGTCGGGATGCCCACCCGGCTCGAGATGACGTCGGCGATGCCCGGGATGTTGGCGCAGCCGCCGCAGACCAGGATCATGTCGGGCTGCTCCCGGCCGCCGCCGGAGGCCAGGTAGAACTGCAGCGAGCGACTGACCTGCTGGGTCATGTCGTCGATGAAGGGGTCGAGCACCTCCGGCTGGTAGTTGCTGGGCAGACCGCCTTCCTTCTTCGCCCGGCCGGCGTCCTCCATGGACAGGCCGTAGGTGCGCATGATCTCTTCGGTGAGCTGCACGCCGCCGAAGGCGAAGTCACGCGTATAGACGACCTTCAGGTCGTCCAGCACGCTGAACGTGGTGGCGCTGGCGCCGATGTCGACCACCGCGACCGACTGGCCGACGCCGCCGTTCGGCATCTGATGGGTGAGGAGCTGGCAGGCGTTCTCCAGCGCGAAGGCCTCGACGTCGACCACGCGGGCGGAGAGGCCGGCGGCGTCGACGGCCGCCTGGCGCTGGTCCACGTTGTCCGTCCGTGTGGCCACCAGCAGGACGTCGTTCATGTCCGGGTCGTTCTCGTTCGGCCCGATCACCTCGAAATCGAAGCTGACCTCTTCCATGGGGAAGGGGATGTACTGGTCGGCCTGGATCTCCACCTGTCCCTCGAGATCCTTGTCCGCCAACGAGGCCGGCATCTGGATCACCTTGGTGATGGCAGCATCGCCGCTGATGGCGATGGCCACGTCCTTGCACTTCGTGGCGGCCCGCTTCACCGCCCGCCGGATGGCACCACCCACCGCCTGGGCGTCGACGATGTTTTTCTCGTTGATGGAATTGGGCGGGGTCGGCTCGGCCGCGTACGATTCGACGCGGTAGCGCTTGCCGCTCTGGGAGAGCTCGATGAGCTTGACCGACGATGTCGTTATGTCAAGCCCCAGGAGCGGACGATTTTTCTTGCCGAATTGCACCTGTTTTCCCTTCCAAGTCCGTGGGTTACGCTGGATAAGTGGTGGGGCGCCTGAAGAAACCGGTTTAACTATATATCAACGTAATGTTAAATAAAACGACGCTGATCCCCTGCTCAATGCCCGCGTATAGTAAGGCACGCCCCGCCGCCTATTCTGTGAACTGTGTACCGGTAGTGAGCCAGGCCCGAAAGTGGAGGGTGCGGGGAGTTTCGCTGCAACGAGACGAGGCCGGCCGGGTGCGGCCGGCCGGGTATGGTTGTAGACTGTCGCCGCGAAGCATTGCGGTCTGGCCCCCCGCTGACGGTATGATCCGGTCTTCGCCCTGACCCGGACCGCCCCATGCCCCCTTGTCAACAAGGAACGGTCCGCTTCGGCCGCAGTCACTATGCAGTAAGCCCCTGACGCTGGCAAGGACCGGAAAGCGCTTGGCAACACGATCTCTCACTCGCATCCTCGCCGGACTGGCCGGTACGGTCGCTATACTCGCCCTGTCGCTGACGGCAGGCGTCGTCGGCGCGTACCACTACACCCTGGCCGGCCTGCCCGAGGCGGCGACCATCCGGGACATCCCTCTGCAGATACCGCTCAGGGTCTACAGCCGGGACGGGAAGCTGGTCGCCGAGATCGGCGAGCAGCGCCGCATACCGGTCGAGTACGACGAGATTCCCGGCCACGTGGTGCAGGCTTTCCTGGCCGCCGAGGACGACCGCTTCTTCGAACATCCGGGCATCGACTATCAGGGCGTGCTGCGTGCCGGCATCAATTTCCTCATGACCGGCTCGCGCAGCCAGGGCGGCAGCACGATCACCCAGCAGCTGGCCCGGGACTACTTCCTCACCCGCGAGCGGCTGTTCACACGCAAGATCCGCGAGGCGTTCCTGGCCTGGAAGATCGAGAAGGAATTCAGCAAGGAGGAGATCCTTGCCATGTTCCTGAACAAGATGTTCTTCGGCCAGCGGGCCTACGGCGTGGCTGCCGCCTCCCGGGTGTACTTCAACAAGACTCTCGAGGAGATCAACGCCGCGGAAGCCGCCACCCTGGCCGGTCTGCTGCAGGCGCCGTCGGCCTACAATCCCGTGCGCAGCCCGGAGAAGGCCACCTCGCGGCGGAGCTACGTGCTGCGCCGCATGCGCGAGCTGGACTACCTCACGGAAGCCGAATACGGCGCGGCCATGGAATACCCGATGGAGTCCCGCCTGTACGGGCCTGCGGTCGAGCTGACCGCACCCTATCTCGCCGAAATGGTGCGCCGGGAGATGCTGGAGCGCTACGGCCCCGAGATCTACTCCGGTGGCTATCGGGTGACCACCACGCTCGACTCCTCGCTGCAGACCGCCGCCGTCTACGCGGTGCGCAACGGCCTGCTGGAATACGACCGACGCCATGGCTACCGGGGGCCGCTGGCGAGGCTCGAGCTGCCCGTGCCGGCCGGCGGCGACGAGGGCACGAACGGCCAGGGCAATGACCAGGGCAATGACCCTGGTAATGACAAGAGCGGGAATGGCGGCGAAGGCAGCTATTCGGGCGGCGGCTATCCGGCGCTACCGCCGGACGTGCTGCAGGCCCTGGAGGACTACCCGGAGCCCGGCGGCCTGCGCGTGGGCGTGGTGGTCGGCCTCGGCGAGGACAACAGCGCAGCCGTCGCCCTGCGGCGCGACCGCATCGTGCGGGTGCCCTGGTCGGGCATCAGCTGGGCCAAGCGCTACATCGACGACGACCGGGTGGGCTCGCCGCCGGAGTCCGTCGGCGAGGTGCTGGCCGTGGGCGACGTCATCCATGTGATGCCCACGGTCTCCGACCGATGGGCCCTGGCCCAGGTGCCCGCCGCGCAGGGGGCGCTGGTTTCCGTTGACCCGGACGACGGCGCGGTGGTGGGCCTCGTGGGCGGCTTCGATTACGCGGCCAGCAAGTTCAACCGGGCGGTGCAGATCCGGCGCCAGCCCGGCTCGGCTTTCAAGCCCTTCATCTACTCCGCCGCGCTGGAGAACGGTTTCACCGCGGCCACCATCGTCAACGACACGCCGGTGGTGTTCGAGTCCGAAGAACTGGAAGGGCCGTGGAAGCCCATCAACTACACGGGCAAGTTCTACGGGCCGGTGCGCCTGCGCGAGGCGCTTTACCGGTCGCTGAACCTGGCCTCGGTGCGGGTACTGATCGGCACCGGACTCGGCGATGCGGTGCCGCACATCCGCAGCTTCGGCTTCGCGGACGAGGCCGTGCCTTACAACTACTCTCTGGCGCTCGGCAGCGGCGCCGTCTCGCCGCTGGACATGGCGCTGGGCTATTCCGTGTTCGCCAACGGCGGCTACCGCGTGGAGCCCTACTTCATCGACCGCATCGAGGACAGCGAAGGCAATGTGCTGCAGCGGGCCGACCCGGCGCTGGTGTGCCCGGACTGCGAGTACAGCGAGGAACTGGCGGAGATCGATGCCGACCCCTTCGCCGACCCGCTCGCCGACCCGCTCGCCGGGCGGGGCGGCGAGCGCGCTGGCAGCCGGACCGACAGGGCGGACCCACTCGCCGGCGTCGAGCGGCTGGAGGGCCGCACCCTCGAGTGGCGGCCCACGGCGAACGAGGATCCCAGACTCTACGCCGGCATGCGCCTCGCCGACCGTGCGATCACGAAGGAGAACGCCTTCCTGGTGGCCGACATGATGCGCGACGTCATCCGCCGCGGTACCGGGCGGCGGGCCCGCTCGCTCGGCCGGGACGATCTGTACGGCAAGACCGGCACGTCCAATGATCGCCGCGACGCCTGGTTCGGCGGCTTCAACGCCGACCTCGTGGCCGTCACCTGGGTGGGCTTCGACGAGGACAAGCCGCTGGGGGCGGGCGAGGAGGGTTCGCGCACCGCGCTGCCCGTCTGGATACACTTCATGGAGCGGGCACTCGACGGAGCGCCGACCGCCCGCGTCGAGGAGCCGGAGGGCCTCGTCACGGTGCGGGTGTCGCCGGAGACCGGCCGCCCCGTGAGTTCGGACGACGGTAATTTCATCTTCGAGAAATTCCGCGTCGGCAACGAACCGGAAGCTGGTACGATCGGCGGCGCGGACGACATCTACAACGACACCGGCTCGAGCGGCGACATCGAGGACCCCATCTTCTGAGAGCCGCCGGGTGCCGGCCTGACCGCAGGAGAGCGCCATGCCGAAGCATGACGAAGTGTGCCGGACCCGCCAGCTGCTGGCACGCGAAGCCGCCCGCATCATCGCCGATCAGGGCATCGAGAACTACCGCCAGGCCAAGGTGAAGGCCGCGGAGCGGCTCGGCTTCCGCGAACGGGGCGCGCTGCCGAGCAACAGCGAGATCGAATCGGCGCTGATCGAGCACCACCGCCTGTTCGGCGCCTCGGATCATTCCGACCTGCTGGACCGCCTGCGCCGCATCGCGCTGGAGGTGATGCACCGCTTCGCCGAGTTCCGACCGCGCCTCGTCGGTCCGGTGCTGGCCGGCACGGCGGCTTCCCATTCCGCCATCAACCTGCATCTGTTCGCCGACTCGCCGGAGGAGGTGGCCTGGCAGCTGGACGGCGAGCAGACCGCCTACCAGCTCTACGAGCGGCGGCTGAAGAGCCGCCAGGACCGGCTGGATACCTACCCCGGTTATCGTTTCCGCTGCGCCGAGGCGACGGTGGAGGCGACGGTATTCCCCGAGAAGGGGCTCAGGCAGGCACCGATCAGCCCGGTGGACGGACGGCCCATGCGCCGGGCGGACAAACGCAAGCTGGAGAAGCTGCTGGCCGAGGCGCCCGCCCCAATAATCTGAGCGACTATCCGAGCGACAGTCCGAGCCTGCTGCCTGCGCCGCGCCGGGGCGCGCCGGATCAGCGCTGGTCCAGGGGCACGTAGTCCCTGACGCCGGGCCCGGTGTAGAGCTGGCGCGGCCGGCTGATGCGCCGTCCGGGCTCGGTGATCATCTCCCGCCAGTGCGCCACCCAGCCGACCGTGCGGCCGATGGCGAACATCACGGTGAACATCGAAGTGGGGATGCCGAGCGCCCGGTAGATGATGCCCGAGTAGAAGTCCACGTTCGGGTACAGGTTCTTCTCGACGAAGTACTCGTCCTTCAGCGCGACCTGCTCCAGCTCCAGTGCGAGCTCGAACAGCGGATTGTCGTCGTTGCCGAGCTTCTTCAGCACCTTGTGGCACATCTCGCGGATGATCTTCGCCCGGGGATCGAAATTCTTGTACACCCGGTGGCCGAAGCCCATCAGCCGGAAGGGATCGTCCTTGTCCTTGGCCTTGGCGACGAATTTCGGGATGTTCTTCACGTCGCCGATCTCTTCCAGCATCTCCAGCACCGCCTCGTTGGCGCCGCCGTGGGCCGGGCCCCACAGCGCCGAGATGCCGGCCGCGATGGCCGAGTAGGGGTTCGCGCCGGAGCTGCCCGCCATGCGCACCGTGGAGGTGGAGCAGTTCTGCTCGTGGTCGGCGTGCAGGATGAACAGCAGGTCCAGGGCTTCGGCGGCGACCGGGTCCACGTGATAGGGCTCGGCCGGCACCGCGAAGAACATGTTCAGCAGGTTCGAGCAGTAGTCCAGGTCGTTGCGCGGATAGATGAACGGCTGGCCGATGGAGTGCTTGTAGGCCGCAGCGGCGATGGTCGGCAGTTTGGCGATGATGCGGTGGGCGAAGATATCGCGCTGGCGCTCGTCGTGGATGTTCATGGTGTCGTGGTAGAACGCCGACATGGAGCCGACGACCGCCGACAGCATCGCCATGGGGTGGGCGTCGTAGCGGAAGCCCATGAAGAACCGGGACACCGACTCGTTGAGCATCGTGTGCCGGCGGATGATCGACTCGAAGTTCTCCAGCTCGTCCTTGGTGGGCAGGTCGCCGTAGAGGAGCAGGTAGCACACCTCGATGAAGGAGGAGTTCTCCGCGAGCTGTTCGACCGGGTAGCCGCGGTAGAGCAGCACGCCCTCGGCGCCGTCGATGAACGTGATGGTGCTCTCGCAGCTGGCCGTGGAGACGAAGCCGGGATCGTAGGTGAAGACGCCGCGCTCCCGGTACAAGCTGGAGATGTCGACCACGTCCGGGCCGAGGGTGCCCTCGAGTACGGGCAGCTCTGTGCCGTCGCCCTCGGGGCTCGTCAGCGTGAAGTGCTTGTTGCTCATCTTTGATTCCTGGCTTAGATCGGATCGCGCAAGCGGGCGGACGCCGGCACGCGGCGCCCGGCGCGATCCTCATTCTTTATGATCCCGGTTCCGTGCGGTGGGCAGGACCTGCCGCGAGAACCTTCTATGGTGCCGCAGACGGAGCCGGGCCGGCAAGCGCCCGGAGCACCCGGGAAGGCGTCCCAGGACCGGACGCCGGGTCCCTCAGGACATGCCGTACTTGCGACGGAAACGGTCGACGCGGCCGCCCGAGTCCATGATCTTCTGCTTGCCCGTGTAGAACGGGTGGCAGGCAGAGCAGACTTCAACGTGCAGCTCCTCGCCGGCCGTCGAGCGGGTCACGAACTCGTTCCCGCAGCTGCAGATCACCTTGATCTCGTCGTAGCGGGGATGGATATCGGCTTTCATCGTCATTCTCCGGTCGTCTGCCCGCCGGACGGACAGCGAAAAGGGGCGCGGAGCATACAGCGCCGCAGGGCCGCTGGCAAGTCCGCGCCAGGGCTCCGGGAGAGGCCGCGCGTTATCCACAAATCCTGTGGATAACTCTGTGGATGGATTTTGGCTAAACGCCGCAAGCCCACGATTTTCAAGCCTCCCCGTTAGAATGTCTATTTTCTGTTCACAATAATAATTACAACAATTTCATTGCCTTACAAGACTCTTACAAAGTCGGGTTTCAGCTGATCGCGACTCTACAAGCCAAATATAGGGATAGTCCCGACATTGTGCATAACGGCCGCCGGCCGGACCGCCACGGAGTCACTCGACGGCTGCCCCGGAAGAGGGCAGGAACAGGGCCTGGAGGTCGTTCAGAAAGCGCATGCCGAGGGCGCTCGGGCGCAGCCCGCCCGCGTCGACGGCCTCGAGCAGACCCCGCTGGCGCGCGGCCGCCAGTCCGGGCTCCAGAGCCTCCCGGTCCAGACCGGTGCGGGCCGCAAAATCCGCCAGGGCGAAGCCCCGGGTGAGGCGCAGCGCATTCAGCATGTACTCGAAGGCCAGGTCCTCGGCGGCGACGGCGGCGGCCGCCTCCCCCGTGCGCCCGGCCAGCGCGGCCTCCATCCAGGCCCGTGGGCTTGCCGGCTTTGCGTAGCGGCGCACGGTACCGTCGGCATCGGTGATCTTGCCGTGGGCGCCGGCCCCGGCCGCCAGATAGTCGCCGAATCCCCAGTAGTTCAGGTTGTGCCGGCACTCCCGGCCCGGCCGGGCGAACGCCGATACCTCGTAGCGGCGATAGCCGGCCGCCTCCAGCGCCTCGTGGCAGCGCTCCTGCATTTCCCACGCCGTATCGGGGTCCGGGAGCGGCGGCGGGGAATGGTGGAACCGCGTGTTCGGTTCCAGCGTCAGCTGGTAATGGGAGATGTGCGCCGGGGCCAGGGCGAGCGCCGCCGAGACGTCCGCCAGCGCGCCCGCCACGCTCTGTTGCGGGAGTGCGAACATGACGTCCAGATTCAGGTTGTCGATGCCCGCCCGCCGGGCCTCGTCGACCGCGGCGCGGGTCTCGGCCGCGCTATGGATGCGCCCGAGCGCGGCGAGAGAAGCATCATCGAAGCTCTGCGCCCCCAGCGACACCCGGTTGACGCCGGCGGCCCGGTACGCCGCGAAACTGCCTCGCTCGACCGTGCCCGGGTTGGCCTCCAGCGTGACCTCGGCATCGGCAGCCAGCGTGTAGCGGGCGGCCACGGCGTCGAGAAGACGGCCGATCTGCGCGCCGCTGAACAGCGACGGCGTGCCGCCGCCGATGAAAACCGTCTCGAGCCGCCGCCCGGCCGCGCGCACCGCCTCCGCCTCGAGGTCGGCGATCAGCGCGTCGACGTAGCGGTCGCGGGGAGGATCGTCGCCGGCCCGGTGGGAATTGAAGTCGCAGTAGGGGCATTTCCGCACGCACCAGGGCAGGTGCAGGTAGAGGGTGAGCGGGATGGACGCGCTATCCGCACGATCCGCGCAATCTGCAACATCGGCGGCAGCCGCCCTGCCCGCGCCGCGGGTGGCAATCATCCCGCTTCTCCCGCCCCCAGGCGGCGGGCCAGCTCCCGGAGCGCCCGCGCCCGGTGGCTCACGCGGTTCTTCTCCGCCGGCGGCAATTCGGCTGCGCTGCGGCCGAGCTCCGGATCGTAGAAGACCGGGTCGTAGCCGAAGCCACCCTCGCCCCGCCGCCCGGTCAGGATGCGTCCCCGCCAGACGCCCTCGGCGATCACGGGTGCGGGGTCTTCGGCGTGACGCAGGAACACCATGACGCAGCGGAAGGCGGCGGTGCGTTCCGCCGTGCCCTCCAGCGCGGCGAGCAGCCGGTCGATATTCGCCGCGTCGTCCGCGGGCTCGCCGGCATAGCGGGCCGAGCGTATGCCGGGAGCCCCGCCGAGCGCATCCACTTCCAGTCCGGAGTCGTCGGCGATGGCCGGTCTTCCTGCGTGCGCCGCCGCATTGCGGGCCTTCAGGAGGGCGTTCTCGACGAATGTGAGGCCGGTCTCCTCCACCTCGCCGATGCCGAGCTCGCCCTGGGAGGCCACCTGCACCCGGAACTCGTCCAGGATGGCCCGGATCTCCGCGAGCTTGCCCCGGTTGCCCGTGGCCACCACGATGCTCGAGCCCGCCTGCAGCAAGGCTACCTCCTCAGGCGGCGGCCAGCGCCTGGTTCTGCGCCGCCACCAGCTGAACGATGCCGGCGCCAGCGAGATCCAGCAGGCGCTCGAACTCGTCGCGGCGGAAGGCGTGTCCCTCGGCGGTGCCCTGCACCTCGATGAAGGCGCCTGCGTCGTTCATGACGATGTTCATGTCGGTCTCGGCTTCGGAATCCTCGGCATAGTCCAGGTCGAGCATGGGTTCGCCCCGGTAGATGCCCACCGAGACGGCGGCCACCTGGCCGTGCAGCGGGTTCTTCTTCAGGGCGCCCTTCTTCTTCAGGCGCTCCATGGCCAGCGCCAGGGCCACGTAGCCACCCGTGATCGAGGCGGTGCGGGTGCCCCCGTCGGCCTGCAGCACGTCGCAGTCCACGGTGACAGTGCGCTCGCCGAGCGCGGAGAGATCCGCCACGGCGCGCAGCGAGCGGCCGATCAGCCGCTGTATCTCCTGGGTGCGCCCGCCCTGCCGGCCGCGGGCGGCCTCCCGGGCCATGCGCGTGTGCGTGGCGCGGGGCAGCATGCCGTACTCGGCGGTGATCCAGCCCTGCTGACGCCCCCTGAGCCAGGGCGGCACGCGGTCCTCCACGCTGGCCGTGCACAACACGCGGGTGTGGCCGCACTCGATGAGGACGGCGCCCTCGGCGTGGCGGGTGTAATCGGCAATGAAAGCCACCGGACGCAGTTCGTCCGGGCGGCGGCCGCTTGGTCGCATATCGCTACTGCCCCGTTCTGTTAGGCGAGTCCTGTTTCGGCGAGCTCTGGTCCGGCGAGTTCTGTTCCGGCGAGACGCCGGCCCGGTCAGCCGAGCCAGCGGATGGAGGCCGCCGTCGTGTTGTCGCTGTGGGGACCGTTGGCGCGGACGGCGCGCTCGCCGAGTTCGCGCAGATTCTCCACCACCGCATGATCGGCCCGGCTCGCGATCCTGGCGATGTCGCGCTCCCCGAGCCCCGACCACAGCCCGTCCGTGCAAGCTATCAGCACATCCCCGCTTTGCAAAGGCTTCTTGCGGGTCACGGTAATGCCGGGCAGGGCCTGATCGCCGCCCAGGCAGGACTCGACGAAATTGCGCATCGGGTGTTCGCGGGCCTCGCGCTCGTCGATCACGCCTTCGCGCAACAGCACCTCCACGTGGCTGTGGTCACGGGTGCGGCCGCGGATGCGCCCGCCGCGTACCTGATAGATGCGGCTGTCGCCGACGTGCGCCCACCAGGAGGCCTGATCCTGCACCAGGCAGACCGCGCCGGTGGCGCGGGGACGGTGGTCCACGTCGGTCTGCGCGCCCACCGCCACCACGGCGTCATGGGCACGGCCCATGGCGGCATAGAGAAAACCCTGGGGGTCGAAGACCGGATGCTCCGCCGCGGCGAAGTCCTTCTGCACCGATTCCAGTGCCACCTCGGCGGCCAGCGCGCCGTCCGAGTGGCCGCCCATGCCATCGAACACCAGCAGGATGGCGGCCCGCTCGCTCACGGCGATGGCGACCCGGTCCTGGTTGTCCCGGCGATCGCCGGTGAGCGAGATTTTCGCGTATTCGATGCGCACGTGTTCCCGGGCGGGCGCAGGGCCCGCAAGCAGCACGACTCCTGAAGAACGGTGACGGAGGGTATACCACTTGCGCCGCCCCGGGGAGGGCACGGGTCGCAGATTCGCGGACGCCCCCCGTGGCAACGAGCGGTGGCAGCGTGCGCCGGGGCGCGCTTACAATGCCGGCCCTCCGTCACCGCATCCCGAGTGGAGACACCGATGTTACGCAGCATGACAGGGTTCGCTCGCAGCGAGCGCCAGACAGAGTTCGGCGATCTCGCCTGGGAGGTGCGCTCGGTCAATCATCGCTATCTGGATCTGCAGTTCCGCCTGCCGGACGTGCTGCGGGGCGCCGAGGCGGAATTCCGCCGCGCCGCCGGCGAGCGGCTCGGACGCGGCAAGGTGGACCTGAGCCTCGCGCTGCGGCGCGGTGGGGGCGCCCGGCGGGAGCTCGCCATCGACGCGGCGCTGGTCGGGCGCATCGCCGAGGGCGTCGCGGTGGTGCGCGAGCGCTTCGGCGAGACCGGGCCGGTGGATCCGATGGAGGTGCTGCGCTGGCCCGGCGTCATCGAGGAGCCTGCCGTGGAGCAGGATGCGCTGCTCGCCGAGAGCCTGTCCCTGCTGGACGAGGCGCTCGCCACTCTGGACGAGATGCGCCGCTCGGAGGGCGCCAGGCTGGCCGAGACCCTGCGGGGCCGCACGGAAGACGTGGCCCGCATCGCCGCCGCCGTGCGGGCGCGGCGTCCGGCCGTGCTGGCCGGCATCGAGCAGAAGCTGCGCGAGCGCCTCGCCCGGCTGGACGTGGAGGCCGACCCCGGCCGCCTGGAGACGGAACTGGCCATCATCGCCCAGAAGATGGACGTCGAGGAGGAGCTGGACCGGCTGGACAGCCATGTCGAGGAGATGCGTAACGCGCTCGAACGGGACGAGCCCGTGGGACGGCGGCTCGATTTCCTGATGCAGGAGTTCAACCGGGAGGCCAATACCCTCGGCTCGAAATCCGGCGATCCCGAAACCACCCGCGCCTCGGTCGAGCTCAAGGTGCTCATCGAGCAGATGCGCGAGCAGATCCAGAACATCGAGTAGCGCCATGGCGACCGGCAGGGCCAGAGGAGGAGCGCGCGGTCGACCGAGAGGTCGACGGAGAGGTCGATTGATCGTCATCGCGGCGCCGTCCGGCGCCGGCAAGACGACGCTGGTGCACGCGCTGATCGAGCGCAACCCGGACTTCGTCTTCTCGGTGTCCTACACCACGCGGCCCAAGCGGCCGAACGAGGAACACGGCCGGGACTACTTCTTCGTCAGCGAGGAGGAATTCCGGCGGCTGGACCGGCAGGGGGAGTTCCTGGAGAGCGCCCGCGTGTTCGACAACTACTACGGGACCAGCCGCAGCCAGGTGGAGAGCGAACTCGCGAAGGGCCGCAACGTGGTGCTGGAGATCGACTGGCAGGGCGCCCGGCAGGTGCGCGCCGCCATGCCCGAGTGCCGCAGCATCTTCGTCCTGCCGCCCTCGGTGGAGGCGCTGGAGCAGCGCCTGCGCAGCCGCCGCACCGACTCCGAGGACGTCATCCGGCGGCGCCTCCGGGACTCCCTGAGCGACCTCTCCCACTGGGACGAGTTCGACTACGTGGTGATCAACGACGACCTGGAGCGCGCCATCGACGAACTCGAGGGCATCGCCACCGGACGTTACCGTCGCAATCGGGTGGGCACAGAGACCACCCGGAAAAAGCTTGCTCACCTACTGGTTTAGGAGCGGCTCCTTACAGTACACTGACGGGTCGCGAGCCCGATTCTTCCCGCGGTCGGCACCGTTCAGCATGATTCGGGAGAGGCTGGAATAGCCTCGTAACAGCCCTGGACTAGCCCTGCGAATAGCCTTGGAATAGCCTTGGAGTAGCCAACAATGGCCAGAATTACCGTCGAGGACTGCCTCGAGAACATCGACAACATTTTCGAACTCGTGCTGGTCGCGTCCAAGCGCGCCCGGCGCATCGCCAATGGCGCGGATCCGTACGTGGAGCTGGAGAACGACAAGCCCACGGTGGTCGCTCTGCGCGAGATCGCCGAGGGCCACGTGACCCCGGCCATACTCGACGAGGCGGACCAGCCCGCCGAGGACCTGCTGCGCGCCGAAACAGGCTCCGAGGACCTCATGCCCATGCGAGGGCTGTCGCTCGGCGAGTAAGCACTGACACAACCGGTGCCGCCCTCCGGCACCGACCGGTTCACCCCCATGGATTACGCCGCCTCGATCCGCTCCAAACTGCCCAAGACGCGGCGCTCCACGGGTCTCAAGCAGCTCCTCCAGAAACTCGAGACCTACATGTCCGACGACCAGATCGCGCTGGTCGTCAAGGCTTACGAATTCGGCGCCGAAGCCCATGCCGGGCAGATGCGCCAGTCGGGCGAGCCCTATATCTCCCATCCCGTCGCGGTCGCCGGCATCCTGGCGGACCTGCGCATGGACGCCAAGGGCATCGCCGCGGCGATCCTGCACGACGTGATCGAGGACACGCTGGCGGCCAAGGAGCAGCTCGATAGCGAGTTCGGCGCGGACATCGCCGCCCTGGTCGACGGCGTCACCAAACTGGATCAGCTGCAGTTCCGCAGCCGGCTGGAGGCGCAGGCGGAGAGCTTCCGCAAGATGCTGCTGGCGATGGTCGAGGACATCCGGGTCATCCTGGTGAAGCTCGCGGACCGCCTGCACAACATGCGCACGCTGGACTCCCTGCCGCGCGAGAAGCAGTCGCGCATCGCGCGGGAGACGCTGGAGATCTATGCCCCCATCGCCAACCGGCTCGGCATCAATACGCTGAAGGTCGAGCTGGAGGACCTGGGCTTCCGCTATACGCGGCCCTACCGCTACCGGGTGCTGGAGCGGGCGCTGAAGAAGGCCCAGGGCAATCAGCGCCAGATCGTCAAGAAGATCAGCGACACCCTCGAGAAGGAGCTGGCGCGCCACGAGATCGCCGCCAGCGTGATCGGGCGGCAGAAGCACCTTTACTCGATCTACCGCAAGATGCTGGTGAAGGGGCGCACTCTCGGCGAGATCGTGGACGTCTACGGCTTCCGCATCGTCGTCGAGGACGTCGACGACTGCTACCGGGCGCTGGGCCTGGTGCACAAGGTGTACAAGCCGATGCCGGGCCGCTTCAAGGACTACGTCGCCATACCGAGAGTGAACGGCTATCAGTCCCTGCACACCACCTGCTTCGGTCCGCGGGGGCTGCCGCTGGAGGTGCAGATCCGCACGCGGGAAATGGACCTGGTGGCGGAGAGCGGCATCGCCTCCCACTGGCGCTACAAGGCCGAGGACAAATCCGCTGCCTCGCCCCAGCTGAGGGCCCGGGAGTGGCTCTCGAACCTGGTGGAGCTGCAGCAGGACGACGACTCGGAGGAGTTTCTGGAGAGCGTGAAGGTGGACCTGTTCCCCGACAAGGTCTACGTGTTCACGCCCAAGGGCGACATCCGCCGGCTGCCCCGCGGCGCCACCGCGGTAGACTTCGCCTATGCGGTGCACACCGACATCGGCAACCGCTGCGTCGCCGCCAAGATCGACCGGCGCCTGGTGCCGCTGAGGACGCCGCTGTCCAACGGCCAGACGGTGGAGATCATCACCAACAAGGGCGCCCGCCCGAACCCGAACTGGGTCAACTTCGTGGTCACGGCGAAGGCGCGTTCGGCCATTCGCCACTATCTGAAGAACCTGCGCCGGGGCGAGGCCGCGGAGCTCGGCAAGCGCCTGCTGGAACAGGCGCTGAAGGAACAGAAGTCGTCGCTGCGCAAGGTGGACAAGAACTCCATGACGCAGGTCCTGGAAGCCTTCGGCCTGAACAACAAGATCGAACTCTACGAGCAGCTCGGCCTCGGCGAGCGGCTGGCGCCGATCGTCGCCCGCCTGCTGCTGGGCGTGGATGCCGGCGAGGTGGAGCCGGCGGTACGCGAGAGCACCTCGCTCACCATCACCGGCACCGAGGGCATGGTGGTCACCTATGCGCGTTGCTGCCACCCGATTCCCGGCGATGCCATCATGGGCCACCTGTCCAGCGGCCGCGGCGTCGTCATCCACCGCAATATCTGTCACAACCTGGCGAATTTCCGCAAGCACCCCGAGAAATGGGTCACGGTGAACTGGCGCAGCGACATCGACCAGGACTTCACGGCACAGGTGACGCTGATCGCCGTCAACCGCATGGGGGTACTGGCGGAGGTGGCGGCCACCATCTCGGCGGCACAGTCGAACATCGAGCAGGTCACAGTCCGGGAAGGCGATGACGACGTCTCCGTGATGACCTTCCTGCTGCAGATCCGGCACCGCCAGCACCTGGCCGCCGTGCTGCGCAGCATCCGCAAGATGCCGAGCGTCACGAAAGTCACCCGCGACTGCGCCTGACCGGAGGAAGCATGCAGAAGAAACACGTGGTCACACCGGCCGCACCCGCCGCCATCGGCACCTATTCCCAGGCCGTCGAGGCGGGCGGCGTCGTCTACGTCTCGGGGCAGATCCCGCTGGACCCCGCCTCCATGGAGATCGTGGAGGGGGAGTTCGCAGACCGGGTGCGGCAGGTATTCCGCAACCTGGCGGCCATCGCGGAAGCGGCGGGCGCGAGCCTCGCCGATGCGGTGAAGCTCACCGTCTATCTCACCGACATGGCCGACTTCGCCACCGTGAACGAAGTGATGGCCGAGTTCTTCGACGAGCCGTACCCCGCACGGGCCGCCGTCGGCGTGGCCGCGCTGCCGAAGGGGGCCGACGTAGAGGCGGACGCCATCCTTATTCACGGCACCAGCATGCCGTGAACCGGGACGCCGGCGCCTCCGGGAGCCCGGGCCTCGGCTCGCCGCTGACGGCGCTGAAGGGCGTCGGCCCGGCGCTGGCGGAGAAACTCGCCCGCCTCGGCGCGGATACCGTCGAGGACCTCCTGTTCCTGCTGCCGCTGCGCTACGAGGACCGCACGCGGGTGACCCGCATCGGCTCCGCCCGGCACGGCGAGCGGGTGCTGGTGGCCGGCGATATCCTGCTCTCTGAGACCGTCTACCGGGGCCGGCGATCCCTGCTGGTGCGCGTCACCGACGGCAGCGGCCAGCTCACGCTGCGCTTCTTCCATTTCTCCCGCTCCCAGCAGGCGCGCCTCGCGCGGGGCTCGCGCATCGCCTGCTACGGCGAGATACGCCCCGGGCCGGCGGGCAAGGAGATGGTGCATCCCGAGTACCGGCTGCTGGGCGCGGAGGAACCGGTACCGGTGGAGGACAGACTGACACCGGTGTATCCGACCACCGAGGGCGTGCAGCAGGGCCGCCTGCGGCGCCTGGTCGCGGAGGCCCTGGACATGATGCGCCGGGAGGCCCCCACGGAGCTGGTGCCGCACCAGGTGCTGGAGCGCACGGATCTGCCGACGCTGACGGAGGCGGTGGAATACCTGCACCGGCCGCCGCGGGGCGTGAACGTGGCGGAACTCGCTGCCGGCGGCCACCCCTGCCAGCAGCGCCTGGCCTTCGAGGAGCTGCTGGCCCACCACCTGAGCCTGAGGCGCCTGCGCCATCGCATCCGCGACGAGTTGGCGCCGGCGCTGGCGGACGCCGACGGCCTGGCGCGGCGGTTCCTGGACAGCCTGCCGTTCCGGCTGACGGCCGCCCAGGAGCGGGTGCTGGCGGAGATATCGGCGGATATCTCCCGTCCCCACCCCATGCTGCGGCTGGTGCAGGGCGACGTCGGTTCCGGCAAGACCGTGGTCGCGGCCGCCGCCTGCCTGAAGGCCATCGCGGCGGGATGTCAGGCGGCCCTGATGGCGCCGACAGAGCTGCTCGCCGAGCAGCATTACAAGAGCTTCAGTGCCTGGCTCGAGCCGCTGGGTATCCGGCCGGTCTGGCTCACCGGCAGCCTGCGCTCCGCCGTGCGGCGCGAGGCGCTGGCCGCCATCGCCGACGGCAGCGCGGCGATGGTCATCGGCACCCACGCCCTGTTTCAGGAATCGGTCGTCTTCGCCAATCTCGCGTTGGTGGTGATCGACGAGCAGCACCGCTTCGGCGTGCACCAGCGCCTCGCCCTGCGGGAGAAAGGCGAGCAGGGCGTGACCCGGCCGCACCAGCTGGTGATGACGGCCACGCCGATCCCGCGGACGCTGGCCATGACCGCCTACGCCGACCTCGACACCTCCGTCATCGACGAGCTGCCGCCGGGCCGACGTCCCGTGACCACCGTCGTGCTGCCCGAGACGCGCCGCGAGGAGGTCATCGAGCGGGTGCGCCGCGCCTGTGCCGAGGGCCGCCAGGCCTACTGGGTGTGCCCGCTGGTGGAGGAGAGCGAGCAGCTCGACTACCAGGCCGCCGAGGCCAGCTACCGGATGCTGGGCGAGGCGCTGCCCGACATACCCGTCGGCCTGGTTCACGGCCGCCTGAAACCGGCCGAGAAGGAGGCCGTGATGCAGGCGTTCAAGGCCGGAGAGCTGAGGCTGCTGGTGGCCACCACGGTAATCGAGGTTGGCGTGGACGTGCCGAACGCCAGCCTGATGATCGTGGAGAACGCCGAACGCATGGGCCTGTCGCAGCTGCACCAGCTGCGCGGGCGGGTCGGACGGGGCAGCCGGGAGAGCACGTGCCTGCTGATGTACCGGCCGCCGTTGTCCGAGATGGCGCGTCGGCGCCTGGCCGTGCTGCGTGAGACGGGGGACGGCTTCGTGGTGGCCGAGGAGGATCTCCGCCTGCGCGGCCCCGGCGAGGTGCTGGGCACCCGGCAGACCGGGGCACTGCAGCTGCGCATCGCCGATCTCAGTCGCGACGCCGCTCTGGTGCCAAAAGTGCAGCTCGCCGCCGCGGCCGTCTCGCCGGCGGACGCCGAAGCCATCATCCAGCGCTGGCTGGGCGGCGCCAGCCGCTACGGCAGTGTCTGACGAAACCGGCAGCGCCGCGCTGCACTGTCATGGAGCGCGATCTCGTCTACACTCTGCATCCCATGCTTCGCGCTGACGAACAAGCCTCGGACGGCGGCCGCTGGTCCGCGACCATCCCGGCCTCGGTGCCCGCCGGCCTGACCGGCTGGCTGGCCGACCACGGCCTGCTGACGCCCCGGATCCGGTCCTTCCAGCCGGCGAGCTTCCGGCTGGCGGTGCACGCCGAGCGTCGCCGCCGGCTCGACAGGGAGGAGCGGGCGCTGCTCGACGACGACGCCGGGCAGGCCCTGGTCCGCGAGATCAGCATGGGCGGTGCCGCGGGCGAACTGGTGGTGGCCTCGAGCATCATCCCGGCGGCGACGCTGGAGCGTTACCCGAGCCTGGCCGCCCTGGGCGAGCGCCCCCTCGGCGAGGCACTGGCCCGCCTGGACGAGGTGAGCCGGGAGCCGTTCCGCTACGCCGTCTTCGAGCCGGACGACCACGGCTACCCGGCGCTGCCCGCGCGCATGCCGACCGGGCGGCTGTTCGCGCGGCGTTCGGTCATCCGCGTGGCCGGCGCGCCGATCCTCGTCGTCGAGTACTTCCCCGCCAGCCTGGCGGCGCCGCAGGGCGCGGCGCTGTGAGAACGGGTGCCGCTTCCCGCGGGCAGTCCCGGGCAGCGGACGGTACCCGCCCCGGCTTCCTCCCGCTGCTGGTCTCCCAGCTCGGCGTCTATGCGCGGCTGATGCGGCTGGACCGCCCCATCGGCTTCTACCTGCTGATGTGGCCCACGCTGTGGGCGCTGTGGGTGGCCGGCGACGGCCGCCCGGACGAAGGGATCTTCGCCATTTTCATGGCCGGCGTCGTGGTCACCCGCTGCGCCGGCTGCATCATCAACGACATCGCGGACCGGGGCTTCGACCCCTACGTGACCCGCACCCGGGAGCGGCCGCTGGCCACGGGCAGGGTCAGCGTGGTCGAGGCGGCTCTGCTGTTCGTCGGCCTGGGTCTGATCGCCATCGGCCTGGTGACGCTGCTGAATCCGCTCTCCCGGGTGGTGGCCGCCGCCGCCGCGGTGCTCATGATCGTCTACCCGTTCGTGAAACGCGTCCTCTCGGTGCCCCAGCTCGTGCTGGGAACGGCCTTCGCCATGGCCATCCCGCTGGCGTTCGCCGCGCAGACGGGCGAGATACCGGAGATCGCCTGGCTGATGTTCGCCGTCACCGTCATCTGGGCCATCATCTACGACACGATGTACGCCATGGTCGACCGGCCGGACGACCTGCAGGTGGGCATCAAGTCGACGGCCATCCTGTTCGGCGAGGCCGACCGGTTCATGATCGGCGCGTTGCAGGGCCTCATGCTGCTGGGGCTCGTGCTGATGGGCTCCCGCCTCTCCATGGGCCTGTGGTATTTCCTGGGCGTGGCGCTGGCCGCCGGCTTCATGGCCTGGCACCAGTACCTGATCCGCGACCGGGACACCGCCGAGTGTTTCCGCGCCTTCCTGAACAACCACTACATCGGCATGATGGTGTTCATCGGCATCGCGCTGGACTACCTGTTCCGCTGAGCCGCCCGCGCCGCGGCCACCACGCTGACACGGGCGCAGCCGCCGTCACGCAGCAGCGCCGCGATCTCCCGCGTGGTTGCGCCGGTGGTGACGACGTCGTCCACGACGATCGCGTGCTCGAAATCCGCCGGGCGCTGCAGCCGGAAGGCGCCGGCGACGTTGCGGCGGCGCGCCCGGGCGCTCAGTGACGACTGCTCCCGGGTCGGACGCACGCGAGCGACCAGGTTGCCGGCCAGGCGGCAACCGAGGCGCCGGGCCAGCGGCCGGGCGATCTCCAGCGCCTGGTTGTAACCCCGGGCGGCGAGGCGCCGGCGATGCAGCGGCACGGGGATGAGCACCGCGGCTGGGCCGGGCATGGACGACGGTTCCGCCTCCAGCGCGGCGGCGACCAGCCCGGCCAGCAGCGACCCGTGCCAGAGGCGGGCGTTGAACTTCAGCTCGGTGAGCAGCCAGTCCGCCGGGAAGGCGTAATGCAGCGGCGCCAGCGTCAGGTCCATCGGCGGCGGGTGCCGCCGGCAGGCGAGGCACAGTGCGCCCGCGCTCAGGGGTTCGGCGCAACGGCGACAGGCACGGGCGATGCGCGGCAGATCGCCGAGACAGCCGACGCAGAGATCCGGCGCGGCCGCCCGTTCACCGTGGCGTTCATTGTGTCGGTCGCCGTGTCGGTCGCTGCGCGGGTCGCCGTCCCGCTCGCAGGCAGGTTCGCCGCACAGCGCGCAGCGGGGCGGGAACAGGAGGCGCGCCAGGGAATCGCGTGCGTCGCGGCAGCGTTCCATGGCGCGGTTCCTGGCCCGGTTTCTGGCGCAGCTCATGGCACTCGTCATGACCGCAGCGTGCGGGTTCGCCGCGCCGGGCGCAGCGGGGTTTTCTGCCGGCAGCGGGCATTTTTGCCGTAAGCTCCCCGGGCTCATGGATGCGCCCGACCGACCAGCCGCCCCCGCCCCTCGCCGTCGGGAGGTACGCCGCCGCACCGACGCCAGCGTGGCCGGGGCGGACGACTTCCTGTCGGCGCGGACCCGCGAGGAACTGCTTTCCCGCCTGGCGCTCACCGCCACCCGGCCGCGGCGCGTGCTGGACGCCGGCGCGGCGACCGGGTGCGCCTCGGCGGAACTCGCGCGCCGCTACCGGGGCTGCCGCGTGGTCTCGCTGGATCTCTCGCCGGCCCGGCTCGCCGCCGCCCGACGAAGCCACGGCCGCTTCGCCCGCCGCGACGAGGTGGCCGGCGATGCCGCCCGCCTGCCTTTCCGCGACCGGGTCTTCGACATGGTGTTCGCCAACCTGCTGCTGCCCTGGTTCGGCGATCCGGCTCCCGTGCTGGCTGAGGCCGCCCGCGTGCTGCGCCCGGAAGGTCTGTTCACCTTCGCGAGCCTGGGTCCGGACAGCTTCCGCGAGCTGCGCGAAGCCTGGCGGGCGGTGGACGAGGAAGAGCACGTGCAGGCGTTCCCGGACATGCACGACCTCGGCGATGCGCTGGTGCGCGCCGGCCTGCGCGATCCGGTGCTGGACGTCGAGCGTCTCACGGTGACCTATGCCGAACCTGCCGCGCTGTGGCGGGACCTGACCGCGGCGGGCGCCCGCAACACGCTGGCCGGCCGCAGCCGGGGGCTGGCCACACCCGCCCGCTTCCGCCGCCTCGCAGAGGCCTGGGAGCGGATGCGTGGGGAGGACGGCCGCCTGCCGCTGACGCTGGAGCTCGTCTACGGCCACTGCTGGGGCGGCAGCGGGCTGCCGGGGGCCGATGCCGACGGCGCGGTACGCATCAGTCCGCAACAGATAATGCGACGCACCTGAGACGTCGTGAGCCGGTCTCTTGCACGCCCGGCGGGCGCCCCGATAATCGAAACAGCACGGAAGTTCGGGCAGCGCGGCGATCGCTTGCCGCAATCCCCTGATTTATCAACATTAATTCGACATGGAAAGCCACTTGCGCAGTTGCACCCCGAAGGCCGTTTCTTTAGACTCCCGAGTCCGCGATCCGGCGGGTCCGGACCGGGGTACCGAGAACCAGGGAAATTCAGGATCAGCTGCAGGATCTATCCAGTTGCACCGCTTCGAACTGAAGCCGAACTGTTCTCTGGATTCCCGCACGGCAACGCTCTTTTTCGTCTCGATTCTGGCGGTCTCCATGACGGTCGCCGGCGGCTTCGCGGCGATGGGTTACTGGCCGGTGCTGCCGATGGCCGGGCTGGAACTGTCCGGGCTCGGCGCGGCGCTCTGGCTGAGCATGAGACGCGGCCGCGACCGCGACCTGATCGACGTCGGGCCGGACGAGGTGCTCGTCAGCCGCCTGCGGGGCCGGGAACGAAGGGACCAGCGCTTCCTGCGGGCCTGGACCCGGGTACGCTATGCGGGCGGCCGGCGCGCCGGCGCGCCGGGCAGGCTGGAGATCGGCGCCCACGGGCGCTGGTGCGCGGTCGGCGAATTTCTGACCGACGCCGAGCGCCAGGGGCTCGGCGACAGATTGAAAAGAGTACTGGCGGAGCCGGCGGCGGCGCCGGAAGACGACCGCGGGGCGCGGCAGGATGCGCAACCGTGACAGGACGACCACACCGGCCGCGGCCGGCAGGATAACAGACCGATGATTCGAAAAATCTCCCTCTTCTTGCTGACCCTGTCGGCTTCGGCGGCCGCGCTGGCGGAGTCGAAGATCAACATGCCCCAGGGCGTCACCGAGGTCAGTCGCGACATCTACGGCCTGCACATGCTCATCTTCCTGGTGTGCTGCGCCATCGCGGTGTTCGTGTTCGGCTGGATGATCATTGCGCTCGTGCTGCACCGCAAGTCCCGGGGCGTGGAGGCGGCGAAGTTTTCCCACTCCACGAAGGCGGAGATCATCTGGACCGTCATCCCCATCGGCATCCTGATCGGCATGGCGATCCCCTCGGCCGAGACGCTGGTGAAGATCGAGGACAGCCGCAATCCGGACATCACGGTGAAGGTCACCGGCTACCAGTGGAAATGGCATTACGAATATCTGGACGAGGGCGTGGAGTTCTACTCGAACCTGGCCCGCTCGAGCAACGACGCGCGGCGGCTCGGCTCCGGCATCGATCCGAACAGCGTGCCGAACTACCTCCTCGAGGTGGACAACCCCATGGTGGTGCCGGTCGGCGCCAAGGTCCGGGTGCTGATCACCTCCAACGACGTCATCCACGCGTGGTGGATGAAGGACTTCGGCATCAAGAAGGACGCGATCCCCGGCTTCATCAACGAAGCCTGGTTCCGGGCGGAGGAGCCCGGCGTGTACCGCGGCCAGTGCGCCGAACTCTGCGGCAAGGACCACGGCTTCATGCCGATCGTCGTGGAGGTGCTCGATCAGGCCGAGTACGAGGGCTGGGTAGCCGCCCGCCAGGAAGAGCAGGGCGTGAGCCCGAAGCTGGCCGCGGCGCCGGCCGAGTGACCGCGGCGACAGGCACCCGCAGCAGAACAGACAGGAACGAGCGCCGGGGCCCGAGCGGAGCCCCGGCAGGCAACCAGGAGCCATCCGTATGAGCAGTGCAACCGACGCGCTACACCACGACGACCATCATCACGGCCCGGAGATGACCGGCATCCGGCGGTGGCTGTTCACCACGAACCACAAGGACATCGGCACGATGTACCTGGTGTTCAGTCTCCTCATGTTCTTCGTGGGCGGCGCGATGGCGCTGATCGTCCGGGCGGAGCTGGGCCAGCCGGGCCTGCAGTTCGTCAACCCGGACTTCTACAACCAGATGGTCACGATGCACGCGCTGATCATGATCTTCGGCGCGGTGATGCCGGCCTTCGTCGGCCTGGCCAACTGGATGATCCCCATGATGGTGGGCGCGCCGGACATGGCGCTGCCGCGCATGAACAACTGGTCGTTCTGGATCCTGCCGGCGGCCTTCACCATTCTGCTGGCCACGCTGTTCGTGCCGGGCGGCGCACCCGCCAGCGGCTGGACCATGTATCCGCCGCTGGTACTGCAGACCGGTGATGCCTTCCCGCTCCTGATCTTCTCCGTCCACCTGATGGGCATCTCCTCCATCATGGGCGCGATCAACATCATCGTGACCATCATGAACATGCGCGCGCCCGGCATGACGCTGCTGAAGATGCCCATGTTCGTGTGGTCCTGGCTGATCACCGCATACCTACTGATCGCCGTGATGCCGGTGCTCGCCGGCGCGGTGACCATGCTGCTGACCGACCAGTTCTTCGGCACCAGCTTCTTCCGCGCGGCCGGCGGCGGCGACCCGGTGATGTTCCAGCACATCTTCTGGTTCTTCGGCCACCCCGAGGTCTACATCATGATTCTGCCGGCCTTCGGCATCATCTCGGAGATCATCCCGACGTTCTCCAGGAAGCCCCTGTTCGGCTACGACTCCATGGTGTACGCGACGGCCAGCATCGCCTTCCTGTCGTTCATCGTCTGGGCACACCACATGTTCACGGTTGGCATGCCGCTCACGGGACAGCTGTTCTTCATGTTCTCCACCATGCTGATCGCGGTGCCGACGGGCGTGAAGATCTTCAACTGGACGTCGACGATGTGGCGGGGCTCGATGACCTTCGAGACGCCCATGCTGTTCGCCATCGCGTTCCTGTTCCTGTTCACCATCGGCGGCTTCTCCGGCCTGATGCTCGCCATCGTGCCGGCGGACTTCCAGTACCACGACTCCTATTTCGTGGTGGCGCACTTCCACTACGTGCTGGTGCCTGGCGCCATCTTCGCCATCATGGCGGCCGCCTATTACTGGCTGCCGAAGTGGACCGGGCACATGTACAACGAGACGATGGGCAAGTGGCACTTCTGGCTCACCACCATCTTCGTGAACATGACCTTCTTCCCGATGCACTTCGTGGGCCTGGCCGGCATGCCGCGGCGCATCCCGGACTACGCCACCCAGTTCGCCGATTTCAACCTGCTGGCGACGGTCGGTGCGTTCGGTTTCGGCCTGTCCCAGCTGCTGTTCGCCTGGATCGTCATCTCCTGCGTGCGCGGCGGCAAACCCGCCACGGCGGAAGTCTGGGATAATCCGAAGGGTCTGGAGTGGACGGTGCCCTCGCCGGCGCCGTATCACACCTTCGAGCAGGCACCGGAGGTCAAGTAGGCGCCCGTGAATGAGCGCACGCCGGAACAGCGCCGCAAGGCACTGCGAAACGCCATCATCCTGGCGGTCGTGGCCGTGGGGTTCTACGCCGGCTTCATATTCGTCGAGTATCTGCGCAGCCAGGGAGGCAGCTAGGCCATGACGGAAGACAGCGGCAAGCGCAACCACAGGGGGCTGTCCTGGCAGCTGCTGGTGATGACCGTGGCCATGTTCGGCTTCGGCTTCGCGCTGGTGCCGCTGTACGACGTGTTCTGCGAGATCACCGGCCTCGGCGGCCGCACGAACGCGGAAGCCGTGACGGTCACCGAGCAGCCCGACGAGAACCGCCTCATCACGGTGGAGTTCGTCGCCACGGTCAACCAGCGGGGGCCGTGGGAGTTCGAGCCCACCGTCACGAAGATGCAGGTGCACCCGGGCAAGCTCTACGACACCGTTTTCTTCGCGAAGAATCTGCAGAATCACGGCACCGTCGGCCGCGCCGTTCCCAGCGTGTCGCCGCCGGTGGCCGCGCGGCACTTCACCAAGACGGAGTGCTTCTGCTTCACCAACCAGCCTTTCGAGGCTCAGCAGGGCAGGGACATGCCGGTGCGTTTCATCGTCGACCGGGCGCTGCCCGCCCATATCGACACGGTGACGCTTTCCTATACGCTGTTCGACACCGAACAGCAGGTGGCTGCGGCGGACGACTGAGCGTCAACCGCAACCCGGCTCATAACAAGACAGCCAGTCAAGACAGCGGGACATCTCCATGGCACAGACCAAAGACAGTTATTACGTACCCCACGGCAGCCACTGGCCCGTGGTGGGCTCCGTCGGCCTCTTTCTCCTCATGGTCGGGGTGTCGATGTGGCTGAACGGCTCCGGCATCGGCAGCTGGATCACGTTCGCGGGCATCGGCGTCATCGTCGTGATGCTGTTCGGCTGGTTCGGCGACGTCATCGACGAGAGCGAGGGCGGCGTCTACAACGCCCAGGTGGACAAGTCGTTCCGCATGGGGATGATGTGGTTCATCTTCTCGGAGGTGATGTTCTTCGCCGCCTTCTTCGGGGCGTTGTTCTACGCGCGTTCCTTCGTGCTGCCCTGGCTGGACGGCGAGGGCAACAACTTCTTCACCAACCTGCTGCTCTGGCCCGGGTTCGAGGACACGTGGCCCACCAACGGGCCTGCCGACATCGGCGGCGAGTTCCAGAAGATGGGCGCGCTGGGCCTGCCGCTGATCAATACCGCCATCCTGCTCACCTCGAGCGTGACCGTGACCATCGCGCATCACGCCATCCGCGAGGGCAACCGGGGCATGACCGCCCTGTTTCTGGCGCTGACGTTCCTGCTCGGTTACGTGTTCGTCGGGCTGCAGGCCTACGAGTACCTGCACGCCTACCGGGATCTGAACCTGACGCTCGAGTCGGGCATCTACGGTTCGACGTTCTTCCTGCTCACGGGCTTCCACGGCATGCACGTCACCATCGGCGCGATCATGCTGACCGTGATCTTCCTGCGGGTGATACGGGGTCACTTCACCGCCAAGCACCACTTCGCCTTCGAGGCGACCGCGTGGTACTGGCATTTCGTGGACGTGGTCTGGCTGGGCCTCTACATCTTCGTCTATTGGTTATAGCCGGGGCGGGCCGGCGGCCGTGGCCGGCAACGGCCGCCGCCGGTCGGCCGCGGTCAGGCGATCTCGCAATCAGGGACGATCTCGCAATCAGGCGTTCGGCGCGATCCAGCCGTTGAGCCCGGCGACGATGAGGAAGATGAACAGGGCCACGGACAGGCCGATGCGCCAGGTGAGCGCCTTCGCGAGACGGCCGGAGCCGTCCTTGTCGCTGACCAGGTAGAAGAGCCCGGATCCCAGGCTCGCAATGATCCCGCCGAGGATCAGGATGACGAGGAGTTTCATAGCTTCATTATGTGGGCTGTCGCCGGACCCTCAAGTATAACGGTCCGGCCGCGAGGCCGCCTGCCGGTCAGGCAATGTCGAGGAACGGGGCGGAACGCCGGAGGAGCGGGCGTGTCCATGGACAGGCGATGAGCGACGTCGATGACACACGCAGGCAATTCCGGCCGGCTCTGGTGCCCACCCTGCTGACGGTGGCGCTGATGCCGTTGCTGATCGGACTCGGCGTCTGGCAGCTCTCGCGCTACGAATACAAGACGGGACTGGAGCAGGCTTATGCGGCCTCCGGCGACGAGCCTGCGCCCGCCGACGCGGTGACCGGAGACGACCGGGACCGCTTCCGGCCGGTGACCGCGCGCGGCCGTTACGACAGCGAGCGCCAGTTCCTGATCGACAACATGGTGAGCCGGGGCCGCAACGGATTCTTCGTGATCACGCCGTTGCGGCTCGAGAGCGGCGGGCTGCTGCTGGTGAACCGGGGCTGGATCGCCCAGGACGCGCGCCGCCGGCCGGTGGCCGACATAGCGGTCGGCGAGGAGAGGCGCCGGCTGGAGGGCCGGGTCGGGCGTCTGCCGGTCGCGGGCCTCGACCTCGGCGGCGGCGACGGTGGCGCCGGTGGCTGGCCGTCGCTGCGGCAGTTCCCGGACATCGCCGAGCTGTCCGCGGCGCTGGCGGAACCGGTGGCGCCCTGGGTGCTGCTGCTCTCGCCGGAGGCCGCCGACGGATTCCGGCGGGACTGGGAGCCGGGCGGAATGCCTGCGTCCCGGCACCTCGGTTACGCGGTGCAGTGGTTCGCGCTGGCAACGGCGCTGGCGATCATCTACGTGGTGGTCAACGTCAGGCGGCGGCCGCGGGCCGCGAGCGACAACGAGTAGCCGGGCCCGTCGGCCCGGTCGAGACGACGGACAAATGAACGATCAGACATGAACGATCAGAAAGAGCGACGGCGCGGCCGCCTGCAATTCCTCCTGCTGGCGGTGATCTTCCTGGGGCCGCTGGCCCTGGCCATGTACCTGTACTACGGCGTCGAGGACTGGAGTCCTCCGGGCCGGACCAACCATGGCACGCTGATCGAGCCGGTGGTGGTGCTGCCGGAGGTGCCCATCGAGACGCTGTCCGGCGAGAGCATCCCGCCGGACGCCTGGCGCCATCACTGGACCATGCTGTACGTGAACCCGGAGCCCTGCGACGAGACGTGCCGCCAGGAGATCATCAAGATCCGGCAGATCCGGCTGGCGCTGGGCGCGGAGGCCGACCGGGTGGAGCGGCTCTACCTCGCCGGTGAAGAGCCGCCCGCGCCAGACTGGCTGGAGCGCACCCAGACCGGCCTGGTCAGCGCGGCGCTGGACGACAACCCGGCGCTGGCCGAAGCGCTGCCGTCGCGGCGTGCGGCAATCTACTTCATCGACCCGCTCGGCAACCTGATGATGCGCTTCCCCGCCGATGCGGACCCGGAAGACATCAAGGACGACCTGAAGAAGCTGCTGAAGATATCGCGGATCGGATGAACCCCGGACTACAGGATCACAGGGACAGGACCATGAACAGAGCGGCAAGAACCTACCGCGTGCTCGTGCCGGCGGCGACCGTGCTGACCCTCTGCGTGGTCGTGCTCGGCGCCTGGGTGCGCCTCACCGACGCCGGCCTCGGCTGCCCGGACTGGCCCGGCTGCTACGGCACGCTGACCGTGCCGAAGACCGCCGAGCAGCTAGACTTCGCCGCCGGCGCCTTCCCGGAGCGCCCGGTGGACCACGGCAAAGCCTGGCGGGAGATGATCCACCGCTACTTCGCCGGCGCGCTCGGCCTGATGATATTCGCCATCGCCGCGGCCGCCTGGGCCAACCGTCGGGACCCGGCGCAGCCGGTGCGCCTGCCCCTCGCGCTGGCCGGCGTCATCGTCGCCCAGGCGCTGCTGGGCATGTGGACCGTGACGCTGCTGCTGAAGCCGTTCATCGTGACGCTGCACCTGCTGGGCGGCCTGACCACGCTGGGCCTGTTGTTCTGGCTGACGCTGGGCGTGTTCAGAGCGGGGCCGGCCGGAGCGATGACGCGCGTGCCGCGCCGGCTGCGCACGCTGGCGCTGGCCGGGCTCGTGCTGCTCGGTGTGCAGATCACGCTCGGCGGCTGGACCAGCACCAACTACGCTGCCCTGGCCTGCCCGGACTTCCCCACCTGCCAGACCCAGTGGTGGCCGGAGATGGACTTCGCCGAGGGCTTCCGGCCCTGGCACGGCCTCGGCATCGACTACGAGGGCGGCATCCTGGACAGCCCGGCCCGCACCGCCATCCATTATGTCCACCGCATCGGCGCTCTCGTAGTCACGGTGGTGCTCGGCGGCCTTGCGGTGGCGGCGCTGGGCGGCGGCCGGCCCCCGGCCTTGCGCCGGGCCGGGGCCTTCCTGCTGGGAGCGCTGGCAGTGCAGCTGGCGATCGGTATAGGTATCATTCACTATTCACTGCCGCTCTCACTTGCGACTGCCCACAACGCCGGCGCCGCGCTCCTGCTGCTGGCGCTGCTCAACTACTACCATCTGGTCCGGCATGCCGAACACTGACGCACAGACTCTCGAGAGAAGCCGCCCCGTCAACTGGCGGGACTACTACGAGCTCACCAAGCCCCGCGTGGTGGCGCTGATCGTGTTCACTGCCATCGTCGGCATGTTCCTGGCCGTGCCGGGACTGCCGGACCCGGTCGCCCTCGTCCTCGGCACGCTCGGCATCGGCCTGGCCTCAGCCGGCGCCGCCGCGGTCAACCAGATCCTGGATGCGCGCTTCGATGCGATCATGGCCCGCACCCAGCACCGGCCGCTGCCCACCGGCACGGTCTCCGAGCCCCAGGCGTTCGCTTTCGCCGGCTCGCTGTCGGCGGTTTCCATGCTCATCCTGTGGTTCGGGGTGAATCCCCTGACCGCGGTGCTGACCTTCTGCTCGCTGATCGGCTATGCCGTCATCTACACGGTGTTCCTGAAGCATGCCACCCCCCAGAACATCGTCATCGGCGGTGCCGCGGGCGCCGCGCCACCGGTGCTGGGCTGGACGGCCATCACCGGCGAGGTGCACGCTCACGCACTGATCCTGTTCCTGATCATCTTCGTGTGGACGCCGCCCCATTTCTGGGCGCTGGCCATCGCCCGCAAGGACGAATACGCGAAAGTCGGCATCCCGATGCTGCCGGTCTCCTACGGCGAGCAGTTCACCCGGCTCTACGTGCTGCTCTATACCATCCTGCTCGTGATGGTCACGCTGCTGCCCTGGCTCACGGGCATGAGCGGGCCGCTCTATCTCGCCAGCGCGCTCGTGCTGGGCGGCGTTTTTCTCTGGTATGCGTGGCGCATGAAGGTCAGCGACGACCCGTCGCTGCCGATGCGAACCTTCTCCTGGTCCATCACCTATCTCATGGCGCTGTTCACGGCGCTGCTGGTCGACCACTACCTCTTCTGATTCTCCATCCGTTATCCTCGGCGGCATGGCCGGGAACAGAGACAGCGCCAGACTGGAGCCCGACGAGGTCGTCAGCGCGGTCTATTATCCGAGCAAGAGGCGCCTCGTCATCGCCACCGTCTCGGGCAGCATCGCCGGGCTGATCGTCGGCATCGGCGCGGCGCTGCTGCTGACCGGGAACGGCGCCGGCGGGCTCATCACGGCGGCCGCCTCCGCCCTGCTGGGCGCCGGCATCTCCCTGTTCGGTTCGGCCAGCAAAGCCCGGTTGCGCTTCGGCACCGACTGGGTGGAGGGGCCCGTGGAGGGCGGTGTCGGCTACGTCCTGCTGTGGCGGGACGACATCGCCGGGCTCGAGATCGTGGACCAGGACAAGCTACGCCTGAAGCGTCGGGACGGCGAGGGGCTGCTGGTCGACCTGGACCATTACGAGTTCATGGATCAGCAGATGATCCGGATGCGGGTTACCTCGCTTGCCGGCGGGCCCACGTCCACGCCGCCGGAGACGCTGGTGCAGGAATCCAGGCGGCATCGGCTCGGGTTCCGGCGCACGGACGACCGACACCGGGAAGACCGGGACTCGCCGACGGACTCCGACCGCACGACATGACGCAGATCGGCTGGCAGGATTTCGAGCAGGTGGAACTCCGCGTGGGCACGGTGACCCGGGCGGAGCCCTTCCCCGAGGCGCGCAAGCCGGCCTACAAGCTCACCGTGGACTTCGGCGCCGAAGTGGGCGTCAGGCGTTCCTCGGCGCAGATCACCGATCTCTACGAGCCGGACGAGCTGGTGGGCCGACAGGTGCTGGCGGTGACCAACTTCCCCCCCAAGCAGATCGGTCCGTTCCTGTCGGAGTGCCTGGTGACCGGCTTCGTGCAGGCGGACGGCACCGTCGTACTGGCCGTACCGGAGCGCCCCGTGGCGGACGGGACCCGTCTGGCATGAGCGGCCGCGAGAGCCGCCAGCGCATTGCGGCGCGTCTGCGCGATACCCAGCGCCGCCAGCAGCGCCGGGAACTCCTCCTCACCGCGGCGGTGCTGATCGGCGGCGGCCTGCTGATCGCCGGCTGGAGTCTCGGCTGGTTCGCCGCGGACATCACCCTGGAGAGCTCGGACGGCCACTGGGCCGACCGGGAAGCGCTGGACGAAGGACGAGACTATGCGGACAGCATCGCGCTGTTCATGCAGTACCGCATCGAATGCGGCGCGCCGGAGGCCGAGTTCTACCGGACTACGGCCCGGCCCTGGTGGAATCCGTTCCTCTGGCCGAGCCTGATCGCCGACGACAAGTGGTCCATCCCCTACCGGGAACCGCTGGGCCGGGCCGAGCCGACGGGTATCCCGGAGGCGAGCTGCACGCCCGTGCGCGGCGCCTGGGAGCGGGCCGACCGGCTGGCCGATGCCTACCTGGAGTCGCTGTGAGCGGACCCGGCGCAGAGACGGCGGAGACAGTCGTCATCGCTGCCCGGTATTGCGGGCCGCCGGAGTCGGGCAACGGCGGCTACAGCGCCGGGCTGCTGGGCACACGCCTGACCGGCACGCCCGAGGTGCGCCTGCACCGGCCGCCACCCCTGGACCGCCCACTGACGCTGCGCTGCGGCGCGGAGACCGGCGAGCTTCTGGATGGCGAGACGGTTGTCGCGAGCGCGCGGCCGGGCGCAATCGAAGGCGGGCTGCCGCCGGCGCCGACGCTGGGGGAGGCCAGAGCGGCTGCCCGGGATTATCTCGGCTTCGAGGCCCACACTTTCTCCACCTGCTTCGTCTGCGGTCCATCGCGCAGCACGGCGGATGGCGGACTGTGCATCTACCCCGGCCCGCTTCCGGGCACGGACCGGGTGGCGGCGCCGTGGCAGCCGGCGGAGGCGCTGGCAGACGAATCGGGACACGTACGGCCGGTCTATCTGTGGTCGGCGCTGGACTGCCCCTCCGGCTTCGGCGCGATGGGGCGCAACCCGGCCCCCGTCGTCCTCGGCACCATAACGGTGCAGATCGCGGCGCCGCTGCCGGCCGGCCGGCCCTGCGTCGTCGCCGGCTGGCCCATCCGCAGGTCCGGGCGCAAGCACTACGCGGGATCGGCCATCTACACGGCGGACGGCGAGCCGGTGGCCCGCGCCAGCACCATCTGGATTGCTCTCTGAGAGCGCCCCCGGCGGCGCCGAGAGCCTCTTCGCGGGTGTGACAATCCGCTTGCGGCGACGCTCGACACTGAAAACGAACGCCCGCCTCCGCTATAGTCGGATGTTCGTCGCGCTGCCATCGGAGTCATTATCCGCCATCCCATGCTCACCATCCCCACCCGTCCCGGCCTCAACCGGATCGTCGTCCTGAACACGAAAGGCGGCTGCGGCAAGACCACGATCGCCACGAATCTCGCCAGCCACTACGCCCTGCGGGGACCGAAGCCGGCGCTGATGGACTGCGATCCCCAGGGCTCCGCCATCCGCTGGCTGGAACGCAGGCCGGCGGAGGCGCCGCCCGTGCACGGCATCGCCGCCTACAAGCGCAACATGGCGGCGACGCAGAGCTGGCAGCTGCGCGTGCCCCAGGAGACGGAGACGCTCATCGTGGACTCGCCGGCCGGCCTCGAGCGGGACGCGCTGCGGCAGCTGACCCGGGACGCCACCAGCCTGATCATCCCGGTGATGCCCTCGGCCATCGACATCCACGCCACGGCCCGGTTCATCGGCGAGCTGCTGATCGGTGCCGGCGTCGACCGGCGGCGCCGCAACGTGGCCGTGGTCGCGAACCGCATCCGCCGCAATACCCGCAGCTTCATCAAGCTGACCCGCTTTCTGGAATCGCTGGAGATCCC
Organism: Woeseiaceae bacterium; assembly: GCA_035655155.1. GTDB lineage: Bacteria > Pseudomonadota > Gammaproteobacteria > Steroidobacterales > Woeseiaceae > Lentisalinibacter. The sequence goes on from DASRVH010000041.1 coordinate 44,556, forward strand.
GGTCATCGCCGCACTGCGCGACGTGCAGGCGTACGTGAGCGCGGCCGAGGACGGCATCGGCCTGTACGAGATGAAGCCCTACCGGGTGAGGAAGGACCTCGTGCACCTCGATCGCATCGTGGCCTGGCTGGACGGCTGGCGCTCCCGCGACCCCGGCGCGGAGGCGCAAGGGCCCGTGCGCCGCGAAGCGGAGGCGCCCGCACCGGCAGTCCGCGACGCTCCGCAGTGGTCGGCACCCGGGTCCGGACCCGGCGCCGGTCACCGGTAGCACTACGTAGTGCCGCGGCGTGCGGCAGCGTGTTTCAATGGCCGCAGCGTAGGAGACAAGGAGGAATCCCGTGAAACAGATCACCGAATCGTCGAAAAGCGTCGAGCAGGCCACCGCGGATCTGCAGGAGGCGGTGAAGAAACACGGCTTCGGCGTGCTGCACATCTATGATCTCAAGGCGACCCTGAAGGAGAAGGGCGCGCCCATCGAGAACGAATGCCGCGTGCTGGAAGTGTGCAATCCCCAGCAGGCCCAGAAGGTGCTGTCCAGCGACATGAGCATGAATATGGCGCTGCCGTGCCGGGTGTCCGTCTACGAGCAGGACGGCCGTACCCGCATCGGCCTGCTGAGCCCGAAGGAGATGCTTGGGCTGCTGTCGGACCGGCCGGAGCTGGCGGACGTGGTCGCGGAAGTCGAGGCGGCCATGCAGCGCATGATCGAGGATGCAAAATAGGCCGGCCGCGGCCGCCCCGCAGCGCCCGGAGCCGGAACCGGCAGTAACCCTGCGGCGGCCGAAGCGGAACATGGCCGGCGAGTTCCTGACCGCCGTGCGGCTCAGCCGGGACCTGCACGGGCCCTGGGTGGTCGCGCCGGATTCCCTCGCCGGCTACCGGGCCTACCTCGAACGGCTGCAGCACGACGCCAACCTGGGCTACTTCGTGATGACGCCGGAGCAGCGCATCGCCGGCGTCATCAACGTCAACGAGATCGTCTGGGGCGTGTTCCGCAGCGGCTATCTCGGCTACTACGCCTTCCTGCCCTGGACGGGACGCGGCTACATGCGCGCCGGCATGCGCAAGGTCATCACCCGGGCCTTCAGGGTGCATCGGCTGCACCGTCTCGAGGCGAATATCCAGCCGGGCAACGAGCCGTCCCGCCGGTTGGTCGGCGCCCTCGGTTTCCGCCTCGAGGGCTACTCTCCGCGCTACCTCAAGATCCGCGGGCGCTGGCGTGATCACGAGCGCTGGGCGATCACCCGCGAGGAGTGGCCGCCGGGATAGCGCGGGGAAATGCTGGCCACGGTTCTGCTCCGCGCCTATTCTGCTCCGGGGAGGGCCACGACGATGAGACTGGAGACCGAACGACTGGCGCTGCGGCTGCCCGAGGAACGCGACCTCGACGCCCTCGCCCGCATGCATGCCGACGAGGCGCACATGCGCTACATGGGCGGTGCGCTCGACCGCGAGACGACCTGGCGCCACATCGCGATGATGCTGGGCCACTGGCAGATCCGGGGCTACGGCCTTTTTGCGGTCGAGGACCGGCGGGACGGCACCTTCCTCGGCCGGGTCGGATTCATCCACCCCGAGGGCTGGCCGGGCTTCGAGATCGGCTGGCTCATAGGGCCGGAGTACGCCGGCCGCGGCTACGCCACGGAGGCGGCCGAGGCTGCGCTGGACTGGTGTTTCGGCAATCTGGACCAGGACCACGTGATCAGCCTGATTCACCCCGACAACCGGCCGTCCATCCGGGTGGCCGAGAAACTGGGCGAGCGCCCGTGGGGGGAGACGCGGATCAAGGACATGGACGTGGTCATCCACCGCCTCGAGCGCCCGGACTGGACCGGGCGCAGACGTTAGGAGGTCCATAATGCAGCCGACGCGCACGCGTCTCTGTGACGCGTTACTGGCAACCGCCCTGTTTCTGTTGCTCGGCGCCCCCCTCGCGGGCGCGGCGGCGGAGGCCGGCGGCGACCCCTATGTGTACGGGACTCCGAGCCGCGACGGCATCGGCAAGTTCTACATGGGCCGGGAGATCTCCCATGTCATGGGCCACCTGGGCGCCGACTGGCTGGAGCGCCCGTCCCGGCAGCAGGAGGAACGCACCGATCTCCTGGTGCGGAATCTGCCGCTGGCGGATGACGACGTGGTCGCGGACGTCGGTGCGGGAACCGGTTATTTCAGCTTCCGCATAGCGCCGGCCGTTCCCCGGGGAGAGGTGCTCGCCGTGGACATCCAGCCGGAGATGCTCGCCATCATCGAGGATCGGGGACGCGAGGAAGGCGTGGACAACGTCCGCGGCGTCCGGGGCAGCATCACGGACCCGAACCTGCCCGTGGCATCCGTCGACCTGGGCCTGATCGTCGATGCCTACCACGAGTTCTCCCATCCGCGGGAGATGGCCGCGGGCCTGCTGCGCGCGCTGCGCCCGGGAGGCCTGCTGGTGCTGGTCGAGTACCGCGCCGAGGACCCCGCCGTGCCGATAAAGCGCCTGCACAAGATGAGCGAAGCGCAGGCACGGCGCGAGCTCGCGGCGGCCGGCTTCGAGTTCGTCCGCAACGAGGATTTCCTGCCCCAGCAGCACTTCCTGGTGTTCCGGCGGCCGCTCTGAGACACCGCTCCGGCGGTGGTCGGGAATGGTAGGATGCGCGCTTTCCCGGGGCACGGAGGAGACGCGGCCCATGCGCAACGCAACGCAGGGAACGGCGGCGCTTCTAGCGATCTGGCTGACGGTAACGGCACTGCTGCCGGCGGGAGACACGATGAGCGCTGAGACACCCGGGAACTCCTGCAACGATCCTTGCAATGAGGCTGGCAATGAGGCTGACAATGATCCCTGGATCTGGCTCGAGGACGTGGACGGCGAACGGGCGCTGTCGTGGGTGGAGCAACGCAACGAGGCCTCCCTCGGTTACCTGGAATCGCGGCCCCTCTTCCAGCCGCTTAAGAAGCGCAGCCTGGAGATACTGGATTCGGCTGCGCGGATCCCCGAACCGGCGCTGCGCGGCGGACTCGTCTACAACTTCTGGCAGGACGCAGACAACCGCCGCGGCCTCTGGCGCCGCATGGCGCTGGACGACTACGCCCGCGGCGGCACCGACTGGGAGGTGCTGCTGGACCTCGACGCGCTCGCCCGGCGGGAGGACGAAGACTGGGTGTGGAAGGGAGCGAACTGCCTGCCGCCGCAATACCGCCGCTGCCTCGTGAGCCTGTCGCGGGGCGGCGCCGACGCCACCGTCGTGCGCGAGTTCGACACCGTGGCGGGACGCTTCGTCGACGCCGGCTTCCGTCTGGAAGAGGCAAAGCACGTGGTGAGCTGGGCCGACGCGGACACACTGTTCGTGGGCACGGATTTCGGCCCGGGCAGCCTGACCGACTCCGGCTACGCCCGCACCGCGCGGCTGTGGCGCCGCGGCGAGCCGCTGGCCGAAGCGCCGGAGATCTTCGCCGGCGAGAAGACCGACGTGGCCGTCAGCGTCGTCCGCGTCCGCGACGGCAATGGCAATGGCAATGACAACAGGCACTATGACATCGCCACCCGCGCCAGGACCTTCTTCACCAGCGACCGCTATCTCTACAGCGACGGTGACCTAGCGAAGATCGACATACCGGAGGACGCGGAGCTGCACGGCATACTCGACGGGCAGATGATCGTGGAGCTGAAAAGCGCCTGGTCGCCCGCCGGCCGGCAATATCCCCAGGGCGCGCTGCTCGCCACCGACTTCGCGGCATTCATGGACGGCCGGCGGGACTTCGAGATGCTGATCGAGCCGGGTCCCGCCACGGCAATCGTCGGCGGCGCGGCGACCGGCGTGGTGCGCACGCGCAATCACCTGGTGGTGAACGAGCTCGAGGACGTGGTCAGCCGGCTGACCCGCTTCAGCCGGGAGGAAGGCCGCTGGGTCCGCCAGCGGATCGAGGCACCGAAGGACGGCGACATTACGCTGGTGAGTGCCACGGAGACCTCGGACTGGTTCTTCTTCCGCTACGAGAGCTTCCTCACGCCCGACACGCTCTACCTCGCCCGCGACGGCGGCAGCCGAACGGACGAAGTGCGCTCCCTGCCGGGCTACTTCGACACCGGCGGCATGCAGGTGGAGCAGCACTTCGCCAGCAGCCGCGACGGCACCCGTGTGCCGTACTTCCTGGTGCTGCCCGCCGGCTTCGAGGCGGATGGCGACACGCCCACGCTGCTGTACGGCTACGGCGGTTTCGAGGTGAGCATGGCGCCTTCCTACAGCGCCGTCCTGGGCTCGAGCTGGCTCGCCCGCGGCGGCGCCTACGCGCTGGCCAATATTCGCGGCGGCGGCGAATACGGCCCGCGCTGGCATCGTGCCGCGCTGCGCGAGAACCGCCAGCGCGCCTACGACGATTTCATTGCGGTCGCGGAAGACCTGGTGCAGCGCGACGTCACCGCACCCGAGCATCTCGGGGTCCGCGGCGGCTCCAACG
>DASRVH010000042.1:0-6797 GCA_035655155.1 Woeseiaceae bacterium
CCGGTGGACTGGACTACCGTTGGTCCGCTGACAATTACCACCGGGCCTGATGTCAGTGGCGGGGTGACATTGCAGTTTACGGCGATCTGCGGAGCCGTTGCCGGATGCGTTTCGGACATCTTCATCGACAACGTCTCCATCGTGGCCAACTGATGGCGAGGCAGGCACAGAAAATGCACCGAATCGACCTTCATCAAGAAGACAAACACCAAGAAAGAGTAGTCGCTATGGCCAAATCGAGCTTCTCCAATAGCATGGCCGTCATCGGCAGCCTGCTGGCCGCCGTGCTGATCTTCGCCGCGCCGGACGTGACTCACGCCCAGGCGAACAAGGTCGAGACCTACAAGGACGAAAGCGGCTGGAAGCTCAAGGTCGACGGCGAGGACTTCTACGTGAAGGGCGTCGTCTGGAGCTACTCGCCAAGAGGCCAGAACTACAGCTACGGCCTGTTCAACGAGTCCGACGACTTCATCCGCAAGGTGCTGGACTATGACTTCGGCCTGATGAAGAAGATGGGCGTGAACACGATCCGCAGCTTCACGATGATCCCGCCGGAGTGGGTGGAGTACATCTACCGCGAGCACGGCATCATGACCGTCATCAATCCGCTGATGGGCCGCTACGGCTACACCGTCGACGGGCAATGGGTACCCTTCACCGATTACTCGGATCCGATCACGCGCGCCACACTCAAGCGCGACATGCAGGAATATGTGCAACGCTACAAGGACACCCCCGGCGTGCTGATGTTCGCCTTCGGCAACGAGAGCAACTACGGTCTGTCCTGGTCCAGCTTCGAGATCGAGAACCTGCCCGAAGGTGAACAGAACACGGCCAAGGCCCGCTACCTGTACAGCCTGTTCGAGGAGGTCATCTCCGCGGGCCAGGCCATCGCTCCCAACCATCCGTTCAGCATCGTCAACGGCGACATCCAGTACATCGACCTGATCGCCGAGCTGGTGCCGTCTCTCGACGTGCTCGGCAGTAATGTCTACCGCGGCACCAGTTTCACGGACCTGTGGCAGAGAGTCGACGAGAAGCTCGATCTGCCGGTGGTGTTCTTCGAGTTCGGCAGCGATGCCTTCAATGCGCGGACGTTCCAGGAGGACCAGGCAGCCCAGGCCCTGATCCTGAAGGAGCAGTGGCAGGAGATGTACCAGCAGGCCTACGGCAACGGCGGAGTGGGCAACTCGATCGGCGGCTACATCTTCGAGTGGCGCGACGAGTGGTGGAAGTACCTCCAGACCGAGAATCTGGACATCCAGGACACGAATGCTTCGTGGTCGAACCAGGCCTACCTGTTCGACTGGACGCCGGACGGCAACAACATGAACGAGGAGTGGTTCGGCATCGCGGCGCTGGGTACGCCCAATGCGGAGGGCGTCTACAAGGCAATTCCACGCATGGCCTATGACGTCATGAAGGAAGTGTTCTCGATGGACCCCTACGACGCGTCCAGGAGCGACATCAACCGCATGTTCGCCACCATGGACGTGGACTACTACGAGTTGCGGGGAGATGTGCGCCGGGTGAAGGCCGAAGTCGTCGAGTCCGAACGCCGGCTCAGGTTCACCGGCGGCCGCTTCGAGGCGGAGTTCGTCACCCGGGGCGAGGATCAGCCCATCGAGGAGGAGGGGGAGAACGCCCTCGAGTTCAGCGACGGGCAAATGGTGTTCCTCGATTTCGCGTTCAATCCGAATTCCCGGCTGGACGGACAGTTCACGCTGAACGTCCTCGGTGATGTCGCCGACAAGCGGCCGCTGGAATTCTCCTACGGCGACCGGGGCCTGGACCGCGAGATCGATGTGGCCACGGAAGAGATCGAGGGTATCCCGGTCACGCCCGTTCGCATCGACGACGGCCGGCGTATCGAGATCTACGACTTCAGCGCGCAGTATCGCGGTGACGATTTCGATCTGGAGGCTTTCTATCACACGCCCCGTTTCCACTGGGGTTACGAGGGCGATTTTTTCGGCCTCGTCGCCGAAGCCACCGATATCGCAGGCATCGACGTGTGGGATGCCAGCGCGCCCTCGGGTGTCGAGATCAAGGGCAAGGGGACGTGGGAAGGGCTCACGGTCCTCGCCGGTCCGGAGGTCTACTGGGGCGCGAACCCGAAGGCCATCGTCAAGTACGACTGGAATCTCGCGGACATGGACTGGACGTTCATCCATTCCGAAGACGTGGCGCGCCGCGGCGAGTCCGTCGGCGGAGCGGGGCAGACCGAACGCCAGTCCCGCCAGACGACGATCTACGCGAAGAAGGAGTTCGTGAACGGCTGGGAGCTGGAGCTCGGCGGAATCATGTCCGCGACGGAGAAGGTGGGCGAGAAGTTCGATCGCTTCGCGGGAGGCAACGTCTTTCTGGACGAGGTCGACTGGGACGATACCCTCGGCTTCAAGGCAAAGCTGACCTTCCCGCTGCTCGGCACCCGAAGCTTCGTCTCCGCGGAGCATGCGGGGATCGTCGCCGACGCCGGCCAGTATCATACGGTGTACGGCGTCTCGGACCCGACCAACCTGCCGTATTCCGGCCTCGGCAACAAGCAGGAATACATCGCGGGCATGCAGATGTTCTTCGGCAACCTGATGGTGTTCCCGCGGGTGCTCTACCGCGACAATCTCGTCCACGCCAATCCGCTCGTAGAGCCGGAGATCGTCGACGGCATTCTGCAGCCGGGTACCAACCCGCGTAACCGGGATGCGGATCCGTTCGCGGTGCTCGGCAATCGGGAAGCACGCTCCGGCGAAATCTACTTCACCTGGGATCCGACCGGTGCGACGCCGTACTACGATTGGGACAACGAGTGGCGGGAAGACGCGCCGTTCGCAGTCGACTTCGGCGGTACCTACACCGAGTTCCCGACCTTCACCGATTCCTACCGGTTCTTCTTCGCGCCCACCGAGTCGAACGCCGCGTTCGGCCAGGGTCTGCCCGCGGAGGATGTCTGGACGCTCTCGAGCCGCGTGACGATCAATACGCCGAACCGGACGAAGCTGATCTTCAAGGGAATCCGGGGCTTCCAGCAGTCGACGGGCGACCCGACCGGCGGTACTCGCGACTTCTGGGAGCTGCATGGCAAGGCAGTCTGGGGCGGCCGCCACGTGCTGTCCGGCTATTTCATGAAGGACCGCTGGGGTCCCTACGACTTCTACCGCCAGTTCAACATCACCTTCCCGGAACAGGTCAAGCTCGATTACTCTTACCTGCTCGGATCGGGATTCGGTGCGATCGCGGACCGGCTGTCTGAAGACCACGCGACCCAGGTCGGCGTCCGTGCCCTGTACCGCTCCTTCGGTGAAGACTCGGAGTCACAGGAAGAGTTTCCGGGCAGCGACTACATCTTCAGCGTCAACGTCTACTTCATCTACCAGTTCTAGCGTAGTGCATGCACAGCCGAGGTAATATTGGAATGAGCGACCTCAATCGACAAAACGCCAGGCCGGCTCGCGGCAAGCACCTGCTCCTCGCGCTGCTCGGTACGGCAACGCTGGTCTTCGCCGGCTGCACCAGCGAGCGCGACGAGGGCGACGGCGAGGTGATCAACACCATCGTCCTGCCGACCGACGTGGTTCTGGACCTCTATTGCGAGGACGTCGGCGTCCACCCGGAGCCCTGTGTCCTGGAGGATCCGCAGAATCCGTTCGCGACGACGACCATCATCGAGTTCGACGTCAATAACCCGGAGGCGTCCAACAAGTTCGAGTTGTTCAACTCACTGCCGGTTGGGCCGTCGGGAGCGAAGGCACGATTCTACTTCTGGGCCACCGCGCTGGCGCAGCGCCCGTCCGGCGAGAACCAGTTCTACACCGCGCTGGCATTGCACGAATTGTTCGATGCGAACAGCAACTCGCTCTCACAGGACGAACTCGTGCGCGAGCAGGCGCTCAAGGCCTATCGCTCCCTGCTGGACAACTTCTTCGGCTCGGTCACGGTCTTCGAGTGTTGCCCGGGCGCGAGTCCCGATGGCGAACCCGTGCCGTTCTCCGTGCCGCTCAACGAGCTTACTGCCGACGCACTGTACCGGACCGATGCGACGGGCTTCCGGCGCCTGGTGCCGGGCGACCCGATCCTGGTGCTCGAGCTGCTGCTGGACTGGGGTTATTCGTATCAGCCTGCCACGCCGCCCAATTTCAACGACGGTGTCGTGTCCGTCAACGGCGGCTGACAGACTCCGCGAGTGCGCGGGATCACTCTCATCAAGGCCCTGCTCGTTGCAGGGCCTTTTCTGTTCTGGAAGCCGGTGATGGCAGAAGCGGTTCCCGTCGAATTGCGACAGACCGAACAAGGCTGGGAGCTGTTTCGCGGCGGCGAGCCGTATTTCATCCGCGGCGCCGGTGGCAACCACTCGCTGGAACTGCTGGCGGCGGCCGGCGCCAACTCGGTGCGCACCTGGGGCGCGGAGAATCTCGAACCGCTGCTCGACGAGGCGCATTCGCTCGGCCTCACGGTGACCGTCGGCATCTGGCTCGGCCACGAGCGCCACGGCTTCGACTACGACGACCCGGAGCAGGTGGCCGAGCAGCACGAGCGAGTGCGCCAGGCCGTACTCCGCTACAAGGACCATCCGGCCGTCCTGCTGTGGGGGATCGGCAACGAGATGGAGGGTTTCGACGACGGCGGCAATCCGGCGATCTGGAAGGCCGTTAACGAGGCCGCCGCCATGGTCAAGCGGCTGGATCCCGACCATCCGACCATGACGGTCACCACGTTCGTCCACGGCGAACGTATCGAGTGGGTCCACCACCGCAGCCCTGCCATCGACATCCATGGCGTCAATGCCTATGGGGGCGCGCCGCTGGTGCCGGAACTGCTGCGCGAAGGCGGAGCGACGAAACCGTTCGTGCTGACCGAGTTCGGACCCGTCGGACCGTGGGAGATGCCCGCCACCGAATGGGGCGCCCCGCTGGAGCAGACCAGCGCCGAGAAGGCCGTGTCGTACCGCGAGAGCTGGGAGCGGGGCATCGTCGCCGCGCCCGGCCGGGCGCTGGGCGGCTACGCCTTCCTCTGGGGCCACAAGATGGAGGCCACCGGGACTTGGTTCGGCATGTTCCTCGAGGACGGCGCGAAGACGGCGGCCGTCGACGTCATGACCCGTATCTGGTCGGGGGAGCCGCCGGACGATCTCGCGCCCCGGGCTGCGCCGCTGAAGCTCGCCGGATCCACCCGCGTGGAACCGGGTGCCGCTGTGCAAGTCAGCGCATCGGTCGAGGACCCGGAAGGCGGAAAGATCAGGGTCCGCTGGGAGCTGCGGCCCGATTCGTCGGAGTACCTGACCGGTGGCGATTTCAGGCCCGATATGCCCGCGATCGAGGGCGCCGTCGAGGAGGGGGACGCGGCTGGCGCAAGAGTACGCATGCCGGAACAGCCGGGACCCTATCGCCTGTTCCTCTATGCCTACGACGAGGCCGGCCATGCCGCCACCGCCAACGTTCCGTTGCTCGTGGAGGGCGAGACGCGCGCCCCGTTGCCGTTCCCGGTGTACGAGGACGGTTTCGAGGGAATGCCCTGGGTGCCGTCTGGCTGGATGGGCGATATCGACCACCTCACGCTCGACGGCGAGCACGGCGGCGAAGTCCGGGAGGGCGCGCACAGCATCCGTCTGCGCTTCGAGAAACCGTTCGGCTGGGTGGGCGTCGCCTGGCAGGATCCGCCCGACAACTGGGGCGACCGGGAAGGGGGCTACGATCTCCGCGGCGCCCGGGAGCTCGAGGTCTGGGCCCGGGGGGAGTACGGCGGCGAGAAAGTCAGCTTCGGCGTCGGCCTGCTCGAGGAGGACAAGGCGCATCCCGACTCCGCCATCCGCAAGGTGGATGGCCTTGTGCTGACCCGGGAGTGGCGGCGCTACACGGTGCCGCTGGAGGGGGCGGATCTCTCGAGCATCAAGACGGGATTCGTGGTCACGCTGGTCGGGCGGGCCACACCCGTGACGGTCTACCTCGACGGCATCCGCTACGTCCGCTGACGTCGCCCGGAAGACCGCTCCCGACTGCCGTGACGGCGGCTTTCAGGACGGTGCAGGGCCCGTCGATTCGCGGATCTGCAGCGTCGACGGGATGACCACCGTCTCGGGGTCCGGTTCCGGCTGCCCGAAACGGTTGATCAATTCGAGCGCGGCCTGCTCCGCCATCTTCGCCAGCGGCTGGCGGATCGTCGTCAGCGCCGGATAGACCAGTTGGGCGAGCGCGCTGTCGTCGAAGCCTGCCACCGACAGCCGCCCGGGAACGTCGAGCCCCAGCCGGTAGGCCACGCGGATGACGCCCGCGGCCATATCGTCGTTGGCCGCGAAGATTGCGGTAGGCGGGTCGTCGAGTGCCAGGAGCCGCTCCGCCGCTGCCTCACCCGACTCGATCGAGTTGTCGCCGTGGGTGACCAGCTCCTCCGAGTAGTCGAGTCCGCCCTCGGCCAGGCCGTCCCGGTAGCCTGGCAGCCTCCTGGCCACCGCCTTGTGGCGGCGATCCCCGGCGATGAACGCGATTCTCCGATGTCCCAGGGAGGCGAGATAACGGGTCATCTCCCCGCTGATCTCCCGGTCGTCGGTGGCGATGCAGAGTTCGTCGTGACTGCGGCTGCCCGGCGACAGACGCACGAAGCGACTGCCCGTGGCGGCGATCGCAGCGACGATACGCGGCATGTTGGACAACGGCGCCGCCAGTACGACGCCGTCCGGCTGGGTCTGCTCGATGAGAGAGCCGAGTTCCTTCCGTACGTCCTTGCGACGGTAGTCACAGGGATGGATCAGCAGTTCGTAATGGGCGGTCCGGCAGGCGCGCAGCGTGCCCTCCTGCAGCCGGATG
>DASRVH010000043.1:0-36415 GCA_035655155.1 Woeseiaceae bacterium
TCCGCCCGCAGCCTGGCCGGCAATCGCAGCTTCCTGATCGGTCTCCTCTACGTCAATCCGGCTGCCAGCTACATCATCAATATCCTCACCGGCGCGGTCGATGCCTGCCGGGCAGGAGGCTTCGAGCTGCTGCTCCATCCCTGCAACTATACGGATGCCGATCTGCCCCGGCAGATCAGCGAACTCGCCCGCAACACGCGGCTGGACGGCCTGATCCTGACGCCGCCCCTTTCCGACATGGACGAGCTGATTGCAGAGCTCGACACATCCGGCATACCGCTCGCGCGGATAGCGCCGGGCGGACACGACGACGCCGGCCGCTCGGTCTGTACTAACGATGAGGAGGTCTGTGCGGAACTCACCCGCTACATCATCTCGCTCGGCCATCAGGATATCGGCTTCATCGTGGGGCACCCCGATCAACTCGCCGTCCAGAAACGCTACGCCGGTTTTCGCCGGGCCCTCCGTGAAGCCGGGCTCCCGATTCAGAAATCGCTGCTCTGCCACGGCGACAATTCGTTCGAATCCGGCGTCGAATGCGCCCGTCGTCTGCTGAAGCGAAAGCGCCGCCCCACGGCCATAATCGCGAGTACCGACGACATGGCCGCCGGCCTGGTCAGCGTGGCCCACGAGTTGGGTATCCGGATCCCCGACGACCTGTCGGTAACCGGCTTCGACGACGTCCCGCTCGCTCACAAGGTCTGGCCGCCGCTCACGACCATACGCCAGCCGATGCAGGCTATGGGCGAACGGGCGACCGCCTTGCTGTTGGGGCGACTGCGCGACGACTACAGCGCAGGAGAGGGCGCAAACATACCCTCCGAGATCGTCATCCGCGAGTCGACGGGACCCGCCCGGAAGTAACCTCGAGCTGCGAGTCCACGAGCTGCGCCTCCAGCTCCTCCAGCGAGCGCCCTTTCGTTTCCGGCATCAGGCGCAGAATGACCAGGAACCCCGCCATCGCGAACAGACCATAGATCAGGAAGGTGCCCGCACTCCCGATGTTCGCGATCTCCCATGGGAACAGGAGTTGCACGAGAAAACTGCAGGAGGAATTGACGAGTCCGACGAAAGAAATCGCGAGGCCGCGAATCCGGTTCGGAAACAGCTCGGAGAACAGCACCCACATGACCGGGCCCAGCGAGACGGCGAAGCTCGCCACGAATCCCAGAATGCCCACGAGAATCAGGCCGCTGTCCGCGCGAATCGCGGCCGCGACGAGAGCCGACTCGTACTCGGCCACCGTCTCCGATCCCACCGCGGCGGCCAGCGCCCCCTTGAACGCGACGTCGCTGTCGAAGGTGGTCCCCACCAGTGCCGCGAGCGCGCCGCTGTCGATGGCGGCCGGCAGCTCCGCCAGCGCCCGGTCGGTGAGCGTATACGTGGCCGAGCCGAAGGCCCACGCCAGCAGGACCATGCAGACCGCGACGCCCGCGGTGCCCGCGAGCAGCAGCGGCCGGCGGCCGAGACGATCGATCAGCAGCAGCGCGGCAACCGTGAACGCCAGATTCACCAGTCCTACCAGAACGGCCTGCATGAAGGCGGCGTCCGTGCCGATCCCCGACTGTTCGAAGATCATCGGCGCGTAGAAGAACACGGCATTGATCCCGGTGATCTGCTGCAGCACGGCCACAACCAGCGCGATGACCAGGACGCGGCGCATCGACGTGCCGAACAACTCGTTCAACGGGACGACCGCCGCCGCGCGGCCCGGCTCAGTCGTCGCGGCCAGGGCGGCCAGCACGCGGTCGGCGCCCGCGGCGCCGTGCACCCGCTGCATGATCGCGCGGGCTTCGCGCGTCCGTCCCCGCATGCCCAGCCAGCGCGGACTCTCCGGCACCAGCAACAGGGCTGCGAAGTACACGAGTGCCGGCAGCGCCTCAACACCCAGCATCCAGCGCCAGTTCCAGACGCCGAGCCCCAGGGCTCCGGCCCACGGCATATCCGCCTGCCCCAGCTGCAGGATCAGGTAATTGCTGAAGAAGGCGGCCGAGATGCCGACGACGATGTTGAGCTGGTTCAGCGCGACCAGCCGCCCGCGGATATGCGCCGGCGCGATCTCCGCGATGTACATGGGTGCCACGATCAGCGCCGCACCGACGCCCAGCCCGCCGAGCATCCGGGCGATCACAAGCAGCAGGAAATTCGGTGCCAGCGCGGAGGCCACCGCGGAGACACCGAACAGCAACGCTGCGATCCTGAGCACCCGGCGGCGGCCGTAGCGGTCCGCCAGCGGGCCGCAGACCATCATCGACACGGTGGCGCTCAGCGTCAGGGACGCCACCGCCCAGCCCAGCTGCAGGTCGGTCAGCCGGAATTCGGTGTCTATGAATCCCACGACTCCGGATATGACGGAGGCGTCGAAACCCATGAGGAAGCCGCCTAGAGCGACGGCCAGGGATACCAGCCAGCTGTAGAACGTACCGGCCGCTGCTCGGGTCATTCTATCGGCCCGGGTGCGGCTGGGGCACGGCTCAGAGCCTGCCCTTTTCCCGGGCCGCCGCCTCCCCTCGCGGGCTGGTGGCGTACAGGCTGATGAGTTCGCCGGCGATGCGCGCGCCGGCGAGCGCGGTGATCTCTCCGGAATCGTACGGCGGCGCGACTTCCATCAGGTCCATGCCGACGATGTTCAGGCCGCGCAGCCGGCGGATGATCGACAGCGCCTGGTGCGTGGTCAGCCCACCGCAGACGGGCGTGCCGGTGCCGGGGGCATAGGCCGGGTCGAGGCAGTCGATGTCGAAGGTGAGATAGACCGGGTCGTCGCCGATGATGCGGCGGATCTCGGCCACGGTCTCGTCCGCCGTGTGGTCGTGCACCCAGGGGGCATCGAGGATGTTGAAGCCCAGGGTGTCGTCGTTGGTGGTGCGGATGCCCACCTGGACGGATTTCGCGGGGTCGATCAGGCCTTCCTTCGTGGCGTGGAAGAACATGGTGCCGTGGTCGACCCGGGGCGACTCGTCGTCCCAGGTGTCCGTGTGGGCGTCGAAGTGCAGGAGCGACAGACGGCCGAATTTCTCGACGTGGGCCTGCAGCAGCGGCCAGGTGGCGAAGTGATCGCCGCCGAGCGAGAGCAGCGCGGGGCCCTGATCGATGATCTGCTTTGCATGGGCGCGGATCTCGGCCGGCACCTGCTCCGGCACGCCGGGGTCGAACATGCAGTCGCCGTAGTCGATGACGGCCAGTCGCTCGAAGGCGTCGAACTCCCACGGGTAGAGGCGCTCCCAGGCCATGAAGCTGGAGGCCGCGCGGATGCCGCGGGGGCCGAAACGGGCGCCGGGGCGGTTGGAGGTGGCCGTGTCGAACGGGATGCCCGTGACCGCCACGTCGACGCCGGTGAGGTCGCGCGTATAGCGCCGCCGCAGGAAGGACAGGGCGCCGCCGTAGGTCGGCTCGATGTGGCGGCCGTAATTATCCTCGGCGGTGAAGGCGAAATCGGTCTCGTGCTTCTGGCTCATGAAAGTCATTGCGAATAAGTTGCAAAAGTTGAATTTGTGGTGCCGGACACCGTTCCCCACCGTTTCACCATTTCCGGTCACCCCGTTGCGTCATCCCGGTCGCCGGACAGTTCCCGGTCCCGAATGCCGGAGATGACGGCGCGCGGAACGAACTCAAGACCGATGGGCCATCCGTGAGCCATTTGCAGGCCATCCATGCCTCCTGCGGCCTCGCGTGTGCGGCCTCAGGCAGCCGCGCACCACAAAAGTTCAGAAAGTTAAGAAAGTTCGGTCCGGCACCTCTCGAGGGTGGCGTGGGTCTTTTCCACCAGTTCGTCCGCCTCGGCGTGGGAGAGGATCAGCGGCGGAGCGGTCACCATCGTGTCGCCCACGGCGCGGATCACCAGCCCGTTCTGCACCGCCAGATCGCGGCAGAGGGTGCCGACCTTGCCTTTCTCTTCGAAGCGCTCGTCCTTGCGTCCCGGCGGCACCAGCTCGATGGCGCCCATCAGGCCGCGCATGCGGGCCTCGCCCACCATGTCGTGATCGGCGAGCTCGAGCCAGCGCTTCTGCAGATACGGGCCGATGTCGTCCCGCACCCGCCCGAGCAGGTTCTCCTCCTCCAGGATGCGGATATTCTCCAGCGCCACCGCGCACGCCGCCGGATGCCCCGAGTAGGTATAGCCGTGGTGGAACTCGCCGCCGCCCTCCACCAGCACGTCGGCCACCCGGCTGCCCACCATCACGCCGCCCAGCGGCAGGTAGCCGGAGGTGACGCCCTTGGCGAAGGGCATCAGATCCGCCTCGATGCCGTAGTCCTCGGAGCCGAACCAGCGGCCGAGCCGCCCGAAGCCGGTGATGACCTCGTCGGCGATCAGAAGGATGCCGTGCCGCTCGCAGATCGCCTGGATCTCCGGCCAATAGCTGTCCGGCGGGATGATCACGCCGCCCGCTCCCTGGATAGGCTCGCCGATGAAAGCAGCCACCTTGTCGGCGCCCACCTCCGCTATCTTCTCCTCCAGCGCCCGGGCGCAGGCGCGACCGAACGCCTCCGGGTCCTCGCCCTGCCCTTCCCCGAACCAGTAGGGCTGGCGGATGTGCACGATGCCCGGGATGGGCAGGCCGCCCTGGGCGTGCATCGGTTTCATGCCGCCGAGGCTCGCGCCCGCCATGGTGCTGCCGTGGTAGGCGTTCACGCGGCTCACGATCACCTGGCGCTCGGGCTCGCCGCGGATGTCCCAGTAGCGGCGCACCATGCGCACGATGGTGTCGTTGGCCTCCGAACCGGACCCGGCGAAGAACACCCGCGGGAAGCGCTCGCCGGCCAGCTCCGACAGCCGCTCCGCCAGCGCGATGGCCGGCGGATGGGCGCACTGGAAGAAGCTGTTGTAGTAGGGCAGCTCGCGCATCTGCTCGGCCGCCGCGTCCACCAGCGACTGCCGGCCGTAGCCCACGTTCACGCACCACAGCCCCGACATGCCGTCGAGGATGCGGTTGCCGTCGGCATCCCAGACATAGACGCCGTCGGCCTTCGTGATGATCCGTGCCCGCTGCTTGCCGAGCGCCTTGTGATCCGTGAACGGATGCAGGTAATGCTCGGCGTCCGCCGCCTGCCAGTCCTCCCGGCTGCGCTGCTCGATGGCTGCCATGCGCTCTCCTCTCCGGGCCCGCGCCCGCTCAGACGTTCAGGAGCAGGAGTTCCCGCTCCCAGGGGGTGATGACGTGCTCGAATTCGGCGTACTCGGCCTTCTTCAGGCCGCAGTACAGGTCCACGAAGCGGTCGCCCAGCGTAGCCCGCATCGCGGCGCTGGTCTGCAGGCTCTCGATGGCGAACCAGATGTTCCACGGCAGCGTGCGCTCGCCGTCGTAGGCACTGCCGGTGACCGGCTCGGAGGCCTGCAGGCCCTCCACCATGCCGAGGTAGCCGCAGGCGAGCGTCACCGCCGTCGCCAGATACGGATTCACGTCCGAGCCGGCGAGGCGATTCTCGATGCGCCGGTTTTCCGCGCCGGACTGGGGCACGCGCAGGCCGACGGTACGGTTGTCGATGGCCCAGGCCAGATTCACCGGCGCCGCCGAGTAGGTCTGGAAGCGCCGGTAGGAGTTCACGTAGGGCGCCAGCACCAGCATGGATTCCGGGATGTACTTCTGCAGCCCGCCCAGGAACGAATAGAAGAGTTCGCTGGGCTCGCCCTCCGGCGTGGAGAAAACGTTGCTGCCGTCCTCCGTGCTCACCACGCTCTGGTGAATGTGCAGCGCGCTGCCGGGCTCGTCCGCCATGGGCTTTGACAGGAAGGTGGCATGCATCTCGTGGCGGATGGCCGCCTCGCGCACCGTGCGCTTGAACAGGAACACCTGGTCGGCCAGGTCCACCGGATCGCCATGCAGGAAATTGATCTCGAACTGGGCCGGACCCATCTCCTGGGAGAGGGTGTCGATGCGGATGCCCTGGTCGTCGCAGAACTTGTAGACGTCCATGATGAACGGCTCGAAGTCGTTCATGGTGTCGATGCTGTAGGGCTGGCGCGAGAGATCCGTGCGCCCCAGCCGGCCCTCCGGCGGCTCCACCTCCTCGTCGGGGTCGGTGTGCGACTTGATCAGGTAGAACTCGACTTCCGGCGCCACTATCGCCCGCCAGCCACGCCGCTCGTAGAGCTCCAGCACCTGGCGCAGGATCTGGCGAGGCGAGGTGGCCACCGGCTGGTCGTCCAGACGCAGACAGTCGAGGAACACCGAGGCGGCGGGATCAACGGCCCAGGGCACCGGACGCAGCGTGTCGTAGTCCGGCTTCAGGATCATGTCGCGGTCTTCCCGGTTGGACGGGTCGTCGATGTATTCGCCGGAGATGGTCTGGGAGAAGACTGCCTCCGGCATTTTCATGTTCTGCTCGGTGAATTTGTCGGCCGGAATCACCTTGCCCCGCGCGGCGCCGGCCATGTCGGGCACGAAGGCCTCGACATCTTCGATGCGGTTCTCAGTCAGCCACTTTTTTGCGTTTTCCTTTTCACTCACACATCACCTCTGCGGTGCGAGGCCCGCTGCAGGCAGGCCTCGCCGAACGCGCGAAAAATCGCAAGATAGAAGGGATTATCCACCACCTGCCACTCGGGATGCCATTGCACGCCCAGGGCGAACGACTCCGCACCGTCGACCGTGAACGCCTCGATCAGCCCGTCGTCGGCCCGGGCCTCCACCGTCACGCCCGGCGCAAGGCGGTCGACGCCTTGGCCGTGGAGCGAATTCACCCTCTGCTCGGCCTCGCCGCCGGCCAGGCCGGCCAGATAGCCGCCTGGCACGAGGTGGACGGGGTGCGCCGGCGCGTACTGGTCTTCCAGCGGTGCCTCGTGATCCTCCCGGTGATCATGATAGCCCGCCACGCGCTCGACGTGCTGATGCAGCGACCCGCCCAGCGCGACGTTCATCTCCTGGAAGCCGCGGCAGACGGCCAGTACCGGCACGCCCATCTCCAGCGCCTGCAGGATCAGCGGCAGCGTCATCTCGTCGCGCTCGGGATCGTGGAGCGTGCCCTCCTCGCTCGGCGGGCCGCCATAACGGTGCGGCTCCACGTTGGACGGGCTGCCCGTGAACAGCAGGCCGTCCATGGCCTCCAGCATGTGGGTGCGGTCGATATGGCGGCCGAGGGCCGGGATCATCAGCGGCAGGCCGCCCGCCCCCTCCACGACGGCGCGCAGGTATTTCTCTCCCACGATGTGGAAGGGGTGGGGACCCACGATACGGCGATCCGCGGGCACCCCGACGGTGGGTATCAGGCTCATATACTCCTCTCGCTGCCGTGCGGCACTATTCTAATCGCTCCCGTTCGCTCCGGCGCCGCCTGCGGCGGTCCGGCCGCGGTGTGATAGATTACGCGCCGGGTCAAACCGGTCCTGCCCGTCGAACTCTCATGAAACTCTACGGTTATTATCGCAGCAGCACGAGCTATCGAACCCGTATCATACTGAATCTCAAGGGGATCGATTACGAATACGTGCCGGTGGCGCTGGACCGGGGCGAACAGCACGACGCGGCCTTTCGGGAGCTGAACCCGATGGGCGCCGTGCCCGCTCTGGCCGCCGAAGAAGACCTGTTCGTGCAATCGCCGGCGATCATCGAATACCTGGAGGAGCGCCACCCGGAGCCCCCCCTGCTGCCGGCGGACCCGGTGGGCCGTGCCCGCGTGCGCGAGATCGCCGCACTCATCGCCTGCGACATCCACCCGGTCAACAACCTGCGCATCATGCGCTATATCGGCGAGCACTACGGCCAGGACCGGGCCGGCATCGGCGAGTGGTACGCCCACTGGATACACGCAGGCTTCGGGCCGCTGGAGCGGCTGCTGGCCGCCCGCTCGGCGGCGGGACGCTACTGCATCGGCGACACGGTCACTCTGGCCGACGCCTATCTGGTGCCCCAGGTCTACAACGCCCGGCGATTCGGGGTGCCCCTGGACGACTACCCGGTGATCGAGAGCGTGGATGCCCACTGCGCGGCACTGCCCGCCTTCGCGGCCGCCCACCCGGATCGCCAGCCGGACGCACCGGAGGCCACATGAGCGAGACAGCCGCAGACGGGGACATCGGAGAGCGCATCCGCCAGCTGAACGCCGGCGCGCCGCCCTGCGTGAACAGCCTCGGCGGCCGTGTCGAGAACTACGACCCCGAGCGCCAGCTCATCGTGATGAGCTTCTCCATGCCGCTCGGGTTCTGCCATTCCGGCAACGTCGTACAGGGCGGCTTCGTGACCGGCATGCTGGATGCCGCGATGGCCCATGCCGTTTTCATGGAACTCGGCATGCGTATCGCGCTGCCCTCGCTGGACATCAACGTGAGCTTCCTGCGCCCCACCCTGGCCGGGCCCCAGCGGGCCCACGGGCACATCCTGCGGCTCGGCCGCTCGGTGGCCTTCCTGGAAGGAGAGCTGTTCGACGAAGAGGGCCGGCTCACCGCCCGCGCCACCTCGACGGCGCGGGTGATACGGCAGGACGGCCCTGGCGGAGCGGCCTAGCTGAAGAGGCTGCTCACCTGCATGGCCTTGGTCATGTCGCCATCCACCTTGAGCTTGCCGCTCATGAACGCGCTCATCGGCGGCAGGTCGCCGTCGACCATCGCCGCCAGGTCCTCGGGCGTGACACCGAAGGTGGTCTCGGCCGGCTTGTCGTCGTTGCTGACTTCCATGGGCGTGGTCGTGCCGTCCACGTAGATGACGCCTTCGTCGCCGAGGTCGAACTTGATGGGGAATCCCAGCGGGGTCTTGTCCGCAAACTCGTTGCGCAGTTTCTCGGTCAGTTGTTCAAGCACCGCGAGTGCCTCTTCTCGTGCCAGTGGAAAGTCGACATCATGCTGGCTCCGATCGCTGCAGGCAAGGGCCACGCCGGACGCGCTAGAATCCCCGGCGGGCCATTGCCCGACCGCAAAGGAGTCATCCGATGAACGACAGGCTGGGCGAGCCACTGACACTGCCCTGCGGCGTGACGCTGCCGAACCGTATCCTGAAGTCCGCCATGACCGAAGGCCTGGCGGACGATCACGACCGCGCGACGGAGCGCCACGTGCGGCTCTACAGCCGCTGGGCCGAGGGCGGCGCCGGCACGCTGGTCACCGGCAACGTCATGATCGACCGCCGTTTCCTGGAGAGGCCGGGCAACGTGGTCATAGACGTCCCGGACGACTCGGAGGCCCTGGCGGCGCTGCGCGCCTGGGCCGAGGCCGGCACGGCTGCCGGCAACCAGCTGTGGATGCAGATCAGCCACCCCGGGCGTCAGTGCGGCAGGATCGTCTCCTCCCGCCCAATGGCCCCCTCCGAGGTGCAACTCAATCTGATGGGCAACTTCGGCCGGCCCGTCGCCATGACCGATCACGACATCGAAATGGCGCTGGGCGGCTTCACCCGCGCGGCCGCCGTCGCGCGGGACACCGGCTTTACCGGGGTACAGATCCACGGCGCCCACGGCTACCTGGTCAGCGAGTTCCTGTCGCCGAAGCTCAACCGGCGCGATGACCAGTGGGGCGGCTCACTGGAGAACCGGGCCCGCTTCCTGCTGGAGGCCGTGCGCGGCGTGCGCTCGGTGGTGGGCCCCGGCTTCCCGGTCTCGGTGAAGCTCAACTCCGCGGATTTCCAGAAGGGCGGCTTCAGCTTCGAAGACAGCCTGCAGGTCGCCGAGTGGCTCGATGCGGCCGGTGTCGACCTCATCGAAATCTCCGGCGGCAACTACGAGCAGCCGACCATGTTCGGCATCGAGGGTCGTCCGGAGGATGCGGCCGACACCCGGCGCGACAGTACGAAGCGCCGGGAGGCCTTCTTCCTCGAATACGCGGCCCGGATGCGCGAGCGGGTGAAGACGCCGCTGGCGGTCACCGGCGGATTCCGCACGCGGCAGGCGATGGAGGACGCCCTGGCGCAGGGGGAGGTGAACGTCGTCGGGCTCGCGCGCCCGCTCTGCACCGAGCCGGACCTGCCCCGGCGGCTGATCGACGGCGGCGCGGAGGAAGCCGTGCGCTGGGAGGAGAAGATCGGCATCGGCAAGGGTCGCTTCGGCCCGGACAGCAGCATCTTCCTGTTCAAGGCGCTGAACGCCTTTTCCGCCATCGCGTGGTACTACCGCCAGCTCGTTGCCTTGGCCGACGGCAAGCCGCTGCGTCTGGATCTGCACCCCTTGCGCGCCCTGTTCGAACACCAGCGCTCGGAGATCGGCATAGCCCGCGCACGCCGCAAGACCCACCGGTAGGAGGGCCTTCAGGCCCGCTCCCGCTGACGGGCCAATGCCAATAGAGAGCATGATCGGGCCTGAAGGCCCGCCTACGGTGGGTTCGTCAGGCGGCGGCGTCCAGGGCGGCCGCCTTGCGGTAAGCCTCCCGGTCCGTCACGCGCGACACGTAGGCCACGAAGCTGTCGCGCTTCGGCGCGTTGCCGAACTGGAGGCCGAAGGCAATCTGCGCGCCCACGTAAACGTCGGCGGCTGAAAACGTATCGCCTGCAACGTAGGGCGTGCCGGAGATTGCCGTCTCCACGGCATCCAGGGCGAGATCCTTGGTACCGTAGCCCACCGTCATGCGTTTGTCCTCCGGCACCTCGAAGCCGAGCGCGGTATTCATGATGGCCGACTCCAGCGGCCCCGCTGCGAAGAACAGCCAGCGGTAATAGGAGCCTCGCTCCGCAGGCGGCGGCACGAGCCCGGCCTCGGGGAAAGCGTCCGCGAGGTAGGCACAGATCGCGGCGCATTCCGTCACCACCGTGTCGCCATGCCGGATCGCCGGCACCTTGCCCATCGGATTAATGGCCAGGTATTCGGGTGACTTCATGGTGGTGCCGTATTCGAGTATCTCCGTGGTGTACGGCACCCCGACCTCCTCCAGCATCCAGCGTACGATACGGCCCCGCGACTGGGGATTCGTGTAGAAGATCAGTTCGCTCATGGGTGTCCCCTGCGGTGATTCATGGTGATGCGGCTATGGGGCGCTACCGTAGCGTGAGGGCAGACGCGCTGACGAATCGTGTCTTCGGATCGGGCCTGAAGGCCCTCCTACCTAGTCGTCACACCATAGCCATCATAGCGGACCCTTCATACAGGGTCGCCGGCGCGCTTCAGGTCGCCCGGCAGGGAGCGGCCCGCCAGGTAGTAGTGCACCGCCACCCACAGGTTCAGCAGCGCGAAGATGGCGAGCGCCCAGCGCAGGGAGTCGTCGCCGTACATCGGCACCAGCAGGTCGCTGACCGCGCCGAGCGCCCAGGGTCCGGCGCCGAGGCCGATGATGTTGATGATGAACAGCAGGATCGCCGCAGCGACGCCGCGCATGCGCAGGCCGACGAGGCTCTGGGTCTGCGCGAACGTGGTCGCCTGGTAGAAGTTGCCGAGGACGACGGGCACGCAGAACACCAGCAGCGCCCAGCCGGGGGTGTCGAAGAAGTACACGGCCACCGCGAACGGCAGGGCA
Source organism: Woeseiaceae bacterium (assembly GCA_035655155.1). Taxonomy (GTDB): domain Bacteria; phylum Pseudomonadota; class Gammaproteobacteria; order Steroidobacterales; family Woeseiaceae; genus Lentisalinibacter. Next base: position 11,366 of record DASRVH010000043.1, read on the forward strand.
ACGATCGCCGCAAGACCCGCCGTCCAGAGACTCCAGCTCGGGTTGGTCGAGCCCAGCCGGTCGGCGAGATAACCGCCCAGGAAGATGCCGATGCCGCCCGGGATGCCGAGGATGAGTCCGAGCCAGGTGCCGATCTCGCCCGTGCTCATGCCGTGGGTGCGGACCAGGAAGGCGGGAAACCAGGTCGCCACGCCGTAGCCGCTGAAAGCCGCGAGCGCCGCGCCGAACGCCAGATGGATGAACGACCGCCGCCGGGACAGGAAGAAGAAGGTCCGGACGATGCTGGGCCGGCTCTCGTCGGCAACCCGGTTCTCCGACAGACCCCGCTCCGGCTCCACCAGCGTGAAACGCACCACCAGCGCCAGCACGATGCCCGGAATACCGACCACGAAGAACGCCATACGCCAGCCGAAGAACTCGTTGACCCAGCCGCCGGCCAGAAGGCCGAACATGATGCCGAAGGGGATGCCCAGCGAGTAGATGCCGAGCGCCGTGGCCCGCTGCTGGGGCGGGTAGTAGTCTGAGATGAGCGAATGGGCCGGCGGGCTGCAGCCGGCCTCGCCGATGCCCACGCCGATGCGCGCCAGCGCCAGATGCCAGTAATTCTGTGCGAGGCCGGACAGCGCGGTGAGCGCGCTCCAGACGGTCAGCGCCCAGGCGATCAGGTTTCGTCGGTTGCCCCGGTCGGCCCACAGCGCGATCGGTATGCCCATGGTGGCGTAGAAGGCTGCGAACGCGAATCCCGCCAGGAATCCCATGGCCTGGTCCGAGACGCCCAGCTCCGTCTTGATCGGCTCGATCAGGATCGAGAGGATCTGCCGGTCGATGAAGTTGAAGGTATAGACGAATACCAGTACGAACAGGGCGTAGTGTCTCGCCCCCGGGCTCATGGACTGGCGCTCGGCCGTCGCGGACTGCTCCACTGATTCTCTCCCCCCTGATGAAAGGCCCGCCGGGGCGGGCCGGGCCATTCTAGCCTATCAGGCCGGGGGTGGGGCAGCGGCCGGTGGCCGCCTCAGTAGCTGTGAGTTTCCGTGACCTTGCCGCGGAACACGTAATAGGAATACGCCGTATAGCCGAACACGGCCGGCAGCGCGATCATGGAGCCGATCAGCAGGAACTTCTGGCTGCCCGGGTCGGCAGCCGCCTCCCAGAAAGAGATCTGGTGGGGCACGATGTTCGGCCAGAGGCTGATGGCGAGCCCCGCGTAGCCGAGCGTGAACAGCCCGATGGCCAGGATGAACGGCGACAGATGGCCGTCGCCGGCCGCCTTGCGGAACAGGGCGTACCCCGCCACGGCGGTGAGCACCGGCACCGGCGAGAGATAGAGGAGATTCGGCAGCGTGAACCAGCGCTCGGCGATGTCGTTCTCGAGAAACGGCACCCACAGGCTGATCACGCCGAGAAATACCAGCACCGAGGCGAGCAGCGGCACCGTCACACGCCGCGCCCAGTTCTCCAGTTCGCCGGGCGCCTTCATGATCAGCCAGGTGCTTCCGAGCAACGCATAACCGGTCACCATGGCGAGGCCGACGACCAGGCCGAAGGGCGTCAGCCAGTCGAACGTGCCGCCGGTGTAACGGGTGCCCTCGAGCTGGAAGCCGCTGACGAAGGCACCGAGGATCATGCCCTGGGAGAGCGTCGCCACTATCGAACCCCAGTTGAAGGCCTTGTCCCACAGATGACGGTTCTTGCTCGACTTGAAGCGGAATTCGAAGGCGACGCCGCGGAAGACGAGCGCCAGCAGCATGATCATGAAGGGCAGGTAGAGCGCCGGCAGAACGATGGCGTAAGCCAGCGGGAATACCGCGAACAGGCCGCCGCCGCCCAGCACCAGCCAGGTTTCGTTGCCGTCCCAGATGGGCGCCACCGAGGTCATCATGGTGTCGCGTGCCTCGTCGTCCGGGGCGAACGGAAACAGGATGCCGGTGCCGAGGACGAAGCCGTCCAGCAGCACGTACATGAATATGGCCACGGCGATCAGGACGATCCAGATCAGTGGCAGCCAGCCGCCTTCCATCACGTGCCCTCCTCTGCCGGATCCCCGGCCGCCGACAACGGCCGGCGGGCGGTGCCGTGTTCCTGCTCGGTCTCGATCTCGGCCGGCCCGGTGCGGATAAGGCGCATCAGATAATAAATGCCGGCACCGAACACGATGCCGTAGACCACGAAAAAGAGCGCGAGCGAAGTCGCGACGCTGGCTGCCGGCACCGCCGATACCGCATCCGCGGTGCGCTGCAACTCCCACACCACCCAGGGCTGACGGCCGATTTCCGTCGTGAACCAGCCGGCCAGGATGGCGACGAAGCCCGCGGGCCACATCCACGTATAAAGCCTGAGCAGCCAGCGCGTCTCGTACAGCCTGCCCCGGATCAGCTGCACCACCCCTGCGCCGGCGGCGAACAGCATAACGACGCCGATCCCGACCATGATGCGGAATGCCCAGAACACCGGGGCAACCGGCGGGCGCTCGTCGCGCGGGAACTCCTTCAGCCCGGTGACGGGCGCATCGATATCGTGCTCCAGAATCAGACTGCCCAGACCCGGGATACCCAGCTGGTAGTGATTGGTCTCCGCCTCCTCGTCCGGAATGGCGAACAGGATCAGCGGCGCCCGCGGCTCTGATTCCCAGTGCGCCTCCATCGCGGCGACTTTCTGGGGCTGATACTCCTTGGTGTTCAGGCCATGCAGATCCCCCATGAAGATCTGCGCGGGCACGACGATGGCGCCGAACAGCACCGACATCAGGAACATGAGCCGCGCCCGCCGCACGAACCGGCCGCGCAGCAGGTAGCGGGCGGAGACCGCGCCGATCACGAAGCAGGTGGTGAGATAGGCCGCCAGCACCATGTGGATGAAGCGATACGGGAAGGACGGGTTGAAGACGATCTCCCACCAGTCCTCGGCGTAGAAGATGCCGTCCTCCAGGCGGAAGCCCGCTGGCGTATGCATCCAGCTGTTCGCCGACAGGATCCAGAAGGCGGAGATCAGCGTGCCGATGGCCACCATGCAGGTGGAGAAGAAGTGCAGGCCCTTGCCGACCCGGTTGGCGCCGAACAGCATGATGCCGAGGAAGGTGGCCTCGAGGAAGAACGCAGTCAGTACCTCGTAGCCGATGACCGGCCCCAGCACGTTGCCGGTGGCCTCCGAGAACCGGCTCCAGTTGGAACCGAACTGGAAGCTCATGACGATGCCCGAGACCACGCCCATGCCGAAGGACACGGCGAAGATCTTCAGCCAGAACTTGTAAAGGCTCATGTAGCGAGGCTTGCCGGTCTTGAGCCAGAGTGCCTCGAGCATCACCAGCCAGCTGGCGAGGCCGATGGTGAAAGCGGGGAAGAGAATATGGAAAGATATGGTGAAGGCGAACTGGATCCGCGCCAGCATCAGGGCTTCCATGGGGTCCTCGCTCCTCCTCCTGAGACGATATCCGCGCGCGTCGGAATGGGTCCTTTAGACCGAGTCTAGGAGCTGAACCGCCGACATGCATCCGGGAATACCCCTATCCGGCCGGCTGAGCGCCGGCCGGAAACGCGACGGGACTCAGACGGCGGGCTTCTGGCGAGAATCCCGCTTCCGGTCGCTTTCGGTCAGCAGCTTCTTCCTGAGGCGGATGCTCGCCGGCGTCACCTCCACCAGTTCGTCGTCGTCGATGAACTCCAGCGCCTGCTCCAGCGAGAAGCGGATGGGCGTGGTCAGCAGGATGTTCTCGTCGGAGCCGGCGGCGCGGATATTGGTGAGCTGCTTGGCCTTGGTGGGGTTCACCACCAGGTCGTTGCCCCGGCTGTGGATGCCGATGATCATGCCCTCGTACACCTCGGCGCCATGCCCGATGAACAGCCTGCCCCGCTCCTGCAGATTGAACAGCGCATAGGCGAGCGCCTTGCCCTGCACGTTGGAGATGAGCACGCCGTTGATGCGCTGGCCGATGCCGCCCTCCACCGCCGGGCCGTACTCGTCGAAGACGTGGTGGATCAGCCCGGTGCCCGCGGTGGCCGTGAGGTACTCGGTGCGGAAGCCGATCAGGCCCCGGGACGGGATGCGGTAGTCGAGTCGCATGCGGCCCTTTCCGTCCGGCTGCATGCCCATCAGTTCGCCCTTGCGCTCCGCCAGCCGGCTCATCACGGCGCCCTGGTAGTCCTCCGCGAAGTCGACGGTGAGCAGCTCCCAGGGCTCGAGCCACTTGCCGTCCTTCTCGATGCGGATGACCTCGGGCCGTGAGACGGCCAGCTCGTAGCCTTCCCGGCGCATGTTCTCGATCAGCACCGAGAGGTGCAGCTCGCCGCGGCCGGAGACGCGGAACTTGTCGGGATCCTCGGTGCGCTCCACCCGCAGGGCCACGTTGTGCTTGAGTTCCTGGTCCAGCCGCTCGCCGATCTGGCGGCTGGTGAGGAACTTGCCCTCCTTGCCCGCGAACGGCGACTTGTTCACCTGGAACGTCATGCTGATGGTCGGCTCGTCCACCGACAGCGCGGGCAGTCCTTCTGGGTGTTCCCGGTCGCACAGCGTATCGGAGATATGCAGCGTCTCGATGCCCGAAAAGGCGACGATGTCTCCGGCCGAGGCGGACTCGATCTTCTGCCGCTCGAGGCCGTGGAAGCCATAGAGCTCCAGCACCCGGCCGGGCCGCTGGGAGCCGTGGGCGCCCACGATGGTGACCGAGCTCGCGGCGCGCACCGTGCCGCGGGTGATGCGGCCGATGCCGATCACGCCGACGTAGGGGTCGTAGTCAAGACTCGACACCTGCAGCTGCAGCGGACCGTCGGGGTCGACGTCCGGCGCGGGCACGCGCTCGACGATGGTCTGCAGCAGCGGCGTCATGTCGCCGTCGGCGACGTCGGGCTCCAGGCCCGCATAGCCGCCCAGAGCGGAGGCGTAGACCACCGGGAAGTCCAGCTGCGCGTCGGTGGCGCCGAGACGGTCGAACAGGTCGAAGGTCTGGTCCAGCACCCAGCCGGGACGCGCGCCGTCCCGGTCGATCTTGTTGATGACGACGATGGGCGTGAAGCCCCGCGCGAACGCCTTCTGGGTGACGAAGCGGGTCTGGGGCATGGGCCCGTCCACCGCGTCCACCAGCAGCAGCACGCTGTCCACCATGCTGAGCACGCGCTCCACCTCGCCGCCGAAATCGGCGTGGCCCGGCGTGTCGACGATATTGACCCGCCACTCGCCCCAGCGGATGGCGGTGTTCTTCGACAGGATGGTGATGCCCCGTTCCCGCTCGAGGTCATTCGAATCCATGATGCGCTCGCCGAGGTCGGCGCGCGCGTCCAGCGTGCCGGACTGCTGCAGCAGGCGATCCACGAGGGTGGTCTTGCCATGATCCACGTGGGCGATGATGGCGATGTTGCGCAGGCGATTGACCTTGCTCATGTCAGTGCACGCAGGCCTGGCCGGCCGCGAGACAGCGGACCAGGGCCGGGCCCATGCTGGCCGCGTCGGGCCGGCGCGGATCCGAGACGCCATAGAAATAGCCGTCCCGGTACATCACCGACTGCAGGCTGCCCATGGACCAGCGGGCATCGGCCAGCTCGTGACCGCGGGCGCGCAGCAGCGCCAGCGTATCCGGGCTGAAGCCGGGCTCGATGCCCAGCACGTCCGGCATCCACTGATGATGCACCCGCGGCGCGTGAGTGGCATCGGCAATCCCCATGCCGTGGTCGATCACGTTGACCAGCTGCTGCAGCACGGTGGTGATGATCCGGCTGCCGCCGGGCGTGCCGGTGGCGAGCAGCGGCTCGCCGTCCCTGAAGACCAGCGTCGGCGTCATTGACGACAGCGGCCGCTTGCCCGGCTCGATGGCGTTCGCCTCGCCGCCGAGCAGGCCGAACGCGTTGGGCACGCCGGGTTTGGCGGAGAAGTCGTCCATCTCGTTGTTCATCAGGATGCCTGTGCCGGGAATGGTGATGCCGGAGCCGTAGGAGAAGTTCAGCGTGTAGGTGTTGGCCGCCGCGTTGCCGTCGGCGTCCATCACCGAATAATGGGTGGTGTCCCGGCTCTCCGCCGGCGGCGCCGTGCCCGGACGGATCTGCGTGGAGGGTGTCGCCTCGTCCATGTCGATGGCGGCGGCCAGTTCCTTCGCGTAGGCCTCGCCGGTGAGCCAGTCGACCGGCACGTCGTAGTAGTCCGGATCGCCGAGATGCTTCGCGCGGTCGGCGTAGGCCCGGCGCATGACCTCGGCCAGCAGATGCAGGCCGTCGGCGCTGCCATAGCCCAGCTCCGCGACCGGGAACCGCTCGAGCACGTTCAGCATCTGCACGATGTGCACGCCGCCGGAACTCGGCGGCGGCATCAGCGCCACCCGGTGGCCCCGGTATTCTCCCATCACCGGTTCGCGCTCCACCACGCGGTACCCGGCCAGGTCCTCGAGGGTGATCAGCCCGCCGTTGGCCTGCATCTCGGCGGCGATCTTCTCCGCGATCGCGCCCTCGTAGAATGCGGCCGGGCCCTCCCGGGCGATCAGCGCCAGCGTGGCGGCCAGGTCCGGCTGGCGGAAACGCTCGCCGCGCTGCCAGGCGCTGCCGTCGGGCTTGAAGTAGGTGTCGGCCGTCGCGGGATGGCGCAGCAGCCGCTCGCTCCAGCGCTGCAGGCTCCAGGCCATGTCGTGGCTGACCAGGAAGCCGTCCCGCGCCAGTTCGATGGCGGGCGCGATCACCTCCGGCCAGGACATCGTGCCGTAGCGGGTCAGGGCGTGGTGCATGCCTGCCACCGTGCCCGGCACGCCGGACGCGCGATGGCTGAAGCGCGACGCCTCCTTGTCCACGTTGCCCTCGGCATCCAGGTACATGTCGCGGCCCGCCGCGGCCGGCGCCATCTCCCGGTAGTCGATGGCGATGGTGCGGCCTTCCTCGGCGAGATGAACCAGCATGAAGCCGCCGCCGCCGAGATTGCCGGCGCGGGGCAGCGTCACCGCCAGGGTGAAGCCCACCGCCACGGCCGCGTCCACGGCATTGCCGCCCTCGGCGAGTATGCGCGCGCCCACCTCCGTGGCGATGGCGTTCTGGCTGGCCACCATGCCCTCGGCATCGATCACGGGGTGATGGATGGCGTCGTAGCGGATGATGGGCTCGCCCGCGGGCTCCCGGGCCTCGAGGACGGGGGCCAGCGCGAGCAGGGCAACGGTGAGCGTCAGAACGGAGCGTGCGAGCAGGCGTGGCAACATGTAAGGGAGTTCTCCTGGCGCCGCGGGGGCGCCCGTCCGGGTCGGTGCAGCCCGTCAGTATAACGCGACCGGATGATGTAGCATCTCCGCCCGACAACAAAGATGCGTCGGGGAGAGAGCATGGATCTGGATGAATGGCGGCACCGCGGCCGCCGGGTGACGGCGAGCGGCCGCGAGCTGTTCCTGATGGATACGGACCCGGCCGGGGAGCGCCCGGGCACGATCTTCTTCATCCACGGTTTCCCGACCGCGGGCTGGGACTTCCACCGTCTTGTCCCCGGCCTCGAGCCCGGCTACCGACTCGTGGTGCCGGACATGCTCGGCTTCGGTTTCTCCGACAAGCCGAAACGCCACGACTACACCATCCACGAACAGGCGGACCTGCTGGAAGAGCTGATCGACGGGCTCGGGCTGGACCGCTTCCACGTGATGGCCCACGACTACGGCGACTCCGTGGCCCAGGAGATGTTGGCGCGGGAGAACGCGAGGCCCCGCGAGGAACGCCGGTGGCTGTCGCTGTGCCTGCTGAACGGCGGCCTGTTCCCGGAGACCCACCACGCGCGCCTCTCGCAGAAGCTGCTGCACGGTCCGCTGGGCCCGGTGATCGGCCGGCTGATGAGCCGGGGCACGCTGGAGCGCAACCTGCGCGCCGTGTTCGGGCCGCAGACGCCGCCCTCGGCGGAGGATCTCGACGCCTTCTGGACGCTGATCACCGAGAACCGCGGCGACTACATCGCCCATCGGCTGATCCGCTATATCCGCGACCGCCGCCGCCACCGCGAGCGCTGGGTGCAGGCGCTGCGGACGGCGGCGATCCCGATCCAGCTGATCAACGGCTCCATGGACCCGGTGTCCGGCGCTCACATGGTGGGCCGCTACCGGGAACTCGTGAGCCAGCGCGACATCGTCGAGCTGCCGCGGATCGGCCACTACCCGCAGGTGGAGGCGCCGGAGGAGGTGCTCGCCCACTACCGGGAGTTTCTTGATGCGCATTTCCCCGCCGGGGAGAATGCCTGACTCGCAATCATTGCCCGCAGAGGGGAGGAATCGCCGGTGACCGATAAGTTCTGGGATCTGCTGATCCGGGGAGCCAAAGTGTTCGACGGCTCGGGAGAGCCGCCGAGGGTGGAGGACGTCGCCGTGCGCGACGGCCGGATCGCGGCCCGGGGCGTCGGCCTGCCGGAGTCCGGCGCGGCCGAGGTGATCGACGCCGACGGCAAGTGGCTGATGCCCGGCCTGCTGGACATCCACACCCACTTCGACCTGGAGGTGGAGATCGCCCCCGGCCTGCCCGAGGCCGTGCGCCACGGCACCACCACCGTGGTGGTGGCGAACTGCAGCCTGGGGCTCGCCTTCGGCAACCAGCGTCGCGACGGCGCGGACCCGGTGGTGGACTGCTTCGCCCGGGTGGAGAACGTGCCCAAGCACGTGCTCTCCAAGGTGGCCGATCAGGCCGACTGGCACGACAGCGGCGCCTACCTGGAACACCTCGACTCGCTGCCCCTCGGCGCGAACATCGTCACGATGATTCCGCACTCCATGCTGCGCATCGAGGTGATGGGCCTCGAGGACAGCATCAGCCGCGAGCCCACCGAGGCCGAACTGGACGAGATGGCGGCGCTGCTGGACAAGGGCATGCGTCAGGGCTACGCGGGCTTCTCCACCGATGCTCTGCCCTTCCACTATCTCGCCAACGATCCGCACCGGGACCGCAAGATTCCCACCCAGTACGGCAGCTACGGCGAGCTGAAGCGGCTGACCGGCGTGGTGCGCCGCCACGGGCGGGTGTGGCAGGCCACGCCGCCGAAGGACAGCGTGGGCCAGACGCTAAGGAATCTGCTGCTCACCAGCGGCCGGCTGCACGGCACGCCGCTGAAGACCACCGTGGTGGCGGCGCTGGACGTGGCCACCAACCGGGGCATCGCGAAGCTGGGGATGATGCTCGCGCGGCTGCTGAACTCCCGAGCCGTCGACGGGCGCTTCGCGCTGCAGGCGCTGGCCGGCCGCTTCAAGGTGTGGTCCGAGGGACCGATCAATCCGATCTTCGAGGAGATCCCCGTCCTGCGGCAGCTGAACATGACCGACCTGGAGGACCGGGCGGCCCGCCGCGCGCTGCTGGAAGACCCGCTGTTCGTCCGCGACTTCCGCGAAATGTGGCACAAGGGCAAGAGCGGTTTCGGCCTCGATGCGATCAAGCGGCGGCTGAAGCGCGAGGACCTCGCCTTCGGCCGCTCCCTGGATGACATGGTCGTGGACACCTGCCCGGTGCCGGACTGGTCCGGGGAGTCGATGGCCGACATCCACGAGCGGCTGAGGAGCTGGCAGGCCGGCGATCGTTCTGGCAATCGTTCGGCGGCCCGATCGGAGGCCGAGAGCGAGGCTTTCGCCGCGTTCCCGGACCCGATACGCGACGACGCCGATTTCTTCCTGCATCTGCTGAAGGTCTACGACACGGACCTGTACTGGTACATGGTCACGGCCAACCGGGATGCGGAGATGACCCGCAAGCTGATCATGCATCCGAAGCTGCTGCCCGGCTTCAACGACTCCGGCGCCCACCTCACCAACATGGCCTTCTACGACTGCAACCTGCGGGCGCTGCAGCTGGCCTCGGCGGACGGCGACGAAGGCGTGGCTTATATGGTGCGGCGCCTCACCCGGGACCCGGCGGCGTTCTTCGGCATCCCGGCGGGGCGCATCGACCCGGGCTCGGCGGCGGACATCGCCATCGTCGACCCGGAGGCGCTGGCCGGCTACGACGCGGAAACCAACATCCGCAGCATCTACCGGCAGGACTTCGACCACAGCCAGCTCGTGAACCGCTCCGACGGCGTGGTGCCCTGGGTGATCGTCGGCGGGCGTGTGGTCTGGCGCGACGACGCCTACACGCCGGTGTTCGGCAGGGAGAAGTGCGGCCGCGTGCTGCGCGCCGCCTGAGTCACGGGAACGGTCGGACCGATTCGCGCACGCTGACCGTCCCCGCGACGAGGCTCATGGCAATGCTCGCGGCAATGCTCGCGGCAATGCTCGCGAAGATGCTCAGTCGCCCGTGCTCAGTCGCCGACCGCTAGCGGCATGCGCGCGCGGCCGAAGTTGGCCTTCGAGGGCTGCGCGCCGACGACTTCCAGGACGTAGGCGCCGGGCTCGGGGGGCGTGACCGCGCCGTCGAAGCGGCTGCGCTCGCCCGCATAGTCGAGGGCGCCCGTCGCGACGACCTTGCCGTCGCGAACCAGCCGTGCCGTGAGTTCGACGGTATCGGCGTCCCAGAGGCCGCCGGGGGTGAGCGGACAGCCGCACATCATGCCGACGTTGACGAGCACCCGGACCGGCTCGCCCGCGGTGCCGGCGGCGGCCTCCAGGATCTCGATGTTCAGCCCGTGCAACGTCAGCACGACGCCGTCGCCGGTGATCTCGGCGCCCGGCGTGACCAGCATCTCGGTGCTCGACCGCATGCTCGCATCCGGATTGCCGAGCGGGCCGGTGGCGGTGATGCGCACGACCGTCGGCTCGTCGATATCGAATTCCGCGACGAAGACTGCGGCGCCTTCGGTGTCGAACAGCACGGTGTCCCGTTCCTGGGGGTCCAGGCGCATGATCTTCTGCGTGTCCCCGGTGGCTCCGGCGTGCGCGCCCTGCGCGAGTACTTCGCCGGTGGCCGCGTCGGTGACCGTCACCCAGGCGCCGCCGACGCCGCTGCCGATGAGCTTTGCGTCCTGGGACAGCACGTGCACGGGGATGCGGGTCGTCTGCGCTTCGGCCGCGGCGGGCATCGCCATAGCCATCGCCATAGCCATCGTCATCGCCAGTTTCCCTGCAGGCATCTGATCCTCCTGTTGTCGTTGCAGCCCGGCTCGCCGGGTGGGTAGAGATGACCCCGTCGGCATCACCGCACGACGAAGGCACCGCGAAGGTCACCGGCACTGTAACCGGTCGCGCGGTCCTGTGGATAGCGCTTCGCAATCGCGTCCGCCACCGCCTCCGGGATGTTGCTGCCGTGGCACATGAGGCACGGCGGCTCGACGACGATGGGCTTCATCCAGAGGAAGTCGCCGCCGTCGCTCGCGAAGGTCTCCAATGCGTCGGCCGGCGTACCGGCGTCGACCTTGTTGCGCCACAGCTCCAGCACCGCGCGCTCGCGGGCATCCGGCGCGTTGTCGGGATTGCGCGTCTTCAGACTGGTGCGCGACACCGTGAGGCCGGCATCAGCCGAGACCTCGCGCGCGATCTCCGACGCCTCCTGCGAACAAACGCGGATGGCCGCGACCGGGCCCTCGCTGCCAATGGTCTCCATCAGGCGGGACTTGAGGCGCTTGCCGAGTTCGGCGGCTGCCGCCTGGGCTTTCTCCGCCTTCTGCGGCGATACCTCCGGCGCGGCCGGTTCCGCCGGCGGTTCGCCGCAGGCGGCGACCAGCGCCGCTACCGCCAGCGCGCCGGTCAGGCGGCCGGCGCGCCGGGCAAACAAGTTGGAAAAGTTGCGAAAGTTCGGTCCGGCACCTGTCATGTTGTTGCGAGTTCCTTCTCGGTGCGCATGCCCAGTTTGTGCATGGCCATCGCGGCCGGGCAGAAGCCGGTGAAGGCGCTCTGCAGCAGGTTGGCGCCCACGAAGACCGTGAGCCAGACGAACCAGGGGTGCACGAAGTAGGTCAGGAAGACCGAGAGCAGGACCATGAAGCCTGCGAATGCGAAGACGCCTCTTTCGACTGACATGATGTTTCCTCCTGTAGTCACTGAATTGTCGCTCTAGTAGTTGTAACGGATACGCACATAGAAATTGCTGTTGTCTTCGAGCTGACCGAAGAACGTGTGGTCGTCCCGGCCGCCGAACCAGTTGCCGCCGGTGGTGAACTGCCACTCGTCGCTCTGGCGGAAGGTCACCGACGGGCGCAGGTAGAAGTCTTCGTCCGAAGGCGACAGGAACGTGAACAGGGACAGCGTCCAGCGGTCCTGGTCGATGCGGTAGGTGAGCCGGTTCGTGAGCACCTGCCGGTACTCCTCGGGCTCGAACTGCGGCGCCGGCGAGTTCGCGATCAGCGCGTCATGGTCACGGGTGTATTCCACGTAGTACTGGAAGCCGGCAGTGAAGTTGGCCATCAGCTCGCGCTCGAACCCGGCCAGCAAACGCACCTGGCTGTTCGGGACGGCCGGGTCGTCGCCGTCCTCGTCGTCCCGGGAGTCATACCAGGCGAATTCCGCATTGAACAGCCCGGACCACAGCGGCAGCCGCACGCTGGCGCCGAGCGACGTCAGCGGCGCGAAGGTCAGCCGGCCGTCGGCGTCCACCGCCGTCGGCTGCTTGAAGTAGCCGTGATAACCGTAGGCGGCGTATTCCACGCCGCGCACCGTCCTGTACAGCCGCAGCGCCAGCTCGTACCGGCTCGGCTCCACCGCCCCGACGGGCGGGTCCGGCGCCACCACCTGCCCGGCGCGGGGCGAGAAGAACGAGAAACGCGCTCCGTTCAGATATTCATCGGGCTGATAGCGCGGGGTCCAGGCGAGGTCCACGTTGGCGAGATCGTTGTAGAAGCCCACCCGCACCGTGTCTGACGGCGCCTTCAGGTATTCGTCGTCCCGGCCGGCGAAGAAGGAGACGAAGTCCTTGGGGAAGAGGTCGTTCAGGAATACCAGATCGCCGGTACCCCAGGTGAGCACCTGCCGGCCGGCGGTGACGTCGATGTCCTCCGTCGGCGAGAAGGCGACCGTCAGGTCGCGCACCTCCACCTCGAAGTCGCTCGTCACCGCGTCGTACCAGACGTCGCCCACGGCATTCGCCTCGAGCGCGTCGCCGATCCATTCGGCCTCGGCGCGCAGGCGGGCATCGCCCAGCGTCATGCGCCGGTCCACCGGGCCGTCGCTGTCGGCCCGCATGCCGGCGGCGAGTTCCGTGAATCCGGTGACGACGATGCCCCCGCCCTGGTCTTCCCAGCTGTCGTCCCACTCCTCGGCCCACTCGTCCCCGCTTTCCTCCGCCCACGGGTCCTCGCCGCCCTCGTCCGCCCCCTGGTCCGGCCACGGGTCTTCAACCTGAGCGGCGACGGAGCCGGCGACCAGCATCAGCGCCGCCAGCAGTGCGATGGAGAGGACTCGCGGCATCAGCTGCCGCCCTCCGTGCGCTCCAGCCACTCACGAGGCGGGCGGCGCAGCGAGCGCTCGGTGAAGATGTCGGCGGGCAGGCCGATGTCGTAGTCGATGAAGCGGAACTGCATGAGCGTGTAGCCGCCCAGCGACTTGTCCTCCACCCGGCTCTTCGTCACCGTCGGGAAACCCTCGATGGTCTCGACGGCGCCCGCCTCGATGGTCCGGTACGTCTCGCCGGCGGCGTTCCGGTACTCGATGCGCATCGGCAGCCAGGTCTCCTTGTCGATCCAGGTCGTGTAGTCCTCGAACTCCACCATGCCCGGATCCTTCGGGACGTGGCGCAGCACGTAGTAGTCCTCCGTCTCCTCGACGAACTCGTGCTCGTCCTCCTCGGGGCTGCGCCCGGAGACGTCCTCGTAGAAGTAATGGGCGCCCACGAAGCTCGTGCGCTTGTCACCCGCGGAGATGCGCTTCACGAGATCCAGGCCCGGCAGGTACAGCCAGCGGTCGTCGTCGCTGCCGACGTGCTTCTTCACCAGGAAGGTCGTGCCGCGCACATCGGAGGGCCGGCTGAACACCACCAGGAACTCCTGGTCGCCGCCGTCCTCGATGTCCCGGCGCAGGATCGTGAACTGGCGGCGCTGCTCGCGGCCCTGCTCATCGTAGATGATCATGCGCACCTCGGAGCGGCCGTCGTCGCCCGCGTAATAGGCGGCGAGATTGGCTTTCTCGACGATGGTGTCGACATCCGGGGTGGACTGGGCGGCCGCCAGCGGCGGCAGCGCCAGCAGTGCCGCCAGCATTGCCGCGGGCATTGCCGCGGACATCGCCGCGGACATCGCCGCGAGGCGGATCGGTTTCGTCTTCAGGTCGGTCATGAGTCTTTCTCCTTGCCTCAGGCTTGTCCCTGGCCATTCGAGGAGGCCTCGGCGGTGTGGTTTCCTCCCGGGAAGAACAGGCGCCGGGCGACGCCGAGCACTCCCGGCAGCAGTATCAGGGTGGCGACGCCCGAGATGGCCATGATCGAGGCCATGAAGGCGCCCACGGTGATGTAAGGCACCAGCGGCGCGAGGAACAGCGGCGTAAAGCCGAACGCGATGACGATGGCGTTGCGGGAGATCGCCCTCGCAGGTTCCTCGAACACGGCCTGCGCCGCCCGTGCGAAGGAGCCGAGTTCCGCGTAGAGCGAGCGCATGCGCTGGATGAAATGGATGGCAAAGTCGATGGACAGGCCCAGCGTCAGCGACGAGAGCACCGCGATGGGCATGTCGTAGTCCTTGCCCACCCAGCCGATCAGCCCGTACACGCCCAGGATCGTCGCGGACAGCGGCAACATCGCCAGTATGCCGAAGCGGAGCGAACGGAACAGGATCGCCATCATCAGGAAGACGACGACGAAGGCGGAGAGCAGCGCATAGAGCATGCCCTCCACCATCTCCTGCTGCCAGACCCGGTTGATATAGGTCTTGCCCGCCCAGCGCGCGCTCACCGCCTCGGGCAGCGGATTGTCGTCCAGGTAATCACGGGTGGCCTCGATCACCCGCTCCATGTCCTGGTTGTCCCCGCTGGTGAGCTGCAGCCAGAGCGTGGTCTGCTGATAGTCCGGCGTCACCATGTGCCAGAGGTCCTGGGGCCGGTGCGAGGACTGGAACTGCAGGAGCGTCTGGGCGACGCCGCGCTGGGAGTCGGGGATGCGGTAGTCCTCCGGCTCGCCGCTCCGGAGTTCGCGGTTCACGGTCTTCACGACGTCCGGCAGCGCGTTCACCTTGCCCACCTTGCCGGTATCCATCAGCGCCTGCTGGAGGTCGTCGATCATGGCCAGCGCCCCCGGGCGCTGGAAGTAGTTCGAGCGGGACGACGCCTGCTCGGCCGTGGAGAGAATCTCCTCCAGCGTCTCGATGTCGTCGTCGGCGCTCACCTCGAACAGCGCATCGTCGGCGGCTCCGATCACCCGGTCGAGCCAGGCGCCGCTCTCGTCCTCTTCGGCATCGACGGCCTCGCGCACCGAGTCCAGCGCCGGACCGGAACCGAGCTCTCCCGCCAGTTCCTCGAGTTGGCGGCGGGTCTCGGCCCGGTTGGCCTCGTTGTCGTAAGTGAGCACCAGATAGGCATCGTAGGTGCCCGCGAAATGGTCGTTCAGCACCCGGTCGGCGATGCGGATCTCGTGGCTGGACTTGAACCAGCGCACGGGGTTGTCGTTGATCTGGATGCGCATCACGCCGGCGACGCTCAGTGCCACCACGATGGCCGTGACCGCGAGGATCAGCTTGCCGCCGGCGAACGACGCAGAGCCCGTCCTGCGCAGCACCCTGGCGAGCAGCGTGTCGCTCTCCTGGTCCTCGGTGCCGAGCCGCGCCAGCACCTTCAGACTGTCCGGCTTCATCCGGACGACGTAGGCCGGGATGAACACGATGGTGACCAGGAAGGCCAGCAGGATGCCGAAGCCGACGAACGCGCCGAACACCCGCACCGGCGGAATGGGCGTCAGCAGCAGCGAGAAGAAGCCCACGGACGAGGTCAGCGAGGTGAACAGCATCGGCCGGAACAGGTGGCCGACCACCTCGCGGATGGCCTTCTCGGCGGATTCGCGTCCGCCGTAGCGGTCGGCGAACTCGGACATGATGTGCACCGAGTCCACCACCGCGATCGGCATCAGGAAGATCGGGATCATCGAGCTCATGATGTGCACGGTGAAGCCGAGGCCGATCAGCAGCCCCATGGTGGCGATCACCGTCACCACGGCCACGATCATGGGCGCGATGATGAGCCGGATGCTGCGGAAGAAATACCACATCAGCAGAAAAATCATCAGGCCGGCCAGCGGCGCCGAGATGGCCATCTGCACGAACATCTCGTGGCCGAAGGTGTCCTCCGCCACCGGCAGACCGGTGATGTGGATCTCCTGGTCCGGGGCGTGCTCGGCGGCCAGCGCACGGATCTGCTGCGACAGCGCGTAACTCAGGTCCTTGCTCTCGATGGGCACGTAGATGGCCGCGGCCTTGCCGTCGCCGGAGACCAGCGTATCGCGCAGCATCGGCAGGTCTTCCACGTGGCTGCGCAGCGCCTCGGCCTCCTCCGCTGTGTCCGGCGGCTGCTTCATCATCCACTCGAAGCGCAGCTGCCCCTGCTCGCCCTGGGTGATGTTGTCGGCGACGGCCAGCGACATCAGGTCCGGCTCGATGACGCCGTCGAGCTGCAGGATCTCGTCCGTGAGCCTGTGCAGCGCCGTCATGGTCTGCACGTTGTAGACACCCCCGGGGTGGCTCGTGTTGACGAGGCCGACCACCAGCGCGTCGTGCAGACGGAAGGTCTCCTCCACCTGGTTGTGGAAGACCCGGTCCGTCTGGTCGTCCGGCAGCATGTTCTCGGGATCCGTGTCGATCTGGATGCGCGGGATCTGGGATCCCAGCAGCACCGTCAGGAGCACGGTGAGGACGTAGACGATACGGGGCTTGCCCGTTGCCAGCTGCATCAGGGGTTGTCTCATGAGGGCTGCCTCAGCTTGTCGACGCCGAGCAGGCGCATCACGAGCCGCTCATACACGGGCTCGGTCTGGCCGCGGCGTACCTTGCGCAGGAAATATTTCTCGAAACCCACCTTGGCGAGATGCACCCACTTGCCCTCGCCGGACCAGTTGGTATTGCGCGGCGGGATCTGGGGCAGCGCCACGAAAGCCACACCCCGGTCGCCGAAATCCGCCAGGCAGACCGCGTTCCAGGTGGCACGGTGGCCGGGCTCCCGGCCCGCCATGGCATCGGCGATGTTGTGGGTGGCGGCCGTCGCCATCGACTCGATCATGTAGCCGGTCTTCGGCGTGCCCAGCGGGACGGTGGTTGGGCCCACCGGCGGGATGGCGACGCACACCCCGATGGCATAGACGTTGGGATACGTCGGGTTGCGCTGATAGTCGTCGATGACGACGAAACCCCGGGGGTTGACCAGTCCTTCGACGTCGCGCACGGCATCGATGCCGCGGAATGCGGGCAGGATCATCGCGTGGCGGAATTCGAGGTCGTGTTCCTGGCCGACCTTGCCGGCGGAGCTCATCTCAGACACCCGGACGCGGCCGTCCGTCACCTCCTCGATGCGTGCGTTGGTCACCCATTTGATATGGCGTTCGCGCAGTTCGGATTCAAGCATGCTCCTGGTGTCGCCCACCCCGTCCAGGCCGAGATGGCCGATGTAGGGCTCCGGCGTGACGAATGTCATGGGCACCCGGTCGCGGATCTTGCGCCGGCGGAGCTCCGTCTCGAGGATGAACGCGTACTCGTAGGCCGGGCCGAAGCACGACGCGCCCTGAGCCGCGCCCACCACGACGGGGCCGGGGTCTGCCACCAGCTTCTCGAAGTCGTCCATGGCCTGGCGGGCGTGATCGGTCTTGCACACCGACTGGGTATAGCCGCCGTGGGGCCCGAGGCCCGGCACCTCGTCGAAGGCCAGCGCCGGGCCGGTGGCGATCACCAGGTAGTCGTAGTCCACCTTCTCGCCGTCCGTCAGCTCGATGCAGTTCTGCTCCGGGCGCACCTTCGCCGCCGCCTTGCCGATGAAGTTCAGGCCGTGGCGGCCCAGCGTCTCGGCCAGGTCCACCCGGATATCCGACGGCTGCCGCCAGCCCACGGCCACCCACGGGTTCGAGGGCGTGAATTCGAAGTAAGGCAGGTCGCTTACGACCGTGATGCGGGCCTGGCCGGACAGCATCTGCCTGAGCTCGCAGGCCTGGGTGATGCCGCCGAGGCCGGCACCGAGCACGACGATGTGCGTCATTTTCCACCCCCGGGGAATGCGTCGACGGGAATTTTGAGATAGGAAACGCCGTTGCCTTCCGCGGGCGGCAGGCGGCCGGCCCGGATGTTGATCTGGATGGCCGGGATGATCAGACGCGGCAGCCCGAGCCCGGCGTCGCGCTCCTGGCGCATGCGCACGAATTCCTCCCGGGAGACGCCGTCGCGCAGGTGGCGATTGTGTTCCCGCTGCTCGGCCACGCTCGTCATCGAGCGGGGCTCGGCCGCCTCGGCCGGATAGTCATGGCACAGATACAGGCGCGTCTCGGACGCCAGTTCGAACAGCCGCCGTACGGAGTCGTACAGACGGCCCGCATCCCCGCCCGGAAAGTCGCAGCGGGCGCTGCCGTAGTCGGGCCGGAACAGCGTATCGCCGACGAAGACGGTGTCCTCGCCGACGCGGTAGGCGATGCTGTCGTCGGTGTGGCCCGGCACCGCCATCACGCGCACCGGGAGCTCGCCGATGGAGAAGCCGTCGCCGTCGGCGAACAGGCGGTCGAACTGGGAGCCGTCCGCCGGGAAATCGGCTCCCAGGTTGAACGTGCGGCGGAAGTTCTCCTGCGCGGCGCGGATGCCGGCGCCGATGCCGATGGGGGCGCCGGTGCGCTCCTGCAGATACTCGGCCGCCGTCACGTGGTCGGCGTGGGCATGGGTCTCAAGGATCCAGGCGACCCGCAGGCCCTCCTCCTCCACCCGGGCGAGCAGGGCATCCGCCGATTCCCTCGAGGTGCAACCGGAATCCGGGCAGTAATCCAGCACCGGGTCGATGACCGCGGCCTGGCGGGTGGCCGGATCCGACACCACGTAGGAGAACGTGTTGGTATCTTCGTGGTAAAAAGTATCGACTTTCGGGGTGCTCACGGGACAAGCTCCGCAATTCATCTCGGATATTATATTTGTATATTATAATTTTGCAATATACAATCGTGGTTAGTACGGAATCGGAGGGGACCAGACGATGCCGTCGAAATCCGTAGAGGCGCCCGACCGGGCCGCGTCCGAGCGCGATTTCTCGGAAATCCACGAGCACGCGGGAAAAGCCGCGCAGCTCATGAAGGCGCTGTCGAACGAGAACCGGCTGATGATCCTCTGCACGCTGGCCGGGAGCGAGATGACCGTGGGCCAGCTGAACGACCGGATCCCGATGAGCCAGTCCGGGCTGTCGCAGCAGCTCGGCATCCTGCGCCGCGAAGGCCTGGTGAAAACCCGCCGGGATGCGCAGAGCATCTACTACTCGCTGGTGCCCGGCCCGGCCACGGAGATGATCAACCTCCTGCACGACATCTACTGCGGCACGGACGCCTGACCCACGTAGGAGGGCCTTCAGGCCCGATTTCTTTCTTTTAGCGTAGGCCCGCCATCGGGTGGGCAAGGGTCGCGGGGACGTTCAGTCGGACGTCCTGTCCTCCTTCACTTCGGCCAGGCCTCCTTCCCGCCGTCCTGGCTCCAGTCGGCCCGGACGACCCCGCAACCCTTGCCCACCCGTTGACGGGCCCGTAGCCGAGAGCATTGGCACCAATCAGCAGGCGCCACTGACTGGCAGCTCCGACACGCCACCGCGAGCACGGCCGTCATGCGGGGGTATTCATCGCCGCGACCTTTTGTCGGGAGCAAGATGGATACCCCCGCAGGACGGCCACAAAAGAACGGGGTCTGGCAGAGCCGGATCGGGCCTGAAGGCCCTCCTACGAATCGGTCAGCGGTTTCGGTGGGCGTGGGTGGTGATCAGGTCGGTGAGCTGGTCGTAGAGGCCTTCGGGCAGGTTGTGGCCCATGCCCGGGATCAGCTCCAGGCGCGCATCGGGGATGTGTTCGGCGGTGTCCATGCCCCCTTCCACCGGCACCAGCGGGTCGTCCGTGCCGTGGATCACCAGGCTCGGCCGGCGGATGGCCCGCAAGCGGCTGCGGCGGTTGCCGTCGGAGATGATCGCGCCCACGTGACGCATGATGCCTTCGGGATAATAGGCCCGGTCGTAGGCCTCCTCGGCGTGGGCCCGGATGATGTCCCGGTCCACCGGGTAGCGCGGGCTGCCGATCAGCTCGATGGTGCGCACGGCGTGGGCCACCACCTCTTCGCGGCTGGCGTCCGCCGCGCGGGCCTGGAAGATGTGCTGTCGCACCTCCCGGCGCGGTCGGGGCAGCGAGCGGTGGCCGCTGGTGGACATGATGGAGGTCAGGGTCTGCACGCGCTCGGCGTGCTTCGCCGCGAGGATCTGGCCGATCATCCCGCCCATGGAGACGCCCACCACGTGCGCCCGCTCGATACCCAGGGCGTCGAGCAGGCCGACCGCGTCCAGCGCCATGTCGGAGAGCGTGTAGGCCACTTTCTGGCGCATCCCGAGCAGGCCGCGGAACACCACCGTCGGGATAGCCGGGGTGCGCAGGTGGCTGAAACGGGTCGACAGCCCGGTGTCGCGGTTGTCGTAGCGGATCACCCGGTAGCCGGCGTCGGCGAGCAGCCGGCAGAACGGTTCGCGCCAGGCGAGCAGCTGCATGCCGAGCCCCATGACGAGCAGGATGGCCGGGGCATCGGGCGACCCGAACTCGTCGTACTCGATCTCGACTCCGTTGGCATCGGCTCTGGGCATGGGCGGCTCTCTCCGTCTTCAGGCGGCGATGAAGAGTACCCAAAGGGCGCAGGGGCTGCCAGCCCGCGGCGTGGTGCTACACTGCGGCATGGCCATGCCGGCAGACGACGCAGACGACACGCTGGCTTTTCGCCAGCTCGGACCCGCGGACATCCTCGACTCCATCGAGGCGCTGGGTTTCCTGACCGACGGCCGACTGCTGGCCCTGAACAGCTACGAGAACCGGGTCTATCAGGTGGGCATCGAGGACGGCCAGCCGCTGGTCGCCAAGTACTACCGCCCCGGCCGCTGGAGCGACGAGGCCATCCTCGAGGAGCACGCGTTCGCGCACGAGCTGGCGGACGCCGACATCCCGGTGGTCGCGCCGATGTCGATCGGCGGCCGGACCCTGCACCATGTCGGCGGCTTCCGGCTGGCGGTGTATCGTCGCCACGGCGGTCACGCCGCCGAACTCGATGACGCGCGCCTCCTGCGCCAGATCGGCCGCTTCACGGCCAGGCTGCACAACTGCGGCGCCAGGGAGCCCTTCCGGCACCGGCCCACGCTGGATATCGAGAGCTTCGGCGACGCATCGCGGGAGTTCCTGCTCGACGAGGGCTTCATCCCGGACGAACTCGCCACCTCCTACGATACGCTGAGCGCCGATCTGCTCGCCCGCGCCGAACACTGCTTCGATGCCGCGGGCGAGGTGCGCCACCTGCGGCTGCACGGCGACCTGCATCCGAGCAATCTGCTGGTACGCGACGAGCAGGTGCACATCGTCGACCTGGACGACGCGCGCATGGGTCCCGCAGTGCAGGATCTCTGGATGTTCCTCTCCGGAGACCGGGAGGAGCAGACTCCCCAGCTGGCCGAACTGCTGGCCGGCTACACGGAGTTCCGGCTGTTCGAGGCGCGGGAGCTGCGCCTCATCGAAGCGCTCAGGACACTGCGCATCATGCACTACGCCGCCTGGCTCGCCCGGCGCTGGGAGGACCCCGCCTTCCGCGTCGCCTTCCCCTGGTTCAACACCCAGCGCTACTGGGGCGAGCACATCCTGGCACTGCGCGAGCAGGCCGCACTCATGGACGAGGAACCGCTGTCGTGGACGGAGCCCTGGTAACCCGTCCGGCCGCGTCCTGCGACGAAATCTTTCGCTTGTTAGCATGGGACTTTGGCCCTATTCTCCGCGTCCCGGCGGACCCCTCGGGTGAGCCGGACGCCCATGCCATCCGGAGGTCCCCGCAATGACTGCCATCACGGACTTCGTCCACCACCATTTCCGTCACTTCAACAGCGCCGCTCTCGTGGATGCCGCCGACGGCTATCGCCGCCATATCGATACCGGCGGCAGGATGTTCATGACGCTCGCGGGCGCGATGAGCACGGGCGAGCTCGGCCTGTCGCTGGCCGAGATGATCCGCAAGGACAAGGTGCACGCCATCTGCTGCACCGGCGCCAACCTGGAAGAGGATCTGTTCAACCTGGTGGCCCACGATCACTACGTGCGCATCCCCGGCTACCGGGACCTGACCGCGGAGGACGAGGAGCAGCTGCTCGCACGGCACCTGAACCGGGTGACCGATACCTGCATCCCCGAGGACGAGGCCATCCGGCGCATCGAGGATGCCGTGCTGAAGGAATGGCAGACGGCCGACAAGGCCGGCGAGTCGTACTTCCCCCACGAGTTCCTGTACCGGCTGATCCTCTCCGGCGAACTGGAGGAGCACTACCAGATCGACCCGGCGAACAGCTGGCTGGTGGAGGCCGCAAAGCGCGACCTGCCCGTGTTCGTGCCCGGCTGGGAGGATTCGACGCTGGGCAATATCTTCGCCTCCCACTGCATCAACGGCGACATCGGCAACGTGCACACGGTGCGCAACGGCATCGAGTACATGATCGCGCTGGCCGGCTGGTATCAGAAGACCTGCGCGGACGCCTCCATCGGCTTCTTCCAGATCGGCGGCGGCATCGCCGGCGACTTTCCCATCTGCGTGGTGCCGATGATCGAGCAGGACCTCGGCAAGGAAGACATCCCGCGCTGGGGCTACTTCTGCCAGATCAGCGACTCGACGACGAGCTATGGCTCCTACTCCGGCGCCGTGCCGAACGAGAAGATCACCTGGGGCAAGCTCTCGGCCGACACGCCGAAGTACATCATCGAGTCGGACGCGACCATCGTCGCGCCCCTCGTTTTCGCCTGTGTCCTGGGTATCTGAGGCCCGCCGATGAGCGAACAGAGCGACGCGCGGCCGCTCCCGGAGAGCGCCGAAGGCTGGACCATCGACGACACGGCCGAATTCTACCGGGTGGAGGTCTGGGGCGACGGGTTCTTCCTGATCGACGACTCGGGCCATGCGGCCGTGCGCCCGGACGAGGCGAGCGATATCGCCATCCGCATCGCCGACGTGGTGGCCGACCTCGCCGAGCGGGGCATCCAGCCGCCGGTGCTGCTGCGCTTCCAGGACGTGCTGCGCTCCCGCGTGCGACGCATCAACGAGGCTTTCCGCCGGGCCATCGAGCGCCACGACTACGAGGGCGAGTACCGCAGCGTCTACCCCATCAAGGTCAACCAGCTGCACGAGGTGGTGGAGGAGGTCCTGGACGCGGGCGAGCCTTACGGACTGGGCCTCGAATGCGGCTCCAAGCCGGAGCTGGTGGCGACACTGCCCCACCTGACCCGCGACGAGACGCTGCTGATCTGCAACGGCGTCAAGGACGAGAGCATGCTGTCGCTGATCCACGCGTCTCAGCGGCTCGGCAAGAACGTCATTCCGGTCATCGAGAAATTCGGCGAGTTCGAGCAGTGGATGGCGCTCACCGCGGCCAGCGAGACCGTGCCCGCGTTCGGCGTCCGTGTGCGGCTCACCACGGCCGGCGCGGGCCGCTGGGCGGAATCCGGCGGCGACCGTTCCAAGTTCGGCGTGTCCATCCCGGAGCTGGTGACGCTGCTGGAACGGCTGCGCGAGAGCGGCCGCGAGGATGCATTCGCCCTGCTGCACTTCCACGTGGGCAGCCAGGTCTCCGACGTACAGGTGCTGCGCAACGCGGTGAAGGAGATCACCCAGGTCTATGCCAAGCTCATCCGCCGCGGGATCCGTATCCGCTACATCGACGTGGGCGGCGGCCTCGGCGTGCGCTACGACGAGGGCGAGGAGAGCGGCATCACCTACAGCCTGCAGGAATACGCCAACGCCGTGGTCTCGGCAGTGCACGACGTGTGCGAGGAACAGTCGCTGCCCCACCCCACCCTGATATCCGAGAGCGGCCGCGCCATCACGGCGCACCATTCGGTGCTGGTCGTGGAGTCCCTCGGCAGCTACGGCAAGGACATGATCGCGGACGACTTCCGCCCCGGCGACGAGGACCACGCGCTGGTGCAGAAACTCTACCGGGTGCTGGACCGGCTGCGCCGGCGCAGCGCGCAGGGCAAGGCCGGGCCGGCGCTGCTGACCGAGGCCTACCACGAGTGCCGGGACGTGCGCCGGGATGCGGAGGCCAGCTTCCGCCTGGGCTATATGCCGCTGGAGCAGCAGGCGCTGATCGAGCGGCTGTTCTGGAGCGCCTGCGCTCTCATCGCAGAGGGGCTTCGAGCCGCCGAGCTGGACCCGCCGCCGGCGGAGCTCGGCATGATCGAGGAGGCGCTGGTGGACCAGCACCTGTGCGACTTCTCGGTATTCCAGTCCATACTGGACCACTGGGCCATCGGCCAGACTTTCCCGCTGATGCCACTGACGCGGCTGGACGAACGGCCGGAGCGCCGCGCCGTGCTGGTGGACCTCACCTGCGACTCCGACGGCAAGATTCACCACTACGTCACCGCGAACGCGGACAAGACCTACGTGGCGCTGCACGACCCCCGCCCCGGCGAGCGCTACTACATCGGCCTGTTCCTGATGGGCGCCTACCAGGACATCATGGGCGACGCCCACAACCTGTTCGGCCGGGTGGCCGAAGCCCACATCTACGCGGACGACGAGGAGCCTGGCAACTACTGGGTGGAGAAGATCATCCCGGGCACCCGGGTGCAGGAGATCCTCGGCCAGGTGCAGTACTTCGCCAACGATCTGGAACGGCGCATGAGCGCGCTCGTGCGCGAGAAGATCAACGCCGGCGTGCTGCGCCCCAAGCAGGGCATGGACATCCTCGACGAGTACATCCGCACGTTCTCGCGCTCCACCTACGTGGAGCACGAATAATCATGTAGGAGGGCCTTCAGGCCCGATTGTGTGGTGAATCGGGGCTAAAGCCCCTCCTACATGCCCATCAGCGGGTCGGGCCTGAAGGCCCTCCTGCATCAGGACAAAAAGGCCGCCCGGAGGCGGCCTATTCGCGTCACGGGATCGCGCGGAACGCGATCCCTCGATCAGTAGCGGTCGCGACGCTGGGGTCGGTCCTCGCGCGGACGCGCCTCGTTCACACGCATGTTCCGGCCCTGCAGATCCTGCTCGTTGAGCGCCTCGATG
>DASRVH010000044.1:0-20441 GCA_035655155.1 Woeseiaceae bacterium
ACGCTGCCAGCGTCACCGTCCAGACGTTCACCTCGATCATGTTCTCGGCCTCGGCTCAGGGCGATCGACGCGGCGCAGCACGCCGGCAGGCCGCGTCGCGAGCGCTCGTCTTCAGACGTTGTCGGTGGCGCCGACGACGCCCTGCTCACCGGCGCAATGCGCGCCGCAGAAGTAGCGGTCCTCGTTCTCGACGCCGTGGCCGATGACGCGGGTACCACAGTTCTCGCACACCGGCGCCAGTGCGCTGATGGCGCACTCGAAGGAATCGAAGGTGTGATCCTCTCCGTTCATGCGTATGGTGAATGCCTTGGCGTAGTCGTTGCCGCAGGTTTCGCAGACAGTCATATCTCGTCCTCCGTTGTTCAGGCCGCGCGCCCGCTCTCGACGGGATAGCCCGCTTCTTTCCACTCGCTCATGCCGGCCTCGTAGTCGCGGATGCTGTCGAAGCCGCGGTCGGCCAGTTCCCTGGCGACCGTGGGCGAGGCATCGCAATCCGGAGAAGCGCAGTAGACGATGATCTCCTTGTCTTTCTCGAAGCGGCGCTCGAATTCCTCTTCCTCGCCCTTCGGGATGTTGATGGACCCGGGGATGTGCTGCTCTCGGAACGCGTCCTCGCCGAGGACGTTGACCAGCGCGAAGCCCGACCGGGGATCCTCGTTGTCCGGCTGCTCGCTCTTCAGGCGCTCGCGCAGTTCTTCCTTTGTAAGCGTGTCGAAATCCGTCTCGGCCATGGCTCGCTCCTTTTCCGGTTTGGGAATCTACCCTACCGTCGTGTTGCAATCTTCGTGCCACGCGCCCAGCGTAGCCGCCTTCGCGGCAGGCTGTGCATGCGGGCGCTTCGGCGCTCTGTCGGTGCGGAGGGCGAGGGCGTCTCTGAAAACCTTGCAGTCCGCCCGGCAATCCTTGCAGCGCACGGCCGTTATGCGCTCGTGGATACGGCCCTTGCCGGGCACACGGTCGTGGCATGCGACTTGCACCATATCCTCCACAGGCTTCGTAATGCCGTCCGGCTGCGCCGGCCGGCAGAAACCAGCAGGGAAAGTCCGGGAGGTTACGACCATGAGTGAGAGACCATCACTGGCGGGCAAGAAGATCGCCTTTCTGGCCACGGATGGCGTGGAACAGGTGGAGCTGACAAGGCCCTGGAAAGAAGTGAAGGAAGCGGGCGGTGACGCCGAGCTGGTCTCGCCGAAAAGCGGCAGGATTCAGGGCTTCCGCCACCTCGACAAGGGCGACACTTTCGACGTGGACCGGCAGGTGGGGGATGCTCGTGCCGAGGACTATGACGCGCTGGTGCTGCCAGGCGGCGTCGCGAACCCGGACTCGTTGCGCCTGGACAAGGATTCGGTGCAGTTCACACGGGAGTTCTTCCGTCTGGGCAAGCCCATCGCGGCCATCTGCCACGGGCCGTGGGTGTTGGTGGAGGCGGCGGTCGTGGACGGCCGCAAGCTGACGTCGTGGCCCAGCCTGCAGACCGACATCCGCAATGCCGGCGGCCGCTGGGTGGACGAGGAGGTCGTGACGGACGACGGGCTCATCACCAGCCGCAAACCCGACGACCTCGATGCCTTCTGCCACGCTCTGCTCGAGCAGCTGGCGCCGGCCGAGCACAAGGAAGCAGGCTGATGCGGAGAAGGTGCCGGACCGAACTTATGCAACTTTCCCAACTTGTTGTCGTTGGCGTGGCGCTGATTCTCGGCGCCTGCGCCCGGACACCACAGCTGGAGCCCGCTCCGGGCGCCGAAATCGTCCAGTTGAACGGGACCGCGGCGACGGCCTCGTCCGAAGGCGTCACGGTAACGGCCGCGGCCTCGGGCTGGCCGGGCGCGGTGGATATCGAGGATGTCGTAACGCCGATGCGAGTTACGATCGAGAACCGCAGCAACAGGGCGATTCGCATCCGCTATTCCGAGTTTGCCCTCGTATCCGACCTGGGCCGGCGCTACGCCGCACTGCCGCCCTACGGCGTGAAGGGCACGGTAAGCGAGCCGCTCATGGCGCGGCGCTATCGTCCGATAGACCCCATCGGCTTCGACTATCGCTACTTCCGCGTGGCCCCGCACTACCGGACCGTGTATCCGTCGCTGTCCGTGTACACGGCGGATCCGTTCTTCTTCGACCCTTACTACTACTCCCATTACTACCCGTACTGGCAGAGAGTGCGGATCGAGTTGCCCACTCGCGAGATGCTGCGCCGTGTGCTGCCGGAAGGGGTGCTCGCCAAGGGCGGCCGGTTGGAAGGGTTCCTCTACTTCGAAAGGGTTGAGGAGACGCGCGATGCCATGCCCGTCCGCTTCCACGCCGACCTGGTGGACGCCGCGACGGGGCAGATGTTCGCCACCATCCATATCCCCTTCGTGGCCAATCCCGGCGACTGAACGACCGAAGGCGGCCCGGGAGGAGCTCAGTCCTCGAGCTCCTCCTCGGTCTCTTCTGCGACTTCCTCGATTCCTTCCCCGGCGGCCTCGACATCCTGGCCGATACCGCGGGTGGTGTTGCAGCCGGCGATGCCACCTGCGAAGAAAATCGTGAGCATCAGGGTTGTCAGGACTCGCATGCTTCCTCCTTGGCAATCAGGTGTGCGTACCGGAACATGCAGGTTCCGTACCATTAACCGCCGCTCGCCGGGGTCGGAAAGCGTACGGCGACCTGATACAGTCGCGGTCGAAGCGGTTCCATGTGTAACTAATTACCGGTGCCGGTCCGAACTTTTTTAACTTTCGCGACTTTCTTCCCGGGCAGCCGGGCTGCCTCGGTGCGGCCCGCTGCAAAAGTTCAGAAAGTTAAAAAAGTTCGGACCGGCACCGCAGCCCGCAGCGAGGAGGCGAAATGGCGTTCAAGAAAGTCGCGGTACTGGGTATCGGCAAGGTAGGCAAGCTGGCGGCGCTGCTGCTGGAGGAGTCCGGTTTCGATGTGACCGGCATCGACAGCCGCAAGCTCGACCTCGGCACCTCGTTCCCCATCATCGAGGCCGATATGGGTGACACGGCCGATCTCGCCGAGGTACTCAAGCCCTACGAGGCCGTGCTCTCCTGCCTCCCGTACGCGCTCAACACGGAAGTCGCCCGCGCCGCCCACGGCCTCGGCATCCACTACTTCGACCTCACCGAGGACGTGCCCACCACGGCGGCCATCCGCGAACTCAGCGAGAGTTCGAAGGGCATCATGGCACCCCAGTGCGGTCTCGCGCCCGGCTTCGTCGGCATCGTTGCCTCCCACCTCGCCCGCCAGTTCGATCGCGTCCGCTCCATCAAGATGCGCGTCGGCGCGCTGCCGCAGAACCCCACCGGACTCCTCGGCTACAACTTCAACTGGTCGCCCGAGGGCGTGGTCAACGAGTACCTGAACGATTGCGAGGTCATCGAGGAGGGCGTCCACAAGTGGGTCTCGCCCATGGAGTGGGTGGAGACCGTCTTCGTCAACGGCCGCAAGCTCGAGGCCTTCACCACCTCGGGCGGCCTCGGCACGATGTGCGAGACCTTCAAGGATCACGTCGAGAACCTCGACTACAAGACCATGCGCTATCCGGGCCACGTGGATCTCATGAACTTCTTCTTCCACGAGTTGCTGATGCGCGAGCGCCGCGACCTCGCCGGCGAAATTCTCACCAACGCCAAGCCGCCGGTGGACGAGGACGTGGTGCACGTCCACATCTCGGCCGAGGGCTGGAAGGACGACGAGCTCTCCCGCCGCGAGTTCGTACGCTCCTACTACCCGCAGAAGGTCCGCGACGAGCGCTTCACTGCGATCGCCTGGACGACGTCGGCGTCCGTCACCGCCGTCATCGAGATGGTGCGCGACGGTAAGCTGCCACAGCAGGGCTTCCTGAAGCAGGAGGACATCCCGGTGATGCCGTACCTGCAGACACGCACGGGCGGCATGTTCGGCGAGAAGGTGTAGGCGTACCGGAAACACCCGACGGAACGCTACACTGAGCGTGTGGCAGCTTCGCGGACAGGGATCTGGTCGGCCGCCGTTCTGGCCATGGCCGTTCTCGCGGCCATCATCGTTCTATCCGGGAGCGACGACGGTAGCGGCGATGGCGGGGCCGGCAAGTCCGGCGTTGCTCGTTCGGCTGGAGAGCGTCCGATACGGCCTGAGCCAGACGAAGCCCCGGCGGTGCCTGGCGATGACGAGCCACAGCCTCGCGAGGTAGTCACGGCAGGCGATCGTGACTTTGCCTGCGATCCGTATCCGGACGACGTGCCGTCGGAGGAGGGCCTGGCCGCTCTTCTCGAGCGCCACCAGCGCGAATCGCAACGCCGCGCCAGGGTGCTGGAAGGATCGGAAGACGTGGCACTGCGCCTCGCGGCCGCGTTGATCACCGACAAGCGCAGCCCCGAATATCTGCAACGTCTGCTCTCGGTTCTCGCGCTCGATCCCGACAACCCCCTTATCCTCGAGCGCCTGCTCGATGCCTGCATCAACCGGCCCGAGTCGCGTGTCTGCGAAGAGCGGGGCATTGTCGAGCGCGCGGCGGAGGCCGACGGCGATAACGGTGAGATGTGGGGTGCCATCGCGGGCTACCGGGCCAGCCGCGGCGACACCGATGGCGCGCTGCAGGCGCTGCGCCGGGGCGCCAGTGCCGGCACCC
Source organism: Woeseiaceae bacterium (assembly GCA_035655155.1). Lineage (GTDB taxonomy): Bacteria > Pseudomonadota > Gammaproteobacteria > Steroidobacterales > Woeseiaceae > Lentisalinibacter. The sequence continues at coordinate 4,595 of DASRVH010000044.1, forward strand.
ATCGCGAGTATTTCGCCGATGTGGTCCGGGTGATCGAGCTGGGGCTGGCAGCCAGCGCCGGGAGTCTATCCTATGTCGAAAGGGTTATTGAGGGCATTGGCTGGGCGGCGGCTTCCACGTCGCCCTGGCTCACCGCCTACTCCGCGTGTCGTGAGCGGGTCGCGGCGGACCCGCTCTGGCGTGACGCCTGCCTGGACTTCGCGCGGCACCTCGAGGAACGCAGCCAGACTGTCCTGAATCGGGCAATCGGCATCAGCTTGCAGGCGATGATCGCCGAGGAATCGGGGGATGAAGCGGGGCTCGCGGCCGTGCGGGAGCGAGAACGCGAATACCGTAACTGGCGGGATGAACATCTCACCACGGACGGTCAGATCGTGCTGATGGGAGACGAGCGCGTCCTGCGCCAGTATCTGGATGAGTTCGACGCCCACGGCGAACTGGCTTCACTCGAATATCTGCGCGAGGAGGTCGAGCGGCTGAAGCGCTTGCCGGGTTACGATCCGTGCCCGGCCGTTATCCCGCCGCCCGGCCAATAACTTCCAAAAGTTGCAAAAGTTCGGTCCGGCACCTACTCGCACCTGCCCGCCTACCAGGTGTCGACGTAGCGCCTGCCGCCGCCGCCTCCGCGCTTCGGCAGCCGCGCCAGCATCCCGGCCAGTTCCCGTCGGGTGTCGGCCGGGTCGATGACGGCGTCGATCTCCAGGTGTGCGGCCGCTTCGGTGGCCTTGCCAGCCTCGTACATTTGCCTGACCAGCTTCTCGAACAGCGCCTCGCGTTCGGCGCGGTCCTCCACCGCCTCCAGTTCCTTCCGGTAGCCCAGCCGCACGGCGCCCTCGAGGCCCATGCCGCCGAACTCGCCGGTGGGCCAGGACGCGGTCCAGACCGGGGCCGCCAGGCTGCCGCCGGCCATCGCCATGGCGCCCAGGCCGTAGCCCTTGCGCAGGACCACTGCCAGGATGGGCACGGTGATATTGGCGCCCACCACGAACAGTCGTGACATGCGGCGCACCGCCGCCTCCTGCTCGCTGTCGGGTCCCACCATGAAGCCGGGCGTGTCGATGAGCGACAGCACGGGCAGGCCCCAGCCGTCGCAGAGCTGCAGGAAGCGGGCCGCCTTCTCGGCGGCTTGCGCGGTGATGGCGCCGCCGAGCTGCCGGCAGTCGTTCGCGATGAGCCCCGCCGGGCGTCCCTCGATGCGCAGCAAGCCGGTGATGACCGGTGCGCCGTAGCGCCGGCGCAGCTCGATGAAACTGCCCGTGTCGCCGAGGGTCTCGATGACGTCGCGCACCGGGTACACCCAGCGCCGGTCGGCCGGGATCAGATCGCGCATCGCCGCCTGGTCGGCGCACTCCCAGTCTCCGGTGCGGCCCTGGTGCAACGCCAGCAGACGACGCGCGATATCCGTCGCGTGGGCCTCGTCGTCCGCGACAATATCGACGACGCCGTTGCCTTCCTGTACCTCCACCGGCCCGATCTCGGTGGGCGCGTGCTTGCCCAGGCCGCCGCCCTCGATCATGGCGGGCCCGGCCATGCCGATCCACGAAGTTTTCGTGGCAATGGTGACGTCGGCGGAGCCGAACAGCGCCGCGTTGCCCGCAAAGCAATAACCGTTGTTGATGGCGATACGCGGCACCAGCCCGGACAGGCGCCCCCAGGTGCGGAAGGACGACAGATTCAGTCCGGCGATCTGGGTCGTGACGTCGGTGTCGCCGGGCCGCCCACCGCCGCCCTCGGTGTACATCACCACCGGCAGCTCCCACTGCTCGGCCAGCTCGAAGATGCGGTCGAGCTTGCGGTGGTGGAAGTAGCCCTGGGTGCCCGCCAGCACGCTGTAGTCGTAGACCACGACTGCCGCCCTCGCGTTCTCCCGGCCGAACAGCTCCGCGTTGATGGTCCCGGTGCCGGTGATGACGGCATCCGCGGGCGTATTCTCCTCCAGGTCGGCGACGTCCCGGCGGCTGCGTTGGGCGGCGACGGCCAGCTGGCCGTATTCGGTGAAGGAACCGGTGTCGACCAGGTCGTCCAGATTCTCGCGGGCGGTCCGGTAGCCCTTCGCATGGCGCTTCTCGACCATCGCGGGCCGATTGCGGTCGTGGGTTTTCGCGAGACGCTCCGCGAGCGCCTCGGTCCTTTCGTCGGTCACGGCGGTTCAGTCCTGACCGGCGCCGCGCACGGTGAGCACCGGGCATTCGGCGTGACGGACCACGCCCTCGGCGGTGCTGCCGATCAGCAGGTGCCTCAGCCCGCTGCGCCCGTGGGTGGACATCACGATCATCGCGGCGCCGGTTTCCTTCGCATAGCCGGTGATCTCGTCCACCGGGCGGCCTTCCAGCACCTTGCCGACCGGCGGGTTGGAGAAGCCGGTGAGCTTCTCTCTCGTGAACTCGTCCAGCTGCGCCTGAGCCTGGGCCACCAGTTCTTCGACGGTAGGCACCGCCGTCGGCACCTCCATGGAGGTGTAGACGATGGGCGGCTCCACCACCGTGATGCAATGCAGCTCGCCGCCGAGCTGTTCCGTCATCTTGCGCGCCCAGTGCAGGGCGCTGACCGACGTCTCGGAGAAATCGGTGGGAAATACTATCGTTGTCTTGCTGGCCATGGTCTGAACTCCTCCGGGGCGATTGGCGCTCCCTGTTGGCCCTCATGCTAGACAGGAAGCGGCGGGTTTTCCATTGTGGAAACGTCCGGCGGGCTCGCCCGGCGATTCCGCCCGGCCGTCAACGCCGGCCGGCGCGGCCGCGCCTCAGTCCGGCCTGCCGAGCACGTGGAGTCGTGAAAACAGGAGCGGCAGCAGCGAGAGGTTGGCCACGAGCGCGACGGCCATCGCCAGGCCGGTGAGCAGTCCGAAGTAGATGGTAGGCACGAAATTCGACAGGGCGAGGATGGAGAAGCCCAGCATGATGGTGATGGAGGTGTAGTACATCGCGTGGCCGATGCTGCGGTGGCAGCGCTCGATGGTGGCGTCGTAGTCGCCGTCCTTCGCGAACTCCTCCTGGAAGCGGTACACGTAATGGATGGTGTCGTCCACGCCGATGCCGATGGCGATGGCCGCGATGGTGATGGTCATGATGTCCAGCGGCACCCCCATCGCGCTCATGAGTGCCAGGACGGCGCTGGCGGCGACCAGGTTCGGAACGAGCGCCACCACCGCGACGGCCAGCGAACGGAACGACAGCCAGAACATCAGCACCACGGCCACGGTCACCACGCCGGCCGTCGTGATCTGGGAGCCGAGCAGACTCTGCAGCACGTTGTTGTAGAGCACCATCAGTCCGGTGAGATGCACCCGCTCCTCGCCCAGGCCGAGATCCTCGGCGAGATAGCGGCGGATCGACTCGAGCAGCTCGTCGCGTTCCAGCGTATCGCTGGTCTCGTAGACCCGCGCGGCGATGCGCGTCTGGTGACCCTCGACGGCGAGGTAGGGCTCGAACAGCACCTCCTTCACCTCTTCCGGCAGGCGCTTGTAGATGACCGAGAGCTGGAAGTTGTCCAGCTCCTCCTCGTCCATGACCTGGCGTATCACCTCCAGCGTGGTGGAGAGGGAGAGCACCTTGCCGATGTCCGGCCGTGACTCGAGATGCTCGTGGGCCTGGCGCAGGAGGTCGCTGCGTGTGGCGTTGTACCAGTAGCTGCGGGCTGCCAGCCCGGGCTCGCCGGGCAGCTCCAGCTCGTCCGCCTGCTGCTGCTCGTCCTCCTGGTCGGAGACAAACGCGGGGTCGGCGTCCAGGATCACGTCCAGGGGGGTGGTGCCGCCGAGGCGCTCGTCGATCACCTTCATGCCCTGGTAGATGGCCGTGGTCTGCTTGAAGTAATCGATGAAGCGGTTGTCCACGCTGAGCTGAAGCACGCCGGCCGTGCTCGCGACGGCGATCAGCGCGTATCCGGCCAGCGTCGCCCGGGGCGCCGAGCCGATCAGCCGGGAGAAGAGCCCGGTGATGCGGTTGGTGAAGTCGCTGCTCTCGGGCGGCTCGCCCGGCGCGAGCAGCATCAGCGAGGCGGGCAGGATCAGGAAGGTGAGCACGAAGGCCATGGCCATGCCGATCACCATCATCCAGCCGAAGTCGATGACCGGGCGGATGTCGCTCACCACCAGGGAGCCGAAAGCTACCATGGTCGTGAGCGCGGTATAGAGCGCCGGATAGAACTTGTTGCGCACCGTCGCGCGCACCAGCTCCCGCTGGCCGGCGTTCGGCTGCTCGCGGTGCAGCTCCCGGTGGCGCACTACCAAGTGGACGTTCAGCGACAGCGTCAGGATGAGCATCAGCGAGACGAAGTTGGACGACACCACCGTGACCGGCCACTGAACGAGGCCGAGAAAGCCGATCATGCCGAGCACGGCGGCGGCGCAGGTCGCAAGCGGCAGCACGACCCAGCGGGGCCGGCGGAAAATGACGGCGAGGAGAGCGACCAGTGCCACGGCGAGGCCGATGCCGAACATGATCAGATCGCGGCGGATGAAGTCCACCAGGTCGGCGGCGATCATCGGCAGCCCGCCCAGGTGCAGTTCCGTGCCGTCGCGGTAGTCGTCGACGATGTCGCGTACCGCCGCGATGGTGCGCTGCAGTTGCGCCTGCTGGGACTCGCGGCGCTCGCGGATGCGCCGCTCCACCTCGGCGAGCGCGGCGGATTCCTCTGCCGTGAGATTGCGCTCGAGGCGGATCTCGCGCAGATCGGCGCGGCGGTTCAGCAGTTTCGTGTAGGTCTCGTCCTGCTCCAGGTTGACCTGCAGCGCGGTGGTGTTCCCGTCCGGGCTCATCAGACGGTTGCGGTAGAGCGGGCTGGTGGTCAGCTCCTCGCGCGCGAGTTCGCGATCGACCTGCGCGGACAGGAGGGTCGGCGCGCCGTCGGCGAGTTCCCGGGGGCCGAGCGGCGGGCTCTGCAGCAGCGGCACGTCGAGGATGGAGACCACGGAGGCCACGCCCGGCGCCCCTGCGAGATCGTCCCGCAGCCCACCGAGGTCGTCGAGTACGGCCTCCGAAAAGAGATCGCCGGACGGCGTATACGTGAGGATGAGGAAGTCGTCGGAGCCGTAACGGGCCCGGATGGCCCGGTAGTAGCGGATGCCGGTATCGCTCTCCAGCAGCAGCGAATCGCTGGAGGTGTCGAGCGCGAAGTCGGGCGCGCGGCTGGCCAGCAGGCCGACGGCGAGGGCCGCAATCAGCAGCGTGATTACGGGTCGGCCCAGGACCAGGGAATCGTACAGAGACAGTGCCGCCTTACGCATCCGCGCTCGCCGTCAGGGCTGCTCGCCTCATCGCTCCCGCCCCCCTCCGCTGGATGGCGTCTCTTCGGGTTCCTTCCCATCGCATCGCCACCAGTATAGAAGGTTTCCCGAGCCAGCCACAGCCGCATCCGCCGGAGTCAGATTCTGCATGCCGAAGGTGCAGATTCTGCACGTCGCGGCACGTCAGGGCGCTACCGGCGCCCCCGAAAAGCGGCTGACCGGCGCCTGCCGCTGTCCGGGCGTAACGGCATGGAACTTGCTGCTCTCCCGGTGAGGACGAAATTCGACAACCGAAAGGAGTGCAAAGCATGTCAGTAGTGAAAGTGACCGAGATCATGTCCGATTCGAAAGAGAGCTTCGAAGACGCGATCAACGACGGCATCGCCCGGGCGAGCAAGACCGTCCACAACATCCAGTCGGCCTGGATCAAGGAGCAGAAGGTCGTCGTGGAGAACGACAAGGTCGCCGAGTACCGGGTGGCCATGAAGGTCAGCTTCCTTGTGGATGATAAATAGCCGGACGCGCCCAGTGACTGACAACGACATCATCGGGACGGACGACGGCGCACTGCGCGAGATTGCCGCAGACCGCGGCGAGACGCCCCATGTCACCGTCGTCGTCCCGTCGACCGCGCTGCCCTCGGAGCGGCAGGAGAACGAGATACGGCTGAAGAACCGCATCGCCGAGGCAGATGCGCAGTTGGAGGCCCTGGGTCTGGACGATCGGCGCCGCGCCGCCGTTCTCCGGCCGCTGGTCGAGGCGCGCGACGCCGGCACGTTCTGGCCTGCGGAGCCACTGGATGGCGGCCTGGCGGCATACACCACGGGCAGCGGCCTGACCCGCATCGCGCTGCCGCAACGACCGCGGGAGCTGACCGTGGTCGGCTGGCGTTTCCATCTCAAACCGGTGCTGGAGGCGAAAAGCCTGACCGGCTCGTTCGCGCTGCTCGCCATCAGCCAGAACGACGTGCGGCTGTTCGAGGGCGATGGCAATCGCCATGGTGATCGCGAAGGCCTGCGGCCGCTCGATCTCGCCGGCCGGGCTCCGCGCTCGCTGGAGGAGTCTGCGGGACACGATCTGACCGAGCCCAACCTGCAGCATCACGCGGGGCATCGCGGCAGCTCGGAGGCCATCTATCACACCCACGGCGGCGGCAAGGACGACGTGACGCCGGAGCTGAAGCGCTTCCTGCGCGAGGTCGACCAGGCAGTGCAGGATCTCCTGCCGCACCGCGAAGCACCGCTGGTGCTGGCCGGCGTGGAGTCGCTGCTCGCGCTCTACCGGCAGGTGAGTGATTACCCGGCCTTACTGGAAGACGAATTGCACGGCAACGTGGAACATCTCTCTGCGGCGCAGCTGCACGAACGCGCCCGGGAGCTGGTGCAGCGCCACCAGTTGCAGGACGATCGGGACGCCGCCGCGGCCCTGGCCGATGCCGTGGGCAGCGGCAGCGCGACCGACAGCACCGACCAAGCGGTGCTCGCGGCGCTGGAGGGACGCGTCAGCGAGATCGTCGTCGCCGGCGACCGGGAAGACTGGGGCTACGTCGACGAAGGCGCCCACGAGGTACGCCACCGGGACGAACTGCCGAGAGAGGATCTCCTCGACCGCGCCGCGGTGGAGACCTGGCTGCACGGCGGCCGCGTGCGAGTGCTGGCGGCGGAGAGGATGCCCGACGGGAAGCCGCTGGTCGCCGGTCTGCGCTACCGCTGATGGCGCCGCCGGCCAGTCCGACGACCGAGAGACAGCAGACGAACGGCCCGCACGGTGAGCGGCCGGTCGTACTGATCACCGGCATCGCCGGCACCATCGGCAGCCGCCTGGCCGATGCGCTGCGCGAACATTACCGGGTCATCGGCCTGGACCTTGCCTGCGGCGACGATCCCGACTGCATCCGTTTCGACATCACGGACGACGATTCCGTGGCCGAGGCACTCGCGCAGGTGCGGGAGCGCTGCGGCAGCCGGCTGTCCTCCGTAGTGCATCTGGCTGCCTATTTCGATTTCACCGGCGCCGACTCGCCGATGTACGAGGCCGTGAACGAGGACGGCACGCGACGATTGCTCGCGGCGCTCCGTCGCGACTTCGAGGTGGAGCAGTTCGTCTTCTCGAGCACGATGCTGGTGCACGCGCCGACCGAACCCGGCGTGCCCATCGACGAGGACTCCCCGCTCGACGCCCGCTGGGCCTATCCGCGCTCCAAGCTGGCCACCGAGCGCGTGATCGAGGAGAGCCGGGGCGGGATTCCCGCCGTATTCCTGCGCATCGCGGGCGTCTACGGCGACCGCTGCGGGGTGCCCGCGATTGCGCACCAGGTGCAGCGCATCTACGAGCGCCGGCTCCAGGGCCGCCTCTTCTCCGGCGATCTCTCCCACGGCCAGGCGTACGTGCACGGCGACGACGCCGTGGAGGCCATGCGCCGCACGGTCGAGCGTCGCGGCGAACTGGGCGACGGCACCGCGCTGCTCGTCGGCGAGCCGGAAGCGCCGAGCTACCTGGCCCTGCAGAACCGGATTGCGGAGCTGGTGCACGGAGAGTCCTGGCGTACATTGCGCATCCCGGAGCCCCTGGCACGGCTGGGTGCGTGGCTGCAGGAGAAGAGCGAGCCGCTGGTGCCGGATGCGATCGACCGGGGCGAGCGGCCGTTCATCCGCTCGTTCATGGTCCCGCTGGCCGACGACCACTACGAGCCGGACATCACCCGCGCACGGGAACTGCTGGACTGGGAGCCGCAGCACTCGCTGAGCGAACATGTCGACGAGATGATCCAGGCGCTGCGGGCCGATCCGGCCGGCTGGTACGAGGCCAACGGACTCGTGCAGCCCGACTGGATGGACCGTGAAGCGCAAGACCCGGGCGAGCCGGAGGCGATACGCGCCGAAGCGGAGCAGCTGCGCAGGCGGGAGCACGGGCGCCATCTCTGGGCCCACTTCCTGACCGTCGGGCTGGGTGCCTGGCTGATGACGGCGCCGGCCATCCTGGGCTATGAGTCGGGAGGCCTGACCGCGAGCGACGTCCTCTCGGGTGCCGTGCTGGTGGTGACGGGACTGCTTGCGCTGTCCTGGCAGCTCGGTGCGGTGCGGTTCGCGAGCGGCGCCGTCGGATTCTGGCTGCTGTTCGCGCCGCTGGTCTTTCACGCACCACACGCTGCCGCATACCTCAACGACACGCTGGCCGGGGCGCTCGCCATCGGCTTCGCGATGCTGAGCCGTCCGCCGCCCGGGGTCGGAGCCGTCGCGCTGACCCGGGGGCCGGACGTGCCGGAGGGCTGGGATTTCAGCCCCTCGAGCTGGACCCAGCGGCTGCCCATCATCATCCTGGCCTTCATCGGCCTGTACATCTCGCGTTACCTGGCCGCCTTCCAGCTGGGCCATACCGGGGCCGCCTGGGACCCGCTGTTCGGCAGTGGCACCGAGCGGGTCATCACGTCAGCGATATCGGAGGCCTGGCCGGTGCCGGATGCCGGCGTCGGCGCCGCCACCTACATGCTGGAGATCCTGACCGGCATCATCGGCGGACGCGCCCGCTGGCGCACGATGCCCTGGCTGGTGGTGCTGTTCGGCATCATGATCGTGCCCCTCGGCGCCGTCAGCATCTTCTTCATCGTCATCCAGCCGATCGTGATCGGCACCTGGTGCACGCTCTGCCTGGTCGCGGCGGCGGCCATGCTGGTGCAGATACCCTATTCCCTGGACGAACTCGTCGCTACGGGCCAGTTCCTCGCCGAGCGTCGACGCAAGGGGCGGCCCCTGCTGAGGGTCTTCCTGCAGGGCGATACCGCCGAAGGCGGCAGCTCGCCGCCGGCGGAGACATTCGAACGCCCGCCGGGCGAGGTGGTGCACGACATATGGACCGGCGGTGTGAACCTGCCGTGGAATCTCGTGGCCAGCGCTGCCATCGGCGTGCTGCTGATGTGCACGCGGCTCGCGTTCGGCACGGAACCGCCCATGGCCCACGCCGATCACCTCATCGGCGCGCTGGTGGTGACGATCTCCGTGGCTTCGCTGGCCGAGGTCGGGCGGCCGCTGCGCTACCTGAACGTCCTGGCCGGGCTCTGCCTGCTCGCCACGCCCTGGATGTTCGACGGAGCCAGCGGCGTCGCCGAGATTGCGAGCGTGCTTTGCGGACTCGCACTGGTGGGGCTGGCCTTGCGGCGCGGGCCCGTCACACGGCGTTACGGGAAGTGGGACCGCTACGTGGTCTGACTCGCAGCCGGGAACGAGTAGAATGCCCATGCGGCGCCGATGCCCGCGACACGCCGCCCCGTGACCCCGGAGCGCCTGCCGCGCCGTTGGCATCACGGCATAGCAGGGGAGGAAGGGCATGAGGATGGGGCTGCGGGCGTGTTTGCTGTTTCTGGCGGCCTCGGTCGCCTTCCATCCCGCGGCCGCGGCGACCGCCGCCCCGGCCTGGGTGCCCCAGGACCTGCGCGACTGGGTGCCCTGGGTGACCCGGGGCAGCGAGTACCGGGAGTGTCCGTTTCTGCTCGGCACACGCGCGCAGGCCGAGTCCGACTTCCGCTGCGCCTGGCCCGGCACACTGCGGCTCGAGGTGGACGGCCGCGGCGCCCGGTTCGAGCAGTCCTGGGCGGTCACCGCCACCGAGCAGTGGGTGCCGCTGCCGGGAGATGCCGAGCACTGGCCCGCCGTCGTCGAGGTCGACGGCCGCTCCGCCGCCGTGTTCGAGCACGATGCCCGCCCGGCGCTCCGGCTCGCCCCGGGCCGTTACCGGGTCGGCGGGCGTTTCGACTGGCAGGGCCGGCCGCGCACGCTCGCGATACCCGGGGAGACCGGCCTGCTGGCCCTGACCGTCGACGGCGAGTCTGTCCCGCAGCCGCGGCGCGACGACGGCACCCTGTTCCTGGCACGAGATGAGGGTGCGTCGCCGCGCGAGGATGCGCTCGGCGTCCAGGTATATCGGCTCGTCGAGGATGCGGTGCCGACGCGGCTGACCACGCGCCTGCAGCTGGAAGCGGCCGGCCGGGTACGGGAGGTGACCCTGGGGCCGGTGCTGCCGGCCGGCTTCGTGCCGCAGTCGCTGGCCGCGCCGATGCCCGCACGCCTGGATCCGGACGGCACGCTCACGCTGCAGATCCGGCCGGGCCGCTGGACGGTGGAGCTGGTCGGCCGGGCGGACACCCTGGTGGAACAGGTTCCACGGCCGTCCGCCGGCAGTGCCTGGCCCGGCACCGAGATATGGAGTTACCGAGCCGACGAACGCCTGCGCATCGCGGTACCGGTCGGTATGACCACCGTGGATCCGGCACAGGCCGGCGTGCCCGCCCCCTGGGGCGCGCTGCCGGCGTTCGCCATCGCCGGCGGCGATGCGTTCACGCTGGAGCAGCGTCGCCGTGGCGGGCTGCCCGGCGACAACGCGGTCACCGTGGAACGCCAGCTCTGGCTCGACTTCGACGGCGAGGGATTCACCGCACTGGATCAGGTGCGCGGCACGATGCAGCGGGACTGGCGCCTGAATCTGGGACCTCCGTGGGAGCTTCTCGGCGCCCGCGACGGCCGCGATGACGCCCTGCTGGTCACCCACACTCCGGACGGCGATGCGCGCGGGGTCGAGTGGCGGGAGCGTGACGTTTCCCTGCAGGCGCTCAGCCGGCTCCCCGGGGCGGCCGGCGTCCCGATTACCGGCTGGTCGCAGCGGTTGACCAGTCTGAATGCAACGATCCATCTGCCGCCGGGCTACCGGCTGGGTGCCGCCATCGGCGCCGACAGCGCACCCGGCGCCTGGCTGAGCCGCTGGCGGCTCCTCGACCTTTTCGTCGTGCTGCTGGCCGCCGCCGCTGCGGGCAAGCTCTACGGCCGTGCGGCCGGCGCTGTGGCCCTGGTCACGCTCGTGCTCATCCATCAGGACCTGCCGGTCTTCTCCTGGCTGCTCCTGAACCTGCTCGCCGCAGTTGCGCTGGCCCGGGCGGCGCCGGAGGGACGGCTGCGCCAGCTCGCGCGCTGGTATCGTCACGGCAGCATGGCGGCGCTGGCGCTCCTGTTCGTGCCGTTCGCCGTGAACCAGATCCGCTACACCCTGTATCCCCAGCTCGAGGCGTCCGCGGCCTACGCGCCGGCGAGGTTGCCGACGGCTGCGCCGGCCCAGGCAATGATGGAAATGAAGCGGGCGGCGGAGTCGCGAGCAGCCGCCGACGCGCTCAGGGCAAGCGGCCAGGCTATCGACCAGGTGGCTGCCGGCCAGCCGCCGGTCGCTACGCCGCCGCGACCGGCGGCCGAGCAGCGCTATGCACCGGGTGCGCGGGTCCAGACCGGACCGGGCATCCCGGAGTGGCGCTGGAACACCTACCCGCTGCGCTGGAGCGGGCCGGTGGAGCCGGGACAGACGATGCGCCTGGTGATCCTGCCCCGCTGGGCCGTGGCGCTTTGGCGTGTTCTCATGCTGGGTCTCGGACTGGCCGTGCTGTGGTGGTTGGGGCGTGACACGATCGAGGCCCTGCGCAAGCTGCGGCTGCCGGTCGGCGGAAACGCGGGCGCGGCCTTGCCGCTGGCGATGCTGAGCGTGATGCTGGCCGCATCGATGCCGGGCGACCTGCGCGCGGAAACGCCTTCGCCGGCGTTGCTGGAGGAGCTGCGCCAGCGGCTGCTGGCAGCGCCGGAGTGCGTGCCCGACTGCGCCGTGATCGACACGGCCGGCGTGGTGGCGACCGGAGACCGGCTCGAGATCCTGCTGGTCATCAACGCGCTGGAGGCCGTCGCCGTGCCGGTGCCGGGCGCCGAGCAGGGCTGGCTGCCCGGGAGCGTCACCGTCGACGGGCAGTCGCCCGGGCGGGTGCTGCGGCATCCGGACGGTACGCTGTGGCTGGCCGTGGAAGCGGGTGCGCATCGTATCGCGCTCGGCGGCCGGTTGCCGGATGCGGAGCGGGTGGAGATCGCGTTCCCGCTGGTGCCGAAACGTCTCAGCGTACAGGCCAGCGGATGGACGGTAGCCGGACTGCGCGGCGAACGGCTGGTGGCGGATGCCCTCGAGCTGCGCCGCGATCGGCCGGCGGAGGAGGCCGCGGAGCCGGCCCTCGAAGGCGGGCGGTTTCCCGATTACCTGCGCGTTGCGCGCACCGTCACGCTGGGTCTCGACTGGTCGGTCACCACCCGCGTCACACGGGTCGCTCCTGCGGAAGGGGCCATCAACGCGCAGATTCCGCTGCTGCCGGGCGAGTCGGTGGTCAGCGACGGGATCGCGGTGGAAGGCAGACGCGTACAGGTGGCCCTCGGCAGCGGTCAGGACGGCCTCGTCTGGCGTTCCTCGCTGGCCCGATCGGAGTCGCTGACCCTGCGCGCGCCCGCGGACGCCCCCTGGAGCGAACGCTGGCAGTTCCGGGTGGGCAGTCCGTGGCACGCGACCCTGGACGGCGTGCCCGTTTACGAGACCGGCGATCACGTCTGGCAACCGGTATTCCTGCCGCTGCCCGGCGAGGCGCTGACGGTGGAGATCAGTCGGCCGGATGCCGTCGACGGCGCGCTGCTGGCCGTGGACCGGGTGTCGATGCACACCCGCTACGGCGCCCGGTCTGCGGAGACGACGCTGGAGTTCGACTATCGCTCGTCGCTGGGCGGCCCCCACGTCATCACGCTGCCGGAAGGGGCGGAGGTGACCCGCCTGCAGCAGGACGGCAGCGAGTTGCCGGTGCCCGGGCCCGGCGACGCGGTGCGCATCCCGACTCTCCCCGGCAGCCATGCCGTGCAGATGTCCTGGCGCCAGGACGTCGCGATGGACCGTCGCGCGGAGATTCCTGCGGTCGATCTGGCGGCGCCGGTCTCGAATATCTCCGTCAGCGCCGAGATGCCGCGCAACCGCTGGCTGCTGGGCACCAGCGGTCCGATCGTGGGACCGGCCGTGCTCTACTGGCCGGCGCTGGCGGCGCTGGTTCTCGTCGCGGCGGCGCTGGGCCGCACCCGCCTGACGCCGCTGAGGACCCGTCACTGGTTCCTGCTCGGTCTCGGATTCAGCACGTTCGCCTGGCCCACCTATGCGCTGGTCGCGGGCTGGCTGCTGGCCATGGGCTGGCGCGATCGCTGGCCGGAGGATGTCGCCGACAACGAATTCCGTGCCAAGCAGGCGGCCGTGGGCGTCCTGTCGGTGGCCGCGCTCGCTGCGATCGTGCTGAGCATCCCCATCGGACTGCTGGGCACGCCCGACATGCACATCATGGGCAACGGGTCGTTCGGCTACCAGATGAACTGGTTCCAGGACCGCAGCGAGGGCGTGCTGCCCGCGGCGGGTATTTTTTCTCTGCCGTTGTGGATCTACAAGGTCGCCATACTGCTGTGGGCGCTGTGGCTGGCGTTCGCCCTCATCCGCTGGCTGCCCTGGGCCTGGCGTGCGTTCAGCCGAGGCGGCATCTGGCGCGGCCGCGTAAAAACGTAGGAGGGCCTTCAGGCCCGATGCCGCAATGGGCATGCAGGAGGGGCTTCAGCCCCGATCCGGTTTACGTGGATCGGGGCTGAAGCCCCTCCTGCCCGTCCTCCTGCCCGGGCACGTCAGAAGCGGTAGGTCAGCCCTGCCGCGAAGCTGCGGCCCGCGCCCGGCAGCCGCTCTCCCACCGGGATGTCGGAGCCGCCGGCCCGGTTCAGGCCGGTGAGATGGTCGCGGTATTCCCGGTCCAGCAGGTTCTCCACGGCCGCCTCCAGCGTCAGCGACGGCAGGGGCGCCCAGCCGAAGGCCAGGTTCACCAGCGCATAGCCGGTCGTCTCCGTCTCGCCGTTGTAGGCCGCCACCCGGTACTGGCGCCGGTAGGCCACCAGTTCGCCGCGCAGCGTGTAGCGCTGCCGCCGGTAGTCGACGGCCACCGTGACGTTGTCCGGTGCCAGGCGGTAGAGGTCGTCTTCAAGGTCCCGGCGTTCGCCGCGGACCACGCTCGCGGCGCCGTCGATGGCGAGGTTCGCCGTGATGCCGTAGCGCCACGCCACGTCGAAGCCGTACAGCTCGGCGTCCACGTTGCCGAACTGCAGGGCGGGCGCGTCGGACATCATCGTGGCGATCATGTTTGCGGTCATGTCCGTCGCCGGGACGCCCTGGATGTAGTCGTCCACGCGGCGGTAGTAGAAGCGGGGCGAGACGCTCAGGCGGCCCCCGTTCCAGTCCAGACCGGCGTTGATCTCGTTGGAGCGCTCCGCGTCCAGCCGCAGGTTGCCGGTATAGATGCGCCCGTCGGCCAGGCCGCCGGTGGCCTGGAGCGGCAGCCACAGGTACAGCTCCTGGTAGGACGGCACCCGGGTGCGGGAACCGATCTCCAGCACCGCCGCGAGATCGGCGGTCAGATTACGGCGGTAGCCGGCGACGACGTCGACATTGCCGAAGTCGAGGCTACGCTCGGCCGCGTTGAAGCGGTCCGCGAGTTCGCCGACGGCCGGCGCCATCATGCCCATCAGGCCGTTCGCGGAGACATCGCCGGCACCCGCGGAGACGGTGTTGTAGCGGACGCCCAGTTCCCATTCGCCGGCGCCCGCGGTTGCCTGCCACTCGGCATACGCGCCGACGAGGTCACGCTCGACGTCCGCGAAGTTGTCGATGCGGAAAGCCGCGTTGTTCGGGTTGGTAATGACGGCGTTGTGGGTGGCGAAGCGGCCGTCGATGCCGAAGGCCAGTTCGGTGCCGGCGACCGGCAGGCGGGCGCCGAGAGAGAAGCTGGTGCCGCGGCCGGTGGTGTGGTTGCGCCGCTGCGCCGCCGGCGGCGGTGCCGCGCGGAGGCTGTAGTTGTCCATGAGGTGGTCCACGTCGTTGTAGCCCGCCTCGGCCTCCAGCGTCAGCGTGCCGATGCGATGGCTGGCGGAGACGCCGTAGAGATCCGTGTCGATGTAGCGGATGTCCATGGGCAGCGACGGCGTGCCGGTCTCGCTCGTGTCCAGCCGTCCCGCGAAGGCCATGGCCTCGGTCGCTTCGCCGCGCCAGGCGTAGCTCACGTCGTGGCGGTCCCGGTTCAGCGCTGAGGGGCGGATGGTGCCGGCGGGCGTGTCGATGTCGTCGGCACGGTCGATCTCGGAGACTGCGGACAGCCGGTGATGCGCGTTCGCGACGGTCAGCCGGGCCGCCGAGGTGCGGGTGTTGCCGTTGTCCTCGTAGCGGCTGCCGATCCAGCCGTCGGGGGCGAAAGCGGCCGACTCCGCGAACGCGCCGCGGTCGATACGCGCGTCGATGTGCCCGCCCGGCCCTTCGGCCACGGCGGCGACACCCGGGATGCCGCGGTCCACGTGCAGCGATTCGGTGATCATCGGCGAGGCGTAGGAGAGCGGGGCGTCCATGGCGTTGGGTCCGTCGCCGACGGGGCAGATACCGTCGAGACTGACGGCCACCCGGTCGCCGTACAGGCCCCGGAACTGGGCGATGCCGCTCAGCCTGCCGTTGGTGTTGACGTCGGCGCCGGGTGCGCTGCGCAGCAGTTGCGCCGTGTCGGCGGCCATCACCGGGCCGGCGGAGACGACGGTCTCGTCCAGTCCGATGCGGTGCGCGGTGACGAGGATCTCCTCGATACCGCTTCCGTCATGCGTCTCGGATGCGCGCGAGGGTTCGGCCGAGGGTTCAGTTGAGGGTTCAGCCGAGGGTTCGGACGCCTGCGCCGCGGTCGCGGCCCATGACGCGACCAGGCAGACGGCCAGCGCCGTCCGCCCGTGA
>DASRVH010000045.1:0-25421 GCA_035655155.1 Woeseiaceae bacterium
GAGTTCTCTTGATGTAGGCCCGCCATCCACTGGGGTGGACCGCTGGGGACGCTCAGTCGGACGTCCTGTCCTCCTTCGCTTCGGCCGGGCCTCCTTCCCGCCGTCATGGCTCCAGTCGGCCCGGACGACCCCAGCAGTCCATCCCCAGCCGCTGACGGGCCCTTTGCCGAGAGACTTGGCACCAGTCAGCAGGCGCTCCTAACTGGCGCTTCCTGCACGCCACCGCGAGCACGGCCGTCATGCGGGGGTATCCATCGCCGCGACCTTTTGTCGGGAGCAAGATGGATACCCCCGCAGGGCGGCCACAATAGAACGGGGGTCCGGCAGAGTCGGATCGGGCCTGAAGGCCCTCCTACCTGCTACCATCTGCTCCATGACGGAGGGCAGGCTGATCGGGATCGCACGGCGGGAGCGCAAGCGCGCGCCCATGGAGGTGCTGGAGCGCGCGCTGGTGGACCCCGCCAGCGGCGTGGCCGGCGACTCCCGGGGCCGGCCCGGCGCGCGGCAGGTGACGGTGCTGACGGCTCCCGGCTGGAGCGACGCCTGTCGCGAACTCGGGCGCGAGCTGCCGTGGACGGCGCGGCGGGCCAACCTCCTCGTCGACGGGATCCCGCTCGCCGGGACTACCGGCCGACGGCTAGTGATCGGCTCCCTGCTGCTCGAGATCACCGGCGAACTGGATCCCTGCTCGCGCATGGAAGAGGCCGGCGAGGGACTGCGGCAGGCCCTCGCGCCGGACTGGCGCGGCGGGGTGACCTGCCGTGTGATCGCCGGCGGCGAGATCGGGGTGGGAGATACGGTGGGCCTGGAGGATGCTCATGGCTGACAACCGGCAATACGACGTCGTCCTGTTCGGAGCGACGGGCTACACCGGTCGGCTGACTGCGGACTATCTGGCGCAGAAGGCCGACGAGGAATTCCGCTGGGCCATCGCCGGCCGGGATGCGGACAAGCTCGAAGCGCTGGCCGCGGAGCTGGGCGGCAGTCCGGGCGTGATCCGCGCGGACGTCGGTGATTACGACACGCTCCTGCAGATGGCGCGCCGCACGCGCGTGCTCGCCACCACGGTGGGTCCGTACGTGCGCTATGGTGAGGCGGTGGTGATGGCCTGCGTGGAGGCGGGCACGAGTTACGCTGACCTCACCGGCGAGCCGGCCTTCGTGGATCGGGTGATGGATCACTGCGGCACCAGCGCCCGGGAGCAGCAGGTACGGGTGGTCAACTGCTGCGGTTTCGACAGCATCCCCCACGACCTCGGCGCCTGGATGATGGTCAACGCGCTGCCGGAGGAGGCCAGCGTGCAGCTCGAAGGCTTCGTCTCCGCGAAGGGCGGCATCTCGGGAGGCACCTGGAACTCCGCGCTGGAGGCGCTGGGCAATCTCGGCGAGACCCGGCGCGTCGCGGCGCGCATGGAGCAGGGCGTGAGCGGCGAGCGCCGGGTGAGCGTGGATCGGCGCGGTGCCCATTACGAGGAGCTGGTGCAGGGCTGGGTCATGCCGTTTCCCACCATCGACCGCCAGATCATCATCCGCTCGGCGACGTCGCTGCCGGCGTACGGGCGCGAGTTCACCTACGCGCATTACATCCGTGTGGGGTCGCTGCCGAAATTGATTGCCCTGTCGTCGGGCATCGCCGCGGTGACCGGGCTGGCGCAGGTGGGGCCGATACGCCGCTGGCTAGGCGGACTCAAGCCCCCGGGTTCCGGCCCTGACGAGCAGACGAGGGCCAGCGGCTCCTTCCGCGTGACCTTCGTCGCCCGTGGCGACGGCCGGCGCCTGACGGGCGAGGCATCCGGCGGCGAGCCCGGCTATGCCGAGACGTCCCGTATGCTCGCCGAGGCGGCGCTGTGCCTGTCGCTGGACGCGGATTCGCTGCCGCCGCGCTACGGCGTGCTGACTCCCGCCGAAGCGATGGGCGACGCCTTGCTGGCGCGACTGCGCGCCATCGGCATCCGCTTCGAGATCCTGTCCGACGAGCCGGAATAGCGCGAATAGCGGACAGCGGTCCCCGCCGGCAGGCTCAGTCCGGTGAAGCTCGCGCTGCGTGACAACAGGTGCTCGAGCGCCTTTTTCACACCCGCCTCGTCACTGCCGCAGACGTAGTAGACCGTGGCCTGCGGGCTGCGCGGCTGGCCGTAGACGAACTCGCCCAGCCGCCCGGACAGTCCCTCCATCAGTCCGATCACGGACTCGTCCGCGAATCCGGCCAGCCGATGCAGGTCGCCGGCGCGCACCAGCACGATGCCGGAGAGTTCCGGATAGCGCGCAAGAGCGGTGGCCGGGAGTCCGGGTTCCGCGGTGACGTGGGTGAACAGCGAGAAAGTCGTCAGCGCCGAGGCGGGCAGGCCGGCCAGCTCGGCCAGCGCGGGGTCGGTGGCGACCACCGCGGAGGAGACCAGCTGCAGCGCCAGGTCGTCCAGCCGGCCCTCCAGCGCCCGGGCGGCGGTGTGCAGGTAGTCCGCGGCGAAGGCGGCGTCCAGCGGCCGGCCGTCGCCCAGGTGGCGGTCCAGCACCGGCACCAGCGCCTTGGCCAGGGTGTCGACGTAGAAATCGGCATAGAAGGAATCCGGCAGCGCGCGATAGCGCCGATACTCCGCCTCCGACTGCAGCCGCCGCTCGACGATGCCGTTGCCGATCGCGCTCGCGACGGCCTCGTTGATCAGGTTGTAGGCCCGCAGGCTCCAGGGGCGTTCGCTCGCCAGGAAGGCCGCCAGCAGGGCTTCGTGGCGGGAACGGGGGCTGAGCGCGTACAGGTAGTGGACGAATTCGTGGACGATCACGCCCAGGCGGTCGGCCGGCGCCTCCCCGCGTCGGCTCTCGACGATGGCCTGGTTCTCGATCAGCGTCGCCCGGGAGGCTCTCGCCCCCTCCGGCAGGGCCACCAGGTTCACCTCGAGGTCGGCCACATCCTCCAGGCGCAGGTCGAACAGGCTGCCGACGCGGCCGAGCAGGGTGTCGAGCTGCGCGCGCCGCGCGGTGCCCTGGTAGCCGGCGGCGAGGCGCTCCAGGTCGCCGGCTGCGCCGTCCCGCCACCAGGCCGCGAAGCGGGGCTCGAAGTGCCGGGCGATGGCCAGGGCCTCGCGGGCGTCGCGCGGCTGCAGCAGCAGGCGCAGCCGCTCGCCGTAGTCGGCGAGATCGCGGGCCTGCAGACTCGCCAGCCGCAGCTTCTCGCCGATGTCGACGCCCCGGGCCTGCAGGTAGGGGAAGGTGTAGGGGTAAGGCGTGTCGGGCGCCGACGTGGTGAAGTCCGCGTACAGCCGGTAACGCTCCTGCAGCTGGCGCCAGCGGGCGAGCAGGCGTTCGTCCTCGCCGTTCCAGTCGAGCCGCTGCCAGAGTTCGTCGAAGGCGGCCCGGGTGCAGCGCCGGTAGCCGCTCAGACAATCCAGATGGTAGACGAGGTTGGCTACCGGCGAGATGCGAACGCCGAAGCCGGGCGCGGCGGCGGCCGGTGCCGCCGTGCCGCCGAGCATCAGCAGTGCTGCCGTCACGATGCCGGCGGCGCGGATCACGGGCGCTCAGTACTCCAGCTTCTCGACGCGGGCCAGCGTCGCCAGCGACTCTTCCATGAGGGCGCGGGCGCGGGCGGTCATCGCATGCAGATAGGCGTGCAGGGCGGCGTCCTCGTTACTGCGCGATTCGCACTGGTCGCTATACACCTCGAAGGCCGTCAGGCTCTGCACCAGGTCGGCGAGATGGTGCGGACACTCGCAGTCCACGTCCGTGCGGATGCCCGCCAGGGTGGCCAGCTGGCCGTCGTCGAAACGACGCGGCGGCAGCTCTTCGGTGAGCACCGGTACCGACAGCGCGCCGCCGGCGGCGCGCTGCTGCTCGGAACGGGCCGGCTGCGGGGCGGTATTGGTGACCCGCGGGCCGCGCAGCAGGGCCTCGACGAGCGTCAGGGCCGTGGTGGGCGCCCGGAACAGCTCGAACTGGGCGGCGGCGAGCCGGTTCACGTCGTCGCTGCGGCCGAAGTTATACAGCACCATGACGCGCCCGGCGCCGCAGAGGTCCCGCAGGCCCGCGATGCGCTCTGCGGTGCGCTCGTCGACCACCGGCACCTCGATCAGGAGCACGTCGGGGCGCAGCCGGCGGATATCGGCCCGGAAGCGCCGCGGGTCGCTCTCCAGGGCGGCGAGCTCCACCTGTTCCGGCAGCACGCCGCTGCGGCCGAGCCCCTGCAGCGCGAAACGCCCGAGTGCCGCCACCCGGATGGGCTCGTCGGAGCGGGCGAGCTGCAGGTCGTTGGCCTGGCGCACGACCTCTTCCCGGCGGGCGCGCAGTTCCTCGAGATCGAGATTGGCGATCTGGCCGATGGAGAAGCCCCGGTCCACGAGGATCTTCAGCAGCCCGAGCTTCTCCACGTCCCGGCGCGAATAAATCCGCCGTCCGCTCTCCGTGCGCTCGGCGACCACGGCACCGTAGCGCCGCTCCCAGATACGCAGGGTATGCGTGGATATGCCGGTCAGCCGTGACACGGCGCCGATCGCATAATCGTTGCCGCTCCTGCCGCCATTCCCTTGTCCGGCTCCTGTCTGCGCCATGTCTCTCTCCCGTCTATTCAATGTCTACGGATGAAATTCTACACAAACTCGTCAATAAATCCAGCCATGGACGACCGTCGGCAGGGATCAGCGGCGGCGATCGGCCAGGAATTCCTGCAGCGCCGCGGCCGTATGGGACCGCCCCGGCCGCTCGAGCAGGTCTTCCGGCTTGCCCCGGGCCACGATCCGGCCGCCGTCGTCGCCGCCCTCCGGACCGAGATCGACCACCCAGTCCGCCTCCGCGATGATGTCGAGGTTGTGTTCGATGATCACCGCGCTGTTGCCCGCCTCGACCAGGCGGTGGAGCACCCGGATCAGCTTCTCGACGTCGGCCATGTGCAGCCCGACGGTCGGCTCGTCCAGCACGTACAACGTGTGGTCCCGGCTGCGGCGCTTGCCGGCGCCTTCGTTGTCCGGCAGATCGGGCCCCGCCTTGGCCAGTTCGGTGACCAGCTTGATGCGCTGCGCCTCGCCGCCGGAGAGCGTCGGGCTCGGCTGTCCCAGCGTGAGATAGCCGAGGCCCACCTGCACCAGCAGGTCCAGGGCGTGATGGATGCGCGTATGGGCGTGGAAGAATTCCCGCGCCTCCTCCACGCTCATCGCCAGCACCTCGCCGATGCTGCGTTTCCGGTAACGGATGGCCAGCGTTTCGCGCGAGAAGCGCCGCCCGCCGCAGGCCTCGCAGTCCACCCGCACGTCGGGCAGGAAGTTCATCTCGATGCGCCGCACGCCCTGGCCCTCGCATTCCTCGCAGCGTCCGCCCCTGACGTTGAACGAAAACCGGGACGGCTCGTAGCCGCGCATGCGCGCCTCGGGCGTGCGTGCGAACAACTGCCGGATCTCGTCCCAGAAACCGATGTAGGTGGCGGGGCACGAGCGCGGGGTCTTGCCGATGGGCGTCTGGTCCACCTCCAGTACCCGGTCCACGGTTTCCCAGCCGGAGAGCTCGGCGCAGCCCGCCGGGGCGGGCGCTTTGCGGCCGCGTGAGCGGCGGGCCGCCAGCAGTGCGCGGAGGTTGTCGTGCAGGATGTCGCGCACCAGCGTGGATTTGCCGCTGCCGGACACGCCGGTGACGGCGACCAGCGCGTGCAGCGGCAGGTTCACCGTGAAGCCCTTCAGGTTGTTCAGCTCCGCGCCGGCGATGCGGATGGAGGCCACGTCGCGGCGCCGCGGGTTCACTTCCCGGCGCCGCTCCATCAGAGGATGGGCGAGGGGGTGAGCGAGCATGCGGCCGGTGAGGGAGTCCTTGCTGCGCATCATCGCCGCCACCGAGCCTTCGGCGACAACCCGGCCGCCGTGGGTGCCGGCGCCCGGTCCCAGGTCCACGACGTGTTCGGCGGCGCGGATCGTGTCCTCGTCGTGTTCCACGACGACGACGGTGTTGCCCCGGGCCTCGAGTCCCTTCAGCGTATCCAGCAGGCGGCGGTTGTCGCGGGCGTGCAGTCCGATGGTGGGCTCGTCCAGGATGTAGCACACGCCCTGCAGGTTGGAGCCGAGCTGGGAGGCGAGCCGGATGCGCTGCGCTTCCCCGCCCGAGAGGGTCGGGGCGGCCCGGTCCAGGGTGAGATAACCGAGGCCCACCTTCTGCAGGAACTCGAGCCGGGCACAGAGTTCCGCCAGCACGTCACGGGCGAGTTCGGCGTGGCGGCCGGTCAGCTCCAGGGTGCGGAACCAGTCCTCTGCCTGCTCCACCGGCAGCGCGGCGTAGTCCGCGATGCTGCGCCCGCGAAAGCGCACGTTCAGCGCCACCGGGTTAAGCCGCGCCCCGTCGCAGACAGGGCAGGACTCCCGATCGCTGCCGGCGCCGTCGTCCTCGTCCTCCGCCGCGGCCGCCAGCCCCGTGCCGGCGCAGCCCTCGCACCAGCCCCGGGCCGAGTTGTAGGAGAACAGCCGCGGGTCCGGCTCGTCGAAGCTGCGGTTGCAGGACGGGCAGGCCCGGCGCGCGGACAGCAGGGTCTCGCCGTCGTCCGCCACCACCCGGACCACGCCGCCGCCGAGGTCGAGCGCGCGGCCGAGGAGGCCGGCCAGCTCGCCGCGCGAGCCCGGCGCCACCCGGATCTGGCCCACCGGCAGGTCGATGTCGTGTTCGCGGAACCGGTCCAGCCGGGGCCACTTGCCGGTGGGCAGGTAGTCGCCGTCGACCCGCAGGCTGTCGTAGCCCTTCTTCGCCGCCCACTTCGCGAGATCCGTGTAGTAGCCCTTGCGGCCGACCACCAGCGGGGCCAGCAGGGCGATGCGCTCGCCCCGGCGCGTCCCGAGCAGGCGGCCCAGCATCTGCTCCTCGCTCTGGGGCTCGATGGCCACGTCGCAGTCCGGGCAGTACTGGGTGCCCAGCTTCACGAACAGCAGACGCAGGAAGTGATAGACCTCGGTCATCGTGGCCACGGTGCTCTTGCGCCCGCCGCGACTGGTGCGCTGCTCGATCGCGACGGTGGGCGGGATGCCGAACACCGCGTCCACGTCGGGGCGGCTGGCGGGCTGGACGAACTGGCGCGCGTAGGCGTTGAGCGACTCGAGATAGCGGCGCTGGCCCTCGTTGAACAGAATGTCGAAGGCCACCGTGCTCTTGCCGCTGCCGGAGACGCCGGTGATGACGGTGAAGCGGTCCCGCGGGATGCGGATGTCCACGTTGCGCAGGTTGTGCTCCCGGGCGTGATGGATGCGGATGTCGCGGTCGCCGCGTGCCGGCTTCTCGCGCCGCGCGCTCCTTGCCGTCGCCGCGCCGGGGCCGCCCCGTTCCCGGCGATAGGCGGCCAGCGCCTTGCCCGTGTGGTTGCCGCGGCGCTTCGCGAGCGTGTCGGGCGTGCCCTCGAAGACGACCTCGCCGCCGCCGTCGCCGCCCTCCGGCCCCAGGTCGACGATCCAGTCGGCGGCGTCGATCACGTCCAGGTTGTGCTCGATCACGATCACCGAGTGGCCGTCCGCGATGAGCTCCTGCAGAGCATCCAGCAGTGTGGCGATGTCCTGGAAATGCAGGCCGGTGGTCGGTTCGTCGAACAGGAACAGCTTGCGCTCGCCGGGCGAGCGCCGGCCCCGGGCCTCGGCCAGGTGCGCGGCCAGCTTCAGCCGCTGCGACTCGCCGCCGGAAAGGGTCGGCACCGGCTGGCCGAGGGCGAGATAGTCCAGGCCGACGGCGGCCAGCGGCTCCAGCCCGCGCAGCACGGCGGGCTCGCCCGCGAAAAAGTCGATCGCCTCGGCCACGGTCATCTCCAGCACGTCGGCGATGGAGCGCGAGCGCTCGCCGGCGTCGCCGCCGATGCGCACCTCCAGCACCTCCGAGCGATAGCGGCGGCCGTCGCAGGCCGGGCAGCGCAGGTAGACGTCGGAGAGGAACTGCATCTCCACGTGCTCGAAACCGTTGCCGCCGCACTCCGGGCAGCGGCCGTCGCCCGAGTTGAAGCTGAACGTGCCCGCGGTGTAGCCCCGCTCCACGGCCAGCGGGGCGTCGGCGAAGAGTTTGCGGATGGGGGCCAGCGCGCCGACGAAGCTGGCCGGGTTCGAGCGGGTGGTCTTGCCGATGGGAGACTGGTCCACCATCACCACGTCGCCCAACTCCCCGCCACCTTCGATGGCGTCGTGCCCGCCCGGTGCGTCGCCGGCCTTGCCGCGCTGGCGGAGCAGGCCGCGCCACAGCACGTCCTCGACGAGGGTGGATTTACCGGAGCCGCTCACGCCGGTCACACACACCAGCCGGCCAAGCGGGAAGGCGGCGTCGACGCCTTTCAGGTTGTGGGCCCGGGCGCCGCGCACCCGCAGCGCCGGGGCATCGCGGCCGACGGGGCGCGCCGCGCGCTGCGCGTTCACCATGCGCTCGCCGCGCAGATACTGCGCGGTCAGCGAGCGGCGGGAGCGGGCGAGTTGTTTCGCCGTGCCGAAGAACACCACTTCGCCGCCCCGTTCGCCCGGTCCCGGGCCCATGTCGAGAACCCGGTCGGCGGCGCGGATGATCTGGGGATCGTGTTCGACCACCAGCAGCGAATTGCCGGCGTCGCGCAGGCGCCGCAGCACGCCGTTGATGCGGTCGATGTCGCGGGGATGCAGGCCGATGGACGGCTCGTCCAGCACGAACAGCGTATTCACGAGCGATGTGCCCAGCGCCGTCGTGAGATTGATGCGCTGTACCTCGCCGCCGGAGAGCGTGCGCGACTGGCGGTCCAGCGTCAGGTAGCCCAGGCCCACTTCCAGCAGGTAGCCGAGGCGGGTGCGGATCTCCGTCAGCAGGAGGTCGGTGGCCTCGTCCAGCGGCGCGGGCAGTTCGAGCCCGGCGAAGAACTCCACCGTGCGTTCGATCGGCAGGCAGGTCAGTTCGTGCACATTCAGGCCCGGTGCACCCGAGTAGCCGTCTTTGCCGTCGTCGCCGCCGAGCCGCCAGAGCAGTGCCTCCGGCTTCAGCCGGGCGCCGCCGCAGGCGCTGCAGAGGTCGTAGCTCCGGTAGCGGGACAGCAGCACGCGCACGTGCATGCGGTAGGCGCGGCTCTCGAGCCAGTCGAAGAAGCGGTCCACCCCGTACCAGACGCCGTCGTCCCAGCTGCCCTCGCCCTCGAATACCCAGCGGCGCTCGGCCGCGGTCAGCTCGTTCCAGGGCACGTCCAGCGGTACGCCGGCGCGGCGTGCGTGCTGCTCCAGGTCCCGCTGGCACTCGCGATAGCTCTTGCTCTGCCACGGCCTGATGGCGCCCCCGGCGAGGGTGAGCGAGCCGTCCGGCACGACCAGATCGTGGTCGATGCCCATCGTGCGGCCGAAACCGCGGCAGGTCTCGCAGGCGCCGACCGGGGAGTTGAAGGAGAACAGGCTCGGCAGGGGGTCGCGGTAGTCGAGGTCGCAATCGGCGCAGTGGAGCCGGTCGGAGAAGCGGCGCTGCACGCCGCCGGCGTCGTGGTCGTAGACGCGCACGTGGCCGTCGCCCCGGCGCATCGCCGCCTCGACGCTCTCGATGAAGCGGCTGCGGTTGTCGTCCGTCACGCGGAGGCGGTCCGCTACCACGTACAGGGTGCGCCCCTCGGTCTCCTGGACGCGCAGGTAGCCCTGGGCTTCCAGGTAGCTGCGGATCTCGGCCTCGCTGAAGTTCTCCGGGCGCTCCACCGGAAACGTGATGATCGCCCGGTGCCCGGACCACGCCTCGGCCAGCGCCGCCCAGACGGATTCCGGATGGTCGCGGCGCACGGGTCGGCCGCAGCCGCTGCAGTACAGCGTGGCGGCGCGGGCGTAGAGGAGCTTCAGGTGGTCGTTCAGCTCCGTCATCGTGCCCACGGTCGAGCGGGAGGTACGCACCGGATTGGTCTGGTCGATGGCGATCGCCGGCGGGATGCCCTCGATGCGCTCCGCGGCCGGCTTGTCCATGCGGTCCAGGAACTGCCGGGCGTAGGGCGAGAAGGTCTCCACGTAGCGCCGCTGTCCCTCCGCGTAGACCGTGTCGAAGGCCAGCGAAGACTTGCCCGATCCGCTCACGCCGGTGACCACGACGAGTTCGTTCAGCGGGATGTCGAGGTCCAGGTCGCGCAGGTTGTTCTGTCGTGCGCCGCGGATGACGATGCTGTCGGCAGCCATAAGCTCCGGGTTCCGGGTGGGGTGGGGGACGGGCGGGCCGCGAACATGACGGCGGCCTGCCGGGCTGAATGAGATTTTACCGCAACCACGGTTGGACAGGAGCGGGACAGCCTCCGGCGCGCTCGACCCGCGCCCGGACCTGCCTGACCCGGGGCCCGGCTTTCCTGTATAACGTCGGCATGGGTGCCTACAGGATCCGGCCGCAACCCCCCGGCAACAACAGTCTCATCCCCACGGTCATCTTCACTCTGCTGGTAGCGAACGGCCTGGCCTTCGCCGCCCAGAACGCCTCCCGGGAGATGTTCGTGACCCTGCTCGGGTCGCTGGCGCTGTGGCCGGCCGGCTCCGAGTACTTTGCGCCCTGGCAATTCGTCACCTACGGCTTCCTGCACGGCGACCTGACCCACCTGCTGTTCAACATGTTCACGCTGTGGATGTTCGGGCGCGACATCGAGCGTTTCTGGGGGCCTCGCTATTTCGCGATCTACTATCTGGTCTGCGTGGTGGGCGCGGGTATCGTGCAGCTGCTGGTGGCCATGTTCCAGCCCGAGGTCTATCCCACCATCGGGGCCTCCGGCGGCGTCTTCGGCATCCTGCTGGCCTACGGTCTCATGTTCCCGAACCGGCAGATACTGCTGCTGATACCGCCGATACCGATGAAGGCGAAGTACCTGGTGATACTGTTTGGCGTGCTGGAGCTGATGTACGGCGTCACCGGCATGCAGCCCGGCGTGGCCCACTTCGCCCATCTGGGCGGCATGCTGTTCGGCTTCCTGCTGATACAATACTGGCGCCGGGCGCGCTGAGGCGGCGACGTTCCGGCCCGAATTCACTAACGCAAACAACACGTCAACCGACAGGGGAGCGATCCATGGGAGAGTTTCGGAATCTGATGGCGGCAGCGGCCTGTGCCGTCCTGCTGGCGGGCTGCGGCGGCGAGTCTCCGCCGCCGGTGGAACAGAAATCGGCCGCGGAGCCGGCCGCGGAGCAATCGGAGGCACG
Organism: Woeseiaceae bacterium; assembly: GCA_035655155.1. Classification (GTDB taxonomy): domain Bacteria; phylum Pseudomonadota; class Gammaproteobacteria; order Steroidobacterales; family Woeseiaceae; genus Lentisalinibacter. The sequence continues at coordinate 11,090 of DASRVH010000045.1, forward strand.
TCCGGCGGCGGGCAGCAACCTCAGGGCGATCGCCCGCATGGAGCCGAAGTCCGGCTCCTCGGTGAGCGGCGCCGTGGTCTTCACCGCCTTCGAGGGGCCTATGGTGATGGGCGGCGTGCTGGACGGCGGCGACCCGGGAACCAATGCCATCCATATCCACGAGGTGGGTGACTGCAGCGCCCCGGACGGCACATCGGCCGGGCCGCACTTCAACCCTGCCGGCGCGCCCCACGGCGCGCCCGACGACCCTGCCGGCCAGCACCACGCAGGGGACCTCGGCAATATCACCTTCGACGAGAACGGCCAGGCACGCTTCGACCGGGTGCTGGGCGACGAGCTGACCTTCGAGGGCGAGACCGGCATCATCGGGCGCTCGGTGATCGTCCATGCCGAGCCCGACGACTTCGAAACCCAGCCCACCGGCGCGGCGGGCGCGCGCATCGCCTGCGGAGTGATCGAGCTCCTGCAGTGACCGGAATGCCGCAAGCGGTCGCCGCCATGGCGGCCGCCTGCGCCGGCCTGCGGCCCGCCGAAGACTGAGGAGCCGGACCCGACCATGGTGCGCCGGATTGCGCTGTATGCCGGGCCGCTCGCCGCCCTTGCCGTCTTTCTCCTCCTGCAGTCGCGCGGTGCCTCCGCCGACGTGGCCTGGACCGCCGCGGTCACCACGCTCTGTGCCGTCTGGTGGATCTTCGAGCCGATCCCCATCCCGGCCACCTCCCTGGTGCCCATCGCGGTCTTCCCCCTGATCGGGGTGCTGACGCCTGCCCAGGTCGGCGAGGCCTACGGCAACCCGCTGATCCTGCTGCTGCTGGGCGGTTTCATCCTGTCGACGGCCATGGAGAAGAGCGGTGCCCACCGGCGCATCGCGCTGGGCATGGTGAGCGCGTTCGGCGGCAGGAGCGGCCGCCACCTCGTATTCGGCTTCATGGCGGCGGCCGCCTTCCTCAGCATGTGGATCTCCAACACGGCGACCACGCTGATGCTGCTGCCGATCGTGCTGGCGGTGCTGGAGCGGGTGGAGGATGACCGGCTGAAGGTGAGCCTGCTGCTGGGCGTGGCCTACGCGGCCAGCGTCGGCGGCGTCGGCACGCCCATCGGCACGCCGCCGAACCTGATTTTCATGGAGGTCTACCAGGAGAACACGGGCCAGGAGGTGACCTTCTTCGGCTGGATGTCCTGGGCGCTGCCCGTGGTGGCGGTCATGATCCCGCTGACGGCGCTGTGGCTCACCCGCGGCTTGTCCCACGCGCGGGCCATAACGATGCCGCCGGTGGCGGCCTGGCGCAGCGAGGAAGTGCGTACGCTGGTCGTATTCGCCGTCACCGCAGTGCTGTGGATGACCCGGCGCGAACCCTTCGGCGGCTGGAGTGCGTGGCTGGACCTGCCGGGCGCCAACGACGCCAGCGTGGCGCTGCTGGCGGTCGTCGTGATGTTCCTGGTGCCGAACGGCCGCGGCGGGCGCCTGCTCGACTGGGATACCGCAGTGCGCATCCCCTGGGGCATCCTGATCCTGTTCGGCGCCGGCATCACCATCGCCAAGGCCTTCGTGAGTTCCGGGCTCAGCACCTCGCTGGGCGAGATGGTCGCCGGCCTCGACGCACTGCCGGTGCTGGTCATGATCCTGCTGACCTGCCTGAGCGTGACCTTCCTCACGGAGGTCACCAGCAATACCGCCACTACCACGCTGCTCATGCCCATCCTCGCGGCGGCGGCCACCACCGCGGGCTTCGATCACCGGCTCATCATGGTGCCGGCGGCGATGAGCGCGAGCTTCGCCTTCATGCTGCCCGTGGCCACCGGCCCGAACGCGGTGATCTTCAGTTCCGGCGAGTTGACGGTGAAGCAGATGGCGAGGGAGGGTTTCGCGCTGAACCTGGTCGGCGCCGCGGTCGTCACCGGCGGCTGTTACCTGCTGTTCACCTGACTGCGGCATGTCCCGGCTCGCCGCCGCCGGGAGCCTGGGTTACCCTCGAAGCGAGCAGACAGGCGAAGGATCCATGGATTTCGGCATCTTCGAACCGCTGGCCATCGCGCTCGGTCTGGGCCTGCTCGTCGGCAGTCAGCGCGAGCGCGACGAAGAACACCGCCGCATCGCCGGCGTGCGCACCTTTGCGCTCATCACGCTGGTGGGGGCCGTCTGCGGCATCCTGGCCCAGGACCACGGCGGCTGGACCATCGCCGCCGGCCTGCTCGGCATCACCGCCCTGTTCATTCTCGGCAATCTCCTCCGCGCCCGGGGCGAGGGCGGCAACCCGGGCCATTTCGGTCTGACCACCGAGGTCGCCGGCCTGCTCATGTTCGGCGTGGGTGCGATGCTGACCAGCGGCATCGAGGCGCCGGCGGTGGCGCTGGCCGGCGTAGCCGCCGTGCTGCTGCAGTGGAAGACAAAGCTGCACGGGCTGATCGGCGCCATCGGCGAGCGCGAGTTCGCGGCCATGATGCAGTTCGTCCTGGTGGCGCTGGTCATACTGCCAGTAGTTCCGGATCAGACGATCGGACCCTACGACGTCCTCAACCCCTTCACGTTGTGGTTGATGGTCACGCTCATCGTCGGCATCAGCCTGGCCGCGTACCTGGCATACCGGGTGCTGGGCGTGCGCGCCGGCTCGCTGGCGGGCGGCGTGCTGGGCGGCCTCATCTCGAGCACGGCCACCACGGTGAGTTACGCCCGTCAGTGCGCCGGCAACCCGGCCGCCGCCCCCGCCGCCGCGCTGGTGGTGCTGATCGCCTCCACCATCGTCTACGTGCGGGTGGGCATCGAGCTGGGAGCGGTCGCTCCGGACCTGCTGCGCCAGGCTGCGCCGCCGCTGGCCGTGATGATGGCTTTCATGGCGCTGCTCTGCGTCGGCCTGCTGGTCAGGATCGACTCGAGCGACATGCAGCCGCCGAATCTCGAGAATCCGGCGCAGATGCGCACCGCCATCGTGTTCGGCGTCCTGTACGCGGTGATTCTGCTGCTGGTGACGGCCGTGCGCGAGGAGTTCGGCCAGGACGCCGCCATCTACGGCGTGGCCGTGATCTCCGGGCTGACCGACGTGGATGCCCTGACGCTGTCCACGGCGGAGCTGTTCTCCCAGGGCCGGCTGTCCGGCGACGCGGCATGGCGCGCGATCCTGATCGCCACCCTGTCGAATCTGGCGTTCAAGATCGGCGCCGCGGCGCTCCTCGGCGGACGGCGGCTGGGCGCCTACGCGCTCGCCACCATGGGCGTGTCGATTCTCTTCGGCACCGCTCTCGTCCTCCTCTGGCCGGCATGACTCTCGATACCGATCCCGCCGTTTTCTGGGCCGTGCACGCGGCGTTCGTGGCGGTGTTCCTGCGCAGCCTGTACATGGATCTGATCGCCGGCTATCGCAGACGGCGTAATCTGCTCAGCGAGACCCTGGGCGGCGACGCCATCGAGCGGTTCCGCTTCATCGTCGTCCAGGCGGTCATCGCGGTGCTGCTGCTGCACGTGATCGACGTCGCGGAGGGCATCTCCCACAAGCTCGTGATCACCGTCGCGGACATGGCGATGCTCGGCTATCTCACGTTCCGCAGCGGATGGTGGCTGGACCGGGTGGCGCTGGGCGCGCGGAGGCGGCGTTAGCCGGAACGGCGGGGGGAGAAATGGTGGGCCCTCCAGGACTTGAACCTGGGACCTACGGATTATGAGTCCGCTGCTCTAACCAACTGAGCTAAGGGCCCGTCGGGCGGGCCAGTATAGCCACGAAGCCGGGCCCCGTCATCACGGCCGAGGCTGGCCCGTTCTGCCCGGTTCTGCGAACCGCTCCCGCCTCGCCGGCGTCCTCTTGTGCCAGAATTAACGGATGGACGGATTCCAGCAGGCAGTGGCTGAAATCGTCGACGGGATCGAGGCGGAGATGAGACGCATCGAACTCTGGGAGGAAGAACGCCCGGCGCTCAGCCGTCTCGGCAGCGCCCAGCCGTTCTGTTTCGACACGCTGCGGTTCCATCAGTGGCTGCAGTGGCTGTTCCTGCCCCGCATGCAGCACATACTCGCTGCCGGCGGTGCCGGGATGCCGTCGGAGAGCGGCATCCACGCCTACGCCGAGGAGTGCCTGCGGGAGGACCCGCGGGATACGGACGAGCTGCTGTTGCTGATCCGGCGTTTCGACGAGGTGATAACTGCGGGCGAGGCCGGTGGGGACGAGTCGAGGCATTAAGGCGGCCGTGAGCAGGCGAAATGAGTAGAGGGATGCTGATCGCGGCGGCGGCCGGCAGTGTGGCGCTGCTCGCGCTGCCCTTCGCCGAGCCCGTCTGGTGGGTGTTCGGTCTGCCTGTGCACTTCCCGCTGCAGATCGCCGCCGGCGGTGTGCTGCTGCTGGCCGTCGCGCTGGCGGCCCGGCAGCGGGTGCCGGCGCTCGTGTTCACGGGGGTCGTCGCAGTCTGCCTGTTCCAGGCCCGTGAGCAACTGCCCCGTTTCGCGACCGCCGAAGCTTCCCCCACCGATCTCACGGCGGCGGTCCTGAACCTCGACTGGAGCAACCCGGATCTCGGCGCCGCCGAGGCCTGGCTGCGGCAAGTGCGGGCCGACCTCGTCGTGCTGCCCGAGTACACGCCGGCTGCCGCGCGGCGCCTGGCGTCCCTGACCGACGTCTATCCCCATCGCCTGGAAGCGGCGCGGGAGGGCGCCTGGGGCATCGCCCTGCTGAGCCGCCACCCGATAGCATCGGGCCGGGTGATCCGCCCCGCCGGCATCGACAGTCCCGCGCTGGACGCGGTGCTGGATACCGGCGGCCGGCAGCTGCGGGTGTTCGGTATCCATCCGCGTTCGCCCATTTCGGCAGGCTATACGGCCGAGCGCAACGCCCAGCTCGCCGCCGTGGCGGAGCTGGTGCGGGATTCCCGCGGCGCGACGCTGGTCTGCGGCGACTTCAACGACACGCCGTTCTCGGCCGGCTTCCGTGCCTTCATGGCACGGGCGAACGTGGCCAACGCCGCGGCCGGGCAGGGCTATCCCGCCACCTTCCCGGCCGGCTGGCTGCCGGTCTGGATCCCCATCGACCATTGCGTGTATCGAGGCGGCCTCGTGCCGGTGCGGGTGCAGAGCGGCCCCGACGTCGGCTCTGATCACTACCCGCTGGTGGCGGAGTTCCGCTGGTAACGGCGGCCCCGTAACGGCACGCCGCGGCCGCCCACGAAAAAGGGCGGCACCCCGCGGGATGCCGCCCTCTTTCTTGCGCGTCGGCGGGCCGGCTCAGTCCTCGATCAGGAAGCTCCTGAGCTGATCCGAGCGGCTCGGGTGGCGCAGCTTCCGGAGCGCCTTCGCCTCTATCTGGCGGATGCGTTCACGGGTGACGTCGAACTGCTTGCCGACCTCCTCGAGGGTGTGGTCGGTGTTCATGTCGATGCCGAAGCGCATGCGCAGCACCTTCGCCTCCCGCGGCGTGAGGCCTGCCAGAACGCCGTGAGTGGTTTCCTTCAGGCCCTCGGAGGTCGCCGAATCGACCGGCGATTCCACCGACGGATCCTCGATGAAGTCGCCGAGGTGCGAGTCCTCGTCGTCGCCGATGGGCGTCTCCATGGAGATGGGCTCCTTGGCGATCTTCAATACCTTGCGCACCTTGTCCTCCGGCATTTCCATACGCTCGGCGAGTTCCTCCGGCGTCGGCTCGCGGCCCATCTCCTGCAGCATCTGCCGGGAGATCCGGTTCAGCTTGTTGATGGTCTCGATCATGTGCACCGGGATGCGGATGGTGCGGGCCTGGTCTGCGATGGAGCGGGTGATGGCCTGCCGGATCCACCAGGTGGCATAGGTCGAGAACTTGTAGCCGCGGCGGTATTCGAACTTGTCCACCGCCTTCATGAGGCCGATGTTGCCCTCCTGGATCAGGTCCAGGAACTGCAGGCCCCGGTTGGTGTACTTCTTGGCGATGGAGATCACCAGACGCAGGTTGGCCTCGACCATCTCCTTCTTCGCCCGGCGTGCCCGCGCCTCGCCGATGGACATGGCCCGGTTGATCTCCTTGATCTGGGCGATCGACAGCCCGGTCTCCTCCTCGACCTGCACCAGCTTGCGCTGGGCGCGCAGGATGTCTTCCTTCAGCCTGGACAGCGTGGAGGAGTGCTTGCGCTTGGCACGGATGTGCTTCTCCACCCACTTCAGATTGGTCTCGTTCTTCGGGAAGCTCGCGATGAAGTCCTTGCGCGGCATGCCGGCCTGCTTCACGCAGATCTGCATGACGGCGCGCTCCTGGGAGCGGATCGTCTGGATCGTGTCGCGCAGGATGGTGATCATCGAGTCGAAGAGCTTCGGCGAGAGCTTCAGCTCCATCAACTCGGCGGTCAGATCGTCCCGGGCCTTCTTCGTCTTCTTGTCGCGGCTGCCGTACTTGTCCAGCGCCATCATCACCTTGATGTGCAGCTTCTGGAGCTTTTTCAGGCGCTTGGCCACGTCCGCCGGGTCGGGCGGCGCGTTGGGGTCTTCCTCGTCGTCGCTGCGCTGACCCGGCGTGGGGATCTCGTCCGGCTCGTTCGGGTCGATGAAGCCCACCACCAGGTCCTGCATGCGGGCGTTGCCGTCCTGCACGGCCGCGAAGACGTCCAGGATGAACTGCACGCTCGGCGGGAAGTGCGACAGCGAGGCCTTGACCTGGTCCAGGCCTTCCTCGATGCGCTTGGCAATCTGGATCTCGCCCTCACGGGTGAGGAGCTCCACGGTGCCCATTTCACGCATGTACATGCGCACGGGATCGGTGGTGCGGCCGAACTCGCTGTCGACCGAGGCCAGCGCGTCGGCCGCCTCCTCGGTGTCGTCGTCGTCGTTCGAGACCGCCGCATCCGACAGCAGCAGAGACTCGGCATCCGGCGCCTTCTCGTGCACCGTGATACCCATGTCGTTGATCATATTGACGATATCCTCGATCTGTTCCGGATCGACGATGTCGTTCGGGAGGTGATCGTTCACCTCCGCGTAGGTCAGATAACCCTGCTCCTTGCCCCGCGCGATCAGCAGTTTGAGCTGAGACTGCTTATCGTTCGGGATCGCGGACGCGCTGTTGCGTTTTTCGCTCACAAACAGAACCTCTGTGCGTGGGTTGGGCAAACGGCTAACTATACTGAATTTTCCGTGATATTTCCATCACCGGATGCCGGATGCGCGGGTCGGGAGAGCAGCTGGCGCAGCTCCTCCCGTTCTTCGGCCGACAGCTCGCCGCTGCGGCCCTTTTCCCGCAGGAACTCCACCCGGTCGTGCCGGGCGGCCTGGACCAGCTGCCGAATACAGCCCTCGAGTTCGGCCCCGGCGTCGAAATCCGCATGACCGGGAGTCTCGGCCGCGGCCAGTGCCGCCAGATGCCGCCCGTGGGGCCTGTGCCGCCAGCGTTCCAGAATGCCTGCGGTATTCATATGAGGTTCGGCCTGCAGCGTTTCAAGGAGTTCCACCAGCAGGTCGGCGCCCGGCCGGTCGAGGCCGGCCAGCCGCTCCACGTCCACGGAGGAGGCCGTCGCCGGGTGATGCAGCAGCAGCGTAATGGCCCGCCGCACCAGGGTGGGCCGGCCGGTCTGTATCCGGGGCCTGGCGGGCCGCCGCAGTTCCGCCTTCTTCTCCTCGGGAGCCTCCATCATGCCGGCAAGGCGCTCGCCGGACAGGCCCACCGTCTCGCCGAGGCGCTCGAGCAGCAGTTCCCGGTAGATCCCGGCAGGGATCTTCGCCACCAGCGGGCGCGCGAGTTCGGCCAGGCGCGCTCGCCCGTCCACGGAGCCGAGATCGACCTGCCCCGCCAGCTCGCCCACCAGGAAGTCCGAGAGCGGCATGCCGTCGTCCAGCACCGCCTCGAAGGCGGCGGCGCCGCGGCCTGAGACGAGGGAGTCCGGGTCTTCGCCCTCGGGGAGGAAGGCGAAGTAGATCTGGCGGCCCTCGCGCACCTGGGGCAGTGCGTTCTCCAGCGCGCGCCACGCCGCCGCGCGGCCGGCCCGGTCGCCGTCGAAGCAGAAACAGACGGCGTCGGTCAGGCGGAACAGCCGCGAGAGGTGATCGGCGGTGGTGGCCGTGCCGAGGGTCGCAACGCCATAGCCGATGCCGTGGCGGGCGAGGGCGACCACGTCCATGTAGCCCTCCACCACCACCAGGCGCTCGATGTCCCGCAGGCGCTTCTTCGCCTCGTAGAGACCGTAGAGTTCCCGGCCTTTGTGAAACAGCACCGTCTCGGGCGAGTTCAGGTACTTGGGCTCCTCGTCGCCGAGCACCCGCCCGCCGAAGCCGATGGTGCGGCCGCGGGAGTCGCGGATGGGGAACATGACACGATGGCGGAAACGGTCGTAGTAGCCGCCGTTGTCGCGCCGGATCACCAGCCCGGCGGCGTGCAGCCGCTCGACGGCTTCGTCGTCCGTGCCGAAGCGCTTCAGCACGTGATCCCAGCCCGCCGGCGCGAAACCGATGCGGTAGGCCCGGGCGGTGGTGCCGTCGATGCCACGCTGCTTGAGATAGGCCACGGCCTCGTCGCTGTCGCGCAGGCAGTCGATGTAGTACTGCTCGACGGCGGCGGTCAGCTCCAGCAGCCGGTCCAGCTTGCGCGTGGGTCGGGAATCGGCCTCCCGCGGCACCTCCAGCCCCATCAGGCCGGCAAGCTCTTCGATGGCTTCCGGGAAACCGAGGTGGTCGTGCTCCATCAGGAAGCCGATGGCGGTGCCGTGGGCGCCGCAGCCGAAGCAGTGGTAGAAGCCCTTGTCCGGGCTGACGGTGAAAGACGGCGTCTTCTCGCCGTGGAAGGGGCACAGCGCCTTGTACTCCCGGCCGGCCTTTTTCAGCTGGATGCGGGTGCCCAGCACCTCGGCGATGTCCGCGCGGGCGATGAGGTCGTCGATGAATTCCTGGGGGATGCGGCCGCTCATATTGCCCTCACCGGGAGCCTCCGGCGTGCCCGGAACAGCATAGCCGGCGTGCGGCGCGGACGCGAATGCGCGGTACGGACGGGATCAGCCGGCGAGTCTCGCCTTGACCTTCGCGCTGACGGCGCCCATGTCGGCCCGCCCCTGGGCTTCGGTCTTGATCCGGGCCATGACCTTGCCCATGTCGCGCAGCGACTCGGCGCCGGTCTCGGCGATGGCGGCGTCGATGAGTGCCGCCAGTTCATCGTCCGAGAGCGGCTCGGGCAGATACTCCGACAGCACGCCGATCTCGTATTTCTCTTTGTCTGCGAGGTCCGAGCGGCCGCCGGCCTCGTATTGGCTCACCGATTCCCTGCGCTGCTTGACCATCTTTTCGATGACGGCCAGCACGTCGGCATCCGTGAGCTCCTTGCGCTCGTCCACTTCACGCTGTTTCACGGCGGCGAGCGTCATGCGGATCACGCCGAGGCGGTCCTTCTCGCCCGCCTTCATGGCCGCTTTCATGTCGGCCGTGATCCGGTCTTTCAGGTTCATGGTGCGCTTGCCCTCGGTTCCCTATTCGGTCTAAGGGCCCGTGACCAGGACGGTCGGGCGGCGGCGCTCAGTACAGCCGCTTGCGGCGGTTCTGCTCGCGGGAGATCCGCTTCATGTGGCGCTTCACGGCGGCCGCCTTCTTGCGCTTGCGCTCCTGGGTGGGCTTCTCGTAGAACTCACGGCGACGCAGTTCCGTCAGCACGCCCGCCTTCTCGCAGGCACGCTTGAAACGCCGCAGGGCGGCGTCGAAATATTCGTTCTCTCTGACTTTAACGCTCGGCATAGGTTTCCCGGTCTATCTGCTCTCGAGTCGAGCCTGGCGCACGGCATCGGGCCGGCGGGCTCGGTGTCGATCAATTCGTTGGACAAATCCGCCGCAGCGGACAAAGACCGCCAATTTTACGGCCGGTCCGCGCCGAATGCAAAAGCCTTTTGTCCTTTTCCTGGGGTATTATCCGCCCGCTATGCTGGTACTGGGCATCGAAACGAGCTGCGACGAGACCGGGGTGGCCCTGTACGACACCGAGGCAGGGCTCCTGGAGCACCGTCTGCACAGCCAGGTGGACCTGCATGCCCGCTACGGCGGTGTGGTGCCCGAGCTGGCTTCCCGGGACCACTGCCGGCGTCTGGTGCCGCTGGTGGAGGAGGTGATGGCCGACGCGGGCATGCTGCCCGGCGACCTGCACGGGGTCGCCTACACCGCCGGTCCCGGCCTCATCGGCGCGCTGATGGTGGGCGCGACCTTCGCGGCCAGCTACGCCGCCGCCGCCGGATTGCCCGCCGTTCCCGTGCATCACATGGAGGCGCATCTGCTGGCGCCGCTGCTGGAAGCGGAGCCGCCGGAGTTCCCGTTCGTCGCGCTGCTGGTGTCCGGCGGCCATACCCTGCTGGTGGACGTGGCCGGCATCGGCCGTTATACGGTGCTGGGCACCACCCTCGACGATGCGGCCGGCGAAGCCTTCGACAAGACGGCGAAACTGCTGGAGCTCGGCTATCCGGGCGGCCCGGCCCTGGCGGCTCTGGCCGAGCGGGGCGATGCGGCCGCTTTCACCTTCCCCCGTCCGCTCACGCGGCGGCCGGGGCTGGATTTCAGCTTCTCGGGCCTGAAGACGGCCGTGCTGGTGGAAGCCCGGCGCCTGCGCGAGGCCGGCGCCTGGGACGAGGGCGCCCGCGCGGACATGGCCGCGTCGTTCGAGGCGGCGGTGGTCGAGACGCTGGTGATCAAGTGCCGCCGGGCGCTGGAGACGGCCGGGCGCGGCCGTCTGGTGGTGGCCGGCGGCGTGGGTGCCAACCGGCGGCTGCGCGAATCGCTGGTGGCGGACGTTTCCGCCCGCGGCGGCCGCGTGTACTTTCCGCGGCCGGAATTCTGCACGGACAACGGCGCGATGATCGCGCTGGCCGGCGCGCTCCGGCTGGCACAATCCGGCGACCAGCCCCGCATCGTGGCGCGGGCACGCTGGTCGCTGGAGGAACTGCCGGCAGTGGCCGCCTGAGCGGAGAACTCATGGATATCATCTTCCTGCGCGATCTGCGCATCGACACCGTGGTGGGCATCTGGGACTGGGAGCGGCGCATCCGCCAGACCGTGAGCATCGATCTGGAGATGGCAGCCGACATCGCCCGGGCGGCCGCCACGGACAGCATCGACGACACGCTCAATTACAAGAGGGTGGCGAAGCGGCTCATCGCCTACGTCGAGGCCTCGGAGTTCCAGCTGGTCGAGACCATGGCCGAGCGCATCGCCGAGATCGTACTGGGCGAGTTCGAGGTGCCCTGGGTCCGCGTCACGGTGAACAAGCCCGGTGCCATCCGCGGCTCCCGGGACGTGGGCGTGCGCATCGAGCGCGGCGTGAGGCCCGACTGAGATGGCCCGGGTGTTCGTCGGCATCGGCAGCAACGTGCGGCCCGAGGAGAACCTCCGCCTCGCCTGCGGGGAGCTCGAGCGGCGCTTCGGCGGCCTCGATCTGTCCTCCGTGTATCGCAATCCGCCGGTGGGCTTCGACGGGCGGGACTTCCTCAATCTGGTGGCTGCCTTCGAGACCGAAGCCGATCCGGAGGCCGTGGTCGCCGAGCTGGAGGAGATCCACGAGCTGGCCGGCAGGCAGCGGGGCGGGGAGCGCTTCGGGCCGCGGACGCTGGACCTGGACCTGCTGCTGTACGACGATCTGGTGACCGACGGCCCGCCGCTCGCGCTGCCCCGGGAGGACGTGCTCAAGTACGATTTCGTGCTCGGCCCGCTGGCGGAGCTCGCCCCCGATCTGGTCCACCCGGTGGACGGGAGACGCCTCGCCGAGCTCTGGGAGGCCTTCGAGGACGGCGGCCGCCGGCTCACCGTGGAGGACGTGGACGTCGAGGCGCGGGTCTGAGGTCTCGAAAAACGGCGCCGGCGGGGATAGATTGGGCACCCAGAGAGTCCGATACCGCATGCGGACGAGAGAGGCGACAGGGATGATGAGATTCAAGACCGTCGGAATCATGATGGCTGCCGCGCTGGCGACGGTCGCCTGCGGAGGCGGCGGAGGCGGCGGAGGCGGCGATACCACCGCGCCGCCGCCCACCGGGACGGATGAGTGCAGCGCCACCGCGCAGAAAGAATTCGTGTTGGCGCGGATGCGCGACATCTATTTCTGGGTCGAAGACCTGCCCCAGACCGTGGACATCGAGCAGTACGCCACCCCCGAGGAGCTGCTGGACTTCCTGGTGGCAGGCCAGCCCCTGGACCGCTTCAGCTACATCGATACGGCCTCCGCGGATTCCGCCTTCTTCGGCGAGGGTCAGTACGAGGGCTTCGGCTTCAGCACCCGTTTCATCGATACGGACGGCGACGGCCAGTCGGACGAGATCCGTTTCGTGCGCGTGTTCGCCGACAGTCCGGCGGCGGATGCGGGCTTCGCCCGCGGCCAGTACATCCGCACCGTCGACGGCCGCACCATTCCGGAGATCCAGCAGGCCGGGGAACTCGCCGACATATTCACGCCGGACACCATCCAGTTCGGCATCGAACGCCCGGACGGGACCACCTTCGACGTCGTCGTCAGCAAGGGCGTGGTCACCATCGACCCGGTGCCCCAGTGGCGGGTCATCGATACGCCGGGCGGCCCGGTGGGCTATCTGGAGTTCGCCCAGTTCATCAGCACGGCCGAGGGGCCCGCCGGGCCGCTGGCCGAGGCGTTCGCCGAGTTCGCCGGCCGGGACGTCGCCGACCTGGTGCTGGACCTGCGCTACAACGGCGGTGGCCTGGTGCGCACGGCGGAGCTGCTCGGCGACTACCTGGGCGGCTTCATCGCCGAGGGCGACGTGTTCTCCGAGACGCTCTTCAACGCGCAGAACGCCGCCCGCAACGAATTCGAGCTGTTCGAGCGGCTGGCGTCTTCGCTGAACCTGTCGCGCCTGATCGTCATCGCCTCGCGCAGCACAGCGTCGGCGAGCGAACTCGTGATCAACGGCCTGTTTCCCGAGGCGGAGGTCTTCATCGTCGGCGATCGCACCTTCGGCAAGCCCGTGGGGCAGACCGCCGAGGTGCTGGACGGGTGCGACTTCATCCTGCGCCCGGTGGCCTTCCAGACGGTGAACGGGCTGGGCGAGGGTGACTACTTCGGCGGGCTGCCGGTCGACTGTCCGGCGCCCGACGACCTGGACTTCCCCGTGGGCGGCGACGGCGACCCGTCGCTGACCACCTCGCTCGCGGTCCTGGAGAACGGTGCCTGTCCGGCGCCGGCGACGCTGCAGAAGACGGCAGACCCTGCGAGACAGGTGCTGCCCGAGGACCGCAGTCCGCCGTGGCGGAACCTGAACGGGGTTTACTGAGCGCGGTGACCCGGGCGGCTACCAGCCGAGGCTGCGGCCGCCGTCGACGGCGATGATCTGGCCGGTGACGTAGGTGGCGTCGCGCACCAGGTAGAGGACGCAGCCGGCGATGTCGGTCGGCGAGCCGGTGCGCTTCAGTGCCGTCTGGCCGATGATGTTGGCTTTCACCGATTCATTCATGTCCTCGTCCTCCGGCCACAGGATGGCGCCCGGCGAGACGCCGTTGACCCGGATCTCCGGGCCGAGGTCCTTGGCCAGCGAACGGGTCAGCATGGCCAGGCCCGCCTTGGCGGGCCCGTAGACCGGATGGTCGCGCAGCGGGCGGCGCGCGTGGATGTCCACCAGGTTGATGATTGCGCCGCCGGTTTCCCGCAGGTGCGGCGCCGCCGCCTGGGACAGGAACAGCGGCGCCTTCAGGTTGGTGCCCAGCAGGTCGTCCCAGTGCTCCCGCGTGATGGTGCCGACCGGCGTCGGATAGAAAGTGGAGGCGTTGTTCACCAGCACGTCCAGCCGCCCCGTGCGCTCCACGACCCGCTTCACCAGCGAGTCGCGGGCATCGTCGTCGAGCAGGTTGGCGGCGAAGGCTGCGGCCGAACCGGGCCGTGCGGCTTCGAGTTCGGCCACCAGCGCTTCGGCGGGCCCGGCGGAGCTGCGATAATGCACGGCGACGTTCGCTCCGGCCCCGTGCAGCGTGCGCGCGATCTGCGCGCCGATGCGTTTCGCGCCGCCGGTGATCAGGACCCAGCGGGAATCGAGATTCTTGTGACTGTCGTTTTCGCCCATGCCGGCCGCCTTCCGTCCGCCCATCCTTCCGACTATCTGTCGGACTATCCGTTCGACTATTCGTCGGCCAATCGCCGAGCCTGTGTTTCGGCTCCGGCAGTGATACGGATTCGCAGAAGATGATGCAAGTCCGGGGCGAGGGAACGCGCGCGCTGCCGGCGCCGGGGCCCGACGCCCGGGCCCACTCGGCGCGGGTCGAGGCGCTGGTGCGCGAACGCATCCGTGCGGCCGGCGGCGCGCTCGGCTTCGCGGACTACATGAACCTGGTTCTCTACGCGCCGGGGCTGGGCTATTACTCGGCCGGCACGCGGAAGTTCGGCCCGGGCGGGGACTTTGTCACCGCGCCGGAAGTGAGCCCGCTCTTCTCCCGGGT
>DASRVH010000046.1:0-6328 GCA_035655155.1 Woeseiaceae bacterium
TCTCTGGCAGTACTGGATTGATGCCGTACCAGAAGATGGAACTCATCATTGCCGCATGGCAGGTGTATATGGTGCCGTCGCGGGCAACAACGACCGAAGCCTCGCTGCTATCCGGCAGTTCCGTCCAGGTGCGTAGTGACCCGTCAGCCGGGTCCAGCCCAGTCAACACTACCCGGTGTGGCTGAGTCAGAAAGACACCGGAGGCGGGATCGTGGAAACGGTAACCCAACAGGAGCACCACCCAGAGAGTATCGGACGTAATTGTCGGCACGCTGTTGACGACGGCGCGCGGCTGCTCCTCCGGGAAGAATGGCGCTAACTTGTCGCGACAGGGAAGCAGGGAGGCGGCGAGTTCATCGTGGTCCCGTTGCCAGATTGCGCGGCCGCTTACAGGGTCGAGTGCGCTGACCGTCGAAGGGCGATTGGGCAGCGTGTTAGTCCCCGTGTAGACGATCCCGTCCGGCCCGACGGTGGGTGACGCGGCGGGTCCGGCCTCGTCGTAGGTCCAGAGACAGCGACCATTCTCGGTAGCGTAGGCCGCCAGGCGGCCGGCGGAGTTGCCGGTATAGACCTGCGCGCCATCGGGCGAGACACTGGTCGTCGTCGCACAACGGCCCTTGAACGGTATGGCGAGAGTGATCTCGGCTCCGCCGCGAGTGGCGCGCAATGCGTAAAGGATAGATTGTCCGGCATCGCGACCGGCGCCGGTAATGTAGATCGAACCGTCGAATGGATTGACCGAGGGCGAATTCGTGACCGGGTAGTCGAAACCGAAGAAACCCGGATAGATCGCTCTGGCCGTGCCTGCATCCATCAGTCCCCGCTGCCATAACCCAGGCGGCGGAGACGGGCCTCGCGGGCTGACCCCAGTTGGAAGAGTCAAAACGGGCACTGCGAGGGAACCGTCGTCGCGGTCGAGAAGTATCAACCGGCCATCGAGCGTTACGCCGCCGACGTAACCGTCCATCGAGAAGATGGATGAGGCAAAGCTCTCGGCTGCGCCGAGC
Source organism: Woeseiaceae bacterium (assembly GCA_035655155.1). Lineage (GTDB taxonomy): Bacteria > Pseudomonadota > Gammaproteobacteria > Steroidobacterales > Woeseiaceae > Lentisalinibacter. The sequence goes on from DASRVH010000046.1 coordinate 1,008, forward strand.
TTCGCGAATGGCGTCTTCCAGCGGACCGTCCCCTCCCCCGTGAAACACCAGAAGTGCTCCTGATCCCCAACAAAAATGTTGCCTTCACCGTCGATCAACGGCGCGTAGGGCACCGCTCGCGGACCGAGGCCCTGGCGGCCATCCCAGGGCCTGCTTTCCCAGCGCAGCGCACCGTCTGCGTCATAAGCATGGAGGTGACTCGTTCCGTGTCCGCGCCCACTGCATATATAGAGGGTGCCGTCCTCGGCAACGGAGGGACCGAACAGCACCGCGGCACCCTCCAGGGCGCTCCATCGCGGTTCGTAGTCGGTGTTCGTCGCAGCGCGTACGGCATCGGAGTTGCGGCTGTCGCCGTGGATGCTGTTCCACTGAGCGCAGTCCCAATGTGAATCCGGCCCCGGCGGTCTCATCAGCGAGCCGCCCTCTTCGCCCCCTCCAGGCACCGGTAGACGGCCGCGCAGAGTGCCGTGCTGCGCGGATCGCCAACCAGCTCACCGCCCATCCGGCTGCAGGTGTATCCCATGGAGAGTTCGTTGGCGGCGTCGGCACAACCAAAAGAACCCCCCCAGCCGCTGTGGCCAAACGCATCGGGATTGGGTCCATAGAGACCGACGTTGTTCCGGACGATGCCCGAGCACCACTGGAGCGGCAGGCCCAGGAGACCGTCGACACGGGACGAGCGCACCGTTTTCAGCGCCGCGAGTGCCTGTGCCCCGAGGATTCTTCTGCCATCCGGTGTCGCACCGTCATTGATGACGTGGTAAAGCCTGGCGATCCCGTCAGCAGTCGCATGGCCATTGGCCGCCGGCAGTTCCGCGCGTTTCCATTCCCCGCAGTTCGCGACGCCGGCATCCAACAGAGGATTGGTGAGTGCGAGGAGCGCAGCTCGAGGCATGTCGGCGGGAATTTCTCTATTCTCCATAGGCGGCGGAATAACCGGCGCCACACGGTCCTCTTCGGTCTCACCCACACCGATCCGAAAATCGAATGTGTCCGCAGCCTTCAGCTCCGTCGCGAGCAGCGCACGAATTCCTGAACCGGTGATTCGGCGTGCGATTTCATCCCCGATGAATCCGAACGTCATTGCATGATAGACGGTCTGTTCGCCCGGCGTATGCAACGGCATCTGGCCCGCGAGCAACGAGACCATACACTCACGATCGTAGAGGTCCTCCAACTGCACGGGCTCCAGGAATCCGGATAATCCGGCCTGATGGGAAAGGGCCTGACCCACGGTGATCTGCGCCTTGCCATTCGCACCGAACTCCGGCCAGTAAGTCGCAACAGGCGCCTCGTAGTCGAGCTCACCGCGATCGACAAGCCAGGCGAGTACGATGGCCGTCGCCCCTTTCGTCGTCGACCAGACATTTACCAGGGTATCGGGTGTCCAGGGAGATGCGCTCTGCGGTACCCGGTGACCACCGGACAGCGCCACGACCTGCTCGCCACGGTGATAGACGACGAAACCGGCGCCGGACTCCCGGTAGTCATCAGCTCGCTGGAAATTGGCGGCGAAGACCTCGCGAACCGGTTCGAATCCCCCGCTTACAGTACCCTCGATTGCCATACGGACGTACTAGCGCAGGGCCCGCAGATTAAACGTCACGCCCCAGGTCCGGGGCGCCCCGTAGGTCCGGCCGCCGTTGCCGATGCCGTTATCGAAGGCATGCAGGAGATATTCCTTATCGCCGAGGTTCTTGCCCCAGAATGCAACTTCCCAGCGATCGTCGACATCCCGCAGCGCGATCCGCGCGCCCCAGACCGAAAAGTCGTCTGCGGCCAGTAGCGGACGATTTACGGCCTCCTTGAAGGTCTCGTCGGTATAGCTGTAGTCCGCCTGAACCGACAGGAATCCGAGATCCCCGATCGGCCATTCGTAGCGCGCGAACGCGTTGACGCTCAGCTCCGGCGCGTTGGGCAATTCGTTACCGGCCGGCAGCTGACCACCGCCTGGTGCCGCGAAACTGCCGAGCTCCGTATCCAGCCAGCCGGCGGCAAGTTGCAGATCCAAACCGTCAATCGGTCGCCACAGCAGATCGAACTCCGCGCCCAGAATCTCCGCTTCGTCGACGTTAGAGAGCTTCAGCACGGTCAGGCCGCCGGCAGGCACCTGTGTGAACGTCTGTACATCCTCGTAGTCATAATAGAAGGCCGCGCCGTTAAGCCTCAACGTGTCGCCGAGCATCTGGGATTTGAACCCGACCTCCCAGGCCGTCAGCGTCTCGCTGTCGAATGGCTCGAGCGCAGCATCGGACGTTACGAAGCCACCACCGAAGAACCCGCCGGACTTGAAGCCGCGGGCAACGCTGGCATACGCGAGCACATCGTCACTCGCGTGGTAGTTCAGCCCGAGCCGCCAGGAAGGCTCGGTGTCATCGATCTCGTCGTCGTTGAACGCGAGCTGAAAGGGCCCGACGAAACCCGGGTTGCACACCGGGCTCAGCAGGCACGACGTGCCGAAGGGGTTCTGGTCGGCCATACCACCGGTGTACTCCTTCTCCTCCGTCGTGATGCGCAGGCCGCCGGTCAGCGACCAGACTTCGGTGAGAAACCAGTCCCAGTGGACAAAGGCCGCCGCCGACGTGGTGGTCTGCTCCGACTGGATAAGTACCCGGGTCAGCAGCAGATCCGACAGATCACCCGGTACGCGGATATCGACCTCGTCCCGGGAGAAGAAGCCGCCAACAATAAGATCCAGATTATCGGTCGCCGACCAAGCGTAACGGAGCTCCTGCGTGATCTGGTCGATCTCGTCCTGCACATCGAATTCCGCCTGCACGAACGGTCCTGCGTCCGTGTCTGAGTAAGCCTCGCGCTCGAAAGACAGCCAACCGGTCACCGAGGTGAAGGTGCCCGCCCCAATGGCGGCGTCCACGGTCAGCGTCGTGCCGAAACTGTCATTCGTGTACCGGGCGTCGTTGTTCCAGTCGCCCGTGAAAGGGTCACCGTCAGGATCGCTGTAGCCGAGCGCGTCGACGCAGTTAACAGGATCGACGCGTCCCTGTAGAGCCGGCTGGCACGGCGCCGGTGGGAAAACTCCCGGTTGCAGTGTCCCGAAGTGCTCGAACTGGCCTGCCTCGGAATCGGCCGAAGATGCCTCGATCTTCAGGTTCACGTCGATGGCGTCAGTCGGCAGCCAGGCGACCTGGAAGCGCCCCGCGTACTCCTCCCGGGCGCCGATGTCCTCGCCGCCCAGTGTGCGGCTCTCGTAAAAGCCCTCGCCCTGATTGACGGCCCGACCCGCGAAGCGAACCGCGAGCGTATCGCTCAGCGCACGATTGAGCATGAAGCCGCCCTCCGCGAGCTCGTAGTCACCCGCGCCGAGATCGACACTCCAGTCGTTCTCCATGGCGGGTTTCGCGGTGATAAAACTGATCGCCCCACCCGTCGTATTACGACCGTACAGGGTCCCCTGGGGGCCTTTTAGCACCTCAACGCGCTCGATGTCGTAGAGCTGGAAAGTGAGCTGCGTAGTCGAGGTCAGGAAGATCTCGTCCAGATATACGCCCACTGTCGGGTTGTTGTTGGCGCTGAAGTCATTCAGTCCGACCCCGCGGATCGTGAACACGGGAAACAACCCCGGCGAGATCTCCTTGACGTTGATGTTGGGCGCCACGGCCTGGATGTCGAGCGGCGTCTCGATACGTCGCGCCTCCAGTTCCTGGCCGGATAGGGCGTTGATCGCTATTCCGATGTCCTGAGCGGATTGTTCCGTCTTCTGTGCGGTGACGACTACCTCTTCGATGACCTGCCGGTCTTGAGACAGTGCGGGACCAGCAACGGCCGCAGAGCCCAGGACAAAAAGGAAGGCGGTGCGCAGACGAGTGTATTGCCGAGCCATGGTTTCTCCCCCGAAACGTGTGACCGGATGCCACTATCACTCCAGGAAGACCCTGTCGGAAGGACAATTACGTTCGAACTGTAGGGGACATTTTCGCTCAATGATCCGGGATGGATCCGCCGAGACGCCTCCGGTAATCGCTGGGGCTCTCGCCGAAGCGGCGTTGAAACGCCCGCCGAAAGCTGCGTGCATCCGAGTAGCCGAGCCTCTCGGCTACGGTCTCCACATCGTGCCCGGCCTGTATCAGCATGAGGGCATCCGTACCCAATATCTCGTCCCGCAGCTCACGGAAGCGGATATTCCGGCGCGCGAGCTTGCGGCGTAATGTGGCAACGCTCATCCCGGCGGATGTGGCGATGGCTTCCTGGCTCGTAACCCCGTGACGCAGCGCGTGGTCCACATAGCGGACCAGATCGCCGGATGCCAGATCCTCGTGCCGCCCGCGGAGCTGAGCCAGCAGCGCGTCGTACATCCCCTGCCGCCACTCATCGAGCGCTGGCACGTCCAGCGGAAACCCGGCCACCTCTGCCGGATAGACGATTTCTATTCCGGCACCGCGGAACTCTACCTGGCTGCCGAATGTCGCCACGAGCTGGGGGGCGACACGGCTCCTGCCACGCCCGGTTCGGAAGCGGCGCACCGGCAGCAGGCCGCCGCTCATCCAGCAGAACGTGCAGTGCCATGGCAGGCAGGCGATCTCGAGATAGATCTGCCGTGCGGCAGACATGCCCGAGGGAAAATCCGCTGAGAGATGGATATCTCCAAGGCGTCGCCAGTGCCTCACGCGCAGGTCCGGGACCACCAGATTGACGGCCTGCGCGAAGACCTCGATCGCCTCTCCGACCGTACGGCTGTGGGCGGTGCGCGCTGCGACCAGTTCGAGCGTGCCGACCGGGACCCGGCGCGTACTTTGACCGAGAAGCTCGTCATCGAGGACGGAAACGCGGGCAGAGAAAAGACGCCAGACCGCATCGACCGCCAGAAAGCCGCGGGGATCCGACAGGGCGCTCGCAGGAACGTCGGCGAGCGTCACGGTTTCGTTCAGAATCTCGGGCGTTTCCCTGTCAGGAAGCAGCACCGCGAGCAGATCCCGAACTCGCATGAGGGGTATCAGGTCATCGCGGCGGATTGTGCTCATGGCTGACAATCAAACTACCAGGTCCACGCGACGGGCACATGAACTATATACCACCGGCCGTCGGGCATTCGGAATCTGTCAAGCGGAATCCCCCATCCCCCGCTCCCGCGACCGGGTCAGGGCAACCGCCTAGAGTCTGACAGTAGACTGACACCGCGTTCGCCGGTGCGATATGAATTGTGCACGCAGCAAGTCCAATATCTGGCCGAGCCCCGAAGATATCAGGGTGCGACATCGGGGCGACGTCGCGATACCCTCGATCCGTAACCAGCTGATCCGGAATCGTTATTCAGATTCCTTTCGTCCAATCCATCATCGGCGCAACCTGTATTTCTCGGCGAT
>DASRVH010000047.1:0-30940 GCA_035655155.1 Woeseiaceae bacterium
CGACCCGGCGGCCGAGATCACCGTCACCAGCGGCGCCACGGAGGCGCTGTTCTGCGCCATCCACGCGGTGGTGCGGCCGGGCGACGAGGTGATCGTCTTCGACCCCGCCTACGACGCCTACGAGCCGGCGGTGCGGCTTGCTGGCGGACGCACGGTGCACCTGCCGCTGGCGGCACCGGACTTCGCCCTGCCCTGGCCCTCGCTGGAGCAGGCGCTGACGGCCCGCACCCGGCTCGTGATCATCAACTCGCCCCACAACCCCACCGGCGCGGTGCTGGCAGCGGAAGATCTGGCGCGGCTCGGCGGCCTGCTGGCGGGACGGGAGTGCTATCTGCTGGCGGACGAGGTCTACGAGCACATCGTGTTCGACGGCGCCGCCCACGCGAGCGTGCTGGCCGAGCCCTCGCTGCGCGAGCGCGGCTTCGCCGTGTTCTCCTTCGGCAAGACCTACCACGCCACCGGCTGGAAGGTTGGCTACGCCGTGGCGCCGCCCGCGCTCACGGGGGAGTTCCGCAAGGTGCACCAGTTCGTCACCTTCACCACCAGCACGCCCGTGCAGTGGGCGCTGGCCGACATGCTGCGCGAGCATCCCGAACATCACCGGGAGCTGTCCGCGTTCTACCAGGCCCGCCGCGACCGTTTCCGCGAGATGCTCGCGCCGTCGCGCTTCGAGCTGCTGCCCTGCGCCGGCACCTATTTCCAGCTCGCCGACTACGGCCGCATCTCCGACGAGCCGGATTCGGAGTTCGCCCGCCGCCTCACCACGGAACACGGCGTTGCTGCCATCCCTGTCTCGGTCTTTTACGATAGCCCGCCGGACGCGCGTCTCGTACGCTTCTGTTTCGCGAAGGAAGAGGAGACGCTGGCCCGGGCCGCGGAAGTGTTGTGCAGGATCTAGAAGTCGCCATCATCCAGGACGAGCTCGACTGGCACGACCCGGCCGCCAACCGGCGCCGGTTCGATGAGTACCTGCGGCATCTGCCGCCGGCGGACCTGATCGTGCTGCCGGAGATGTTCACCACCGGTTTCACCATGGCCGCCGCCGAGCACGCGGAGCCGATGGACGGCCTCACGGTGGCCTGGATGCAGGAGCACGCCCGCAGCCGCCAGGCCGTGATCTGCGGCAGCATCATCGTCCGGGAGACGAGGTTCGGCGAGGCGCGGTACTTCAACCGCCTGGTCTGGGCGACGCCGGAGGGCACGGTCAACCACTACGACAAGCGCCACCTGTTCCGCCACGCCGGCGAGACGGAGCACTACTCGCCGGGGGGCGATCGGGTGGTGGTCGAGCACCGGGGCTGGCGCATCGCGCCGATGGTCTGCTACGACCTGCGCTTCCCGGTCTGGAGCCGCCACCGCCACGACTGCGATGCCCTGGTATACGTGGCCAACTGGCCGGCGGCCCGCCATTTCGCCTGGGAGACCCTGCTCAGGGCCCGGGCCATCGAGAACCAGTGCTACGTGATCGGCGTGAACCGGGCCGGCCGGGACGGCAACGGGCTCGACTACCGGGGCGGCAGCGCCGTCGTGGACTTCCTCGGCGCCACGCTGACGGACTGCGGGCAGTCGCCCTGCGTGACCACCACCGTCCTGTCCCTCGAGGCCCTGCGGACTTTCCGCCGGGATTATCCTTTCCATCTGGACGCAGATAGCTTCCGTTTGGCAGACTAGTACGACTGAACATAAGGCGCCGGTGCGGGGCAAGGACCCGCCCGCCGTGCGCCCCGGCGCCGCCAGAGAAGCTCCGCCCGTCGGGCGGGGAAACGGAGAGAGCGGCCGCCGCAGCCCGTGCCGGCCCCGGCACCGAAGGCGCTCCGCGGAGACCGCTCCGAGGAGCGCGGACATGGCTACCACCCGTCACCATCACTGGCGCTCGCCTGCGGACGAGCGCTACACGCCACCGGCTGCCACCGAAACCTCGGGAGAGCGCGCGCTGCAGCGCCTCATCGAACCGGCCGGCCTGACCCTGAACGGCAACGAGCCCTGGGACCCGGTGATCCGGGACCAGCGGGCCTGCGCCGAGATTCTGCGCCGCGGCTCGCTCGGCGCCGGCGAGGCCTACATGCGCGGATGGTGGGATGCCCGCGACCTGTCAGATTTCTTCTACCGGCTGCTGCGCGCGGGGCTGCCGGCCGGCTTCGGCCGCTGGCAGGTGCTCAGGCTCGTCCTGCGTGAGTGGCTCACCAACCCCCAGCGGGCCGGGAAGGCCTTCGAGGTCGGCGAGGCCCACTACGACCGTGGCAACGAGCTGTTCCGGGCCATGCTGGACAAGCGCATGGTCTACAGCTGCGGCTACTGGGAGGACGTCGACGACCTGGACGCGGCCCAGGGCCGGAAGCTGGACCTCATCTGCCGCAAGCTCGGTCTGCGCGCCGGTCAGCGGGTGCTCGACATCGGCTGCGGCTGGGGCAGTTTCTGCCGCTTCGCCGCCGAGCGCTACGGGGTCTCGACGGTGGGCGTCACGGTCTCCCGGGAGCAGGTGGAACTCGGCCGCGAGCTGTGCGACGGCCTGCCCGTGGAGCTGAGGCTGCAGGACTACCGCGAGCTGGACGAGTCGTTCGATCACATCGTCTCTGTGGGCATGATCGAGCACGTGGGGGTGAAGAATTACGGCACGCTGTTCGACGTGGCCCGGCGCTGCCTGAAGCCCGGCGGCCTGTTCCTGCTGCATACCATCGGACGGCCCCGGACCACCCCCTCGGCGGACGCCTGGGTCAGCCGCTACATCTTCCCCAACGGCCATCTGCCGTCCCTGCGCCAGCTCACGGCCGCCTGCGAGGGCCGTTTCGTGGTGGAGGACGTGCACAATTTCGGCGCCGATTACGACCGCACGCTGATGGCCTGGTTTGCCAACTTCGACGCCGCCTGGCCGGCGCTGCGGGAGCGCTACGACGAGACCTTCTACCGGATGTGGAAGTACTACCTGCTGTCCTGCGCCGGCGCCTTCCGCGCCCGTGACGTGCAGCTCTGGCAGCTGGTGCTGTCGCCGCGGGGCGTCGAGGGCGGCTATCGTCGACCTCGCTAGTCCCTCCGGGGGGTATTGCAGGCCCCGATTTCCGATGGTAACTTGTACAACAAGACTTACACGGGAACATCGAGGGACTGACTATGCCTGTCGAACGCGTCGCACATATCGAGCCCACTGTCCGCACCAAGGATCACCCCTACCTGAACCTGCAGGAAGGGTGGCGGCCCAATTACGACGAGTACAACGCCACCGACATGGAAGTGATCGGCGAGATCCCCGCCGACATCGACGGCGTCTATCTGCGCAACACCGAGAACCAGGTGCACGAGCCCATCGGCCGCTACCACCCCTTCGACGGCGACGGCATGATCCACATGATCAGCTTCGCCGACGGCAAGGCGGAGTACCGCAACCGCTTCGTGCGCACCAAAGGTTTCATGGCGGAGCAGGAGGCCGGACACTCGCTGTGGGCCGGTCTCATGGAGCACCCGTCGTCCTCCAGGCGCCCGGGCTGGGGCGCCCAGGAGTGGCTGAAGGACTCCTCTTCCACCGACGTCATCGTGCATGCCGGGCGGGTGCTCTCCACCTTCTACCAGTGCGGCGAGGGCTACCGGCTCGACCCCTACACGCTGGAGCAGTTCGGCACCGAGGGCTGGGTGCCGCTGGACGGCATCTCCGCGCACACCAAGCTCGACGAGCAGACCGGCGAGCTGCTGTTCTTCAACTACTCCAAGCATCCGCCCTACATGCACTACGGCGTGGTGGGGCCGGACAACAGGCTGAAGCACTACGTGCCCGTGCCGCTGCCTGGCCCGCGCCTGCCCCACGACATGGCATTCACGGAGAACTACGCCATCCTGAACGACATGCCGCTGTACTGGGACGAGAAGATGCTCGAGCGCGGCGTCCATGCGGTGCGCATGCACAAGGACACGCCGAGCCGCTTCGCGGTGATCCCGCGCATGGGCCAGCCGGAGGACATCAAGTGGTTCGAGGCCGAGCCCACCTACGTGCTGCACTGGCTGAACGCCCGGGAGGAGGGCGACGAGGTGGTCCTCGACGGCTACTTCCAGGAGCATCCGGAGCCGGCCAACTACGACGGCGCGCCGTCGGGCTTCGAGCGCATGATGGCCTATCTCGACCAGGGCCTGCTCATGCCGCGCCTGCACCGCTGGCGTTTCAACATGAAGACCGGCGAGACGAAGGAAGAGCGCCTCGACGACCGCACGCTCGAGTTCGGCACCATCAACCAGCGCCACGGCGGCCGCGCCTATCGCTACGGCTACAGCGCGGTGCCGGTCGACGGCTGGTTCATGTTCCAGGGCTTCACCAAGCACGACATGGAGACGGGCGCCTCCGCCACCGTGGAACTCGGCGAAGGCCGCTTCGGCAGCGAGGCCGGCTTCGCTCCCCGGGTGGGCGCGAAGTCCGAGGACGACGGCTACCTGGTCACCTTCGTCTCCGACGTCAACGAGGACCGCTCCGAGGCCGTGCTGATCGATGCCACGGACTTCGCGGCGGGCCCCGTCTGCCGCATCATCCTGCCGCACCGCATCTCCAGCGGCACGCACGCCACCTGGGCGCACGGCGAGGACATCCGCAAGGCGCAGCAGACCCCGGGCCTCTGACGGATAATGGGTAGGAGGGCCTTCAGGCCCGATCGCCTTCAGGCCCGACCATGGACCATGACTCGCGGCCGACGCGGGATCGGGCCTGAAGGCCCTCCTACGGTGCCATGAACCGCGGGTTCCTCCTTCTGGTCTTCGTCGCGCTCGGCGGTTGCGCTGGAGCACCCGATCGCGCAACCGACTGCACCGCCCTCGCGGGCCGGCACGTGCCGGGCGGCACCGTCACCGCCACGGCCGTCGTCGACGAAGACGACGGCCTGCCCGCCTACTGCCGGGTGCGCGGCGTCATCGATCCGCGCATCGGCTTCGAGGCCCGGCTGCCGCTCGCCGGCTGGAACGGCAAGTATTACCAGGCCGGCTGCGGCGGGTTCTGCGGCAGCGTGCTGCCCGACAAGCCCGGCTTCTCCAACACCATCAACGAGGCGCTGAAGCTCGGCTACGCCGCCATCACGACGGACGCCGGCCACAGCGGCGGACTCGGCGATGCCTCCTGGGCCGCGGACGACCCCGAGGCCGTCGAGGCCTACGCCCACCGCGCCATCCCGCTCACCCATCGTTTCGGCACCGCGCTGGTCGCCCGCTACTACGGCGGCCCGCCCCGTTACGACTACTTCGGCGGCTGTTCCAACGGCGGCCGCATGGGGGCGATGGCGGCGCAGCGCTACCCCGCTCTGTTCGACGGCATCCTCGCCGGCGGCTCGGTGCTGGATCTATCCGGCAACGGCGGCATCTACGGTCCCTGGGTGGTGCAGTCGAATACGGACGACGACGGCGAGCGCATCCTCACCCGGGAGAACTTCGCCCACAAGCTGCCCGTGCTCTCAGCCGAAGTGCTCGCGCAATGCGACGGCGCCGACGGCCGGGACGACGGGCTGATCTCCGCTCCGCGGGCCTGCACTCCGAAGCTGGACGCACTGCCGGCGTGCGGCGATGCCGCCGCGGCCGACGCGGGCGTCTGCTTCACTGCCGCCGAACGCCGGGTGCTGCAGCGCTGGTACGCGGGCCCGCGGGACTCCGGCGGCCGGCAGCTCTACCCGGGCATGCCGCCCGGCAGCGAGCGGTACTGGGCCGTCTGGTTCCTCGATGCCGGCGGGCGCACGGCGCCGGGCAATGCACTGGGCAGCGATTACCCGAAATACCTCGGCCTGGCCGGACGAGTCGGCGAGGACTGGAGCGCGCGCGATTTCGACTTCGACGCGGACCCGGCGCGACTGGCGCACAGTGCCCCGCTGCTGAACGCCACCGATCCGGACCTGGAGGCTTTCCGCGCCGCCGGAGGCAAGCTGCTGATGTGGCACGGCTGGGCGGATCCGCTGGTGCTGCCCGACCAGAGCGTCGCCTACCACAGGCGCGTCGCCGAGGCGGCCGGTGGCGAGCCGGGCGATTTCCTGCGGCTTTTCATGATTCCCGGCCACGGCCACTGCTGGGAACTGCCGGCGGAGACGCCGGATCGCTTCAACCCCATCCGCGTGCTCGAGCGCTGGGTGGAGCAAGGCCACGCGCCCGAGCGCATCGCGGCCGCCGCGGCGAATCCGCAAGCGGCCCGGGTGCCGGAGGCGCTGCTGTGTCCCTGGCCGGCTTCCGCCGTGGCCGTCGCCCGGAATGACGGAGAAACGCAACCGGCCTGCCCGTCGCGGGAATAGTTTCGACAGAAAGAGCTGCCAGTTGCCACCCCGACCGCGTATCTTTCACAATTAGACGCAGACGCCATCTCAGAGGGGAGATAGTTCATGAAGCCGAGAGACCTTTTCGCCAGTTGCGCGAGCGCTTGCCTGTTGCTCACCGTTCAGCCCGTAATCGCCCAGGAAGCGGGCATGCTCGAAGAGATCATCGTGACCGCGCAGAAGCGGGAGCAGCGCCTGCAGGAGGTGCCCATTTCGGTGACCGCCATCGGCGAGCAGGCCATCCAGGAGGGCAAGATCACCCAGGTGGAGGACGTGGCGCTCGAGACGCCGAACTTCACCATGACCCAGTTCAACATCGGCGAGCCCCAGTACTACATCCGGGGCATCGGCAACTCCCTCGACTCCGCCGGCAGCGACCCGGCGGTGGCGACCTTCATAGACGAGGTCTACATCGGCCGTTCCGCCGGTACCGCCATGGATCTCTACGACCTGGACCGGGTCGAGGTGCTGCGGGGACCCCAGGGCACCCTGTTCGGCAAGAACGTGGTCGGCGGCGCGCTGAACATCATCACGAAGAAGCCGAGCCCCGAGTTCGAGGCGAAGTTCGGCGCGACGGTGGGCAACTACTCCCAGACCGTCTTGCGCGGGTTCGTGAACGGCGCCATTACGGACAACGTCTCTGGCAAGTTCTCCTTCAGCCGCCGCCAGCGTGACGGCTACGTGGATAACGTGGTGGACGGCGAGGAATACCACGACGAGGACAACCTGAGCGCCCGCGGCCAGCTCCTGTTCACGGTCTCGGACGCCACCGACGTGCTGGTCGGCTTCGACTGGACCACCGACGACCAGGCCGGCAACTGCCGCAACGTGAACAACCTGGACAAGAACGACCCCCTCGGCCTGGCCGTGTTCTACCCGCCGGTGATCGCGGCCACTACCGGCGGCGACGTCCGCAAGTGCGCCTCCGAGGCCGAGGCCTTCCAGGAGCGCGACATGCTCGGCACGCTGCTGCGCGTGGATCATGACTTCGCCAACTCCACCCTGACCTCGATTACGGCCTACCGGGAGACCGACTACGCCTGGCTGGAGGACCTCGCCGGCATGCCCCTGGGTGCCACCCCCTTCAATCTGACGGATACCGTGGACGAGGAAGCCGACCAGATCAGTCAGGAGCTGCGACTCACCTCGGCCGGTGGTGAGACGATCGACTGGCTGGTGGGCGGCTTCTTCATGACCGAGGACGTGGACCGGAAGGAGCGCTACATCGGTTCCTTCCACGCACCCCTCGCGGCCCAGGGCTTCGCGCTGCTGAACGGCGACGTGCAGTTCAACCAGATCAACGAGACCACCAGTACCGCCCTCTTCGGCAAGATCGACTGGAACATCAGCGACCGGCTGACCTGGAGCATCGGCGCCCGCTATGCCCGGGACGAGAAGGAGATCGAGCAGGCGGTGGAGAACTTCGAGGACCCTGCCTTCGACAGCGCGCTGCTGAGCCAGCTGCTGGGCGTGCCGGTGAATCTCGTCGTGCTCGGCATCCCGGTGAACGGTCCCGGCGAGCTGATCGCCTTCGTGAACAGCGGTGACCCCTCCGTGCTGAACACGCCCTACAACACCACGGCGGAGGAGGACTGGAGCGAGTTCGTGCCATCGACGAACGTCAGCTACCAGTTCAACGAAGACGGCTTCATCTATTTCACGGCCGCGCGGGGCTACAAGAGCGGCGCCTTCGTGAGCCAGACCGCCACGCCCCAGGCCGCGGCCACGCCACTCGACCCGGAGATCGCCACCAACTACGAAGTGGGCGTGAAGAGCGAGTTCATGAACAACCGCCTGCGGGTGAACGCAGCGGTGTTCCGCATGGACTACGAGGACCTGCAGGTCTTCCGCCTGGACGGCTCGCTGCTCATCGCCGCCAATGCGGAGGCCACGAGCCAGGGCCTGGAGATGGACGCGACGGCGCTACTGACCGATAACTGGGTGCTGAACGTCAACTACGGCTACCTGGACGCCGAGTACGACCAGTTCATTTCCGGCGGCGAGGACTTCACCGGCAACCGCCTGCCCCGCGCGCCGGAGAACAGCTACAGCATCACCAGCAACTACACCTTCAACCTGGACGGCGGCTCGAGCGTGGACTTCAACCTGAACTACGCGTATCAGGACGACTTCTTCCACGACCCGAGCAACGCCAACGGTTCCGGCGAGGACGCCTACGGCCTGCTCCGGGCCGGCTTCACCTGGACCAGCGCCAGCGGCGCATGGGACGTGACGGCGTGGGGCAAGAACCTCACCGACGAGGAGTACCGCACCCACACCATCATCAGCAACATCGCCGGCACGGTGGACCTGTGGGGCATGCCGCGGACCTACGGCCTGACGCTGAACTACCGGATGCAATAACGGCCATGTGCGAGGGCCTTCAGGCCCAACCCTGGTTGTGGGAGGGCCTTCAGGCCCGATGGGGTTCTCCTGGCGTTGGCCCGCCATCGGCTGGGGTGGACTGCGAGGGACGCTCAGTCGGACGTCCTGTCCTCCTTCGCTTCGGCCGGGCCTCCTTCCCGCCGTCATGGCTCCAGTCGGCCCGGACGACCCCCGCAGTCCACCCCAGCCGCTGACGGGCCCGTAGCCGTGAGGTCTGGCACCCATCAGTTACCGCATCTGACTGGGAGCGCCTGCACGCCACCGCGAGCACGGCCGTCATGCGGGGGTATCCATCGCCGCGACCTTTTGTCGGGAGCAAGATGGATGCCCCCGCATGACGGCCAGGGAAGAAGGGTATCGGGCCTGAAGGCCCTCCTACAGCCGGGCGGGGGCCTTGCCGCGGCGGGGGGCGATCGCCATGCGGTGGGAGACCGATGCCTCGTAGCGGCGGGAGTGCACCGTGTCCACGACGTGGTAGCGGGCCTCGGCCCGCTCGCGTCCCAGGTCGAGGGCCAGGAAGCCGCGGTGGGCGACGTCCGTGTGGTGCAGGTTGGCGTTGGCCTGGCGCAGCATCTGCTCGATGCGGGAGGGCGCGAGGCCGAGGGTCTCCGGATAGCCCGGTGAGCTGATCGACGTGGCGCCGAATTCCACGGCCGCCGGTTTCCCGCTCGCCGGGTCCAGCACGTCGAGCGCCCAGGCGGCGTGGGAGTCGCCGCTCAGCACGACGGGACTCGCCTCCGTCGTTCGGCACTGCTCGAGCAGCCAGGCCCGCTCGGCCGCATAGCCGTCCCAGCTGTCGGCGCTCAGCGGCACGCCGAGACGGGTGAAGTCCACGTACGGGCGCACGTAATCCGGCAGCGCCTCGATCTCGGCGGCGCTCATGTTCTCCGCCAGGTTCGGTGCCGTGATCTGGGCCATCAGCACCTGATTGCCGAACAGCTGCCAGGGCTTGCCCGCCTCGCGGGAGCCGGCCAGACGGCCGGCGACGAAGCGGCGCTGGTCGTCCGCGAGGAGGCGGCGCGCGGGATCGGCCAGGTCCGCGGCCAGGGTATCGGCCTCGACCGATGCCGCAATGTCCAGCTGGGGGCTGCGCGCCGACAGCCGGGTCTCCAGCATGAGGAGGGTGGCCAGGTCGCCGATCTCGAAGGCCCGCCAGTTGGCCGACGGGTCATCGCCGCGCGGCTCCCGGATGGGCATCCACTCATAATAGGCCTGCATGGCGGCCCGGCGCCGGAGCGGCCACTCTCCTTCACTGTCGTCGTGGTTCTGGGCGCCGTCCCGCCAGGCGTCGTTGGCGGACTCGTGGTCGTCCCAGCTGACGATGAACGGATGGCGCGCGTGCACCGCCTGCAGGTCGGGGTCGCTCTTGTACTGGGCGTGGCGCAGGCGGTAGTCGTGCAGGCTCACCACCTCGTGGCCCGGCACGGACGCCCGGTGCAGCTCACGGGCGCGGGCCGAGGCGTAGCCGCCGCCCTCGTACTCGTAGATGTAGTCGCCGAGGTGCAGCACCACGTCGATGTCGTCGGTCTGCGCCATGGCCCGGTAAGCGTTGAAGTAGCCGGCGGGGTAGTTCGAACACGAGCAGGCCGCCACCACGAAGCGCTCTACCGGGCCCGCGGGCAGGGTCAGCGTGCGCCCGGTCTGCGAGACCGCGCCCAGGGCCCGGAACCGATAATAGTAGTGCCGGCCCGGATCGAGGCCCTTCACCTCCGCCTTGACCGTGTAGTCGCGGGCGGGCAGCGCCGCCGCCGTGCCACGGCGCAGGATGCGATCGAAGTCCGGATCGGCTGCCAGCTCCCAGGCCACTTCCGTCTCGGCCTCGAAGCGCGGCGTCACTCGCGTCCACAGCAGGACGCCGGTGGCGCTCGGGTCGCCGCTGGCGACGCCGTGGACGAAGCTCGCCGCCGGACTGGCTTTCGCCGGCGGCAGCGCCAGGGCCAGCGCGGCGCCGGGCAGGAGGTGGGTGACGAATCGGCGTCGGGTCAGTTTCATGGCTACGGCTCTCGAGGTCGCCCCGGCCGTAGCCTACCCGAAGACGGGCCGGCACGCCCATGGGAGCGCGCCGGCCCGCTATGCGGTATCCGTCAGTCCGCGAACTTCACTTCCTGCAGGACGATCGTGCTGCCGATGGTGCGCAGATCCTCGCGATCGATGGAGGCCATGCGCATCGCTTCCATGGAGCCCTTGAGCTGCTCGGAAACCTTCTCGAAATACTCGATCCCCTGGTCGAACGTTGCCCAGTTCTTGTAGGTGACGCTCAGAATGAGGTCCGGCTCGCCCTGGCGGGCGTTGGGATTGGAATACATGGCGTAGTCGATGACGTGGCCGTCCTTCTTCTGGATGTCCAGGGACTTGCGCCACAGGCTGTTCAGGTCGTTGATGTAGGCATTGAACATGCCGGGCTTGATGTGCACGTGGGTGATCTGCACCACGTGGCCGTCTTCCCAGTTGCGGGAATGATCCTGGGCGACGGCGCCCGTGGCAGTCAGGCACAGCAGTACCGCGGCCGCGAAAAGGCCGGTGATCTTCGTCTTCATTGCGCTCTCCCCCTTGCGGGTTCTGGTTTTGATTGTGATGTCGGTTCGCGGCCGCAGCCGCCCGGCCACTATACGCGGACGCTCCCGAGAAGTTGACTCAATCGGTCAATGAGCCGACGGCCGCGGCTCAGATGAGCACCTCGCCCAGCGGGCGGCGGACGCTCGCCCTGGTCTTCGGGCCGTAGCCGAAACGCAGCAGCAACTGAGGCGCGTTGTCGCTGCCCAGCACGTCCTGCAGCAGGGGCCGGAGCTGCGGTGTCTCCAGCGGCTGGTTCAGGTAGGCGGCGGTGGCGCCGTCGGCGGCGAGGCGCAGCAGCACACGGGACAGCGCACGGCCGGCCCGCAGCCAGTGGGCGACGTCGTCTTCCGGCGTGCTCAGGATGGCCAGCAGGGGCGAGCCGGCCATGATCTTCTTCGCATCCCCGGCGGCGACGCCGTTGCCGAGGTCGAATGTGCGGATCACCAGCGCGCCCACCGGGGAGAGCACGTCGGGCACGCCGAAGGCCTCGCCGGACATGCCGTCCCGGCTCTCGGAGCGGCGCGAATGCACCCACGAGGCGAGTTCCCGGCGGAAGCCGGCGTCCGCGAACTGGGTGCGATCGCCTTCGGCCACGAGATCCGCAATCTCGGCCTTGGTGGTGTCGTCGCCCACCAGGGTCAGTTCGGCGCCCTGATGCGCCGCCAGTTCCCGGCAGCGGGCCTGCAGCGGCGGCGGCAGGCGGCGTTGCTCGAACGCGTGCCGCGTCGTCCGCCGCTCGGGGATGGCCTCGAACAGCGCCCGGTCCTCCTCCTCCGGCGTGACGGCCTCTCCCAGGCGGAACACGGCGAGCAGGTCCGGTTCCCCCTGGTCGGGCAGCAGCTCGAGAACCGGTGCCCGTCCGAAATAGCGCGCCGCGACCGCCAGATGGTCCAGGGCGGCGCCGCAGGACATGGTGAGCTCACGGTCCCGGGGGTCCACCACGGGCAGCGCACGCCGACGGTCGGCATACAACTCGACGGCATCTTCGTGCAGACGGAACAGCCACGGCTGTGAGTTGTGGCTGGAGGGCGCCCGGATGGCGTAACCCAGCAGGAACCTGAGCTGGTCCTGTTCGCTCCCGCTGGCGGGGAACGGCGGCTTCTTCTTCGCGGCGGCGCTCTCCATGGCCCGGCTCCGTGTCCTGTCCTGCCGACGCTAGGTGCGCCCCGGGGGCGCGGCAATCCGGGCTTTCCGAGAGGCGGCGGCCGGTCGCGCGGATGACAGCACCGGGCCGGTCGGTTAGCGTCTGTCGTCCGGGCCATGCGCAGGGGAGTGACCGTTTTGCTGAAAGCCGACGCCGGAGAACTGGAGGGACTGCTCGATTTCCTGCGCGCCGCCGAGCGCCTGAAGGAGACCGAGCGCCATGCCTGGACCTCCGGCGGGCGGCGGGAGAGCGTGGCCGAGCACACCTGGCGGCTGTGCCTGATGGCGATGCTGGTGGCCGACGAGTACCCGCACCTCGATTTCCCGCGCCTCATCCGCCTGTGCATCGTCCACGACCTGGGCGAGGCCATCGGCGGCGACGTGCCCGCGCCCGAGCAGGAGGACGCGCCGGGCAAGAGCGAGCGCGAGCGCCGCGACCTGGAGACCCTGGTTCGCCCGCTGGCTGCGCGGCAGCGCGAGAGCCTCCTCGGCCTGTGGGAGGAATACGAGGCCGGCCGCACGCCCGAAGCCCGCCTGGCGAAGGCGCTGGACAAGCTCGAGACCATCCTTCAGCACACCCAGGGCGACAACCCGCCCGGTTTCGACTACCGCTTCAACCTGGACTACGGCCACCGCTATACCTCCGACGACCCCCTCATCCTGCTGCTGCGCGAGCTGCTGGACGTCGAGACCGAGCGCCGGGCCCGGGCCGCGGAGAGCGCAGGCCGCGGCTCGCGTTGATATCCGTCAACGGGCACGGCCGCGGCCCTCGCTATACTGAACCCCGAGCCGCAGACCCCGCGAGGGCAAGGAGGTAAACCATGTCACGCGCAGCCGTATTCCTGTCCGCCGCCCTGCTGGCGCCTCTCTCACTGGCGGCGGCGCAGTGGTCCGACGAGGAGCAGCGCTTTCTCGAGTGGCAGAAGAGCTGCTGGGCCGACGACGGCGCCGAGATGGTGGAACGCTGCTTCCATGACGACTACGCCGGCTGGGGCAACGGTTTCGCCGTGCCCTACGACAAGGCGGACCGCAACACCATGTTCGCCAGCGAGCGTACCCGCACCGACTTCGAGCTCATCCAGCTGAAGCCGCTGGATATCCGTGTCATGGACGACACCGCCATCATCCTTTATGTGGTGACCTACGAGATCACCGACAAGCGGGACGGCGAGACGCGGGTGGTCACCGAGAAGTGGACCGACGTCGCGGTGCGCGAGGACGGCGACTGGCAGTGGATCGCCGATCACGGCGAAACCATCGACTAGGGCGGCCGTGAGCGGCGACACCCGTCACTGGCTGAAGATCAACCGCGCGCCGGTGCTGACCCTGTGGGCGGCCGTCGTGGCCGAACGCCTCGGTTTCGAACGGGACGAAGCGCTGACGCTGGACCGCATCCGCAGCATGGCGGACGAGGCCGGCGCGGACGCCTAGCCGGGCGCCGCGTCTGGCAGTTCCTTCGCGTGGGCGCGCAGGTGAGACTGGAGGTCCATCCCGATCTTCAGCGCGATCAGCAGGACCAGTCCGGCCAGCGGCGCGTCCAGCGCCGTCAGCAGCGCGCCGCCCGCCAGGATGGTGACATGCAGCAGCACGATGCGGCCGTAGGGCCGTGCCATCAGCTGCTTCGGCGAGGCTTCGCGGTACTCGCCCCGCAATATGAAATTGACGGCGAAGGAATAGCCGTGGCTCGCGACCAGCGCCAGCACGGGCAACAGCAGGTGCTCGCGCGCGATGATGCCCGCGACCAGCGCGGCGTCGGGCAGGGCGCCAGCATCGGGCATGTCGCCGAACAGGCTCAGTACGAAGCTGCCGTGCACGGCCGTGAACATCCCGTAATGGACGCAGAAGAACGCCACCAGGAACAGCTTGCCGGCCCAGAGCACCGGTTCCGCCGGCCGCGCGCTCAGCATGCGCGCGGCATTGAAGAAGCCGATGACGATGTTTTCGAACCAGAACAGGAACAGGATGGGGAACACGGCCCAGCCCCAGGCGAATACCCCGTACAGCGGGACGAGATTCGCCAGGATCAGTGCGGCGGCCGTCGAGTCCAGCCGCCGGATGGCACGGATGAGTTCCATGGCAGCGCATCATACCCGTGCCCGCGACGGTCGAACCCGTATGCCGTTCACGGCAGGCAGCGGAGCCGCGCATGAGTGCCTGGTCGGCGCAGGCCGAGGCGGTGCCCGGAGGCAGGCGCCACACGCTGGAGGAGCGGGGCGCGCCGCTCAGCCGTGCGCGTTTCCTGCAGCGGCTCCGGGATGACGCGGATTTCGCCTCCTGGTATTCGGAATTGCTCGCCGCCGCGCCCTGGCCGGCGTTCTACTGGGAGAACCCCCCGCTCGCCGCCGGCGTGCTGGAGCGCCCGGCGGAGTTCGTGCTGATCGAGGCACCGGCGCTGGCTGCGGTGCAGCCCGATGCGGAGACCTTCAGCGGCCACTTCGGCGCCGGCGACGGCGTGGTGACTTTCACCAATCTGGGCGGCGACGCGCTGCTGGTCGTGCCCGAGCCGGCGGACGACGCCGGGCCCGATGCCTGTGCCCATCTGGCCGCATTCCTGCGCGGGGCCCCGCGCGCCCAGGTCCGGGCGCTCTGGCGCGCCGTGGCCGCCGCCGTTCTCGATCGCCTCGGCGACGAGCCGCTCTGGCTCAGTACCTCGGGCACCGGTGTGGCCTGGCTGCACGTCCGTCTGGACCGGCGGCCGAAGTACTACCAGCACGCCCCCTATCGGAGCGCGCCGTGAGGCTTCGACGGGCGGCCCGGACACTCTTCGGGACAGTCGCAGCCGCGAGCCTGTTGTTGCCCGGTGCCGACGTTGTCGCGGCAGCCCGCTGCCCGTCGGCGGCCCTGGGCTACGCCGTGCTGCCTGCCGAAGACATGTCGCTGCCGCCGGGCGCGGAGGTCGCCACCCGCGAGTCGACCCTGTCGGCCTGCTTCCTGTCGTTGGCCGGCAGCCGTTCCGGCCTCGATCTCGGCATGGATTACGCCTACGTCCGCCACGAGTACGACGGCGTGACCGGACGCGACCGGGACCTGCACCGGCTGCAGTTGCCGCTCACGCTCCGTCGCCAGGGCGAAGGCTGGCGGGTGGATGCCCTGCTTGCCCCTGGCGTGGCGACCTCGTCGAACGTCTTCAAGGACCTCGGCAGCCGGGCCGCCGGCGAGGATTTCCTGCTGACCGGCCGCGTCGAGCTGCGACTGCGGCGGGGGCCGCGCAGTGCCTGGCTGCTCGGCGCGGCCCACGACCGCAGCCTCGGGGAGAGCCGAACGCTGCCCGTGATCGGGCTGGAATACCGCCCTTCCGCCGCCCTCGGCCTGCGGCTCGCATGGCCGGACCCGTCCCTGCAGCTGGCCGTCTCGGAGCGCTGGTCGGTGGTCGTCGACGTCTTCCCCGCCGGGCAGCGCTGGCACGTGGTGAGCGACGACTTCGGCGATACCTTCGACTACCGGATGGAGGGCTGGCGCGCCCGGGGCACCTGGAGCTACCGGCTGACGGACGGCCTCGCGATCGACGTCGGCGTGGCCCGCGAGTTCGGCCGCGAACACGGCTTCGTGGACGATACGGGCCGGGCCGTCGACACGGCGGTGGATGCCGGCTGGGTCTTCACGCTCGGCATCCGCCTCGGCGGCATGCCGCTGCCCCGCGGCCGCGGCCCGGCGCTGCCGCGGCTCGCGCCATCGACCCCGGCCGGCAGTCCGGCTACTCTGCGGCCATGAGCGAGGAGACCCGCAAAGCGCTGCTGATCGATCTGGACGGCGTCGTCTACGAGGGGGAGCGGGCCGTAGACGGCGCGGTGGAGACGCTGCGCTGGATCCGCGACGAAGCCATCCCCCACCTGTTCCTCACCAATACCACTTCCCGGCCGCGCTCGGCGCTGGTCGAGAAACTCGCCGGCTTCGGCATGGAGGCGGACGAGGACGGCATACTTGCGCCGCC
Organism: Woeseiaceae bacterium; assembly: GCA_035655155.1. Lineage (GTDB taxonomy): Bacteria > Pseudomonadota > Gammaproteobacteria > Steroidobacterales > Woeseiaceae > Lentisalinibacter. Next base: position 16,276 of record DASRVH010000047.1, read on the forward strand.
CGTGGCCGCGGCGGCCTGGCTAGCGGAGCGCGACGTGGATACGGTGGCCGCCTTCGTGCCCAAGGCCACCGCGGCGGAGTTCTCCGCATTCGACCGGCTGGGTGACGACGACGAGGGTCCGGCCGGCGCGGTGATCGTCGGCGACCTCGGTGAGGACTGGAGCTTCGCGCGGCTCAATCGGGCGTTCCGGCTGCTGATGGCCGAGCCGCAGCCGTATCTGGTCGCCCTCGGCATGACCCGCTACTGGAAGGCCGGGGACGGCCTGCGCCTGGATACCGCGCCGTTCGTAGTGGCTCTCGCCCACGCCAGCGGGGCGGAACCCGTGGTGCTCGGCAAGCCGGCGGCGCCGTTCTTCGAGACGGCGCTCGCGAAACTCGGCAGCGCGGCCGGCGAGACCGTGATGGTCGGCGACGACCTGCGCGCGGACGTGGGCGGCGCGCAGGAGGCCGGCATCGAGGGCATCCTGGTGCGCACCGGCAAGTACCGCGGCGAGGAGTCGACCGACGATGTGCGGCCGACCGCCGTGCTCGAATCCATCGCCGACCTGCCGGACTGGTGGCGGGGGCGCTGAGCACGGTCATGGCAGCGGCGGAGCAGGACGGGACGGCAAAGAAAGAGGGGCGCATCGCGCGCCAGCTGCGCATCGCGCGGGAGGTGCGCGCCGAGCCGCGCACGGCACTCACGCTGATCCGCGGCTGGCTCGTGGGTCTCTGGACGGCCCGCGGCGGCGGCCTCTACGGCCTCGGTGTCGTCGTCAGCTTCCTGATCCTGGAGGCGCGGATGATCGCCGACGACGTCGCCGGCAGCAGCGGCGTCACGGATTTCCTGGTCGGCGAACTCATCGAGTTCGTCTTCCGCCTGGGTTTCATGTCCGTCGTCAACGGGTTCCTCGCCCTGCTCTGGCCGCTGTGGGTGCTGGAGCGGCTGGGTTTCTGGGGCATCCTGCTGCTGGCCGCCGCCTACGGCGCGTTCGAATACGGCCTGCGCCCGCTGGTGGAGTCCCGGGTGCCGGAACTGGCCGAGGCGCGGGAGGCGAAGGCGGAACGGCGGCGCGAGAAGCGGGAGAAGAAGGCCGAGCGGTCCCGTCGCCGCACGGAGAAGAAAGAGCGCCGCCGCCGGGGCCTGCGGTAGCATTGAAGCCCGATATCGCCATGGTGATTCGCATCGCGCACATCGTCCGCGGAAAACAGGGAGCAGTGAGCCGTTGAACGCCCTGACAAAGCTCGGACCGGGCCACGTGTGGTTCCGCGCCTTCAAGTACACCGTCTACTGCCTGCTGGCGCTGAACGTCTGGCTGTTCTTCCTGGACGATTACGCCGCCAGCAAGGAGGTGTTCGTCGACGGCGTCACCTGGGGCAATCTGGTGGAGGCGTTCTCGGCCACCGTCGACACGCTGGCCTGGGTCATTCTGCTGCTTCTGTTCGAACTCGAGACGGCGGTCATCCCCGACGAGAAGCTCCAGGGCCGGCTGAAGTGGATGCTCACCGCCGTGCGCGGCATCTGCTACGCCTTCATCGTCTATGCCTTCTACGGCTATGTCAGCAAGTACTTCGTGGTCACCGACCTGGTCGAGCTGGGCCGCGTGAACGTGTGCGCGCTGGCCGACCAGGGCTACGCCTGGGTGGCCACGCTGGACGAGTACCCGCGGCTGACCGCCGAGACCTGCGCGGCCATGCAGGGCCAGCCCATCCTGCAGATCGCGGGCACGAAGATCGTGGGCACGCCGGAGCAGCTCGGACTGGCAAAGTCGCTGGCGCTGACGGATATCATCAATGCCGGCGACTGGCTCATCGTCGTCGCCCTGCTGGAGGCCGAGGTGTGGCTGCAGCTGAAGGGCCTGCTGAGCGACCGCCTGCTGGCCATCAACAAATGGATCAAGGGCTTCCTCTATGCCGTGCTGTTCGCCTGCGCCATCTACTGGGGCATCGACGGCGATTTCCTCGACTTCTGGGACGCCTTCCTGTGGCTGGTGGCCTTCATCTTCATCGAGATGAACATTTTCGAATGGCACGAGGAGACCGAGCAGGAGGAAGCCGCGGAGGGAGCCGCTCATGCGTGATTTCGTGCAACGCCATCGCCGCCTGCTGATCGTCCTGGCGGGACTGATCGCCGCCTGGACTCTGGCCGGTTTCTTCCTCGCGCCCTGGCTGGTCGAGCGCCAGGCGGTCAAGGCGGTGGCCCAGCAGTTCGACTCCGAACTCCGGCTGGAGCGCGTGGCCATCAATCCGTACGTGCTCAGCCTCACGATCGACGGCCTGGCGCTGGACGATCCCGCCGGCGAACCGCTGGCGCGGGCGCGGCAGATCCACGTCAACTTCCAGACGAGTTCGCTGTTCCGCTGGGCGTGGACGTTCGCCGAATTTCGCATCGACGCGCCGGAGCTTTTCGTTTCCCGGGACGGCGACGGCGCGTTCAACTTCCGCCGCCTGCTGGAGGCGCGCCCGCCGGCGGCGGAGGAACCGCCGCCGCCCGAGGCGGAGAGCGGACCGCTGCGCCTCATCCTCCACGACGCCGCGGTGACCGATGCCGCCCTGCACTGGCGCGACGCGGTGCCGCCCCAGCCGGTGGAGACCCGCTTCGGGCCCGTGGATGTTCGCGTGCAGGGACTCAACACACTGCCGGAGCAGCCCGGCACCCAGGAGGTGGTGATCCGGACGGCGACCGAAGGCACGCTCACCTGGTCGGGCAGCCTGCAGATGAACCCGTTCCGCGCCGCGGGGGAGGCGGCGATCGACGGCTCTCATTTCGAGCTGCTCTCGGCCTACATCCGCCACGAGACCGGCCTGGACATCACCGACGGCGATGCGGACATCGACTTCACCTACAGCGTCGCCGCCCGGCCGGACGGCGTCCTCGGCGCGACCGTGGACGACCTCGACGTGGTCTTCAACGACGTGCGCGTGCTGACCTTCCCGGCGGCGGCCGACGGCGGGCCGGGGCGCGAGCCGCGGGAGCTCCTGTCGGTGCCGCGGATCGCGCTGGCCGGCGGCCGCCTGCGCTGGCCCGAACGCGGGGTTGCCGCCGAGAGTCTCGATATCGAGGGGGCCGTGCTGGCGCTGCACCGGGATGTGGAGGGCACCCTGGACGTCGTGCGCAATCTGCCCGCGAGGGCAGCCCCGCCGGCCGCCGAAGAGACGGCGGAAAACGGGACGACGGACAACGGGACGGCGGACAAGGGGGGCGAGGCCGAGCCCTGGCGGCTCTCCCTCGGGCGGTTCCGCGTCGCTGACCTCGCGGCCAGCCTGCGCGACGAGAGCGTGGAGCCGGCCGCCGAGATGGCTGTCGACGCCGTGCAGCTGGAGATCCGCGACCTCGGCAACGAGCCCGGAGCGGCCTTCCCGACCACACTCTCGCTGCAGAGCGGTCAGGGCGGCCGCGCGGAGCTGGACGGCACTCTTGCGATGCTGCCGGAGGTCCGGGCGGACTTCGGCCTCGGCATCGACGGCATCCCGCTGGCCTGGAGCCACCCGTACATACAACCGCTCGCCGACGTCAGCCTGGACTCGGGCGTGCTCGACGCCGACGCCCGGCTGGCCACCTCCCCCGATGATCCGCTGCGCTTCGAGGGCGACATCGCCATCCGCGACTTCCTGATCACCGAGACCGATCTCGGCACCCGGCTCGGCAGCTGGGACCGGGTGGCCGCCGAGGGCATCGTCTTCAGCCTGGCGGGCGGCAATCTCGAAGTCTCCCAGGTGCGCATCGAGCGGCCCTACGGCGACATCCTCATCACGGAAGAGGGGCGCGTGAACCTGGGGCGGGTGGCCAAGGGGGATGCGGAGGCAGAGCCCGGCGCTGAGGAAGAGCCGGTCGGCGACGAGGCCGGGGCGGACGAACCGGAGCCCGCCGAGACAGCAGCCGGCGAGCTGCCGATCCGCGTCACGGTGGGCCGGGTCGTGATCGCCGATGGCGCCGCCGACTTCGCCGACCGCTCGCTGCCGCTGCCGTTCAGCGTGAAGATCGCAGAGCTGAACGGCGAACTCTCCACCATTGCCACCGCCAGCACCGAGCCCTCTTCGGTCTCGCTGGAGGGCACGGTGGACGAGTACGGTTTTCTGCGGATCACCGGCAGCGTCACGCCGCTGGCGCCCGCAGAGAATACCGACCTGCGCGCGGAGTTCGAGAACGTGGCCATGCCTCGCTTCTCGGCCTACTCGGTGCCGTTCGCCGGGCGGAAGATCGCCAGCGGCCGGCTCTACCTGGATCTCGGCTACCGGCTCACCGACGGCCGCCTCGCGGGCGACAACAGCATCGTGCTGCGGGAATTCGAGCTGGGCGAGCAGGTGCCCCACCCAGACGCCATGAGCCTGCCGCTCGGCCTCGCCGTGGCCCTGCTGAAAGACTCGAGCGGCACCATCGACGTGGACCTGCCCATCACCGGCGAGGTCGACGATCCCGAGTTCAGCATCGGCGGCATCGTGGCGAAGGCGCTGGGCAACCTGATCGTGAAGATAGCCACGTCTCCGTTCGCCCTGCTCGGCAACCTGCTCGGCGTGGAGGCCAGCGAGCTGGAGCAGGTGACATTCCTGCCCGGCCGCGCCGATCTGACGCCGCCGGAGGTGCAGAAGGCCGCGAATCTGGCCGAGGCGCTGACCCTGCGGCCCCAGCTCGTGCTGAAGCTGCCGCCGGTGCAGGCGCCGGCGGCCGATGCGCGGGCGCTGCGCGAGGCCACGCTGGAAGCTGCCGTGTCCGAGCGCGTGACCGGCGTTGCCGAGGACGGAGAGGCCGGCGCCATGTATGCCGAGCGGCGGCGGGAAGCGCTGGAAGCACTGTATCGGGAACTCGCCACCGTGGAGGATCCGCAGTCCCGGCTCGACGCCCTTCGCGCACAGAACACCCGGGTGACGGAGACGGACGACGGCGAGCCCGGCGAGACACGTTTCGATGCCACGGCCTATACCGCCGACCTCGAGGCCGAACTCCTACCCCTGCAGCCGCTGGAGGAAGGGGCGCTGGCGGCCCTCGCCGCCGAGCGGGCGGCGAACCTGCGCGATGCCATCCTGGCCGCGGGCAGCGGACTGGAAGGCCGGGTACTCGTGACCGAGCCGGCCGAAGTGTCGCCGACCGACAACGACCGGGTCGCCATGAAAGTGACCTTGACCGCCGACCGGCAGGCAGCCGCCGCACAGCCGCCGGACGACGGCGCCGATGCCGGACAACCGGCGGCCGGCGACTGATCGCCGCTCCTCGGCATTGACGGCGGTGGTCCAAACCGGCGCCGCCTGCGATAAAATAGGAGCTACGCAAAACACGGGGCCGTAGCTCAGCTGGGAGAGCGTCGCGTTCGCAATGCGAAGGTCGGGAGTTCGATCCTCCTCGGCTCCACCACTTCCCTCACCGGCAAGGAGGCATGCCATGCACGCGAGAACAGGGAGACTGTTCGTGGTTCTGGCGATCGCCTGCAGCGCACTCGTCACGGCCTGCGCCACGGGTCCGCAGCTGCGCACCGACTACGACCGCAGCGTCGATTTCACCGGCTACGAGACCTTCGGCTTTGCCGAGGAACTCGGCACGGACCGGGCGGGTTATTCCTCGCTCATCACCAGCCACTTCAAGACCGCGGTGCGCGACGAGATGGAGGCGCTCGGCTATCGCTACACGGAGACCGACCCGGACCTGATCGTCAACTTCTACACCCGGGTGCGTGAGCGCAGCGAAGTGCGCAGCCGGCCGTCCATGACCGTCGGCGTCGGCTACTACGGCTACCGTTACGGCCTGTACACCGCCTGGCCGCTGTACGAGCAGGAGGTGGACACGGTGCACTACCGGGTGGGCACGGCGAACATCGACGTGGTCGACGCCGAACGCAAGCAGCTCGTCTGGGAGGGCGTGGCCGAGGGGCGCCTCACCCGCGAGTCGCTGGAGAACCCGAAGCCCGCCATCGAGGAGGTCGTGCACGACCTGTTCATGCAGTTCCCGACGCGCCAGTAATCCGACGCCGGGCGATGAGGCGTCGCGGCGTCAGCCGTTCTTGCCGCGCTTGCGGCCGGTCACCATCGATTTCACCAGGTTTTCCCGGTGAGAGAAGCTCGCCGCCAGCACGCCGGCAACGTGCAGCAGCACGAGGAACACGGTGAAATTGGCCGAGGCCTCATGGATGTCCTCCCAGAACTCCTCGGCGGCTTCGCTGTTGCCGGCGGCTCCCGCGTCGCTGTCCTCGTCGCCGCGACCGTCCGCCCGGGCGGCGTTGATCAGCGACGGCGGCCCGGTGGCGGCCACGACGGCCAGCGGACCCGCGTTTTCCTCGATGGCATAGATCTCCAGGCCGGAGAACGTGGTGACCGCCAAGCTTGCCAGCAGCGCGAAGATCATGACCGCGCCCGCGGGGCTGTGGCCGATGTAGCGCCGCGCTCGGTGGGTCGCCAGCCGGCCGAGATAGCGCAGCGCCTGCACCGGCGAGTAGAGAAAGTCGCTGAAACGGGCGTGCTCGCTGCCGATAAAGCCCCACAGAATACGCAGAAGCACGACCCCGGCCACTGCATAGCCGGCCCAGACGTGCTGCGCGAGCAGTTCTTCTTCCGTGAAATACGCGGTGAAGAACGCTGCCACGAGTACCCAGTGGCCGATTCGCACCACCGGGTCCCACACCTTCACGGTCTCTATTCTCTCTGGCATCTCCGGTCTCCTCGCTGTCGGGGTTGATCCATCATCCCCGGGGCACCGCGATGCTACTATCCGCCATCCGTCCTATACGTTGCGCAGACCGGAACAGCGAGCGACCTTATGTCGGATGACGTACACGACCGGCGTCGGTTGCCGGCGGTGATGGCTTTGCTGGCCGTCATCGCAGCGCTCATCGCCTGGGATCTCCTGCTGGACTATGGCGAGGGCGCGGACTGGCGCCATGTTTCGATCGAACTGGCCGTGCTGGCGGCGGCGGGCGCGGGCCTCGTGCTGCTCTGGGGACGGCTGGAGCGCACCCGTTCGGATCTGGCCGCGGCGCGGGATCGGGCGGAAGAATGGCAACGGCAGAATCGGGAGCTGGTGCGCGGGCTCGGTATCGCAATCGAGAATCAGTTCGCCCAATGGGGTCTGACCCGGGCGGAATCCGAGGTGGGCCTGCTGCTGCTGAAAGGGCTGAGCCACAAGGAGATCGCGGCGGTGCGGGACACCAGTGAGCGCACCATCCGCGAGCAGGCCCGGGCGGTCTATCGCAAGTCGGGCCTGTCGGGCCGTTCCGCCCTGTCCGCATTTTTCCTGGAGGATCTCCTCGTCCCCGGCGAGCCGCGGGAGTAGCCAGGGCCCGGCATTCTCTGCGCGGCGGCCGGCCATCCAGCCGAAGCTACATGCCCTCGCGCCCGTGCGGCGCCTCGAAGTCGAGCTCCGGCCCCACCGGCACGATGCGAGTCGGATTGATGGTCTCGTGGCTCGCGTAGTAGTGCTTCTTGATGTGCTCGAAGTTCACGGTCTCCCGGACCTTCGGATGCTGGTACAGATCCCGGGTGAAGCCCCACAGATTCGGATACTCGGTCAGCCGGCGAACGTTGCACTTGAAGTGGCCGTGGTAGACCGGGTCGAAGCGCACCAGGGTCGTGAACAGCCGGATGTCCGCCTCCGTGAGGGTGCCGCCCGCCAGCCAGCGTGAGGCGGCGAGCCGCTCCTCCAGCCAGTCCATGGTCTCGAACAGCGGATGCACCGCCTCCTCGTAGGCTTCCTGGGTGGTGGCGAAGCCCGACTTGTACACGCCGTTGTTCAGCGTGTGATAGACCCGCTCGTTCACCGCGTCTATTTCCTCGCGCAGCGGCCCGGGATAGTAGTCGCCGGGGTCCGCGCCGAGGTGGTCGAACGCGGTGTTCAGCATGCGGATGATCTCGGCCGATTCGTTGTTGACGATGGTGTCGCGCTTGCGGTCCCAGAGTACCGGCACCGTCACGCGGCCGCTGAAGGTGGGGTCCGCCTTCTGGTACAGCTGATAGAGGCGCTCGACGTTGTGGATGGGGTCCGGAACCACGCCCGGGCCGGGCTCGAAGGTCCAGCCGTGTTCGGCCATGTACCAGTGCACCACCGAGACCGGCAGCATCTCTTCCAGGCCCTTCAGCGCGCGCACGATCAGTGCCCGGTGGGCCCAGGGGCAGGCCAGTGACACGTACAGGTGATAGCGGCCCGGCTCCGCCGCGAAGCCGCCCTCGCCGGAGGGTCCGGGCTCGCCGTCGGCGGTGATCCAGTTACGGTACGCCTGTTCCTGGCGCTTGAACTTCCCGCCGGTGGACTCCGTGTCGTACCACCGATCCCTCCACTGGCCATCTACGAGCAAACCCATTGCCGGCTCCTTGACTGAGTGCGTTCGTTCCGCGGACGAGGAAAGGCGCCGGCCGGAGCGGTCCGGCCGGCGCCCGGATGACAGTCTACTGCTTCAGGCGCGACGTGGCCGATTTCACGGCCGCGGACATCGACTGCCAAGCGCTCTCGGCGCCGGCCTTGATGTCTTCCCAGGCGTCGTCGCTGGCATCTCTCAGTTCCTCGAGCCGTTTCTTCATGTCGTCACGGCGGGACTTCAGATCCGCGATCGCCTCGGAATAGTCCTCCTCGGCGTCGGCCTGCTGCTGTTTCGCCTTTGCCTGCAGCTTGTCGATCTCGGCGTTCCATTCCTCGAGCTGCGCTTCCAGCTTCTTCTGATAGGTATCTTTGTCGGCCATGCGTAGCACTCCTTTTCTGCGCTTCATACACAGAGATGGGAGCGGATACGGCCCGATCAAGATGCCACCCGGGGATTTAACCCAGCGTTGCGTCGAGGAACATCATCACCACGAAGCCGGCCAGCAGCGAGAAGGTGGCGACGTTCTGCAGCCCCCGACGATGGGTCTCCGGGATGATCTCGTCGCTGATGATGAACAGCATGGCGCCGGCGGCGAAGGCCAGCGCCCAGGGCATGAGCGGCCCGGCGACGGACACCGCCGCACTGCCGAACAGCCCGCCGATGGGTTCGGCCAGGCCGGTGAGGAAAGCCACCAGCCAGGACTGCAGGCGGGTATAGCCGGCGCCGATCAGCGAAACCGCGACGGCCAGGCCCTCGGGCAGGTTCTGGATGCCGATGCCGGTGGCGAGCGCGAGCCCGTTGTCGATATTGCCGCCGGCGAAGCCGACGCCGACGGCCATGCCCTCGGGGAAGTTGTGCAGCGTGATGGCGATGATGAACAGCCAGATGCGTTCCAGCGCCGCGGTGTCCGGGCCTTCACGTCCGGTAAAGAAATGCTCGTGAGGCACGTAGCGATGGATGGCCGCCAGCGCCAGCGCGCCGAGCAGCAGGCCCGCGATGACCACGCCGACCGCCACCTGCCGGCCGCCGAATTCCGCTTCGCCGTAAGCGATGGCCGGCAGCAGGAGCGAAAAGAAGGAGGCCGCCAGCATGATGCCGGCGGCGAAGCTCAGCAGCAGATCCTCGGTGACATGCGTGAGCCGGCGGACGAAGAACACGCCCACGGCGCCGAGGCCGGTTCCGAGCCCGGCCACCAGGCTCGCGACGAAACCGAGCCAGACGACGTTGACGGCGGTATCGTGCATGTGGGATACACCCCGGTGGCCAAGGCATCGGGCCTGAAGGCCCTTCTAGAGCATCTATAGCATCTATAGGATCGGGCCTGAAGGCCCTCCTGCGTTACACATGGCAGTTCCTCCCGACGATCCTCACGCCAAGCCCGTGCGCGAGGCGGAGTTCCGCTTCTACGAGGAGCTGAACGACTTCCTGCCGCCCGCCCGGCGCAAGTGCGGCTTCGTCCACCGCTTCACGGATACGCCGTCGGTGAAGGACACCGTCGAGGCGCTGGGCGTGCCCCATACCGAGATCGACGTGATACTCGTCGACGGCGAGTCCGTCGGTTTCGGCCACCGGTTGCGCGGCGGCGAGCGGGTGGCCGTGTATCCGGTGTTCGAGCGTCTCGACGTCTCGCCCCTGGTCCGGCTGCGCCCGGCGCCCCTGCGCGTCACCCGGTTCATCGCCGACGTGCACCTCGGCACGCTCGCCCGCTATCTTCGCCTGCTGGGCTTCGACACGGTATGGCGCAACGACCTCGGCGACGAGGAGATCATCGACCGTGCCCTCGCCGAGCGCCGCATCATCCTCACCCGGGACATCGGCATCCTGCGCAACGGCCGCGTGACCCACGGCTACTGGCTGCGGTCCACCGAGCCGGTGGCCCAGCTCGAGGAGGTGGTCCGCGCTCTACAGCTGGGCCCGGCTTTCGAGCCCTACACCCGCTGTCTGGAATGCAACGGCGAGTGCGTGCCGATCCGCCGCCGGGAGGCCGCCCGCGTGGTGCCGCTGCAGGTCTTCCTGGTGTACCGGGATTTCCGCCGCTGTGCGGGTTGCGGGCGCATCTACTGGCCGGGGTCCCACCTGCGGCGTCTCGATGGCGTCATCGAGCGCGCCCGAGCGGCCGCCGGCCTGCAGCGCCGCCCGTCGCAATAGCGGCGGTTGCGGCCTGCATCGGGCCACGGTCACGGCCGTCACGGCAGCGCCGGTGGCCGGCCTAGCGGTACTGAGGCACCACCCGCTCGAAGTAACAGCGGGTGCCGTCGTCCAGCAGGATCGAGTTGTAGACGTTCGTCGCGCCGCTGTCCGGCGTCACGAAGAGCACCTCCCCGGTCTCCGTCAGACCCGGGCACGGCTCGGCCAGCGTCACCTCCAGCACCAGGCCGTCCTCGCCGGTGGCGAGGTCCAGCGTGCGCTCGTCGACGACGTTCCAGCCGATGAACGAGCCGGCGGCCACCAGTGTGGAGGGTTCCGGGCGCGCCGGCGGAGGCAGCTCCGCGGCCCGCGGCCGGCTCGCAGCGGCCTCGAGCGCCTCGGCTTCATCGCGGCTCAGCTCGACGATCCTGAGCGTCCAGTCCACGTCGTTGCCCGAGATGCCGATGCGGAACTCACCGCTCTCGCGAATCAGCTTTGAGCCGGCACCGGTGCCGCGGAGCTGGGTGATGAAGCCGAGATACTCGCTCGTCTCCGCGTCATACAGGTTGGTGTAAAAGGCGGACAGCAGGGGATGCTCGCTCTCGGCCTCCCAGTCCACCCGCCAGGGGCCCTGCACCTCGAAGCGGGGCGTCGTGTCCGGCCCCGAGCCGGTGAAGGTCTTCACCAGGTTCTCCGCCCCGGCGGGGACGGCGAAAACGAGGAGCGGAATGACGGTCGACAGCAGCCATGTCCCTGGCCGCCAAGGGGTCTTGCGCGTATTCATGTCTCCTCCCGAAACTGCCCGCGCCGGCACCGCCGCGCGCGGTCCAGTCAACCAGTCGCTCGCGGTCTTTCCTTGCACTCACCATGCTGTGGCAGACGCCCTCGCCGCAGCAATACGTAATGCTTGCAGCCGACCTCTCCGGTGCCGGACCGAACTTTTGCAACTTTTCCAACTTGTTCCCTCGACGCGAATCAGGGAGCGCCGCGGATGCGACTGGCGAGGAGGATGAGTCAGCCGCCTTTCTCGGGCAAGATAACGGGCCGATCGACGCGACGAGAACAACGAAGATGAAACGACGCCTCCCGCCGCCCCTGCTGATTCTGCTGGTCCTGCTGACTGCCGCATTCCCGGCGCTCGCCGCCGACCAGCCTGCCGACGACCGCGCCGGGGAGGCCGCGGAGGCCCTCGCGACAGACGCATGGCAGTCGATGCCCGGCTTCATCGACATGTACTGGGACGAAGAGGGCGGCCGCCTCCTGCTGGCGCTGGATGCCTTCGGCGCACCCTTCATCTACCAGTCCTCGCTGGCCCGGGGCGTGGGCTCGAACGACATCGGCCTGGACCGGGGGCAGCTCGGGGCCACCCGCCTGGTGGAGTTCCGCCGCGTCGGTCCCCGCGTGCTGCTGGTCCAGCACAACCTGGCCTACCGGGCGCTCGGCGGCGATGCCCCGGCACGCGCGGCGACAGCCGAGTCCTTCGCCACCGCGGTCCTGTGGGGCTTCGAAGTGCTGGGCGAACGGGACGGAGCGGTGTTCGTGGACGCCACCGCCTTCCTGCTGCACGACGCCCACGGCATCGCCCGCCGCCTCGCGGACATGGAGGAGGGCACCTACGCCGTGGACGCCGACCGCTCGGCCGTCTACCTGCCACGCACGAAGGCCTTCCCGGACAACAGCGAGGCCGAGGCCATGGTTACCTTCACCGGCAAGCCGGAGGGAGAGTTGCTCCCCACCGTCGCCCCGGACCCGACCAGCTTCACGGTGCACCTGCATCACTCCTTCGTGCGGCTGCCGCCGCCGGGCTACGAGCCGCTGCCCTACGATCCCCGCGGCGGCATCATAGGCCTCAGCTACGGCAACGACGGCTTCATCGACTACACCTCCGGGATCGGCGAGCCTCTGCGGCTGGACTACGGCCGCCGGCACCGGCTGGCGAAGAAGGACCCGGCCGCGCCGATGAGCGAGCCGGTGAAACCCATCGTCTACTACGTCGACCGGGGCGCGCCCGAGCCGGTACGCAGCGCCCTGATCGAGGGGGCAGAGTGGTGGAACCAGGCCTTCGAGGCGGCGGGTTACCGCGATGCCTTCCGGGTGGAACTGCTGCCGGAGGACGCGGACCCCATGGACGTGCGCTACAACGTCATCCAGTGGGTCCACCGCTCCACCCGCGGCTGGTCCTACGGCGCCTCCGTTCTCGATCCCCGCACCGGCGAGATCATCAAGGGCCACGTCACCCTCGGTTCGCTGCGCGTACGCCAGGACTATCTCCTGGCGGAGGGACTATTGGCGCCGTATGAGGTGCCGGACCGAACTTTTGAAACTTTTCCAACTTATTCGCCGGCCCACGATCCCATGCTTGCCATGGCTCTCGCCCGCATCCGCCAGCTCTCCGCCCACGAGGTCGGCCACACCCTCGGCATCGAACACAACTTCGCCGCCAGCACCCAGGACCGCGCCTCGGTCATGGACTACCCCTTCCCGCTGATCCGCCTCACCGAAGAAGGCGACATCGACCTCTCCGCCGCCTACGACACCGGCCTCGGCGCATGGGACGAACGCGCCATCCTCTATGCCTACCAGGACTTCCCGCCGGGCGCCGACGCCGCAGCCGAACGCGACCGCATCCTGGCAGAGACCGCCTCACGCTACGCCTACGTCGCCGACGAGGACGCCCGCGGCACCGGCACCGCCCACCCGGACGGCAACCTCTGGGACAACGGCGCCGACGCCATCGCCGAACTCGAACACCTCCTGCGCGTCCGCGACGTCGTGCTCGAGCGCTTCGGCGAGCGCAACATCCGCCCCGGCCGCCCCTGGGCGACGCTGGAGGAGGTGCTCGTGCCGATGTACCTCCTGCACCGCTACCAGATCCGCGCGGTCTCCAAACTCATCGGCGGCCGCTACTTCGACTATGCGCTTCGAGGCGACGGCCAGCGCATCACCGCCGACGTGCCCGCGCAGCGCCAGGGCGCCGCCATCGACGCCCTCACCGCGCTGCTCGACCCCGCCGTCCTGCGGCTGCCGGACCGCGTCGTGGAGCTGATCCCGCCGCGACCGCCCGGCTACGCCCCCAACCGCGAACTCTTCCCGCGCGAGACCGGCAACACCTTCGACCCGGCGGGGCCGGCCGAAAGCGCCGTCGCCCTCACCCTGGCCGCGCTGCTCGACCCCGCCCGCGCCGCCCGCCTGGAGCGCCAGCACGCCACGGACGCGGACCTGCCCGGCTTCGCCGAAGTGCTCGACGCCTTGCTGGAGGCCACCTGGTATGCCGACCGCCGCGATCGCATGGAGGGCCTCATCCACCGCCGCACCAATCGCCAGACCCTGCACGCCCTCATGCGCCTGGCCGCCGACGAGGACGCCGACCCCGCCGCGCGCATGCTCGCCACCGGCGCCATCGACGGACTCGACGACTGGCTGGAAGACCGTCTGGAGGGCCGCATGGATGCGCGCTGGCGGGCCGCCTACACCGCCGCCCGTCAGGACATCGAGCGATTCGGCGACGACCCGTCCTACGTGGAACAGCTGCCCGCGACCACCGTGCCGCCGGGCTCGCCCATCGGCGACGGTTACTGACCGGTGCGCACGCTCAGGACAGCCGGAGTCCGTACTCGGCTTCCAGCCGGCTGTGATTCGACCAGAACGAGGGCGGCGGGGCACTGCCCGCCAGCGCCGCCAGTATGTCGAGGTGGGCATGCCAGCCGGCGGCGGCCCCGAGCAGGTCGCCGCGTGCGGGCAGTCCGGTCTCCGTCAGTCTCAGCAGCGTCTCGCTGCCCCTTGCCTCCAGCTCGAACGTCACGATGCTCGGCGGACCCTGTTCCGACGGCCACTCGAGGACCAGGCGCGACGGTGCGACCGCCTCCAGCACGCGGCCCTCGAGCCGCACCTCCCCGGACAGCGACCGGTACTTCTCCGGCGGCCCGTCGCCGGGCCGGCAGAGATTGCCGTTCCGGAACACGAACCCGGCCCGCCCTCCTGCGCGCAGCTCGAACTCGCCGCCCGCGAGCCAGCGCGAGCGCTTCTCCGCATCCACCAGGTACTCCCAGACCAGGTCGGCCGGTGCGCCCAGCAGCCGCTCGAAGCGGATGCAGCCCGGCGCCTGCCATTCACCGTACTCGTTCATATGCTATTCCCCCGCGTTTTGCCCGTCTGTGGCGATCGCGCTTTCCAGGGCATCCAGCCGTCCGGCCCAGAATCGCCGCCGCTCCTCTATCCATGCCGCGGCCGCATCCAGCGGCGCGGGATCCAGCGACAGAAAATGCTCGCGCCCGGCCCGCC
>DASRVH010000048.1:0-32603 GCA_035655155.1 Woeseiaceae bacterium
AAGAGAGGTCAACCATGGAATCCAGAAAAATGCTGGTGCTCGCCGCCGTCACGATGACGACGTTCACGCTGGGCGCCTGCACGACGCTCGACCCCTACACCCGCGAAGAGAAGACGGCCAGCGCCACCAAGGGCGCAGCCATCGGTGCGGCGGCCGGCGCGGTCATCGGCCTCATCTCCGGGGACGACGCCGTTGACCGCCGTCAGCGCGCGCTGATCGGCGCCGGCATCGGCGCGCTGGCGGGCGGCTCCGTCGGCTATTACATGGACCGCCAGGAGGCGGAGCTGCGCGCCGAACTGGAAGGCACCGGCGTGAGCGTCACCCGCATGGGCGAGAACATCACGCTCAACATGCCGGGCAACGTGACCTTCGCCACCGACAGTGCGGATCTGAACCCCGCGTTCTTCGACGTGCTGAACTCGGTCGCAAAGGTCCTCGACAAGTACGAGAAGACGGTGGTGGAAGTCGCCGGCCACACGGACAGCACGGGCACCAACGAGTACAACCAGCGCCTGTCCGAGCGGCGAGCCGCGTCCGTGGCGCGCTTCCTGGAGTCCCAGGGCGTGATGGATCAGCGCATCATCACGGTGGGCATGGGCGAGAGCCGGCCGATTGCCGACAACTCGACGCCGGAAGGCCGCCAGGCCAATCGGCGCGTGGAGCTGACCCTGGTGCCCGTCACCGCCTGACGGCGTGCCGGCGAGACGACGGAAGAAGGGCCGGTCGGGCGTGGAGTCCGACCGGCCCTTCGACAAGCGCACGCACGACGAATGGGTGGAGGGCACCGGCCGGGTGGTCCGCCTCCTCGGTGACGACGACGAATACGGCCCTCACCAGCGCTTCCTGGTGCGGACGCCCGCGGGTCAGTCGCTGCTGATCGCGCACAACCTAGAGGTGGCGCCGCGGGTGCCGCTGGGCATGGCGGACCGGATAGGTTTCCGCGGCATCTACGAGTGGAACGACCTCGGCGGCACCGTGCACTGGACCCACCACGATCCCCGCGGCCTCGAAGAGGGCGGCTGGGTGGAATTCCGGCGCCGGCGTTATTGCTGAGACCTGCGTCTCAGACGCCCATGCGGCTCTTCAGCTTCTTGATGGCTGCGCTCTCGATCTGACGGATGCGCTCGGCGGAGACGCCGTAGTGATCCGCGAGATCCTGCAGGGTCATCTTGTCCTCGCTGAGCCAGCGGCTCTCGAGGATGTGTCGGCTGCGCTCGTCCAGGCCGTTCAGCGCCTCCACCAGACGGTCCGAGGTCTCCTGCTCCCAGTCCTCGCCTTCCACCAGCACGGCCGGATCGGCATCCGGACTCGGCAGGTAGTGGGCCGGCGTGTACGCTTCCTCGTCGTCCACCGGCAGGTCGAAGGTGCTGTCGCGGGCCGAGAGACGTTTCTCCATCTCCGTGACCTCGGCGGTGCTGACGCCCAGGTCCTCCGCCACCGCTTCGGTCTCCTCCGGCGACAGCCAGGCTAGGCTCTTCTTGGAGCGGCGCAGATTGAAGAACAGCTTGCGCTGGGCCTTGGTGGTGGCCACCTTGACCACGCGCCAGTTGCGCAGCACGAACTCGTGGATCTCCGCGCGTATCCAGTGCACGGCAAACGACACGAGACGCACGCCCACGTCGGGGTCGAAGCGCTTCACCGCCTTCATCAGGCCCACGTTGCCTTCCTGGATCAGGTCGTTCAGCGGCAGGCCGTAGCCCATGTAGCCCTTCGCGATGTGGACGACGAAGCGCAGGTGCGCCAGCACCAGCGAGCGGGCGGCGTCCAGATCTTCCTCGTCCCGGAAACGGCGCGCGAGGGCCTGCTCTTCGTCCTTGCTGAGCACAGGTACGGAGCCCACCGCCTGGATGTAGGCGTCGAGGCTGCCCACCGGTCCGGCGAGCATCATTTCCTGTTCTCTGCGAGCTAAAGCTGTCGTCATTTCCTTATTCCCTACCTTTCCCGGTCAGGACTTGCTTTCAAAATATTAGCACTCACATCTGCAGAGTGCTAAGAGCGGGCGACCGATCCTGCGTCGCGGGACGGATATTCGCCTCCCTGCGGCCGCCGGATGCGGCGGGAACGTCCTGTTGTGCCCGCCGGCGCCATTTCACGCAGCGAATCATAGCATATTGTTGAATACTTATTCAAGAATGGGTAACATCATGAGCTTACGGGGGTTTTAAGGGCCGGAGACCATGCCACGACCACCATCTTTCGACCGGGCGGAGGTCATAGAACGTGCCACCGAGGTTTTCTGGCAGCGCGGCTACCGGGGCACCTCCGTCAGCGACCTGGTTCAGGCTACCGGGCTGAAGCCGGGCAGCCTGTACGCCGCGTTCGGCAACAAGAAGGGCGTGTTCCTGGAAGTCCTGAGGGCTTACCAGGCGGATTCCGCCGAGCGCCTCCGCCAGTCCCTGCGCGAGGCCGGTTCTCCGCTGGAGGCGATCCGGCGCTTTTTCCTCGCACTGGTCGACGAGACACTGGACGATCCACGGCATCGCGGCTGTCTGATGGTGAATGCGATGCTGGAGTACTCCCATCACGACCCGGACGTGCAGGGGGAGCTCGTGGGCGGGCTGCGCCGCATCGAGTCGCTGTTCGGCCGGGCGCTGCGGCTCGCGAGCGAGGCAGGCGAGCTGGATCCCCGGCTCGACGCCGATGCCACCGCGGCATTCCTGGTCAACAACCTCTGGGGCATCCGCGTGATCTGCCGGGGTCGTCCCTCCCGCGAGGCGGTGGAGGGCATCGTGCGCACGGTGCTCGCCGCCCTGGCCGCCTCCGCCGATCAGCGGGGCTCGATGCGCCGCATGTGACGGGCGGCGGCGAACCAGGAGCCGAACCAGCCCAGAAACGCTCCCGTGCCGAGCACGGTCAGGCTCTCCCGCCAGTCCAGCCCGCTCAACTGCAATCCACTGCCGTACAGGCCGGCCAACCGGGCCACCGCCTCCGAAGTCAGCCACAGCGAGACGGCGACCAGGGCCAGCGCCAGCAGTCCGCCGCCGACGCCGTACCAGAGGCCCGAGTAGAGGAACGGCCGGCGGATGAACCCGGCGCTCGCGCCGATCAGCTTGGTCACCACGATCTCGTCCCGGCGGTTCTGGATGTCCAGCCGGATGGTATTGCCGATGACGATGATCACTGCGGCGCCCAGCAGCAGCGCGGTGATCAGGATCACCCGGCGAATCAGATCCAGCGCCGCGTTGAAGCGCTGCACCCATGCGGTATCGAGCTGCACCACGTCGGTCTCGGGCAGGTTCGCGAGTTCCTCGCGCAGCAACTCGATGAGGGCATCGTTGCCGGCGACGGCGGGACGCACCACCAGGGTATGGGGCAGTGGATTGTCGTCCAGCGCGTCCAGCGCGTCGCCGAAACCGGACCCCGCCTTGAAATCCGCCAGCGCCTCGGCGGCGCTGATGAACTCCACGCGCTCCACGTCGGCCCGGCTCTCGATGATGCCCGCGAGCCGGCGGGCATCGTCCTCGGCGGTGCCCATGTCGAGATAGACCGAGAAGTCCACCGCGCTCTCCCAGCCGCCGGAGAGCCGGGCGGCGTTCTTCACCCCCAGGTGCAGCCCGGCCGGCAGCGCCAGCGTGATGGCGATGACCAGCACGGTCAGCAGCGTCGACAGGGGCTGCGCGGCCAGTCGGCCGAGGGCGGCCACTGCCGTCTCCCCGTGGCGGGCGAGCCACGCGCCCGGACCGCCGCTACGCCGTTCAGCCATCGCTGCGCGTCTCCCGCAGCCAGGCCGGGCCGTCGGGTTCCTCGTCGCCCGTCTCGCCGGCCAGCATGCCGTTGTCCAGCACGATGCGGCGGTGGCCCATGCCGCCGATCAGGTGCAGGTCGTGAGAGGCGATCATCAGCGTCACCCCCACATCGTTGAAGCGCTCGAACAGGCGCATGGTCTCCAGCGAGAGTTCCGGATCGAGGTTGCCGGTGGGCTCGTCGGCGATCAGCAGCGTGGGGCGGCCGACGATGGCGCGGGCGATGCCCACCCGCTGCTGCTCGCCGCTGGACAGCGTCTCGGGCATCTGCTTCTCCCGGCGCAGCAGGCCCACCTGATCCAGCGCGGCGCGCACCCGTCGGCCGATCTCGCGCTTGCCGGTGCCGGTGATGACCAGAGGCAGCGCCACGTTCTCGAACACGTTGCGGTCGAACAGCAGCTTGTGGTCCTGGAACACCATGCCGATGTCGCGCCGGTAACGCGGGATGCGACGGCGCCCGACCTTGGCGAGGTCCTGGTTGTTCACCACGATGCGGCCCCGGGTGGGCCGCTCGATCAGCGCGATCAGCTTCAGCAGCGTGCTCTTGCCCGCGCCCGAATGCCCGGTGACGAAGACCATCTCCCCGGCGTCCACGTCCAGCGTGAGGCGCTGCAGCGCATCGTGGCCGGCATAGCGCTTGGTGATGTTCTCCAGGTGGATCACCGCGCCGCGCCGCCTCCCAGGTCCAGCAGGGCGTCCACGAATTCCCCGGCATCGAAGGGCTGCAGGTCGTCCACGCCCTCGCCGACGCCGATATAGCGGATGGGGATGCCGAGGCGATTGGCGATGCCGAGCACCACGCCGCCCTTGGCACTGCCGTCGAGCTTGGTGACCGTGATCCCCGTGACCTTCACGGCGGCGCTGAATTTCTCCGCCTGGGACAGTGCGTTCTGGCCGAGGCCGGCGTCCAGCACCAGCATCACCTCGTGAGGCGCGGTCTCGTCCTGGCGGCCCAGCACCCGCGCGATCTTGCCGAGTTCGTCCATGAGGCCGCCCTGGCTCTGCAGCCGGCCGGCGGTATCGGCGATCAGCACGTCCGTGCCCCGGGCCTTCGCCGCCGCCCAGGCGTCGTAGGCCACGGCGGCGGGGTCCGCGCCGGTCTGCTGCGCCACCACCGGCACGCCGTTGCGATCGCCCCAGGCCTGCAGCTGCTCGACGGCGGCCGCCCGGAAGGTATCGCCCGCCGCCAGCATCACGGCGAGGCCCTGGTCGCCGAGACGCTTCGCGATCTTGCCGATGCTGGTCGTCTTGCCGGCGCCGTTCACGCCGACCATCAGCATCACCCACGGACGCGGGGCATCCGGCACTTCGAGCGGCACCTCCACCGGACGCAGAATATCCAGCATGGCGTCGCGCAGGCCGCGCAGCAGCGCCTCCAGATCCTTCAACTCCTTGCGGGCGAGCTTCTTCCGCAGGGAGTCGATGATCTGCATGCTGGTCTCGACGCCCACGTCGGCCATCACCAGCCGGGTCTCGAGTTCCTCCAGCGCGTCCTCGTCGATCCTGCCGCCGGGGAACAGATTCGCGAGGTCGTAGGTGAGCCAGGAGTCGCCCCGGTTCAGCCGCTCGCGCAGCCGCTTGAAGAAGCCCTTGCGGCCGGCCTTGTCTGCAGCGTCTTTCATGTGCCTCGTTGTCAGTGCGTGCCGCCGCGGTATCCTGTCCGCGGACCCCGGCCCGGAGCGCGACATCTTAGCAGCACACCTCCATCTCCGGATGCCCCGCAGCGGGCGGGACGATCGCGATAATGGCGCGACGGCCTGAGCGCGGCGACCGGCGCCCGCCGGGCAGCGTCCGCGTCATCGGCGGGCGCTGGCGCGGCCGCCGCCTGCCCGTCGCCGAGGCCGAAGGGCTCAGGCCCACCACCGACCGCATCCGCGAGACGCTGTTCAACTGGCTGCGGCCGCACCTCGCCGGCAGCCGGGTGGCGGATCTGTTCGCCGGCACCGGCATCCTTGGCATCGAGGCGCTGTCCCGGGGCGCCGCCTCCGCGCTGTTCGTCGAGCGGGACCGCCGCCTCGCCCGCGCCATCGAACGGAGCCTCGAGACGCTGGACGCCGGCGGCTGCCGGGTGCTGGCTGCCGACGCCTACCGCCTGCTGGCAGGGTGCGAGCCGGAGCCGTTCGACGTCGTATTCCTCGACCCGCCCTACGGTCAAGGCCGCCTCGACGAATTGTGTACACTCCTCGCAGGCCGCGGCTGGCTGGCCGACGACGCTCTGGTGTACCTGGAGCACGACCGCCGCTCGCCGCCCCGGCTGCCGCCGGGCCTCGAGACCCGGCGGGAGAAGACTGCCGGCAACGTGAAATTCGTGCTGCTCGGCAGGACCGAGCCGACTGGGGGAGCGCTATGAGCATCGCCGCCATGTACCCGGGGACCTTCGATCCCGTCACCCGCGGCCACGAGGACCTGGTGCGCCGGGCGTCGCGGATATTCGACCGCATCGTGGTGGCCATCGCCGCCAACCCGGGCAAGCAGCCCATGTTCAATCTCGAGGAGCGGGTGGCGCTGGCGGAGGCCGTGCTTGCCGACATCCCGGGCATCGAGGTAATGGGCTACGAGGGCCTGACCATCGATTTCGCGCGCCAGCACGACCTGGGCGCCATCATCCGCGGGCTGCGCGCGGTCTCCGACTTCGAATACGAGTTCCAGCTTGCGAACATGAACCGCCATCTCACGGACGAAGTGGAGACGGTGTTCCTGACGCCCACCGAGCGCTACACCTACATCTCCTCCAGCCTGGTGCGCGAGATAGCCATGCTGGGCGGCGACGTGGGCGAGTTCGTCTCGCCGGTGGTGGAGAAGGCCCTGCTCGAGCGCCGGCCCGCGGGATAGCGGCCCCGCCGCCAGCCGCTGCATCCGCTCCCGGCCCGCCGGACGCTGCGCATCGACGTTACCGCTGGCAGCGAGGGCAGTAGTAGCTGGAGCGCTGGCCGATCACGCGCTGCCTGACCGCTTCGCCGCAGCCCGGGCAGGGCTCCCCGGCCCGCCCGTACACCGACAGGCTCTGGCGGAAATAGCCCGGCTGGCCGTCGCCGCCGTAGAAGTCCCGCAGCGTGGTGCCGCCCGCGGCGATGGCCTCGGACAGGACGCACTTCACGGCATCGGCGAGGCGGTCCAGCCGCTGCCGCGAGATGCGGCCCGCGGGTCGGGTCGGGTGGATGCCCGCCCGGAACAATGCCTCGCTGGCGTAGATGTTGCCGACGCCCACCACGACACGGGCGTCCATCAGCGCCGTCTTCACGGCGGCCCGCCTGCCGGTGAGAGCCCGCCGCAGCCAGGCGCCGTCGAACGCCTCTGCCAGCGGCTCGGGTCCCAGCCGCGCCAGCAGAGGGTGCTCGGTTCCGCGCGGCACCCAGTGCAGGGAGCCGAAGCGCCGCGGGTCGTGGAAGCGCAGCCGGTGGCCGTCGTCCAGGACCAGTTCCAGGTGATCGTGGGTGCGCAGCGGCGCCTCCGCGGGCACGATGCGCAGGCTTCCCGACATGCCGAGATGCAGCATCAGGCTGCCGGTCTCCAGCCGGATCAGCAGGTACTTGGCACGCCGGTCCACCGCCGTGACGCGCTGGCCTGTCACCGTGGTGGCGATGTCCGGCGCCACGGGCCAGCGCAGCCGGGGGTCGCGCACCTCGAGCGCGGCGATGCGCCGGCCGGCCAGGTGCGGCTCCACGCCGCGTCGGGTGGTCTCGACTTCGGGCAATTCGGGCATGGCGTACGGAGCGCGGCCTGCGCTCGAGTGGTGCTGGACTGCTGCTGGACCGGGCCTGCCATGTTATTGAATTTCGCCCGGGAGGGCACCAAATCGCACCGCAGCGGTCGAAATCGTTTCCGCGCGTTTACCCCGAGTGTGAACCGCTCCTTTTTCGCCGGCGGGGCGTCCGTTATAGTGGGCGCCCCGTCACGGCATTCCGACAGGTATACCGACGAATGGAACTATTACTGGATTACGCCTACGGCCTGCTGGGCCTCTCTTTCTGGGGCTACGTGCTCGCCGGTTTCGTCATGGTGCAGATCACCATGATGGCGGTGACGCTTTATCTGCACCGCGACCAGGCCCACCGGTCGCTGGATCTGCATCCCGCCCTGCGACACTTCTTCCGCTTCTGGATCTGGATGACCTCCGGCATGCTCACCCGTGAGTGGGTGGCCGTGCACCGCAAGCACCACGCCTTCTGCGAGACGGAGGGCGACCCCCACAGCCCGAAGATCTTCGGCCTGAAGAAGGTGCTGCTGGAAGGCGCGGAACTCTACCGCGAAGAGACCGACAACGAGGAGACCATCCGCAAGTACGGGCGCGGCTGCCCCGACGACTGGATGGAGCGCAACGTCTACACGCGCTTCCCCTACGGCGGGATCATCCTGCTGATCGCGCTCGACCTGCTGCTGTTCGGCGTGCCGGGCATCATCCTGATCGCCACCTCCCTGGTCTCCATGCCGCTGTTCGCCGCCGGCGTCATCAACGGCGTGGGCCACCACTCCGGCTACCGCAATTTCGAGTGCGACGACGCCGCCACCAACATCGTGCCCTGGGGGCTGCTGCTCGGCGGCGAGGAGCTGCACAACAACCACCATGCCTTCCCCACGTCGGCCAGGTTCTCGGTGCGGCCCTGGGAGTTCGACATCGGCTGGATGTACATCACCATCTTCCGCTCCCTCGGGCTGGCGAAGGTGAAGAAAGTGGCGCCGAAACCGGTGGTGGCGGAGCCCGCGGAGAACGTGGACATCGAGACGCTGCGCGCCGTGATCGTCAACCGCATGCACGTGCTGCGGGACTACACCCGGCAGGTGACCCTGCCCGAGTTCCGCCGGCAGAAGGGCGACGACCCGCTCTGGCGCCGGGCGAAGCGGCTGCTGGTGCGCCAGCCCGCGCTGCTGGACGAGGCTGCGCAGGACCGGCTGCAGTCCCTGCTCGCACGCAATCCGCGGCTTGCCACGGTGTACCAGTTCCGCGAGCGTCTGCGCGAGCTCTGGAGCGGTGCGACCAACGTCAGCAACGACAAGCTGGTGGCCCAGCTGCGCCAGTGGTGCAACGAGGCAGAGGCGAGCGGCATCAAGGCGCTGCAGGACTTCGCCCGCACGCTGCGCGGCTACGCCATCGCGCCGCAGCCCGCCTGACGGCAGGCGCTGCAGACAGGCACAAAAAAACCCGCCGATCGGCGGGTTTTTTTTGTCCGGTGCGGGAAGCCGCTTACTTGATCTCGCTCACTTTATCTTGGCTTCCTTGTACGTCACGTGCTTGCGGACGACCGGATCGAATTTCTTCGTCTCCATCTTCTCCGGATGCAGGCGCTTGTTCTTCGTCGTGGTGTAGAAATGGCCCGTGCCGGCCGAAGAGACGAGGCGGATCTTCTCACGCATGGCTATAACCCTCCGGTCTGGCCCTAGACCTTCTGGCCCTGGGCGCGGAGCTCGGCGATCACGTCGTCGATGCCCCGCTTGTCGATGATGCGCATGCCCTTGCTGGAGACGCGCAGCTTCACGAATCGCTTCTCGCTTTCCAGCCAGAAGCGGTGGGTGTGCAGGTTCGGCAGAAAGCGCCGGCGGGTCTTGTTGTGGGCATGGGAGACGTTGTTGCCGCTCATGGGCCGCTTCCCAGTCACCTGGCAAACCTTGGACATGGCCTCAAGTTCCTGAAATCACGAAAAATACGCCGGCGCGAGGCCGGCGGAAGGGCGGTATTTATACCAGCAGCCGCCGCTTTAGGCAAGAGAAACCGGGCCTTACAGCAGGCCGCGGCTCGCCAGCGAGGTGGCCAGGCCGTCGCCCACCACCAGGTGGTCGAGCATGCGGATGTCCACCAGGTCCAGGGCGGCCTTCAGCCGCCGGGTGATGGATTCGTCCGCCTGGCTCGGCTCGGCGACGCCGGAGGGGTGATTGTGGGCCAGGATCACGGCGGCGGCGTTCAGGGCCAGGGCCCGGCGCACGACCTCCCGCGGATACACGCTGGTGCCGTCGACCGTGCCGCGGAACATCTCCTCGAAGCGGATGACCCGATGGCGGTTGTCCAGGAACAGGCAGCAGAACACCTCCTGGGGCTGGTCGCGCAGGCGGGCGATGAGGTACTCGCAGGTATCCGACGGCCCGCTGATCGTGCGCCCCGGCCTCACCTTCTCGCCGAAGTAGCGCCGGGCGAGCTCCGCGGCCGCCTTCAAGCGGGCGGTGCGGGCCGCGCCGAGGCCGGGCATCGTGGTGAGAGCGCCGCACTCCGCGTGCAGCAGCGCCCGCAGCCCGCCGTGCGTGCCGAGCAGCCGTCGGGCCAGGGCCACGGCATCGACGCCGGGTCCGCCGCCGCCGAGCACCACGGCCAGCAATTCGGCGTTGGTCAGCGTCTCTGCCCCGTCGGCCAGCAGTTTCTCCCTGGGCCGTTCTTCCGGCGGCCAGTCGCGGATCCCCACGGCGGCTCTCCTCTCTTCGTTTCGCGGAGCGTCATCTTCGGGGGCGGCGGCCGACGCTGCGCGTCCCCTTTGTGGGCGCGGGCGGCACTTAGGGCGGACTCCGCCGGTAGCCACGCACCCGGACGGCAGGCTAAGCTCGGTCCGTCGACCGGAGGTTCTCGACCATGAAGCAGATTCTGTTGGGCGTCACCGGCGGCATCGCCGCCTACAAGTCGCCGGAGATCGTGCGCCGGCTCACCGCCCGCGGACTCGAGGTCCAGGTGGTGATGACGGCCGGCGCGCAGCAGTTCGTGACGCCGCTCACTTTCCAGGCGGTTTCCGGCAGGCCCGTGCGCACCGACCTGTGGGACCTCGAGGCCGAGGCGGCCATGGGGCACATCGAACTCGCGCGCTGGGCCGATCTGGTGCTGGTGGCGCCGGCCACGGCGGATTTCATGGCGCGGCTCGCCCACGGCCAGGCGCCGGACCTGCTCTCCACCCTGTGCCTGGCCACCGAGGCCCCCCTCGTGCTCGCGCCGGCGATGAACCGGCTGATGTGGGCCAACGACGCCACCCAGGAGAATCGCCAGACGCTGCTCGGCCGCGGCATCCGGCTGCTCGGTCCCGCCGAGGGCGACCAGGCCTGCGGCGAGACGGGGCCCGGCCGCATGCTGGAGCCGGCCGACATCGTGGCCGCGCTGCCATTCGAGCAGCCCGCCGGACCGCTGAGCGACGTGAGCATCCTGATCAGCGCCGGCCCTACCCGCGAGCCGCTGGACCCGGTGCGGTTCCTGTCCAACCGCAGCTCCGGGAAGATGGGCTTCGCGCTGGCGGAGGCCGCGGCCGCGGCCGGCGCCCGGGTGCGCCTCGTGGCCGGGCCCGTCGCACTGGATACCCCGCCCTGGGTGGAGCGCCACGACGTCGAGACGGCCGAGGAGATGCTCGGCAAGGTGCAGGAACTGCTGTCGCAGACCGACATCTACGTGGGTGCGGCGGCCATCGCGGACTATCAGGCGGCCCAGCGCAGCGAACAGAAGATCAAGAAGACCGGCGAGCGGATGCAGCTGGATCTCGTGCGCGCGCCGGACACGCTGGCCGAGGTGGCGCGGGCGGAGGGCCGGCCGTTCACCGTCGGCTTCGCCGCCGAGACCGAGAATCTGGAAGAGAACGCCCGCGGCAAACTCACCGGCAAGGGGCTGGACATGATCGTGGCCAACCGGGTTGGCGGCGAACTGGGCTTCGATACGGACGAGAACGCGGTGACGGTGTTCTGGAACGGCGGCGAGCGGGAGTTCGCGCGCACCGACAAGAAGCGGCTGGCGCGGGGGCTGATGGCCCTGATCATGAACCGCTACCAGACCATGTTCGGCGAGACCCAGCCGGGCCGCATCACGCCCGTGCGCAAGGCCGGCTCGTGAGACCGGTATTGTGAGTCCTGTGTTTGCGAAACCTGTTTTTGTGAGACCTGTTTTTTGAGACGAGTAGAGCTGAAGATCCTGGACGAGCGCCTCGGCGGCGAGTTCCCCTTGCCTCACTACGCCACCGACGGCTCGGCCGGGCTGGACATGCGGGCCTGCCTCGATCAGCCCCTGACGCTGGGTCCGGGCGAGACGGAGCTGCTGCCGACCGGCCTGGCCATCCACATCGGCGACCCCGGCCTGGCCGCGGTGCTGCTGCCGCGCTCCGGCCTCGGCCACAAGTACGGCATCGTGCTCGGCAATCTGACGGGCCTGATCGACTCGGACTACCAGGGCCAGGTCTACGTCTCCTGCTGGAACCGCGGCAGCGAGCCCTATGTCATCGAGCCCGGCGATCGCATCGCCCAGATGGTGTTCGTGCCCGTCGAGCACGTGACGTTCGACGTCGTGGACGAGTTCCACGAGAGCGAGAGGGGCGAGGGGGGATTCGGCCACTCGGGCCGTAACTGAACCGGCTTCAGTATCCTTTCAGGGCACGGAAGCGCGAGATGTCCTGGTCGAATTTCTGCTCGAGCTGCTCCGTTTCCCGGCGGTGCTCGGCCAGCTGCGCTTCCTGGCGGTTGATGCGGTCCTTGGTGTCCGAGAGGTCTGCCTGCAGGTCCGGCGGAATCATCTCGGCGCCCGGTTCGATGGTGTAGGGCTTGTAGTTGCTGGCTTCCTCCTGCAGGGAGACCATGCGCCGGCGCAGGTTGCGCAGGTAGAGCTCGGCCACCTTCTGCTGCGCCCGCAGCAATTCCAGCCGCCGGTCCCGGTGCATCTCGAGCTCTTCCACCGAGAGATAGGTGGAGAGCAGCACCTTGTCCGCCCGCCGGCGCTTCTCCTTCTCGGCCTCCATCGCGCGCCGCCTTTTTTCGAGGGCGAGCTCCTCGGGCGTCTTCTTGCCCTCGATGACGCCGACGGTCACGCCCTGCTCGTTCAGGATGCGCTTCTTCTGGTCGCGGTACTCCGGCGGCACCTTGTCGCCGTAGTGGGTGACGCCCTCGTCGTCGGTCCAGCTGTAGGTGCGCCTCTCCTCGCCGGCGCCCGTCAGGAGGACGATCGCGAGTGTCGCGAGTGCTATGGGAGCTGCCTTGGTCATGTCCGTATTACATATTACCGTGCCGATACCGGACCGGAACTGGTTCGCGGTTTTGGCACATCCCCCGCCGGCCGCGGCGGCCGGTTCCGTGTCAGCTCTGATCCGGTTCTACACCATACTGGCGCTGGTAGTCCATGACCGCGCGCAGGTGCTTGCGCTGACCCGGCGTCTCCTCGAGATGAGTGATGAGGTCCGAGAGCGTGATGAGACTCAGCACCGGCACCTTCAGCACCCGCTCCACCTCCTGCACGGCAGAGCGCTCGCCGCTGCCGCGCTCCTGGCGGTCCAGCGAGATCACCACGCCTGCGAGCGTGGCCCCGCTGTCGCGGATGATCTCCACCGCCTCGCGGATGGCGGTGCCCGCCGTGATGACGTCGTCCACGATGAGCACCCGGCCCTCCAGCGGCGCGCCGATGGTATTGCCGCCCTCGCCGTGCGTCTTCGCCTCCTTGCGGTTGAAGCAGTAGGGCACGTCGATGTCGTGATGCTCGGCCAGCGCGGCTGCCGCCAGCGTGGCCAGCGGGATGCCCTTGTAGGCGGGCCCGAACAGCAGGTCGAACTCCACGCTCGAGTTCGCGATGGCCGAGGCGTAGCAGCGCCCCAGTTTGGCCGCGGCGTAGCCGGTGTTGAACAGCCCGGCATTGAAGAAATACGGGCTCATTCGGCCGGACTTCAGCTTGAAAGAGCCGAACTTCAGCACTTCCAGCTCGAGCGCCAGCTCGAGGAATTCTCTCTGCCAGGACCGCATACTGCCTTCCCCGGAGGGGCTCTTGATATCATTCGCGCCGTGCCGGCGGGGTCTCCGCGACCCTGCCTCCAAGTATGACACAGCCGGGGCGGCCGCTGCCGCGCCGGCGCGCCGACGGGAGTGATGCATTGTTCCGGGTCATGAGTCTGAATGCCAACGGTATCCGCGCCGCCGCCAGGAAGGGCTTCTTCGACTGGCTGCCGGCGCGAAATCCGGACGTCGTCTGCATCCAGGAGACCAAGGCCCAGCTGCACCAGCTGGAGGACGAAGTGTTCCACCCGGCCGGCTATCACTGCTACTACGAGGACGCCGAGAAGAAAGGTTACAGCGGTGTGGCGATCTACTCCCGCCACGAGCCCAAGCGCATCGTGCGAGGCCTGGGCATCGAGGAGTTCGATCGGGAGGGCCGTTATCTCGAAGTGCAGCTCGAGGGCGTGGCCGTGGCCTCGGTGTACCTGCCGTCCGGCTCCTCCGGCGACGAGCGCCAGGCGGCCAAGTACCGCTTCCTGGACCATTTCCTGCCCCATCTGCAGCGCCTCAGGCGCCGGCGCAGCGAGTACATCCTGTGCGGCGACTGGAACATCGCCCACCGGGAGATCGACCTCAGGAACTGGCGCTCGAACCGGAAGAACTCGGGCTTCCTGCCCGAGGAGCGGGCCTGGCTCGATCACGTGTTCGACCGGGTGAAGCTGGTCGACGCGTTCCGGGTCATCAACCCCGACGAGGGCGAGTACACCTGGTGGTCGAACCGGGGCCGGGCGTGGGAGAAGAACGTGGGGTGGCGCATCGACTATCACGTGGTCACGCCGGGCCTTGCGCCGCTCATCCGCCAGGCCGACGTCTACCGGGACGAACGCTTCTCCGATCATGCCCCGCTGACCATCGACTACGAGCTGGATCTTGCCGGCTGACCGCAAGTCCGCCGCCGACGTCCCGGGCCGCCATGCGCCGGGCACCGGCTGGCGTGACTCCGCGGCCGCCTATCTCAGGCCGCGGGTCGTGGCCATGCTGTTCCTCGGTTTCTCGGCCGGGCTGCCGTTCCTGCTGGTTTTCTCCACGCTGGGCGCCTGGCTGACCCAGGCAGGAACCAGCCGCACGGCCATCGGCTATTTCGCCTGGATCGGCATCACCTATTCCGTGAAATTCCTGTGGTCGCCGCTGATCGACCGGCTGTCCATCCCCGTCGCGACCCGGTTTCTCGGCAAACGGCGCAGCTGGATGCTGGCCGGCCAGATCGGTATTGCCGCGGGCCTCGTAGGAATGGCCTTCACCGACCCCGCGGTGAACCTCACGCAGATGGCATGGCTCGCCCTGCTGGTCGCGTTCTCCTCGGCGACCCAGGACGTCTCCATCGACGCCTGGCGCATCGAGGCCGTGGACGAACGCATGCAGGGGCCGATGGCCGGCGCCTACCAGACCGGCTACCGGCTCGCCCTGCTGGCCTCGGGTGCGGGCGCGCTGTTCATCGCGAGCGACGCCTCCTGGCCCGCGGCCTACCTCACCATGGCCGCGCTGGTGGGCATCGGCATCGTCACGGTGCTCCTGATCGGCGAGCCGGAGGTGGATCCTGAGGTCGTGCGCGCCCGCGAGCGGGATTACCTGGAAACCATCGCGAGGATGGTGCCGGAGACCCGCAGCATGGGCGCGGCCGGGCGCTGGTTCTTCGGCGCAGTGGTCTGCCCGTTCCTCGACTTCTTCAGGAAGGCCGGGTTGTTCAGCCTCGTGATCCTGGCCTTCGTCTCGGTCTACCGCATCAGCGACCTGGTCATGGGCAGCATGGCCAACCCTTTCTACCTGGACCTGGGCTTCACGCTGGAGCAGATCGCCGCCGTCGCCAAAGTCTTCGGCATCGGCATGACCATACTCGGCGCGGCCATCGGCGGCGCGCTGGTGGTGCGCTACGGCGCCGTGAAGATGCTGCTGCCCGGCGCGGTGCTGGTGTCGGTGACAAACCTGCTGTTCGCCTGGCTCGCCACGCTCGGACCGGAACTGGGCATGCTGGTGGTCACGATCTCCGCGGACAACCTCTCGGCAGGGTTCGCCGGCTCCGTGTTCATCGCCTACCTGTCCAATCTCACCAGCCCGGGCTACACCGCCACCCAGTACGCGCTGTTCTCCTCGCTGATGACCCTGCTCGGCAAGTTCCTGAGCGGTTTCTCCGGCATCGTCGTGGACACCTGGGACTACCCGGCGTTCTTCCTCTACGCCGCGGTGATGGGCGTGCCGGCGATCGTGCTGGCGATCGTGATAGCCCGCCGCGACCGAACAACCCCTTCCTGACCGCATCCCCGTTCTTTGTGGGAGGGGCTTCAGCCCCGATCATTGCTTGCGGTGGCCGAGCGCCAATCGGGGCTGAAGCCCCTCCTACATGCCCATCGAAGCCGTGCCGCATCCAGCCAGGACGACCACAATAGAAGGGGATCGGGCAGGAAGAGTCGGGCCTGAAGGCCCTCCTACAGTCAGTGGGTGCGGCGGCTGGCGGTGGGCGGCGTGCCGTTCGACGGGCGCTGGGACGGCGAGCCGTGGTGCAGCACCATCCGCCAGCCGTCGGCCGTGAGGCGGTACGCATTGGTGGCGATGACGGGGGTGGTGCCGCCGCCCTGCACCTCGAAGTGCTCCTTCACCACGTGCAGCGCCGCCTCCTGCCAGTTGCTGCGATGCAGCTGCTCGCTCAGGATGCGGGTCGGGCCCATGTTGCGGAATATCTGCTCCCAGCTGCGGATGATGGCGTCGTAGCCCGTCAGCGGCGCGCTCAGCGGGTGGATGCAGGTGACGTCGGAGTCCCTGCACCAGATCTCGCGCATGGCCTCCAGGTCGCAGAATGAAAACGCGCGATAGAATGCGGCTTCGGCATCGTCGGCGGTAGGGAATCCCATGCAGACAGTCCGATGGATGGTTCGACGGCCCAGCATAACGGCCCGATGAGCCCAAGAGAAGTCAGGAAGGAGGTCTGCCGGCTCGACGAACTGGCGGATCCGGGCAGCCGCGGCTTCTCGGTGGGAGAGGGGGACTGGCCGTTCAGGGGGTTCGTGGTGCGCCGCGGCGACGAGGTGTGGGCCTACCGGAATTATTGCGTGCATGCCGGCCACCCGCTGGACTGGCAGCCGCACCGGTTCCTGACCCGGGACGGCGGACACATCATCTGTGCGTCACACGGTGCGATGTTCGAGCTGGACAGCGGCGTTTGCGTCGCGGGTCCGTGCCCGGGCAAGTCGCTGTACCGCCTGCCGGTGGAGGTGGAGGATGGGCGTGTGATCGTGACCGTACCGGACCCGGCAGCTCAATCCACGTAGTTCAGTCGACGTAGTCGAGGCTCTCCAGCCAGTCCCGTCGCCCGTTAGCGTCGCCCTCCGATTCGTCGTCGTCGAAGTCCATGTCCAGGGAGCCGGACGTGTCTTCCGGCGGGTCGACGGGCTCCAGGATGAGATCCGGCCAGGTCTCCAGGTCGATCTCCCCCAGCGTGCCGTCGAAATACTGGATCTCGAGCGTGCCGTCGGCGTCGTCGATGGCGACGATCTCGAACAGTCTGCCGTTCGGCCGGCGGTACCAGTGGCCGATGGCAGGGAATTCGGTAGCCATGTCGTGCAACCTCCACCGCTGCCTTGTATTATCGCGCCTCTCCGGGGAAGGCGCCCACTCACCCGTTACCCGAATCATACTCAGACCATTCCGGCGGCGCTGCAATCAGGATGGTCCACAAGGCGCGCAGGCGTGATCGAGCAGCTGCTCAAGAATTTCGTGGTCATGTTCGTCGTCATCGAGCCGGTGACGCTGATACCGGTGTTCGGCGCGCTGACCCGCGGCGGCGCGCCCGGATTCCGGCGGCGCATGGCGGTGAAGGCCGTGAGCATCTCGGCGCTCATCTTTCTCGGTTTCGCGCTGGCCGGCGAACAATTGTTGAAGATACTCGGCATCAGCGTCGATGCGTTCCGCATCGGCGGCGGGCTGCTGCTGTTCATGGTCTCGGTGGACATGGTGTTCGCCCGGGAATCCGGCCTGCGCTCGGCCACCATCCGGGAGCAGGAGGAGGCCCGCTACCGGGACGACATCTCCGTGTTCCCGCTGGCATTCCCGCTGATTGCCGGCCCCGGCGCCCTGGCCACCCTGCTGCTGCTCCTGGGCGACGCGGAGGACGACATCGTCAGCGTGGCCCTGCTGCTGGCGGTGGTGTTCGTGGTGCTGGCCATCACGCTGGTGATGATGCTGCTCACCAATCCCATCATGCGCGTCCTGGGCGTGACCGGTGCCAACGTGGTCAGCCGCCTGCTCGGCGTGGTGCTGGTGGCGCTCGCCGTTCAGTACGTCGTGGACGGCATACTGGCCTTCGTCTAGCGTCGGCTACCGGCTACCGGCTACCGGCTATCCGCTGCCGGCTGTCCGCTGCCGGCAACCAATACGTATTACCGCAGGCGATAGATCCAGTCGCAGATGCCGTGGCCGAGCCGCAGGCCACGGTGCTCGAACTTCGTCCGTGGCCGCGCGAGCGGCCGGTCGCCGTCATGTTCGCGCCGCTCCACCAGTTCGAAACGCGCGTCCGCGGCCACCACCTCGTCGATGTGCCCGGCGTAGCCGGCCCAGTCCGTGGCGAGGTGCAGCGTGCCGCCGGGCGCCAGCACCCGGGCGGCGAGATCCAGGAAGCGGGGCGCCACGATGCGCCGTTTGTGATGGCGCTTCTTCGGCCAGGGGTCCGGGAAGTAGAGGTTCAGCCGCGCGATGCTGCCGTGGGGTATCGTTTCCATGATCTCCAGCGCATCGCCGCACAGGAGCCGCAGGTTGTCGATGCCGCGGCGCTCGATGCCGAGCAGACAGTGCCCGATGCCCGGCTCGTGCACCTCGATGCCGTAGTAACGCGTCGCCGGGTCGTCCTCCGCCTGGTCGAGCAGGCTCTCGCCGTTGCCGAAGCCCACCTCGAGCACCCGGCGCCCCTCGCCGCCGAAGGCCGCCGCAACGGCGTCCGGATCGTCCGAGTCGATGCCGTAACGGGGCCAAAGCTCCCGCCAGGCCCGTTCCTGCGCCCGGGTCATGCGTCCGGCCCGCCGCACGAAACTGCGCACCTTCCGTTCCGGCTGTTTCTCTGCTTTGTCGCTCATCGCTTCCTGCATCATGCCTGCCGACGTTCATATTTTGTCAAAGACGCGACGGCATCGGCTTGTCACGGCCCTGTCGAATCTCCCCCTGCGCAACTTATCTCACTCATCTCAGGGAGAGAAACAATGAGAAAGACTACTGCAACGGCCTCCTTGCTGGCCGCAGCGTTTCTGCTGGCCGGCTGCGAGGGAGACGACGGTACCGACGGCGCCGACGGCCAGGACGGGTTCAATTCCCTGGTGGCCACGCGGGAGATTCCCAAGGGCGATGCCGATTGCCCCGGCGGCGGTCTCGCGCTGGACAGCGGCCTCGATACCAACCGCAACGACGTGCTGGACCCCTCGGAGGTCACGGCCACCGAACTGCTGGAATGCGCCACCGCGCCCCAGCTGCGCGCGCTGCACGCCTCGCCCGATGCGCCGGCAGTGAACATTCTGGTGAACGGTCAGGCCGCGCTCAGCGAGGTGGACTACACCGAGGGCTCGGGCTTCCTGCCGGTGACGGAGACCACCACCGTACAGGTGGAGGCCATTATCCCCGGCGGTAATGCGATCGTCATCGACGAGACGCTGGATCTCGACTTCAGCACCGACTACACGGTCATCGCCGTCGGCGACGTGGCCGCTCCCATCGGGCCGCTGGTGATCGCGAATCCGACCGACCAGGCGCTGACCCCGGGCAGCTTCTTCGCCCAGGTCGTGCATGCAGCGCCGGATGCACCGCCGGTCGACGTCTACGTGACCACACCGGGCGCCGACCTCGCCGCCAGCGCGCCGATTTCCGCGACGCCGCTGGCCTACCAGGACGTGAGTGACCGTCTTGAGGTGCCGGCCGGCACCTATCAGATCCGCGTCACGCTGGCCGGCGATCCGGCGTCGGTGGTGTTCGACTCCGGTGAGCTGGATCTTGCCGCGGATGCGGAACTCCTGATCGCTGCCGTGGAGAACACGGGTCCGGGCGCCACGCCCATCCAGCTCGTGGTGCTCGACGGCACGGGCGCCGCCGACCTGCCGGACGCGAACACGCCGGCGGCGGTGACCGCGGTGCACGCGTCGCCGGATGCTCCGCCGGTGGACATCCTCGCGGATGACACCTCCACGGCGAACGACGAGGCGCTGCCCCTCGCGGTGGACTATTCGTTCACCGAGTTCTGCGAGATCGGCGCGGTCCCGGCCCCGGGCGACTACACCGTGAGCGTGGTTGCTAACGCGGACAATTCCGTGGTGGCCACGGACTTCGCGTTCACCGCAGAGCAGGGCGCCGAGGCGACCGCCATCGTGACCGGCTTCCTGTCCTCCGGCACGCCGGCCATCCAGCCGCTGGCGCTCGCCACCGACACGCGCAGCGTGGTCACCGAGGCGAAGCTGCGGGTGATCCACGGCTCGCCGAGCACCGGCGACGTGGACCTGTATCTGCTGGCGGACGGCACGGACCTGAACGACGCTTCGGTCACGCCGAGCTTCGCCGACGTCCCCTTCGGCGCGGATACCGGCATCCTGTCCATCGCGCCCGGCATCTACGACGTCTACGTGACGCCGGCCGGTGACAAGAGCGTGGTGGCCATCGAAATCCCGGACGCCACGTTCAGCGGCGGCGAAGTGATCGACGTGATCGCCCGCGACCCCGCCACCGATGGCAGCGAAGGCGCGCTGCCGCTGCCGCTGGTCATCGACTACGCGGCGGTGCCGGCCTGCGCCACCTGAGGCGGGCCCGCAACGGACGCCGACTGGTCAGGGACGACCCCGCGGCCCCCGGAGCTTCGCTCCGGGGGCCGTTTTCTTTTTCAGCGGCGGTTGGCGAAGGCGCGACGCGACCGATTTCAAAGGCCGCCCCGCGAATGCTATGGTGGCGCGATAACTAACAGGGAGAAGCAGATGGAAGTTTTCGAGAGATGGGAGTCGGATATCCGCGGCTATTGCCGCACCTACCCGACGGTATTCAAGTCCGCCTCCAACGCGCGGCAGGTGGACGAGAACGGCAAGTCCTACATCGACTTCTTCGCCGGCGCCGGGGTGCTGAACTTCGGCCATAACAACCCGAACATGAAGCAGGCGCTGATCGACTATATCCAGTCCGACGGCGTCGCCCACAGCCTCGATCTCTACACCACGGCCAAGCGGAACTTCATCGAAAAGTTCGTCGGCACCATCCTCGAGCCGCGGGACTGGGACTACAAGCTGCAGTTCATGGGCCCCACCGGCACCAACGCGGTGGAGCTCGCCCTGAAGCTCGCCCGCAAGGTGACGGGCCGGCGCAGCGTGGTGGCCTACACCCACGGCTTCCACGGCATGACGCTCGGCTCGCTGGCCTGCACGTCGAACTCCTATTTCCGCAACGCCGCCGGCGTGCCGCTGGAGCACGTGGTGCACCAGCCGTTCGGCTGCAGGAAGACCTGCCTCGGCTGCGAGCTAGGCTGCGGCCTGGAGTCCGTGGACCGGTTGCGGGCGCTGTTCGAGAACCCCTCCAGCGGCTGGGAGCCGCCGGCCGCCTTCCTGGTGGAGGCCATCCAGGCCGAGGGCGGCGTGAAAGTGGCCAGCAAGGAATGGCTGCAGGCCACCCAGAAGCTGGCGAAGGATCTCGGCGCCCTGTTCATCATCGACGACATCCAGGCCGGCTGCGGGCGCACCGGCAACTACTTCAGCTTCGACGGCATGGGCCTGGACCCGGACATCATCACGCTGGCGAAGGGCATCGGCGGCTTCGGCACGCCGCTGGCGATGAACCTGGCAAAGCCCGAGCACGACAGGCACTGGAAGCCCGGCGAGCATACCGGCACCTTCCGCGGCCAGGGTCTGTCCTTCGTCGCCGGCGTCGAGGGCCTGAAGTACTTCGACGATGACAAGTTCCTGAAGGACGTGCGCGAGAAGGGCAAGCACATCCGTGACCACGTGGAGAAGCTCTGCGCCTCGCTGAAGGGCACCACGATGCAGGCGCGGGGCGAGGGCATGATGCAGGCCCTCGACACCGGCGATCCGGAGCTCGCGAAAGCCATCACGGCGAAGTGCTTCGAGGCCGGACTGATCATCACGCAGTGCGGCGTCGGCGGCCGGGTGCTGAAGATCATCCCCCCGCTCACGATCCCGCAGGAAGACCTGCAGGAAGGCCTGGACATACTCTCCGAGGCGGTGGCGCATACGGTGGAGGTGAAAGCCGCATGAGACAGCGCGACGACATGACGTTCCCGTTCGAGGAGTACGAGCGCCGGCTCCGCGAACTGCGCGATCGCATGCAGGCGCGCCTCCTGGACGCGGTGGTCATCACCGACCCGGAGAACCTGATGTACCTGACGGACTATCAGACCACCGGGTACTCGTTCTTCCAGGCGCTGGTCGTCCCGCTCGAGGACGAGCCGTTCATGATCACGCGGGGCATGGAGGAGTCGAATATCCATGCCCGCACCTGGGTGGAGCGCACGCGGCCCTATCCCGACACCGGCGACGCCATCCAGATGCTGGTGGAGTCGCTGCGCGAGTTCGGGCTGAACGGCAAGGACATCGGCTACGAGCGAAACAGCTACTTCTTCCCGGCCTATCACCAGGACAGCATCCATACCACGTTCACGGACGGCCGGCTGCTCGACTGCTTCGGCATCGTGGAACAGGGCCGCATCACCAAGTCCGGATACGAGATCGAGGTGATGAAGAAGGCCGCTGCCGCCACCGAGGCCGGCATGCAGGCCGGTTACGAGGCGGCCGAGGCGGGTGCCACCGAGAATGAGATCGGCGCGGCCGTCTGCGCCGCCATGTTCCGGGCGGGGGGCGAGCCCCCGGCCGTGATGCCCTACGTCACCTCCGGGCCCCGCACCATGATCGGCCATGCCACCTGGGAAGGACGCACCGTCCAGCCGGGCGAGCACGTGTTCCTGGAGATCGGCGGCTGCTACCGGCGTTACCACACGGCGATGATGCGCACGGTGCTGCTCGGCGACATGACGCCGTCGCTGCTGCAGGCCCAGGAACGTATGAAACTCGCGCTGCGGGAGGTGAAGAACATCATCCGGCCGGGCCTGACCGTCTCCGATGCGGACAATCTGATCCGGGCCATCATCCAGGACAACCAGGTGGGCGCGAATCTCATCACCCGCTCGGGCTACTCCATCGGCATTGCCTTCCCGCCGAGCTGGGACGAGGGCTATATCTGCAGCCTGCGCCAGGGCAGCAGCACCATCCTGGAAGAAGGCATGTGCTTCCATATCATCCCGTGGATGTGGGGCGTGGACGGCGACAAGACCGTCGGCATCTCGGACACGATCTACGTCACCGACAGGAGCTGCCAGTCCTTCTTCACCCTGGACGAGGACTTCATCGTCAAGGGCGAGCAGACGCTCATGGGCAAGCGCGTCGGTTCCAGTGACAAGCTGATCGCCATTCCCGCGCGCGACGACCCCGACAAGACCAAGAAGTCCGACAGGGCGTCCTGAGCGCCACCCGGACTCGTCTACCCATACCCATCTACCCACCCGTCCACCCCTATCCGCCAGAGCAGGAGCCTCCTTCCATGCTGACCGCCATCGATCCCACCACCGGCACCGTGATCCGCGAGGTGAAGCCGGCCTCGCCCGATCAGGTCGAGGCCACCCTCGCCGAAGCCGCCGCCGCCTTCCCCGGCTGGCGCGACACCGGCTTCGACGAACGCGCCGAGCTGCTGCGCGCCGTCGCCGCCGAGATGCGCCGCGACGTGGACGCCCTGGGCGCGCTCATGACCGAGGAGATGGGCAAGCCGGTGCGCGAGGCCCGGGGGGAGGTGGAGAAGGCGGCCTGGTGCGCCGAGCACTACGCCGAACACGCGGAGTCCTACCTGTCGGCTGACGTCATCGAGTCCGATGCCAGCTCGAGCTACGTGCAGTATCTGCCTCTCGGCACCATCCTGGGCGTGCTGCCATGGAACGCGCCGTTCTGGCTTGCTTTCCGCTTCGCCGCGCCGGCGCTGATGGCCGGCAACACCTGCGTGATGAAGCACGACCCCCACGTCCCGGGCTGCGCGCAGGCCATCGAGGACGTGTTCGCCCGGGTGGGCGCGCCGGAGGGCGTGTTCCGGAACCTGCCCATCGAGACGCCGGCGGTGGAGGCGGTGATCCGCGACGAGCGCATCAAGGGCGTCTCCTTCACCGGCTCCGACCGGGGCGGCGCGGCTGTCGCTTCCGCGGCGGCCTCGGAGATCAAGCGCTCCGTGCTGGAGCTGGGCGGCTCCGACCCCGCCATCGTGCTGGCCGATGCCGACCTCGAGAAGGCGGCGGACACCATCACCCTGTCGCGCATCATCAACGCCGGGCAGAGCTGCATTGCCGCGAAGCGCACCATCGTGGAGGCGCCGGTCTACGACCGCATGGTGGAACTGCTGCAGGATCGCCTGGCGAAACTGAAGGTGGGCGACCCGCGGGAGGAATCCACCGACGTGGGCCCGATCGCTCGGGACGACCTGCGCGCCAACCTGCACCGCCAGGTGCGGGCGAGCGTCGAAGCCGGCGCCAGCTGCCGCCTGGGCGGCGAGCTGCCGCAGGGCGACGGCTTCTTCTACCCGGTGACGCTGCTGACGGATGTGACGCAGGACATGACCGGCGCCTGCGAGGAGACCTTCGGCCCGGTGGCCGTGGTCATGCGCGCGGCGGACGCCGACGAGGCGCTCGCCATCGCCAACGACACGCCTTATGGACTGGCTGCCGCTGTGTGGACCGATGCGGAAAGGGGAGAGGCGATGGCCCGGCGCCTCTACACCGGCCAGGTGGCCGTCAACGGCATCGTGAAGACCGACCCCCGGCTACCCAGCGGCGGCGTAGGCCGCTCCGGCTACGGCCGCGAACTCGGCCCCCACGGCATCCACGAATTCGTCAACGCACAGCAGGTCTGGATCGCTTAAAGGTGCCGGACCGAACTTTTGCAACTTTTGAAACTTATGAGAGTTTCAGAAGTTCCTCGGCCGATTCCCACCGGCGGAAGCCGTCGTCCCGCGCTTGACCGGCAGCAGCCGCCACAGGCCGGGAGCGGACCCCGGCACGCGCTCGTAGCTGCCGCCAGCATCGGCGGCAACCGGGGCGAACAGGCGCCCGATATCCTCGATCACCGCCGGATTGCGCAGGTGATAGACATGTCCGCTCAGGCTGTGAAGACCGGTCCCGGACACGTCCACGAGCTGCACTTTCGCGGACAGGGCACCCCCTGCATGGGCCTCTTCGTCGGTAATCCCCAGCCGCGCTGAAGTATTCACCACCGTGGACAGGCGCAGCGCCAGGTCATTCTCCGAGGCGTAGATCGTCACCCGCTCCGCTCGCCGCTCCAGCACGGGCCGCAACTCGGCGAATCGCGACCGTGCGATATCCGGAGCGACCAGCACGACCTGGCCGAACGCGCCCACGCCATCATCCATCCGCGAGAGCACCTCCACCGTCGCCCGCGCGCCGAGGCTGTGCCCCAGAATGCTCACGCCGGCGCTGCCGTGCCGGGCGGCCAGCCCCTCGAGCACCGCCCGGAGATCCGGCAGGCTCCAGGCCAGATCGCCGGCATCGCTTGCATAGGTCACGTACTTGCGATCGGCGGGCCAGCTGAACAGGAGCAGCCGGCCGTCCAGCCCCAGGCGCTTCTGCAGCAATGCCGCATGGCGGCAGCTGCGCCCGAAATCCTCGTTGAAACCGTGGATATAAACGACCACTCCGGCGCGGCCGACCTTCCCGACAGCCGACTTCACGTCGCCCGTTGCCGCCGGCGCCACGCCGAGCAGCCGCCCGTCGTGGTCCTCGGCATCCCGGATCGCCACCCGGCAGCGCCCGGCCGTCACCGGTCCGCGGTCGCCGCCGTAATAGTCCCGCCCGTCGCTGCGCGTCTCGAGTTGCCGATTCGTTACGAAAGCGACCTCTGCGGCCGCGACGGCATCCGCCGCGGCCGCGGCGTCCGGCGTCGGACCCACGGGCACCGGGCTCGCGCAGGCCGCGAGCAGCAGGGCACTGGCGCAGAGCGCGGGTCGTCCGTAGCGGTGATACCGGGAGCACATGAACCCGCCAGTATAACCACCGCTGGGCGATGTCGCCGTCCTGCACCATAATGAGGAGCGTACCGCCTGCCCGGGAGCGCCCCTGAAACGCCGTAGCCCCTACAACCACGCCAAGGCGAAGCGCACCGAACGGGCCTACCTGTCACCGGAGATCGTGCAGCAGCGTGAGCGCACCCTCGAGGCACTCGCCCCGTCGCCCGGCGAATGCATCGTCGACGTGGGCTGCGGCCCCGGCCTGCTGACCCGCGCTATCGCGGAAGCCGTCGGCCCGGACGGCATGGTGCTCGGCCTCGATCTCAGCGGTCCCATGCTCGGCCTTGCCCGAGCACGTTGTGCCGGCGTCCCCCAGGTCGGTCTGGCCGCCGCCGATGCCGTGCGACTGCCCGTGGCCTCCGGCATTGCGGATGC
Organism: Woeseiaceae bacterium; assembly: GCA_035655155.1. GTDB lineage: Bacteria > Pseudomonadota > Gammaproteobacteria > Steroidobacterales > Woeseiaceae > Lentisalinibacter. The sequence continues at coordinate 25,896 of DASRVH010000048.1, forward strand.
AGTCGCGGCCACCCAGGTCCTGCTCTACGTCGAGCGTCCGGAGACCGCCATCACCGAGATGCGCCGGGTCCTCCGCCCGGGTGGCCGCGTCGTGATCGTGGAGACGGACTGGCAGACCGCCGTCGTCACGGCAGAGGACGCCGCTCTGACGCGACGGATGTTCGACGGCTGGGACCGCGCCGTACCGAGCCCGCGTCTGCCGCAACGGCTGATGCCGCTGCTGCGGGATGCGGGCTTCGACTCGGTCCGCGTCCGGGCCGTGCCGGTCCTGTCCACCCGCTACAATGCGGTCGGCTACGCCGGCACCATGCTCGACCAGTGCGCGGCCGCCGCCGTGTCGGCGGGGCGGACGAGCGAACAGGAAGCCCGCGACTGGCGAGCAGATATCGAACAGCGCGCGGAGGCAGGCGACTTCCTGTTCTGCGTCACCCGTTTCCTGTTCACCGGCGAACGGGACTGGTCGCACCGGATTTCATAGCCACCTGCCGAAAGGCCGGCAACTCGGCCCTGGCTGACCCCCACGTTTTACTGCCCGGCCGCCGGCTTACATACCCTCGGTCCGGATGCGGCCCGTGTACAGATAATCGTTCGTCTTCCGTGCTTCGTGACAGGCCTGACAGCCGGGTACGCGGCCTGCCTGCGGCGTGCCGTCCGGCGTCTCGGCCACGGACCCGTCGGGCCGATATTTGGCGAAGAACCAGTCGTTGTGGTCGGGATTGAAGCCGGGTGCCTTGTACATCACGGTCACCGATGCCAGCTTCTCCTCCGGCGTGTAGTTCTCCTTCACGATCATCGCGCCTGGCGGCATCCGTCCGGCCTTCTCCTCCACGGCCCCGAGTGCCGCATCGTTCACATAGGTCGTGAGCAGCATGCCGTGGGGCTCTCTTCCCTCGTAGAGTTCGCCGCGGCCCGGCCAGAACGACCAGCTCTCGCGGTAATCCTCGCCCTGAAGATGGGCCCAGACGGCAGCGCCCGTGGGGTCCGGCCCCGGGTAGCCGGCCGGATTCTCCCCGGCCGCCGGCGCCGAAGCCGGCTCCGTTTCGGCCGCTCCCGGGGGCTCGGCCGGCGATTCCGGCTGACAGGCTGTCGCGCCCAGCGCAGCGACGATCAGGATCGGCAGCGTCTTCCTTGCGGTTGCAGTCATGTTTCACCTCGCGGGGATCCGATGCTTTCGGTCACTTCCACTCCTACCATGGTTCAGCATTCGAGCGGCGTCAAACGCCAACCCGTCGCCGCCCGCGGGCATGCAACGAGCCGGACTCCGTGCGCCAATGTCCGCCGCGTGGTGGCGGTTCACGGCCCCCGGAGGAGCGGCCGCGCGTCGTCGGGCAACGCCAGCCGCCACTCGCGCGCCGGGATGGCGAGCTGGCCGCCCAGCGTGGCGGCGGCGCGCACCGAGCGGCTGAGGGCATTGGCGTTCAGACGCTGGTAATAGGCGAGATGGCCGGCGTGGAACGGCAGGATGTCTTCCAGCACGGCGTCGGTATCCAGCATCCCGGCGAAGGCTACGTAGAACCGGGCGACGGCGCGTGCCACCGCCGTATCCGCGGACATCTGTTCCGAGGGCGCGATGGTCCAGGTCCGGTCGGCCTGCAGGAGGCAGGTGCCGGCGAAGCACTCGCCACGATCTTCGTGCCACTCGTCGGGAGCGATCAGACTCAGACTCCACTCACCGTCCACGAAATAGAGGTAGTTCGGCACGGCGACGGCCGGCTTGTAACCGAACTTCGCCGACAGCACCAGCAGCGAGGTGAACAGCTCTGCCAGCACCTGCCGCCGGGGCTTTGCGACGACACCCCGCGGTGCGCTCGCATACCAGTCCAGCAGGAAGCCGTTCGCGCTCTTGCCGTCCGGGTTGGCCGGACGCGGCGAGACGCCCTTGCCGGGCTCTCCGGTTTCGTCGGCAGCGGTGCGGGGCTTCGTGTCGTCCATGGTGGTGAATGTCCGTGTGGGCAGTGAGGCTGCGGCCCTGGTTTTCGAGTGTATCCACCGGCCGGATTCCCGCCAAACCCTCGTGTCGACCCTGCGTCCACCGGGTAAACGACGAATCCGCATCCGCGCCGAAGCCGGTTCCGTTCGTCGGGATCCGACTCTAGAATGACCGTACCTGTCAGCGGAAGAGTCCGAATGCGCCCACTCAACGTCTGTGCCCTCCTCCTGTTCCCCCTCGCCGCACTCGCCGACGAGGGCATGTGGACCCTCGACAACTTCCCGTCCGGCCAGGTAGAGGAAAAATACGGCGTCGTCATCGACGACGCCTGGCTGGAGCGGGCCCAGCTCGCCACGACCCGGCTGGAGAATGGCTGCACCGGTTCTTTCGTTTCGCCGGACGGCCTCATCCTCACCAACAATCACTGCCTCTGGGGCTGCGTGCGCAACCTGAGCAGCGACGAGCGCAACCTCTCGGACGAGGGCTTCCTGGCCGCCGAGCGGAGCGAAGAGCTGCAGTGCCCCGGCGAGCAGGTCTCCGTGCTGGTGGGCTACGAGGAAGTCACGGAGGCGGTGCTGGGCGCGGTCGAGGGCCTGTCGGACGCCGAGGCGAACGAGGCCCGCAAGGCCGCGCTCACCCGGCTGGAATCCGCTTGCGAGGCGGACTCCGACGGCGAGCTGCATTGCGAGGCGGTCAGCCTGTACAAGGGGGGCCAGTACTTCATCTATCGTTACCGGCGCTACGACGACGTGCGCCTGGTGTTCGCGCCGGAACTCGACATCGCCGCCTTCGGTGGCGACCCCGACAACTTCAATTTCCCGCGCTGGTCGTTCGACATGTCGTTCCTGCGCGCGTACGAAGACGGAGAGCCCGCGTCGACGCCGGACTACCTCTCCTGGCGGCGCGGCGGCCCGGAGGCGGGTGACCCCGTCTTCGTCACGGGCCACCCGGGCAGCACGTCCCGCCAGATGACGCTGACCGAGCTCCGGATGCTGCGCGATGTCGTCTACCCCATCTGGCTGCTGCGCAACTCGGAACTCCGCGGCCGCATGCTGGCCTGGCAGCACACGGGCCCGGAGGCCGCGCGCGCGGTGCAGCAGAACATCCTGCTGGTGGAGAACGGCATCAAGGTGGTGCGCAACCGCCTGTTCGCGCTGCTGGACGACGAGATGATGGCGGAGAAGGCCGCCGGCGAACGCAAGCTCAGGGAGGCCGTGGCGGCCAACCCGGAATACGAGGCCGTCTGGGGCGAGGCCTGGGAACTCATCGACGGCGCCGTCGCGGCACGCCGCAACATGTACCAGGAGCACCTCTTCATCGAGAACCGGGCGGGGCTCATGGGCGACCTGTTCGGCTACGCCCGCAGTATCGTGCGCGGCACGTTGGAGCGGGAGAAGCCGAACGAGGAGCGCATTCGCGCCTATACCGACGCAGCGCTGCCCCAGCTCGAGCAGGGCCTGCTCGCGGACCGGCCGATCAGCAAGCCCTACGACGAGCTGCGGCTCGCCTTCTCGCTGGCCAAGATGCGCGAATGGCTCGGGCCGGACAGCGCCTACGTCAAGACGATCCTGGGCAACGAGTCGCCGGATACGCTCGCGGCGCGGCTGGTCGCCGATACCCGGCTCGACGACCCCGGATACCGGCGCGGACTCTGGGAGGGTGGCATCGAGGCCGTCAGGGCGAGCGACGACCCCATGATTCGTCTCGCCCTCGCCATCGAGCCGTCCGCCCGGGAGCTGCGGGAAGCCTACGAGGAGCGGGTGGAGGCGCCGCTGGTCCGCGGGCGGGAGATGATCGCCGACGCCAGGTTCGAGATCTACGGCACCGACATCTACCCGGACGCCACCTTCACGCTGCGCGTGAGCTACGGCGCCGTCGAGGGCTGGGAAGAGAAAGGCGAGTACGTGGAGCCGTTCACGGAGACCCGCCGCCTGTTCGAACGCGCGACTGGCGAGCGGCCGTTTCTGGTGCCGGAGAGCTGGCAGGCGGTGCGCGAGGCGCTCGACCCCGGCACGCCGTTCAATTTCGTGAGCACCACTGATACCACCGGCGGCAACTCGGGCAGCCCCGTCATCGCCGCGGACGGCGCGCTGGTTGGCGTCGCCTTCGACGGTAACATCCACTCGATCGCCGGAGAGTACTGGTTCGACCCGAGCCTGAACCGGAGCGTGGCCGTGGATACGGCCATCATGCTGGAGGCGCTCGACAAAGCGTACGACGCCGAGCAACTGCTGGAGGAACTGACCGTCGTCGAGTAGGGAGTCATCGCGCCGGACTATTGGGATTACCGGGAGGCCGCAGTAGACTATCCGTGATCCCGGCGGCGGGTGTAGTTCAACGGTAGAACATCAGCTTCCCAAGCTGAGAATGAGGGTTCGATTCCCTTCACCCGCTCCACTCCCAGCGGCCGCCCGCCGGCCGCCGGCGCGCTGCGTTTTCGCAATCGCCCCCGGCACTTCCAGAGAGGCGCTCGTGCCGTTATCTAGCCTTTCGACCTGCGGTCGCGCAGCTCATCGGCGTCCTCCGTGCGGGCGAGCACCACCACCTGGTCACCCTTCTTCAGCTCGAGTTCGGGTTTCGCGAAGATCAGCTCCTCGTCCCGATAGAGGCAGATGACCCGGCTGTCGCCGGGCAGCTCCAGGTTCTCGATGGGTCCGCCCTCGTCCTCCCTCAGCACGAACGAGATCAACCGTGCGTCCGCGCCCAGCGTGGCGGAGAGTTCCAGGGGATCGCGGCCTTCCATCACGTCGGCGAGGTGCCGGGCCAGGGTGACTTCCGGCACGATGGTATCCACCAGCCCGAGCTCGAGGCAGACATGCTCGAATTCCTGCTTCTCGATGCGGGTGATGACCCGGGAGAATCCCAGCGATCGGCCGACCAGGCTGGCGATGATGTTGGTCTGGTCGTTGGTGGTGAGGCAGAACAGGAAGTCGGTGTTCTCCGGGTCGGCCTCCTTCAGGATGGCCGGGCGGCTGCCGTCGCCGTGCAGCACCCCGCAGTCGAGCTCATCCAGCGACTCGATGACCTCCCGGTCCTGCTCGATGATCACCACCTCGTGATTGCGCTCGAGCAATACCCGGACGGCTGCCAGCGTCGCCGGGCTCGCTCCTACGAATACGGCTCTCATTGTGTCGCGTACCTCCTGCCGATCCAGGTGTGCGGCGCGAGCACCACCAGGATGGCAATGAATTCCATGCGCCCGGCCAGCATGTCGAAGGCGAGCACCCCTTTCAGCAGGCCGGGCAGGTCGCTGGAGGTGATGCCGGTGCTGAGACCGACGGTGCCGGTGGCGGAGACGACCTCGAACAGGGCGTCCAGCGGCGCGTAGCCGTGCAGCAGGAACGGGATCACCGATGCCACGACCACGATCAGGAACATCGTCGGCACCGCCAGGATGTGCAGGATCTCGCCCGCCTCCACCCGCCTCCCGCCCAGCCGGGCTTCCGCCACCGCGTGGGGCGGCAGCGCCATGCGTTGCACCAGCAACTGGATCACCCGCAGCACGACGAGCAGGCGCAGCAGTTTCATGCCGCCGGCGGTGGAACCCACGCTGCCGCCGAGCGCCATGCTGACAATGGAGGTCCACTTGGCCGCATCCGGCAGCGCGGCCGGGTCCACCGGCGTGAAACCGGAGGTGGTCTGTGCCGAGACGCCCAGCAGGAAGCCCTGCTGCACGGCTGCAGGGGTATCCAGCCCGGATGCGGCGAGGATCAGGCTCAACGCGGCGCCGGCCGCCAGCACCGCTACGAGCAGCGCCCGCAGTTCGGCATCGACGAGCAGCCTCCGCCAGTTGCCGCGGACGGCGCGGAGATAGAGCGGCAGGCTGACGGCGGCGAGCAGCGTGATCAGGCTCAGCACCCAGGCGGACCCGTTGCCGCCGAAGCCGGCGAGGCTACTGTCCATGGTCGAGAACCCGCCCGTGGACACGCCGGAGAGCACGTGGACCAGCGCGACGAAAGGCCGGCCCTCCGCAGCCCAGAGGGCGAGCCAGCCCGCCAGCGTCATCCCGGCGTAGATCATCATCAGCCGGCGCGCGTGCCAGATCATCGAGGGGATGTCGGATTCCCGCGCGCCGGTCGGCTCCAGCAGCCGCCGCGCCGCGATGCCCCGCGGCACCAGCAGCGCCACGCACAGCGCAGCGAACCCGAGGCCGCCGTACCACTGCATCCAGGAGCGGGCGAGCAGCAATGGCCAGGGCTCCCCGGAAGGCTCGGCAAGCGTGGTCAGGCCCGTGGTCGTCACGGCCGAGACCGCCTCGAACCAGGCGTCCGCCGGGGTCAGGCCGAAGGTGGTGAACGGCCAGATCATCGCCGCCGGCGTCAGCACGAACGCGCCGGCCACCAGCACCAGTGCCTCGTTGGGCTGGATCTCGGCGGGCGCGCTGATGCGGTGGCAGAGGAAGCCGCCGGCGCCAAGGGCGAGTGCCACGAGGCCGAGGGCCGCGGCGCTCCCGTATTCGCCGCCGGCGAGGGTGGCCACGGCCGGAACCAGGGTCAGCAGCCCGACGGTGGCGGCAAGCAGGCCGCCGTAGCGCACCAGCACCCGCGGCCGGACCGCGTGCCGGAGCGCGCTCAGCCTGTTTCGCTGTGTCATGGTGCTGTGCCCGGCTCTCTGCACTCCGACTCTGGCACGGCCGCCGCGACACCGGAATCAGGGAAACTACCCGGCCGCCGCCGCGTTTTGTGTTTGACGCCCCAGCCGCGATAATCGGCCGATATGCGATTCGCGCGCTTCCGCATCGACGACACTGTGGTCATGGCCGCCGCTGCGCAGGACGG
>DASRVH010000049.1:0-15080 GCA_035655155.1 Woeseiaceae bacterium
CTGTCGCACACGGCCGCCCACATGGCCCGGGCGGCGATCGAGGGAGCGGCGTACTCGGTGGCGGACGCGATCGTGGCGTGCATCGAAGCCGCCGGCGAGCCCGACGAAATCGCCCTCACCGGTGGCGGCGCCGAGCACGCCCTCCCCCGCCGGATCCTCGCCGACGTGCTGGGCCGCAGATTGGGACGCGCCCAGGTGCAGGACGCCTCCGCCGTGGGCGCGGCGGTGCTGGCCGGTGCGCCCGCGCCGCGCTTCCGGTCCACCGAGGCGGATGCGCCGGGCCCGGACGCGGATGCGCATCGAGCCGCATGGCACCGGCAACGCGACGCGTACGCGGCCCTGCGGGACGTGCGGCCGGAGACGAGGTAGCGGCTCGCGAGGAGCGACACGGGAACGATCTCGATGTAGACGGAGCAACGTCCGCTCCGACCCCGAAGGTCGTGTCCGTAAGCGCATTCTCGGCTCGCTGCTTCACGTGATCCGACACGTCGCCACGAAGTTCGGGCACCGCTACCTGCGCGACTTCCAGCGCGACCAGCTCCGGACCGCCGACGACGTCGACATGGCCACCTGGGCGCTGGCCCGGTGCCTCCAGCACTCGGCCGTCACCTGCGTCATCCCCGGCTGCAAGAACGTCGAGCAGGTCGAAGCCAACGCTAGGGCGGCGGAGCTCGACCTGGTGCGGGACGACCACCCGCACCCGTTGACCGGCGCGTCGGCGACGACCCCATCGCTCGTGCACACTGCCACCCCACCAGCGACCGACGCTCCAGACGCTCGCATGATGAGGGCGGCACGCACGAAGGTGCATCGAGGCGCATGAAGCATCCTGCCCCGACCCCGGCCGTGATATGAAGTTTCGTAGCACTGCAACTTCATGCCCGCCATCCGGCAAGCGCCATCCATGCCTGGTGGGCCGGGGCGAGAGGACGCGACCATGGACGTACGCCAACCCGCCGAGGCAGGCAAAGCGTTCGAGAAGCTGTTCGCCGCAGGCGACCTCGAGGGCCTGATGGAACTGTACGAGCCCGATGCCGTCTTCACCAACGCGAGGGGCGCCCACGCCGGATCGGTCGCGATCCGGAACGTTCTCCAGGGGTACCTGGACACGGGCGCCTCCATCCGCATGAACGAGTCCGTGGCGTTCGAGGCTGGCGACCTGGCGCTCGTGCACTGGTCGTGGACGATGGCCTTCCCCGACGGCCGAACCGCAGAAGGCGCCACGGCCGAGGTCCTTCGCAAGTCGACGGACGGCACCTGGAAGTTCGTCATCGACAACCCCGACGGGCCTGCCCTGATCGGTCACGCCTGACACCGCCCAGCCGACATGCCCGGCAGGTCGCGCCCCCGGTCGCGAGCCTCATCGAGGCCTTCCGCCGCGTCGCGCGCACCTCCGATCGCGGCTGGATCGAGGAACGCGACCACGTGATCAGCATCGCGACCGGCATGCCCGTGGCCGCCTTCAACCCGACCTTCGTCGTCGAGCCGCCTGGGGAAGTGCGGCCGCGTTGGAGCGGGTGCGCGCCTTCTACGCGCGCGCCGGCCTCGCAGGCGAGGTCAACGCCTCGGGGGACGCCGCCGCCGCGATCGCGGACGCGGCCCGATCCGCCGGTCTCGTCGCTGGCCACCGCATCCCTTGCATGCTCCTCGCGCCGCTCGTCGCCACGACGCCAGCGACCCCGGACCTGGAGGTTCGCCGGGTCGAGGACGCCTTGGCGCTCCAGACGTTCAACGACATCTGCGCCGAGGCGTTCGGGCTCGACCGCCCGATCCTCGCGGTCCTCGACGACCCGAGGATGCTCGGGGTGCCGGGCTTCGGGTTCCACCTGGGCTTGGTCGACGGCCGCGCGGTCGGTACCGCCATGACCTGCTGCATCGACGGCGTGGTCCTGGTCTGCAACGTCGCCACGCTCCCGAGCCACCGCCGCCGCGGCATCGGCGAGGCGATGACCTGGTCCGCCGTGAACCACGGCATCGAGGCCGGATGCGACCTCGCCTTCCTGCAGGCGACTTCGGACGGCCTGCCCCTGTACGAGCGCATGGGCTTCCGCCACGCCGAGGAGACGCAGACGTGGTCGCTGGCATGAAGCCTCCCAGGAGGCGCATATGCTGAGGGCGTGATGGTTCGACGGTGGAGCGCACCCGACGCGGCATCGGCGTCACCAGCCACGGCGGACTGGAGGGTCACCGTCACCGAGCCCTTGCCGGCCTGCCCCAGCACCCACGCAGGCTGGGCGAGAATTGCGACGCAGTCGAGGTGGGGCGAGTGGAGGACCGAGAGCGCCATGAGGGGTCGGGACGTCGTCACGACGGTCGTCCCACCGGCGACGGAACCGCTTCGGGTTGGCGACGAATACCTCGTGCGGATCGGACGATGGATGACCATCCGCTGTCGCGTCCTCGAGTCTTCGTCTCCCGACGTTCCAACGGGCGAGAACGACGAGATGGTCTTCGACGCGCAAGGAACCGCCATGGCCGGGATGGTGAGGGCCCGCTTCCGGTTCACGATCTTCCGCAACGAGAGCGGCATGGTCATGGCGCGCGCCCAAGAGAACATCGTCTCGCTTCCCTTCTTCGTGCCCTCCAGAGATCTCCTCGAGAGCGAACACAGGCACACCTTCAGGGATCTGAACGAGAGCTTCCGCACCTGAATCGTCGTCGCGTTCACCCTGCCTCGTTCGCCAACCCCTCCCGCGCCCGCAGCATCTCGTCCCTCTCCTCGTCCGGCAATCGCGGGTACGCGATCGGCAACCGCTGCATCGTGTCGCGCACGCTCTCGGCCACGCTGCGGCAACGCCCGCGCGACGCGCCGTAAGCAATCCTGGTCCAGCTCGGCCGCCGGGGGCTGCTCGAACGACGTGACCTGACAGCCCGCCGGGTTCACACCCCGCAGCACATGACGGACGGGGCCGTCCTTGGCAGCCGCATCCATCGCCTGGAACACCAGCAGCAGCGCGAACCGGTCATCGGCGCGCAGCTTCCGCTGCAGACCGCACAGCTTCTTGCGCGCCTTCTTCAACGCCTTCTCGCCAGCCTTGCGGTCGGGCGCAGCACCGAGGGGCGACACCGCCACGCTGGACCGGGGCGACGCCACCACGGCGGACGGCTCCTTCGACCGCTTCGAAGGCGTGTCCGTGTTCAGCCACGCCTACGTCGAGGCGGGGTCGGCTCGCGCATCGTGAACGTGACAGACGGCACCGACGGAGTGATCTGAAGACGCACGCGTTCGACGTCGTCGACGATCCGGACGGCGGCCCCCTAACGGGCGGCGGCTGGATCGAAAGCCCGCCCCCGGCCTGTGAGGACACCGGCGTCAGCATCGACACGACCGGAAGAGCGAACCTCGGGTTCGTCAGTAGGTACGGGCGAGGGGCGTCCTCCAGGTCCGTGGACGCGGGGCTCCTAATCCTCGACGCGGCCTCACGGCGCGCCGTACATCATGGCGGCGATCGCCGGCCGAGTCTCGCGTGCATGGGCCAGAGCTCCAGGATGCTGGCGCACAGGACCAACGCACCCCCGACGAGCTCCAGGGAACCAAGGCGTTCACCGGCCAGGAACGCGGCCGACACGGCTCCGACCAGGACCTCCGTCATCAGCAGAATGCCGACGCGCGCCGGTTCCAGGCGCACCGTGGACCACATCAGTCCTGCCATGGACAGGCCCCACCAGAGGCCCCCCGCCGCCAGCGTCCAGCCGATCGCCGGAAGCAGGCTGGTACGCGGGATGCCAGGCGGCAGGGGCCCTAGAAGCGGTGCCAGCAGCGACGCCGCCGCAACGGCCCCGACCGCGAAGACGAAGGCCGCCACCGCGGGCGTCAGCGTGGACTTCGTCCGGATCCCGGTCGTCGCGATCGACCAGAGGAGGCCCGACAGCAAGGCCAGCCATTCGCCCGGACCGCGCGGCACCGGCAGGCCGCCGTCGCCAGTCAGCATGACGACGAGGCCGGTCAGGCCGACGGCGATGGCGACGGCACGTAGGCGGGGCAGGTGCCACCCCATGACGTACCGCCCGATCAGCGTGCTCCATACCGGGGTCAGGAAGAACAGCAGGATGATGATCGCGACCCGGCCGTAGACGAATCCGATGGAGTAGAGCACGAAGGCGGCGCCACCCAAGGCGACCGAGGCGAGGGCCCAAGGATCGGCGCCGACCAACTCGTCGCGTCGTCGCAGCGTTAGCGGCGCCAGGAGAAGCACGGCAGCGGCGACGATCGCCAGGGCGCCCCACGCACCCGGCAGGGCGATCTCCTCGAGGCGCCGCACCGGGATCCAGTACAGGCCCCAGAGCGCGCCGGTTCCGGCCACGATCGAGCTGGCGAGACGTGTGGTGCGATCGCTGTGCATGAAGCTCCGCGTAGCAGGGCTCGGCCCCGTTCAGGGGGCGGCGCGATACGAATCGAGCGTACGTCCGGTCGTCGCCAGCATCGAGAACGCGCCCGACTCAGCCGCCTTGGCCGCCGGGCGTCACCCCGATCCGACCCCGCGCGCCCGCTCGACGAGCGCCCAGGGCCCCCGCGCGGGTCGCGATCCTCGTTCCGCCGCCAGCGCCCTGCGCGCTGCCTCGTCGAAGCTCGCTCGCTGCGGGTGGTCGATCCGTGACCAGAAGGCGTCGTCGCGCGCCAGCAGGTCCTCGGTCAGGCCGATGACCACTTCGCGGGCGACCGACCAATCCGCGCGCGTCACCAGCCGGATCCACAGCGAGGACAGGCGCGGGCTCAAGAACGGGACGTCGATGCTCGCCGGCTCGCCCAAGCCCATCAGCACCGCGGTCCGGTCGAGGATCTCCTTGCCGGAGAGGATCTCGGGTCCTGGCACGTCGAACCAGGCGTTCGCCGCGATCGGCAGGTCCAGCGCCCGCACGAGCGCGACGACCACGTCGTCGATCGCGACGGGCTCCGTACGCGAGCGGAGCCAGCGCGGCAGGATCATCACCGGCAGGCGCGCCGCCAGGTCGCGGACGATGAGCCAGCTCAGGCTGCCGTGACCCACGATCATGCTCGCGCGCAGCTCGATCGTCGGCACCGGCCCGGACCTCAGGGTCTCGCCCACCGCGAGCCGGCTCCGCAGGTGCTCGGATCCCGGACCGGTCGGCGCGACACCCCCCAGGTACACGATCCGCTGGACGCCGGAGGCGGCGGCGACCTCGGCGAAGTCGCGGGCGGCTGCGACCTCGCGCTCGTGGTAGCCGGCGCCTTCGCGAATGCCGTGCACCAGGTACAGGGCCGCTTGCACGCCCTCGAGCGCGCTGGCCATCGAGTCACGGTCGCCGACGTCGCCCTGGAACCAGTCGAGACCCGGCGTGTCCTGAGCCGCTCGTGCGGCGTCACGCGTGAGGCCGCGCACGTGCCAACCGCCCGCTTCGAGAGCCGGTCGCACCGCGTTGCCGACGAAGCCCGTGGCGCCGGTGAGCAGAAGGGTGCGCGCCGCACCGCCGTCGGCTGCCACCGGCGTCACGAGTCCACGGACGAGATGTCCGCAGCGCGCACGCCGCGCTCGGCCGGACAGCGGCCGGTCGCGAGGCCGGTGCCGGGGCCGCCGCCCGTGACGAGCGAATCTGGAACAGGCATGGTCGAGTGTAGCGGACGGGCGATGGCTCGACCGATCGCCCGCTCTCGCTACGGCTGGTACGCCCCGCTGCTGGCCTCAGCGGTCGTCCGCGCCCGCTCCAAGAAGGCTTGCTGGGCTCGTTCGACGTTCGCAGGCTGCCCACGCCAAGCCTGCTGCGGCGCCGACTGCAAGGCCCTGCCGAAGGAGAACGTCAGGCGCCAGGGCGCACCGACGTCGCCCGCCAAGCGGTTGATCGCGTCGAGGTTGAGGGTCGCCTCCTCGTCGCTCTGCCCACCCGAGAGGAAAGCGATTCCGGGGACGGCAGCGGGAACCGTTTGCAGGAAGCAGGTGAGCGTCATCTCGGCGACCGTCTCGGGTCCGGCCCGATCGCTGGCTTCGGAGCCCGACACCACCATGTTCGGCTTCAAGACCATCCCCTCGAGGTCCACCCCTTGCTGCGCGAGCTGGTAGAAGACCTCGCGCAACGTCGCCTCGGTCGCATCGAAGCACTGGTCGATGTCGTGGTCGCCGTCCATCAGCACCTCGGGCTCGACGATGGGCACGAGGTCGGCCTCCTGGCACAGAGCGGCGTAGCGCGCGAGCGCGTGGGCATTCGCCTCGATGCAGAACGGCGTCGGGATTCCGTCGCCGATGTGGATCACCGCGCGCCACTTGGCGAAAGCGGCGCCCAGCCCGCGGTATTCCTCCAGCCGCGGGCGCAGCCCGTCCAGCCCCTCGGTGACCATTTCGCCGGGAAAGCCCGCCAGCGGCCTGGCGCCCGCGTCCACCTTGATGCCCGGGACGATGCCCCGCCCGGCCAGCAGCTCGGGGAACGGCACGCCGCTGGCGTCTTTCTGCCGCAGAGTCTCGTCGAACAGGATGACGCCGCCGATCCATTGCTCGATGCCCGGCGCCGTGAAGAGCATTTCGCGGTAGCTGCGGCGATTCTCGCCGGTGTTCTCGACGCCGATCGGCTCGAAGCGCTTCCTGATGGTCGGATGACTTTCGTCCGCCGCCAGGATGCCCTTGCCGGGCGCGACCATGGCGCGTGCGATCTTGTTCAGTCCGTCCAGGTTCATCGCGTCCTTCCCCTCGAATTGCGAGTCGGCGGCACCTCCCGCGCCGGCGCTTGCAGCGGCGGAATGCTACCACAAGGCGGAGGTATTCCAGCCGGGACGACGGCGCGGAAACCCCGCAGCTAAGCCGGATCCCGACCGGGAAATCGCATCCCGAAGCGCTCTCGGGGTTGGCCCGCGGAGCAATCAGGACTAAAATGGTCCCCATTGCAGCGCGAGGCGCTGCCCAAGAGGCACCGACGATGCTGAAAATGAGTCGCCTGACGGATTACGGCACCGGCGTGCTGGCCTACCTGGCCTCGGCCGGGGCCCGGCCGCACAGCGCCAGCGAGGTGGCCGAGCAGACAGGCCTGCCGGTGGCAACGGTCAGCAAAATCCTGAAGCTGCTGGCGCGCGCCGGGCTGGTGAGCTCGCATCGCGGCTCGCAGGGCGGCTATGCGCTGTCGCGCGCGGCCGGGGACATCAGCGCGGCCGAGGTGATCGACGCCCTGCAGGGCCCCGTGGCCCTGACGGAGTGCTCGGTGGAGGACGGCAGCTGCGACCTGGCCGCCTCCTGCCTGGTCGGCACCGCCTGGCAGCGCATCAACCTCGCGATCCGCGCGGCCCTGGACGAGATCAGCCTGGCCGAGCTGGCCAGCATGCAGGCCAACGACCGGCCGCGGGTGGACCTGAAACACATGGTGTCGTCGCCTGGAAAACTGGCGCGACTGGAGCGCGGCTGAGGCCGCCGGGAGTAGAGCACATGGCAACCGGACAGCAAGACGTCGAAGATCTCGTAGGCCGCAAGTACCGGCACGGCTTCGTCACTGACATCGAGGCGGACACCGTACCGCCCGGGCTCGACGAGTCCGTGATCCGCCACATCTCCAGGAAAAAGGCGGAACCCGATTTCCTGCTGCAGTGGCGGCTGCGGGCCTACGAGAACTGGCTGACCATGCAGGAGCCGGACTGGGCCCACGTCAACATTGCGCCGATCGACTACCAGGCGATCTCCTATTACTCGGCGCCCAAGAAAAACACCGACGGGCCGAAGAGCCTGGACGAGGTGGACCCCAAGCTGCTGGAGACCTACGACAAGCTGGGGATTCCGCTGCACGAGCGCGCGCGGCTGGCCGGCGTGGCCGTGGACGCGGTTTTCGACAGCGTCTCGGTGGCCACCACCTTCAAGAAAAAGCTGAACGAGGCCGGCGTCATCTTCTGCCCCTTCTCCGAGGCGGTGCAGGAGCATCCCGAGCTCCTCGAGCAGTACCTCGGCAGCGTGGTGCCGCCCGGCGACAATTTTTTCGCGGCGCTGAATTCCGCCGTGTTCACCGACGGGTCCTTCGTCTACATCCCGAAGGGGGTGCGGTGCCCGATGGAGCTGTCCACCTATTTCCGCATCAACGCGGCCAACACCGGCCAGTTCGAGCGCACGCTGATCATCGCCGCCGAGGGCAGCCACGTCAGCTACCTGGAGGGCTGCACGGCGCCCATGCGGGACGAGAACCAGTTGCACGCCGCGGTGGTGGAACTGGTGGCCGAGGACGACGCCGAGATCAAGTACTCCACGGTGCAGAACTGGTACCCGGGCGACGAGAACGGCGTCGGCGGGATCTACAACTTCGTGACCAAGCGCGGCGACTGCCGCGGCCGCAACGCCAAGATCTCCTGGACCCAGGTGGAAACCGGCTCGGCCATCACCTGGAAGTACCCCAGCTGCATCCTGCGCGGCGACAACTCGGTGGGGGAATTCTATTCGGTGGCGCTGACCAACAACATGCAGCAGGCCGACACCGGCACCAAGATGATCCACATCGGCCGCAACACGAAGAGCACCATCGTCTCCAAGGGTATCTCGGCCGGGCGCGGCCAGAACGCCTACCGCGGGCTGGTGAAGATCCTTCCCACGGCCGACGGGGCGCGCAACCATACGCAGTGCGACTCGCTCCTGATGGGGAGCGAGTGCGGCGCCCACACCTTTCCCTACATGGAGATCGGCAATCCGGGCGCGGTGGTGGAGCACGAGGCGACCACGTCCAAGATCAGCGACGACCAACTGTTCTATTGCCGCCAGCGCGGCATCTCCGAAGAGGACGCCGTCAACATGATCGTCAACGGCTTCTGCAAGGAAGTGTTCCGCGAGCTGCCGATGGAATTCGCGGTGGAAGCCCAGAACCTGCTGAGCGTTAGCCTCGAAGGCGCGGTCGGCTGAGACCACAGGAAGAGTCAATGTTAAGCATCAAGAACCTGAGCGCCCGCGCCGGCGAGCGCGACATCCTCAAGGGGCTGAACCTGGAGATCGGCACCGGCGAAGTGCATGCCATCATGGGCCCCAACGGCTCGGGCAAGAGCACGCTGGCCGGCGTGCTGGCCGGCCGTCCGGACCTGGAAGTCACCGGCGGCGAGGTCAGCTACCAGGGCAAGGACCTGCTGGAGATGGAGCCGGAGGAACGGGCCCGCGAGGGCGTGTTCCTCGCCTTCCAGTACCCGGTTGAGATTCCGGGGGTGAACAACGTCTACCTGCTGAAGGCCGCGCTCAATGCGGTGCGCAAGCATCGCGGCGAGAGCGAGCTGGACGCCTTCGAGTTCCTCGGCCTGGTGAAGGACCGCATGAAGCTGATGCAGATGGACGACAGCTTCCTCAACCGCGGCGTCAACGAGGGTTTCTCCGGCGGCGAAAAGAAGCGCAACGAGATCATGCAGATGGCCGTGCTCGAGCCGGCCCTGGCGGTGCTCGACGAGACGGATTCCGGGCTGGACATCGACGCGCTCAAGGTCGTCGCAAACGGCGTCAACAGCCTGCGCTCGCCGGAGCGTTCCATGGTGGTGGTGACGCACTACCAGCGCCTGCTGGAACACATCGTGCCGGATTTCGTGCACGTGCTCTCGAACGGGCGCATCGTCCGCAGCGGCGGCCGCGAGCTGGCGCTGGAGCTGGAAGAGCGCGGCTACGACTGGCTGCGCGAGGGGGCCGACGCGGCATGAGCACTGCCACCGCCGAAAACGTCCAGGCCGCGTCGTCGCTGCCGGAATGGATCGAGACCGCCGCGGCCGCGGCCGGCGGGCCGGAGTGGCTGATGGCCCGGCGCCGCGACGGGCTGAGCCGCTTTGCCGCGCTCGGGTTTCCGGGCCGGCGCGACGAGCACTGGAAGTACACCGACCTCAAGCTCGTGCAAAGACGCAGTTTCGGCCCGGCGCCCGAGGCTTCGGCAGAAGCGCCCGGGATTTCCGGGTCCGAAATCCCCGGGATCGACGGGCTCGACTGCCCGACGCTGGTATTCGTCAATGGTCGTCTCAGCGAGACGCGCGCCCTCCCCGCGTCCCTGACGGTGAGCACGCTTGCCGAGGCGGTCCAGGCGGACCACCCCGCCTGCCGGGAACTGCTGGGCACCGTTGCGGACCCCTCCCGTCACCGCTTCGCGGCGCTCTCGACGGCGCTGTTCTCGGACGGCGTGCTGCTGGACCTCGCGCCGGGCGCCGAGCTGGCCGAGCCGCTGCGACTGCTGTTCCTGGCGGGTGACGAGCAGTCCCCCGCGCTGGATTGCCCGCGCATCCTGCTGCGCGGCGGCGCCAACAGCCGCGCCACCCTGGTCGAGCATTACGGCCCGGCGGCGGGCGAATCGCTTAGCCTGGCCGTGACCGAGATCGCCCTGGAAGCCGGCGCGCGCCTGGAGCACTACCGCATCCAGGAAGCCGGCGCGGGCGCGTTCCACATCGGGCTGCTGGCCGCCAGGCTCGGGCGCGACGCGACGCTGGTCAGCCACAACCTGTCCGTGGGCGGACGGATCGCCCGGCTGGACATCGACGCCGAGTTGCTGGAACCCGGCGCCCACGTGGAGATGAACGGCCTGTACGTGGTGCGCGGCCGCCAGCACGCCGACAGTCACAGCCGCGTCGATCACGCCGTGCCGAACACCACCAGCGACCAGCTCTACCGCGGCGTGCTCAGCGGCAAGGGACGCGCGGTGTTCAACGGCAAGGCCATCGTCCGCCCGGGCGCCAACGGCACGGATGCCAGGCAGTCCAACGCCAACCTGCTGCTGTCGCCCGAGGCCGAGATCGACACCAAGCCGGAGCTGGAGATCTATGCCGACGACGTGAAATGCACGCACGGCGCGACCACCGGCCAGCTGGACGCCAACGCACTGTTCTACCTGCGGTCGCGCGGCATCGAGGAGGAGACGGCGCGCAGCCTGCTGACCTTCGCCTTCGCCGACACCGTGCTGGCCCGCATGCCGCTGGCCGCCGTGCGCAGGCACGCGGAAAACCTCGTCGTCGGACGCCTGCCGGACGCGGAGCGCATTCGGGAGTTCACATGAGCGAAGCCACCCTCCAGGCCGCGAACGTCGCCAGCGGTTTCGAAGTCGAAGCCGTGCGCGCCGACTTTCCCATCCTGCACCAGCAGGTGCACGGCAAGCCGCTGGCCTACCTGGACAGCGCGGCTTCCGCCCAGCGCCCGGCGCAGGTGATCGACGCGATGGCGAACTACGACCGCCACGACCACGCGAACGTGCACCGCGGCGTGCATGCGCTCAGCCAGCGCGCCACCGAGGCCTTCGAGGGCGCGCGCGAAAAGCTGCGCCGCTATATCAACGCGGCCTCCACGCGCGAGATCATCTTCACCCGCGGCACCACCGAGGCGATCAACCTGGTCGCGCAAAGCTGGGGCCGCGCCAACCTGGGCGACGGCGACGAGATCGTCGTCACGCAGATGGAGCACCACGCCAACATCGTGCCCTGGCAGATGCTGTGCGAGCAGACCGGGGCCGCGCTCAAGGTCATCCCGATGACCGAGAGCGGCGAACTGGACCTGGACGCAGCGCGCGCCATCATCGGCGCGCGGACGCGGCTGCTGGCTTTCGGCCATGTCTCCAACGCGCTCGGGACCATCAACCCGGTGGCCGAACTGACCGCGCTGGCGAGATCGGCCGGCGCGCTGGTCCTGCTCGACGGCGCCCAGGGCATGCCGCACATGCGCGTGGACGTGGAGGCGCTGGACTGCGACTTCTACGCCTTCTCGGGACACAAGATGTTCGGGCCCACCGGCATCGGCGTGCTGTGGGGGCGCGAGGCGCTGCTCAAGGCGATGCCCCCCTGGCAGGGCGGCGGCGACATGATCCTCGCCGTGAGCTTCGAGAAGACCACCTACAACGAACTGCCGTGGAAGTTCGAGGCGGGCACGCCGAACATTGCCGGCGTGGTCGGCCTGGGCGCCGCCGTGGATTACCTGGAGGCGCTGGACTTCGCCGGCGCCGCGGCCTGGGAGCACTCGCTGCTCGAATACGGCACGGCACGGCTGGCGGAAATCGACGGGCTGCGCATCATCGGCACGGCGCCGCGCAAGGCCGCGGTGATCTCCTTCACCCTCGAGGGCGTGCACCCGCACGACATCGGCACCATCGTGGACCACGCCGGCATCGCGATCCGCACCGGCCACCATTGCGCCATGCCGGTGATGGACTATTACGGCGTGCCGGCCACGGCGCGCGCCTCCTTCGCGTTCTACAACACCCGCGAGGAAATCGACCGCCTGGCGGAAGCCCTGCGCGAGGCGCGCGAGGTGTTTGCCTGATGGACCTCGCCGATCTCTACCGCGACGTGATCATCGATCACAACCGCAACCCGCGGAATTTCCGCAAGATCCCTCCGCCCTGCGGACATGCCGAGGGGCTCAACCCGCTGTGCGGCGACAAGCTGCAGGTCTATCTCCGGGTGGGCGCCGACGACCGCATCGAGGACGTTTCCTTCGAGGGCTCGGGCTGCGCCATTTCGGTCGCCTCCGCCTCGCTGATGACCGAGGCGCTGCGCGGCCTGGAGCGCGCCGAAGCGGAGGCGCTGTTCGAGCGCATCCACGGCATGCTCACGGGCCGCGAAGAACCGGACGCCGCCGCCCTCGGCAAGCTCGCGTCCCTCGCGGGCGTCCGCGAATACCCAAGCCGCGTGAAGTGCGCCAGCCTGTGCTGGCACACCGCGCACTCCGCCCTGGACGAGGGCGGCACCGTAAGCACGGAGTAGAAGGCCAGCACCATGTACGGACAAGACAGCGAACCCGTCACCCTCGCCCGGGACTGCGTGGCGATCATCGTGCCCGCCGGCGACCAGGTCATACTCCGCAAGGGCGCCCGCGGACTGATCACCCAGGCCCTCGGCGGCAGCTTCACCATCTACCTGGACGGCAATCTCTTCCGCATCGCGGGCGAGGATGCCGATGCGCTCGGCAAGGAAGCGGTCGCGCCGCCGGAGGTCCCCCCGGACGCCGGCGACGAGGACGTGGAGGACATCGTCTGGGACCAGTTGCGCACCTGCTTCGACCCGGAGATTCCGATCAACATCGTCGATCTCGGGCTGATCTACGAGTGCAAGATCTCGCCGGCCGAAGAAAACGGCCAGCGCACGGCAGACGTCACGATGACGCTGACCGCGCCCGGCTGCGGCATGGGCGACGTGCTGGTGATGGACGTCAAGGACAAGCTCGAGCTCATCCCGGTGATCCGCGAGGCCCGTGTCGAGCTGACTTTCGACCCGCCCTGGAACCGGAACATGATGTCGGAAACCGCAAGGCTGCAAACGGGAATGTTCTGATGGGCCACTGGCATGACGTGACGGCCGAGGGCACGATCGAAGCGGGCAGTTTCGCGCTGCTCGAGACGGACGAACTCACGGTCGCGGTGTTCAACGCGGAAGGTTCGCTGTACGCGATCGAGGACGTCTGCACCCACGACGGCGCGGAGCTCGCCGGCGGCCCGGTGGTCGGCGACCAGGTGGTCTGTCCGCGACACGGCGCGCGCTTCTGCCTGCGCACCGGCCGCGCCCTCACGCCGCCCGCCTATGCCGCGGTGGACACCTTCCCGGTGCGTGTCCGAGAGGGCCGCATCGAGGTCGAGCTGCCCGACCCGGACTGAGCGTGCGTCGCCTGGTCCTTTTGCGGCACGGGAAATCCGCCTGGGACGAGGCCGGGCTGGACGATTTCGACCGTCCCCTGGCGCCGCGCGGCCTGCGCGACGTGCCGGAAATGGGCCGCCGGCTGGCGCGCCGCGGCATGATTCCCGACGGCGTCATCTCCAGCAGCGCGGTGCGCGCCCTGAGCACCGCGCGGGCGGTGGCGCGGGAAATCGGCTTTCCGGAGGACCGGATCACCTCCTCCGAGGCGCTCTACCTGGCCAGCGCGCGGGAGATGATCTCGATTGTCCGCCAGGCCCCCGTGGAGATCGGCACCCTCCTCCTGGTCGGCCACAATCCCGGCTTGACGAACCTCGCCAATCAGCTGGACGAGGTGCGCATGGACAACATGCCGACGGCGGCGATGCTGTGCGTGGAGTTCGACGTCGCCGACTGGGCGGAAATCCAGCCCGCCGGGGCGCGCTTCGGCTGGTTCGACTACCCCAAGAAACACGCCGGCGCCTGACCAGGCGGCCACGCCCGGGAAACCCTGGGAAACCTGGCCGCGCCCGGGAGACGGGCGCCCGGCCGTCTGCGATCCCCGCCTGCCGGTTCAGGCGCGCTGGCGAGGCGCCGCCTCGTGTTTGCCCAGGAAGCCGTCCAGCACCTCCAGGTAGCGCAAAGGCTCCTCCAGGTGAGGCACGTGCGCGCTGTGCTCGAAAACCACCCATTCGGAACCGGGGATTCCCTGGTAAAGCTGGGCCGACGCAGGCGGCGGCGCCAGGTCGTGCCGACCCGACATGACCAGGGTCGGCAGATCGATCTCGCCGAGACGGGCGCTCAGGTCCCACTCGGCCAGCCCGGCCGACGGCTCGAGCTCGCAGGGCCCGAGCAAGGCGGTCGCGGCCTCCGGGTGCGCGTGGGCCTCGGCCACGCTGCGCTCCAGGCAGTCGGGCCAGGGATTCATGCGGCACAGGTGCCGGCGCAGAAAGGCGTCGACGATGCAGCGACACGGCGGGCTGTCCAGCGACCCGGACGCGCGGTACTGCTGCAGAGGGGCCCGGATCGCCTCAGGCAGGGCATCCATCAGCTGCGCCAGCTGGATGCGCCACAGCGGTACGCTGGCCACCGTGCTGGACAGCACCAGGCTTTCCAGTCCGCTCGCCCCGGAGAGCGCGTATTCCAGCGCGAGCATGCCGCCCCAGCCATGTCCCAACAGGTGGCAATGAGAGAGTTGCGCCGCCTCCCGCACGGCCGCCAGCTCCTCCAGGAACAGCCCGACCGACCATTCGATGCCGTCGTCCGGCAGGGCCGATCCGCCGCACCCGAGCTGGTCGTAGAACACGACCTGGCGGCCGGTGGAGCGCATCGCCTCCAGCGGCCAGAGGTACTCATGGCCGTATCCGGGTCCGTCGTGAATGTACAGCAGCGGCCGACGAGAGCGATTCTGGCCGACGACCCGGAAACGGGTCCTGAATTCCCCGAAGGACGCGTAGCCCTCTTGGGTGGCGTTGGTGTCCGGCATTCGGACGGATCTCCCGCCCTGTCCATGGGAGTGAGGCTATCCAGCTTATGCCCGGCAGGAACGCCGGGGAATCCG
>DASRVH010000050.1:0-120484 GCA_035655155.1 Woeseiaceae bacterium
GAGTTCTCTTGATGTAGGCCCGCCATCCACTGGGGTGGACCGCTGGGGACGCTCAGTCGGACGTCCTGTCCTCCTTCGCTTCGGCCGGGCCTCCTTCCCGCCGTCATGGCTCCAGTCGGCCCGGACGACCCCAGCAGTCCACCCCAGCCGCTGACGGGCCCGTAGCCGAGAGGCTTGGCGCCAGTCAGCAGGCGCCGCTGACTAGCAGATTCTCTCGGCCACCACGAGGCGGCCGTCATGCGGGGGTATCCATCGCCGCGACCTTTTGTCGGGAGCAAGAGGGATACCCCCGCAGGGCGGCCAGGAAAGAAGGGGTGTCAGGCGGCCTTGCCGCCCTCGAACTGCTCCTTGTTCGCGAGCACCCGCTCGGTGAGAAAGTCGGAGACGGCGCGGATGCGGGCGCTGTGCCGGAGCTCCTCGTGCGTGAGCAGCCACATCGGCGCCTCGAACAGGTTCGTTTCCGGCAGCAGCGGCACCAGGCCGCCCTGCATGGCGACCCACCGGTGTGACAGCACCGCGATCCCGTAGCCTGCCCGGGCGGCGGACATCTGTGCCGCCGCGCTGTTGGTGGTGAAGACGAATCGGCCGGTCGGCAGATGGGCGAGGTCGTCGCCGGGGACGAGGTGCGCCTGGCTGCCGGCCTGCTCCAGGCCGATGAGGTCGTGATGCGCGAGATCGTCGAGCGACTCGAGCGGCGGCGCATGCTTCAGATAGGAGGGTGCCGCGTACAGCCCGAAGCCCACGGTGACGAGCCGCCGGCCGATCAGCTCGGGCTCTTTCGGTTCGCCGAGGCGCAGTGCGATGTCCGCCTCCCTCCGCAGCAGGTCCATAGTGCGGCTGTCCACCCGGATATTGAGCGTGATATCCGGATAGCGCCGGCGAAATTCGGTCAGTTCCGGCGGCAGCCATTCCGTTCCCGTTCCCTCCGTGGCGGTGATCACCACCTCCCCGGCGAGTCCCTTCGACTGCACGTCCACGGCGCGCTCGATCGCGAGCATCTCGCGCTCCATACGCTGTGCGTTCTCCAGGATGGACCGACCCGTGTCCGTGAGCTGCATGCGCCGGCCGGTGCGCACGAACAGCGGCACGCCCATGCGTTTCTCCATCGCGGCGAGGCGGCGGCCCAGGGTGGGCTGGGATACGGAGAGATGTTCGGAGGCGGCGAGCAGGCTGCCGTGTTCGACGATGGCAAGGAAGAGACGGATGTCGCCCCAGTCCCGCAGTGTGGTCTTACTATTCATAGGTGCATAGTAATTATATTTTTTCTTTATTGCTATGCGTATGTGTAATCCCTACCGTATCTCCACGGTTCATCGAGAGGGAGATAACCATGAGCATCGCTACGCAACTGGCCGCACTGGCACTGACACTGACCGGCGCCCTCGGCGCCACGGACGCGGCCGCGGCAGGTCTGGAGCTGCAGACGACGCCGGAATTCGTACAGCGCGCCGAGGTGGCGCTGGCCGCCGGCAACACCGAACGGGCGATCGGCCTCATCGCGCCGCGCATTAATCGGCTGCGGGGGGAATACGCCCGCAACCGGGCCTACGCGACCCTCTGCAACGCCCACCTGCGCCAGAAGGACTACGACCTGGCGGGCGAGGCCTGCAGGCTCGCGGCCGAGAACCGCTACGCCACCTGGAGTGACCACAACAACCTGGGTGCCTGGCATTACCTGACCGGCGATCTGGAGGCCGCGCGGGAGCAGTTCGAGAAAGCCGCGGACCTGGCGCCCGGCCGGGAGGCGGTCGCCATGAATATCGAGGCGACTCTGGCTGCCACGGGTCGCTGAAGACAGCCGAGATTCGACCCGACCCCCGACGCGGTCCTGCCTCCCTGGACGTCCCTAGGCATCGCTAGGCATCGCTAGGCCTCCCTGGGCCTCCCTGGGCTTCCCCAGGGCCGCGTTCACGCCCGCCCCAGGGCGCCCTGCAGCCGGGCCGGAGACGGCCCGGCTTTTTTTCGTTAAGGCGCCAGCGGCCGCTCCGGCAGCAGCCCGCGACGCTCCAGCAGCGGCTCGATGACCGGATCGCGGCCGCGGAAAGCGCGGAACAGCTCCAGGCCCGGCTTCGTGCCGCCCCTCGACAGGATCGCCTCGCGGAAGGCCGCAGCCGTCTCCCGGTCGAACAGCCCCTCCTCGCGGAAGGCCTGGAAGATGTCGGCATCCATGACCTCGGACCAGAGATAGCTGTAGTAGCCGGCGGAATAGCTGCTGGAGAAGATGTGCCGGAAGTAGGTGCTGCGATAGCGGGGGATGATGTCGTCGATCAGGCCGATGCGCTCCATCTCCGCGCGCTCGAACTGCTCGGGCACCACCTCCGCGCCGGGCTCCAGCATGTGGTAGGCCATGTCGAGATAGGACGCCGCCATGTACTCCACGGTGCGGAAGCCCTGGTTGAACTTCGCCGTCGCCTGGATCTTGCGTATCAGCTCGTCCGGCAGCGGCTCGCCGGTTTCGTAGTGACGGAAGGTCTTCAGCATCTCGGGTTCGCCGAGCCAGTTCTCCATCACCTGCGAGGGCAGCTCCACGAAGTCGCGCGCCGTGCTCGTTCCGGCCAGTGACGGATAGCGCACCTCGGAGAGCATTCCATGCAATGCGTGGCCGAACTCGTGCAGGAGGGTCTCCGCCTCGGAGTAGCGGAGCAGGGCGGGCTGGCCGGGCGCCGGCGCCGGGAAGTTGAAGTTGTTGGTCACCACCGGCGTCACGAATCCGTCCATGTCCGACTGCTGACGCAGCGCGTTCATCCAGGCGCCGCCGCGCTTGCTCTCCCGGGCGAACCAGTCCATGTAGAGGATGGCGAGATGGGAGCCGTCCGCGTCGAACACCTCGAACACCTGCTGCTCCGGATGCCAGCGCGGCAGGTCCGGGCGCTCCTCGAAGGTCAGGCCGAACAGCCGGCCGGCCAGCTCGAAGGCCGCGCTGCGCACGGCGGAGAACTCGAACCAGGGCCTGAGCGCCTGTTCGTCGAAGTCGTAGCGCTGCTTGCGCAGCTTCTCGGTGTAGTAGCGCCAGTCCCAGGGCTCCAGCGCGCCCTCGATGCCGTCGGCACGGAGCATCGCCGTCAGCGCATCCCGTTCGCGTTTCGCCATGGCCAGCGCCGGCTCCCAGACCTCGTCCAGCAATTCGTAGACGCGCTCCGGCGTCTGCGCCATCCGGTCCACCAGTACCGAGGCGGCGTGATTGTCGAAACCCAGCAACCGGGCCCGCTCGGCGCGCAGCGCCACCATTTCGGTGACGATCGCATTGTTGTCGGCCTCGTTGCCCCGGTCGCCGCGCAGAGCGTAGCCCATGAAGATCCGTTTGCGCAGTTCCCGGTTCGGTGAGTACTCCAGGAACGGCTCGATGCTCGGCCGCTGCAGCGTGAAGACCCAGCAGTCCTCGCAGTCGTGGCCGCGGCGCTCGGCCTCCGCCGCGGCGGAGGCGACCAGGCTCGCCGGCAGCGCGCCGAGGTCCGCCTGCTCCGTGACCAGCAGCTCGAACCGGTTCGTTTCCTCGAGCACGTTCTGCTGGAAGTCCTCCTCGAGCACGGCGAGCCGGCTGTTGATTTCCTTCAGGCGTGCGCGGGCTTCGTCGTCCAGCGCCGCGCCGGCCAGGAGGAACGCCTTGTGGGTCTCCTCCAGCAGCCGCAGCGCCTCGGCATCCAGCTCGAGGCCTTCACGGGCCTGCCAGAGCGCGTCGATGCGTTCGAACAGGGCCGGGTTCAGCAGGATGTCGTCGTCGTGGGCCGAGAGCTCCGGGGCGATGGTCTTCGCCGTCTGCCGGATGACGTCGTCCGAATGGGCGGAGTTCACGGCGTAGAAAACCCGCGCGGTGCGTTCCAGGGAGGACCCCGCGCGCTCCAGCGCCTCGACGCTGTTCGCGAAGGTCGGCGGCTCGGAGTTGGCGACGATGGCCTCGATCTCTGCGCGCTCCCGGCGCATGCCCTCGCGCAGGGCCGGCAGGTAGTGCTCCGCGCGGATGCGGTCGAAGGGCGGCACCCCGTGGGGCGTGTCCCACTCGGCGAGCAGCGGGTTGCCGACAGCCGGAGGTTCGTCGCTTTCCGCGGCCGGCGCCGTTCCGGCTCCGCTGGCGGTGGTGGTGTCCTGGCCGCAGGCCGCGATCATCAGGGTCGTGAATACGAGCAGGCCTCGTGGGTACATGTTGCCTCTTCGGTGTCTACGGGTGATGGAAGGACGCGGCCCTCCGCGTCCCGGCGGCATCGCCTGATTCAGGCGTCCGCAAATACGATATTCACGCGCCGGTTATGCCGGCCCTTCTTCTCGATCTTGCTGACGACGATGGGGCCGATCTCGCCGGTGCGCCGCACGTGGGTGCCGCCGCAGGGCTGCAGGTCGACGCCCGGTATCTCGAGCAGCCGGATGTGCCCGGCGTTCATGGGCGGTGAGACCGACATGGTGCGCACGAGTTCCGGCTGCTCGCGGAGCTCCTCGCTCGTGATCCAGCGGGACTGCACTTCATGATCCCCGGCGACGAGGGCGTTCACCGCAGCCGTCACGGCCTCCTTGTCCAGCGTCTCTTCCATGTCGAAGTCGAGCCGGCTCTTCGCGGCGCTGATATTGCCGCCGGTGACGCCGTGGGGGATCACGGCGCCCACGAGGTGCAGGCAGGTGTGCATGCGCATGTGGCGGTAGCGCAGCTCCCAGTCGATCACGGCGCGCACCTGCTCGCCGGGGGCAGGGAGCGGGGCGTCCCCGGCCGGTACGTGGCGGATGGCGCCGGCCTCGCCCTTGCGGGTATCGACGATGCCGATGCGCTCGCCCGCGCTCGTCTCCAGCCAGCCCCGGTCGCCGGGCTGGCCGCCGCCGAGGGGATAGAACACGGTGCGGTCGAGCACGATCCCGTCCTCGTCCGCCGCAACGGCGGTCGCCACGCACTCCTGCAGATAGGCGTCCTGCTCGAACAGTCTCTCGGTCATGAGGTCTCCGGTCCCGTGGCGGGGCCAGCGCCTGCCGGCTGTGGCCCCGGAGCAACAGATTTTTCGGCCGCCCGGGAGCGCCATCCCGGCGTGCCAGACGCGGTGCGCCGGGTTCATTGTACATAAACGGAATCTGCGGCTCGCAGGCGATCCCGCCACGGCGGGGCATTGCCGGCGATGCGGCGGCGCCGGGCCTGCACAGACCGGATTGTTGCGGCAACCCGACAATTATCTTGACCGCGTCGAGCGGCCGTCGCTATCCTTGATTCGCAGCCGGGACCCGGCCACGGCCGTTTTCCGCTGCGCAAGACCGCGCGCCGGCTTCGGCGCGTGCAGACATCACAGGGGGAGAAATCGTGAAACACGGAATATCCGGTATCGCCCGGTGGGCGACCGCAGCGTTCGCACTCGCCGGCATGACCGGCGCGGCAACGCTCGCGCAGGCCCAGGGGGCCCAGGACGCCTTCGTCGAAGAGATCATCGTCACTGCGACGAAACGTGCCGGTGGCCAGGAGGTCCAGGACGTCCCCGTGGCCGTCACGGCACTCGGCGAGGAACAGATCGACGCACTCTATCTGCGCGATCTCAAGGCACTGGGCTACGGCATACCCAACGTCCAGCTCGAGGACATCGGCACCACCCGCGGCGTGGCCAATTTCTCCATCCGCGGTCTCGGCATCAACAGCTCCATCCCGTCCATCGACCCCACCGTGGGTGTGTTCGTCGACGGCATGTACTACGGCATCAACGGCGGCGTCGTGTTCGATACCTTCGACCTGCAGGCCGTCGAGGTTCTGCGCGGTCCTCAGGGCCTCCTGTTCGGCCGCAACGTGACCGGCGGTGCGGTGCTGATGCAGACCAGCCGGCCCACCGAGGAACTGTCGGTGAAGGCCAAGGCCGCCGTGGAGACGGGTAACAACGTCGTCACCTCCGGCGTGTTCACGGGTCCGCTCAGCGAGTCCGGCAACCTCCTCGGCAAGATCGCCGTCTATCACAACAAGGACGGTGGCTGGCACACCAATGATTTCGATGGCAGCGATTTCGGCGAGGCGGATACCACGCTCATCCGCACCGGGCTGACGTGGCGTGCCACGGACGCGCTGGAGTTCCTGCTGCGCACCGAGAACGGCCGCAGCGAGGGTGACGGTCCCGCGTCCCAGAACAGCGGCCTGTTCAGCCGGGACAGCTTCGACTTCTCCATCGATTTCCCGGGCTCCTACAACAACGAGTGGGACCAGGTCATCCTGGAGACGTCCGTCGACGTGGCCTTCGGCGACGGCGAGATCGTCAATATCCTGGCCTGGCGCGACTACGAGAGCCTGTCGGCGGGCGACATCGACGCCTCGCCGTTCTTCCTGTTCCACTCCCGCGCGCTGACCCAGCAGGATCAGATCTCCAATGAGCTCAGGTACTCGGGTGCCTTCAGCAACTTCTTCGTGACCGGCGGCCTGTACTACCTCACCCAGGACCTGGATTACCGGGAGGAGCGCAACCTCATCTTCGGCACCAACCAGATCGTTGGCGGCGGCATCCAGGAGCAGTCGACCTGGGGCGTGTTCACCCAGGTGGACTGGCAGCTGAACGAGCGCTGGACCATCAATCTCGGCGCCCGCTACAGCTCGGAGGACAAGGACGTGCAGATCGCGACGCTGGGCCTGCCGACGCCGGGCGGCGCGCCGGCCTGCACCATCGACAACGGCTGCAGCTTCTATAATCTGCTGGACGACGAGAGCTGGGACGCCTTCACGCCGAAGATCGGCTTCCAGTGGCAGCCGAACGACGTGACCCAGCTGTACGGTTTCTACACGCGCGGGTTCCGCAGCGGCGGCTACAACCTGCGCAACACGTCGCCCACCGCCTCGCCGGGACCCTTCGACCAGGAGACCCAGGATTCCTTCGAGGTGGGCCTGAAGACGGACCTGTTCGACGGCCGCATCCGCATGAACGCCGCGGTGTTCTACAACAAGCTGGAGGACCTGCAGCGCGAGGTGAACCTGCCGGGTAACCAGACAGGCGTCATCCAGATCATCGACAACACGGCTGACGCAACCATCCAGGGCTTCGATTTCGAGGCGCGGGCGTTCGTGACCGACAGTCTTACCGCCACGGTCAACGCCGGCTACGTCGACGGCCAGTACGACGAGGTGATCTTCGACATCTCCGGCGACGGCGTCGTTGACGAGGAGGACGAGGCGCTCGACATCCCGCGCCTCGCGCCGTGGTCCTACGGTGCCAGCCTGATCTACGACCGCGAGATCGGCAACGGCATGGCGGTGAACGCCCTGGTGAGCTTCAACCACCGGGACCAGGCTCCGTACACGGATAACAACGAGGGCCTGCTGAAAGAGGCCGACATGCTGGATGCCAGCATTTCGCTCTACCTGATGGACCGGGCGCTGAAGCTCTCCGTCTACGGCAAGAATCTGAAGGACGAGGTCACCATCGGCGGCGACACCCAGCTGCCGGACATCTTCGCCGGCGGACCGCTGGCCGGTGCGGTGTTCGGTATCACGCCGGGACCGAATGCCACGTTCTCGCCGCTGAACAAGGGCCGGATCATCGGCTTTGAGGTCGAATACAACTACTGATTGTTCCAGCTCGGTAACAAGCGAAATAGACAGGAGGCCCCTGATCGCAGGATCAGGGGCCCTTCTCTTTCCGGAGACTGCCCATGCGAGTCAATGCGGACTTTGCGGCAAGCGCATTCGAGCGGACCGGCGAGATGGAGTGGGTGCCCTCGCCCACGGCGGGAGTGGAGCGGCGCATGCTGGATCGCGTCGGCGACGAGGTGGCCCGGGCCACCAGCCTGGTGCGCTACGCGCCGGCGAGCCGCTTCCCGGAGCACACCCACGGCAAGGGCGAGGAGTTTCTGGTGCTGGAAGGCGTATTCGCCGACGAGCACGGCGAATACCCGGCCGGCACCTACGTGCGCAATCCGCCGGGCTCCTCCCATGCGCCCGCCAGTGCCGAGGGCTGCGTGCTGCTGGTGAAGCTGCGCCAGTTCGCCGACGACGACCTGGCGCGCGTGGTGGTCGATACGCACCATGGCGCCTGGGAAGCGACCGGCATCGAGGGCGTGGAGCGCCTGCCCCTGCACGCGCACCGCAGCGAGCGGGTGGCACTGTACCGCATGGCGTCCGGGTCTCGTGTGCCCGCGCATGAGCACCCCGGCGGCGAGGAGGTATTCCTGATCGAGGGCGGGCTCTCGGACGGCGAGCGGGAGTATGTCTGCGGCGACTGGCTGCGCTTGCCGCCCGGCAGCGGCCATGCCGTGAGTTCGCCGGCCGGCGCCGTCTTCTGGGTGAAGACCGGGCATCTGCCGCCGTCCCTCGAGCCGGATGGCTGATCGCGAAGGCAATCGTCAGACTCGCACGCTGGTCTGGCTCGGTCTGCTCCTGATTGCGCTCACGGTCTGGTTGGCGGCCATAGGCAGGCCTCTGGTGACGTCGGCCGCACCCTACGGAATCGTCAGCTTCGAACT
Organism: Woeseiaceae bacterium; assembly: GCA_035655155.1. Classification (GTDB taxonomy): domain Bacteria; phylum Pseudomonadota; class Gammaproteobacteria; order Steroidobacterales; family Woeseiaceae; genus Lentisalinibacter. The sequence goes on from DASRVH010000050.1 coordinate 8,398, forward strand.
GGCTGCCGACTCCGCGCGAGCCCGGCAGATTATGGCATCCTGGACGCCAGCGGGCCGCGAGGCCGCCATGCTGAGCCTCGGTGTCGATTTTCTCTATCTGGTTGTCTACCCGCTTTGGCTGACTTTCGCTCTCTGGCTCGCCGGCGACGTTGCCGGAGGCGCCTGGCGTCGCGGCAGCCGTGTCCTCGCTCGTCTCGTGCCACTGGCGGCACCTCTGGACGCCATCGAGAATCTCGCGTTGATCCGCCAGCTTGTCGAGGGAGCGGCCGAGCTGCCCGCCCGCATCGCATTGCTGGCAGCCGTGCCCAAGTTCTTGTTGGTCGCCGTTGCCGTGATCTTCCTGCTGGCCGTGCTACCGGTCCTGGCGGCGCGCCGGTTCATCCGTCGCTAGGCGGCGCCCATGCGGAATGTCCCGGTCTGCATGTCGGGGTCCGGCGTCGCGATCTGCACCTGGTTGCGCCCGCCCGCTTTCGCGGCGTAGAGCGCCTCGTCCGCCATCTGGATGAGGCCCTCCGAGCTGCGGCGGTCGGCGGCGGGCTGAGTCGTGGCGACGCCCACGCTGACACTGAGTCTGGTCGGCCGGCCATCCACGCGGTGCGGGATGCCGAGCTGCAGGATGCTCACCCGGATGTGCTCGGCGAGTTTCGCGGCATACTGCTCGGTGGTGCCCGTGAGCAGCACCACGAATTCCTCGCCGCCGTAGCGGGCCGCCATGTCGGTGGGGCGGCGGACGGCGGCACGCACCATTTTCGCCACGGTGATTAGCGCCCGGTCGCCGGCCTGGTGGCCGTACTGGTCGTTGTATTCCTTGAAGTGATCGACGTCGATCAGCAGCAGGCCCAGCCGGACTTCGTCGGCAGATGCCTTCTGCCAGGCAGAGCGGAAGCGCTCGTCGAAGGCGCGCCGGTTGCTCAGGCCTGTGAGCTTGTCCTGCCCGGCGACGCGCTCCATCAGGTTGGCCTCCAGGAAGCTCCGCCGCCGGCCGCGTTCCAGCGAATAGGCGCCGAAGATGCCGATGAAGTTCGTGAACAGGATGTACAGGCCGTTGTACATCAGGTCCACCGTGACGCCCTGCAGCGCCAGGCTGAGCCCGACAAAGGTGAACAGCAGCGTCAGCGCCGTTGCCGTGGCGTAGTAGAAGCCGAGGCCCAGGAAGAAGTAGATGTAGACCGTGATGGTCATGAAGCCCGAGAAGTAATAGGGCGTGCCGAGGTCGGACGCCAGCGCGCCGATGGAGAGCGAACCCAGGCCGGCGACGACCGCCGCGATCATGGTGAACAGCTTGATGATGCGTTGCGCGGGCTGCCAGTAGGAGAGCAGCAGGACGCCGAGGACTGCCGGGATGATCACGAAGAGCCGCACGGGGTTCGAGATGCGGGCATATTCCGGCGGCATGAAATAGTGGTCCACGGCCAGCAGCGCGCACAGCAGGACCAGCCCCAGTCCCAGGCCGGCACGGGTCTGCAGGAGCGTCATCGACAGGTGATGCCGCTGGTACTCCTCCTCGAGCCGGCGGTCGAAGCGCAGCCACCGGAATCCGGACGCCAGCTGCCGGGCGTAGGGGTTGTCGAGTACCGGCGGGTAGTCCGTCACCTGGATCTCCACGGCCCCGGGGGCCTCCATGTATTATGTAAAGCGCGCCGGATGCGGCAGCGCCCTCGCCGTGGCCGGAGGCGACGGCAGAGGCCGCTCCACGTCCGATTGCACCGGAAACGCGGCCGGATTGCCCGGGTGCAGGTCACAATCCGGCCGATCCGTCGGCCGGCTTGTCTGCCGGCCCGTCTAGGAATACGGGTCGACCGGGTTCGCTACAATACGGCGGTCCGCACAACGTCGGCCGCGGAAACGGAGGGGGAGCATGAGCACACGTCTGTGGATCGTCATCGGTATTGCCGCACTCTCGTCGGGCTGCGGCCAGCCGCCCGAAGGCGGCTCGGCCGACGAGTCTGCGGGGCCGCCGGATACGGCGTACCAGGATCAGCTGCTGCGGGAACTCATCGCGGCCCGGCCCGGCGACGTCATCGAGATCCCGGCCGGGGTGCATCGCATCACCCGCAGCCTCACGCTGAACACGGATGGCGTCACCATCCGCGGTGCCGGCATGGACCGCTCGGTGCTCTCCTTCGCCGGTCAGATCCAGGGCGCGGAGGGGCTGCTCGTGAACGCGAGCGATTTCCTCATCGAAGACATCGGCATCGAGGACACGGTGGGCGACGCGCTGAAGGTCAACGAGGGCCGCAATATCGTCATCCGGCGGGTGCGCGCCGAATGGACCGGCGGGCCCGATACGGACAACGGCGCCTACGGCCTCTATCCCGTGCAGGTGGAGAACCTGCTGCTGGAGGACTGTGTGGCGATCGGCGCGTCGGACGCGGGCATCTACGTCGGCCAGTCCCGCAACGTGGTCGTGCGTGACAACCGCGCCGAGTACAACGTGGCCGGCATCGAGATCGAGAACACCATCGGCGCCGACGTCCACGGCAATCTCGCCACCAACAACACCGGCGGCATCCTCGTCTTCAACATGCCGGACCTGCCCCAGCCCGGTCATTCGACGCGGGTCTACCGCAACCGGGTGATCGCAAACAATACCGGCAACTTCGCGGCCGAGGGCACCGCGGTGTCCGGCGTGCCGGCCGGCACCGGGGTGCTGATAAACGCCAACGACCGGGTGGAGATCTTCGACAACGACATCGCGGACAACGAGACGGCCAACGTGATCGTCTCCAGTTATTTCTCCTCCGGCTTTGAAGGCATGATGGAGGTGACCGAGGACTACGACCCCTATCCGGAGACCATTTACATCTATGGCAACCGCTTCTCCGGCGGCGGCGACTCGCCCGATACCCTGGCGCTGAAGACCCTGAAGGTGGCCATGTTCGGCCTCGGCGGCTCGCTGCCGGACATCCTCTGGGACGGCTACGCCAACCCGGAGAAGACCGACGAGACCGGCGCGCTGAAGCCGCCGTACGCGATCTGCGTGGACAACGAGCCGGCCGTGGTGCTGAACGCCGATATGGGCAACGGCAGCGCAGACGTGACCACGGACATGACGGGTCACCGCTGCAGCCACGACAAGCTGCCGGCCGTGGAGCTGGCGCTGGCCGACGGCGAGGCATGAATCCGGGCCGCACACCCGTCGCGGTGGTTGCCGCTATGGCTATGGCTGTGGCTGTGGCAATGCTGGTGCTGGCCGCCGGCTGCGGCGATCGCCGGGCGCCCGCCTTCCACGAGACGCCGCCCGAGCGCCTGAGCGAATGGGGGCTCGTGCTGGCCGAGGGCGGCCGGCTGGTGCCGAACGAGCGGGTGCTGCCCTACACGCTGAACACGCCGCTGTTCTCCGATTACGCGCACAAGCTGCGCACGGTGTGGATGCCGGAAGGCCGCGCGGCTCGGTATCGGGAGACCGGGGACTGGGGCTTCCCGGTAGGCACGGTGCTCACCAAGACCTTCTACTATCCGGTCGCGGGGCCGGGCGCGGTCTACGCAGAGACCCGGGAGCGCCTTTTCGACGGTTCCGCGCTGCGGCTGGAGCAAGTACGCCTGGTGGAGACCCGGCTGCTCGTGAAACAGGCCGACGGCTGGGAGGCCTACCCCTACGTGTGGAACGAGGCGCAGACCGAGGCGATGCTGCGGCCGGTGGGCGACATGCTGGCGCTGCATCTCGTCGCCGGCGACGGCAGCGAGCGGCCGTTCACCTACGTCGTGCCCGACGCCAACCAGTGCGGCGGCTGTCATCGCCCGGACCACACCGGCAAGGAGCTACGGCCGCTCGGCCCGAAGACCCGTCACCTGAATTCCGTCGGCGCGGATGGCGCGGCGGTCCCGGGCGGCGATCAGCTCGCAGCCTGGACGGAGGCCGGCTATCTCGCCGGCGCGCCGTCGTCCGCTGGGGCGCCGCGGCTCGCACGCTGGGACGACTCCGATGGCGCCGACGTCGCGGCGCGTGCGAGGGCCTATCTGGACGTCAACTGCGGCCATTGCCACAACCCCCGCGGCGCCGCGGATACCTCCGGCCTCTTCCTCGACATCGACACCGCCGATCCCCGACGGCTCGGCCGCTGCAAGCCGCCCATCGCGGCCGGGCGCGGCTCCGGCAACCGGCGCTACTCCATCGTGCCCGGCGATCCGGACGCCTCGATACTCGTCTACCGCATGGAGACCGGCGACCCGGCCGCCGCCATGCCCGAACTCGGCCGCGCGCTCGTGCACGAGGAGGGCGTGGAGCTGATCCGCGAGTGGATCGCCGGCATGCGCGGCGATTGCAGGACGGTGCTAGCCGGGAAGCGCGACGAAGAAGCCCTCTGACTCGATGACCCGGACGGCGGTGCCGTAGAGATCGCTGAGCCGGGCCGCGGTGAGCAGCTCCCGTTTCGGCCCTGCCGCCACCACGCGCCCGGCCTTGAGCAGTATCACCCGGTCGACCCCGGGGGGGATTTCGTTCACGTGATGGGTGACCAGGACGATGGTCGTGCCTGCCCGGATCAGCGCGCGGATGCGGGCGAGGAAGGAGAACGCCGCCTCGGGATCGAGACCGGCCGTGGGCTCGTCCAGGATCAGCGCCTCGGGGCGATGGACCAGCGCGCGGGCCAGCAGGCAGCGGCGCTGCTGGCCCGTGGAGAGCGAGCGGAAAGGCCGCTCCTCGAGTCCCGTGAGGCCCAGTTCGGTCATCACTTCGCTGGCGCGGGCCAGGTGCTCCGGACCCGGCTCGAACGGAACGCCCGCGAGTGCCTGGCTGCCGGCGAAGCCGGACAGGACGGCGGTCGCGAGCGGCACCCGATCCATGGTTTCGTGCTGCAGATCGTGGGAGACGAGCCCGAGCCGCTTGCGCAGATCGCTCACCACCTGCAGCCCCCGGCCCAGCACCCGCACTGCGGGCTCGTCCCGCGCCTCCGGGTAGAGCTCGCGGCTGACGAGTTTCAGGAGCGTGGTCTTGCCGGCCCCGTTCGGTCCGAGTATCGCGGTGTGCTGTCCGCGCTCGATGACGAGATCCAGGCCGTCGAAGACCCGTGTGTCGCCCCGCCAGACGACGGCGTCGCGGATCTCGATCAGAGGAGGAGGCGGCGACATCGCGGGAGCATGCCCGGCAGCCTGCGAGCGGTCAAACCGCCGTTCGGCGCGGCCAGGGCGGCTGCGGGGGCCTGCCCGCGAGCGTGCGAGTGCAGTATGGTAGCCGTATCCGCATCCCGAGAGGCACCGACATGACGATCGCCACGAAACTGCCCGGCTTCCTGCGGCACCAGGGTTTCTGGGACGGGGAGTACCGTCACCTGGACGCGCAGGGCAGGATCGTCGAACGTCATCACTCCACCGTCGAGGTGCGCTTTCCGAAGGACGGCCCCTGGGACTACGTGCAGAAGAACCGCTGGGTCTGGCCGGACGGGCGCTCGAAATACGCGGAATTGCCGGGCACATACCGGGACGGCCGGGTCCACTTCGACAACGACATCCTCACCGGCGTCGCCTGGGAGGGGGCGCCGAATATCGTGCTGCTCACCTGGACCCGCCACGAGAACCCGGACATGGAGTTGTTCGAGATGATCGTGATCAACGAGTACGACGACCGCCGTTCGCGCACCTGGCACTGGCTGGAGGAGGGGGTCTGCGTGCGCAGGACGCTGATAGACGAGATAAAGGTCGGACCCTAGTCCGTCCGCCGAACCGAGGGAGAGGATCATGAGCGCCGAGAGCAGCGACAGGACCATACTGGTGACCGGCGCGTCCGGTTTTATCGCGATGCACTGCATCCTGCAACTGCTGCAGGCCGGTTTCCGGGTGCGCGGCACGCTGCGTTCGCCCTCCCGGGAGACGTCGCTGCGTGCCACCTTCGCGAAGCACGTCGACGCGGACGACCGGCTCTCGTTCTTCACCGCGAACCTGATGGACGACGAGGGCTGGCGCGAGGCTATCGAGGGCTGCGACGCCGTTCTGCACGTGGCCTCGCCGCTGCCGCGCACGCCGCCGAAACACGAGGACGACCTCATCGTGCCGGCGCGCGAGGGTGTGCTGCGCGTGCTGCGCTTCTCCTCCGAACTGGGCGTCCGGCGCGTGGTGATGACCTCGTCGGTGGCCGCCGTGCTCTACGGCCGCGAGCGCGACGGCAGCAAGGTCTACGACGAATCCAGCTGGAGCATCCCGGAGAAGACCGCCGGCGCCTACGAGAAGTCGAAGACGCTGGCCGAGCGCGCCGCCTGGAAGTTCATGGAATCGCTGCCCGAGGACAGCGCGCTCGAGCTGGTCGCGCTGAACCCCGGTCTGGTCCTGGGCCCCATCCTCGACGAGGACTACGGCACCAGCGGCGAGGCCGTGCGCAAGCTCATGCGCCGCGATCTCCCCGGCTGCCCGCCCATCGGTTACGCGCCGGTGGACGTGCGTGACGTGGCGGATGCCCATTTGCGCGCCATGGACGTGCCCGAGGCCGCGGGTCAGCGCTTCATTCTGGCCATCGAGCACGCCTGGTTCGGCGAGATCGCCGACATACTGGACGAACACCTGCGCGAGCGCGGCTACCGCATCCCCACCCGCAGGCTGCCCGGCTTCGTGCTGCGCCTCGCCGCGCTGTTCGACAAGACCACGCGGCTGGTGGTGCCCGAGATCGGCCTGCGCATGGATGTCTCGAACGAACGCGCGAAGCGGGTCCTCGGCTGGCAGCCGCGCTCGCTCCGGACCATGGTGACAGACATGGCCGACAGCATGATCGAGTTCGGCGTTGCCTGAGGGCCTCAGCCCTCGTGGGCCATGGCCGCAGCCCTCGTGGGCCATGGTCTCAGCCCCCGTGGGCAAGGATCTCAGTTCTTACGGGCCAGCTCGTAGCGCTCCACCAGCTCGCTGTTGTCGTGCTGCCAGGGATGGAAGCCGCTGCGCAGGAACCAAAACCAGGCCGGCACGATGCGCCTGAGCGTGCCGGGCCGGCCGAACAGGAACTGAAAGCCGTCCCACCAGGTGCGCCAGCGCCATAGCTGACCGTCGCGCTTCAGCATGATGCGCGCGTTGCGGAAGGTGTCCTTCAGGAAGAAGACGCTGGACATCACCAGCGCATGCCGGCGCTCTTTCACCGTGCCGCCCACCAGTTCGTGGACGTCGAAGGCGACCGCCTTGTGCTCCGTCTCCTCCACGGCGTGCCAGCGCCAGAGTTCGGCGATCTCCGGGTCGGCGCCGGCGAGCACGTCGTCGTGGGAGAGCAGGTCGTGGGCCATGATGGCGGTCAGATGCTCGTTTGCCACGGTACCGGCCAGCAGACGCCGCTCGTTGAAGTGGCCCTTCGCCCAGGCGATGCGCCGCCGGACCGGGCCCTCGAACTCCTCCAGGTCGTAGCCGCGCGCTTCGCACAGCGCCTCGTTGTAGCGCTGGTGTTCCCGGCGGTGGACGGATTCCTGGCCCTGGAAGGCCCGCACCTCGGCACGCAGATCGTCCTCCTCGATGCGGTCCGAGTAAGCCCGGACGCTGTCGATGAAGAACTTCTCGCCGAGGGGGAAGAGCATCGACATGGCGTTGAACCAGGCCGTGCGGAAGGCGCTGCCGCCGTGCCAGTCCCGCGCCAGAGCTGCCTTCGGTTCGAAGCGCCGCTGGCGGGGCCGGAAGCCGCCCGCCGGGCCGTGGTAGGTGTCGCGGAGCAGGGTCATGATGCAGTCCGGTCTATGGTTGTCTCGGTGCCGATCTTACCCCGACCCGGACGGTCGGCACAGGACGCGTGCCACGTATCCGGGTTGACCGGTGCTAGCATGACGCCCATGAGTACCGAACTGATCGTCGTACTGGTCTTCCTGGGCGCAGGCGCGATCTACCTCGTGATGTACATCCGCCAGATGATGCGGCGCAGCGAGGCGCAGTGGCGGGCCGCGGACAAGGACAAGCTGCGCACCTGGGACGACGAAGAGGACCGGGAGCGGGACTGAGCCGGGCCGTTCCGGTGTTATCCTTGGGCCGTCTGCAACCAGGGGCGGTCGCGCTCGTCCGCCCTCACAGGAGAGAGAATATGACCAGTTCCGTTTTCTGTCGCTTCGTCACCGGCATCGTCGCCGCCGCCCTGCTGTCGTCCGGTTTCGCCGTCAGCGCCTCGGCCGGGGTGATCTCCACCGAGCAGGCCGCCGCAGTCGCGGAGCGGATGGAGCGTCTCGATCGCGTTTCCTCTTTCCTGGCCAGGCAGGACGTGGCGGACGAACTGGAGCGCTTCGGCGTCGATCCGGCCCTGGCCGCGGAGCGGGCCGCTGCCCTGTCCGATGCGGAACTGGCGGAACTCGACGGCCGCATCGCCGACGTGGCCGCCGGCGGCGATCTCCTCGCCGTCATCGGCATCGTTTTCGTGGTGCTGCTGATTCTTGAACTCGTAGGCGTCACCAACGTCTTCAGCCGCATCTGAGGCAGACACGCTGAGCCAACCCATGGGCCGGCCGCCGACGCGCCGGCTGCAGCGGCTTGCGGTTTGCCTGGGCGCCCTGGTGCTGGCGGGGTGCGCCGCACCGGGGGCGCCGGTAGCCGAGATGGCGTCGGCGCCGCTCGAGCTCGAGGACACCCCGTTCTTCCCGCAGGAGCGCTACCAGTGCGGTCCCGCCGCCCTGGCCACCGTGCTGTCCGCCTCCGGCGTGGCAGTGACGCCCGGGGCGCTGGTGGACGAGGTCTTCCTGCCCGGCAGACAGGGTTCGTTGCAGGCGGAGCTGATCGCGGCCGCCCGACAGCGCGGCCGCGTGCCCTACCGGCTGCCTCCCTCCCAGGAGGCGCTGGCCGCAGAGCTCGGCGCGGGACGGCCCGTGCTCGTGCTGCAGAACCTCGGCGTCAGCGCCTTCCCGCGCTGGCACTATGCCGTCGTCGTGGGTATGGACCCGGCGCGTGATGCCTACCTCCTGCGTTCCGGCACGGAGCGGCGCCGCGTGACCGGCCGCGGCGTGTTCCTGCGCACCTGGTCGCGCAGCGATAACTGGGGGCTGGTCATGCTGGCCCCCGGCGAGTTGCCCGCCGCCGACGACCCGGAAGGCTATCTGCGAACCCTGGCCGCCGTTGAGGCGACGGGCGGCCTCGCGCTGGCCCGGGCCGGCTATCGGGCTGCCCTCGGGCGCTGGCCCGGCAATCGCCTCGCCCGGCTCGGCCTCGGCAATATCGCCCTGGCGCGGGGCGAGCCAGAGGGGGCGGCCTCTCACTACCGGGCGCTGCTCGACGACGACCCCGACGATCTGGTCGCCCTGAACAACCTGGCGGAGGCCCTCGGTCGTGCCGGCAGGCCGGCGGAAGCACTGGGCTACGTCGAGCGGGCGCTGGCGGCGGCCCCGGCGGGCCATCCGCTGCGGCCGCTGCTGGAGCAGACCCGGCGCGATCTCGCGCGCGCCGTTCAGGACTGACTGCTCGCCATTCGTCGACAGACGGGCGACAGCTCGACCGATCAGTCGTCGCGCCGGTCGGCGCGGATCAGGGACTCCAGTTCCCGGGCGGCCTCCCGGGTGGTCTGCACCAGTTTGTCCATGTCGTGAGCCACGGCCTGCTGGCGGCGGAGCGTGGCTTCGTCGTGTTCGCCGAACGTCTCCACGATGCGGGCCGCCTCTTCCTCGTCGATGCCGTAGTCGCTCAGCAGCCGCTCGCTCATCACCAGGCTCGAATGCAGGGTCTCGCGGACGATCACCTGCACGCCGAGGTCCATCAGCGCGTAGGCATGCAGGCGGTTCCTGGCGCGTGCCAGGATCGTCACTTTCGGATAATGCTGGCGCACGTAGCGGGCGAGCTTCACGGACTTGTCCACATCGCCGAACGCCAGCACGAAGAAGCGGGCGTGATCTATCCCGGCCGCCTTCAGCAGGTCCGGCCGCGACGCATCCCCGAAATGGACGACGTTGCCGAAGCGCCTGACTGCGTCCAGCCGCTCGGGGCTGTTCTCCAGCGCCGTGAACGGGATGCCGCGGGAGCGCAGGATGCGGCCGACGATCTGCCCCACGCGGCCGAAACCGGCGATGAGGATGTCGTTGTGCTGGGCCGGCATCCGGTCGTACTCCGGCTCGGGCACCGCGGGCGTCGTGCGCCGGCCCCAGGCCTCGTTGGCGATGTAGAGCAGCGGCGTCACCGCCATCGACAGGATCACCGCCACGATGAGCAGTTCGGAGGTTGCGCGGTCGAGCACACCGGCGCCCACGGCGGCCGTGAAGATGACGAACGCGAACTCGCCGCCCTGCGGCAGCACCAGCGCCAGCGAGCGGGGCTCCTCGTTGCCCAGGCCGAACAGGCGCGCGAGCGCGTAGATGACCGTCGCCTTGACCAGCAGGAGCCCGACGACGATGCCGAAGACCTCAGCCGGGCGCGAGGCGATCAGCCCGAGATTCACCGACATGCCGACGGCGATGAAGAACAGCCCGAGCAGCAGTCCCTTGAAGGGCTCGATGTCGGCCTCGAGCTGGTGACGATACTCGGAGTCGGCCAGCAGCATGCCGGCCACGAAAGCTCCCAGGCCCATGGACAGGTCGGCCACCTCCATCAGGGTGGCGGAGCCGATCACCACCAGCAGCGCCACGGCCGTGAACAACTCCTCGATGCCCGTGCCGGCCACCCAGCGCAGCACCGGGCGCAGCAGGTAGCGGCCGCCGAATACCAGCGCCAGCAATGCGGCGACGCCGAGCAGCCAGCGGCCCGCGCCGGTGCCCCCGTCCGGGGCGGTGGTGGCGAGCAGCGGGACCGCCGCCAGGATCGGGATCACCGCGAGATCCTGGAACAGCAGGATGGAGAATGCCGAGCGGCCGAAGCGACTCGTCAGCTGCTGCTTCTCGGCCAGCAGCTGCAACACGAAAGCGGTCGAGGAGAGGGCGAGGCCGCCGCCGGCGACCACGGCCGCCTCCGCGGGCATGCCGGCCGCCCAGGCCAGGCCGCCGATCACGACGCCCGTCACCAGCACCTGGGCCGCGCCCAGCCCGAATACCATGCGGCGCAATACCCAGAGCCGCGAAGGCTGGAGTTCGAGGCCGATCACGAACAGGAGGAACACCACCCCGAGTTCGGAGAAATGCAGGATATGGTCGACCTCGGAGATCAGGCCGAGGGCCCAGGGGCCGATTGCCAGCCCGCCCAGCAGGTAGCCGAGCACCGATCCGAAACCGAGTCGCTTCGCCACCGGCACCGCGATGACGGCCGTGATCAGGTAGACGAGCGCTTCGTGCAGATACCCCACGTTCCTCTATTCCCGGGCGGCCGGCGGTGGCGCTAGTGTGTCATTCGGCCTCCCGACCGGCAACAAGCGAGCCGACAAGCCGCGCCGGAATGCTCCGCCGGCCATTGTCGGCGATGGCCGGGAAGGAAGCCGTGACGGCTCTTTTTTGTTTACACTTCGGGGATGATTATCTCAGCCCGCCGGTTTCCGTCCGTCTCCTGGTTCATCGTCGCAGGACTCGCCCTGGTGATTGCCGCCTGCGGCGGTGAGGGTGGCAACGGTGGCGAAGGGGGAGCCCCTTCCGCGGACAAACCGGCCTCCTCCATGAGCCGAGAAAACGTCGACGCCATGTCCCGGGAGCATGCCGACGACGATGCCGTGCCGAGCGGTGCCGTGGGCGCGGCCCCCGGCGACGTGGTGAGCGAGGAGCTGCCCTACGCCGACGTCGGCGGCAGCCTGGTGCGCGGCTACTTCGCCGCCCCGGGGGACATGGTGGAGCCCCTGCCGGCAGTCATCATGATCCACGAGTGGTGGGGGCTGAACGACAACATCCGGGCCATGGCCGATCGGCTCGCCGCGGCAGGCTACATGGTGCTGGCCGTCGACCTGTACGGCGGCCGGACGGCCGAAACGCCGTCGGATGCCCGCGCGCTCATGATGGAGCTGCTCGAGAACCAGGAGGAGACGGAGGAGAACCTGCGCCAGGCCTATGCGTTCCTGCAGGAGGTGGGCGCTCCCGGCGTGGCCGCCATCGGCTGGTGCCTCGGCGGCCACTGGTCACTGCGCACGGCGCTGCTGTTCCCGGAGCGCCTGGATGCGGCGGTGATCTATTATGGCCAGGTGATCCTGGACGAGGAGGAGCTGGCGCCGCTTGAGGTGCCGCTGCTGGGCCTGTTCGCCGAGGAAGACACCGGCATCAGGCTGGAGTCCGTGCAGGCCTTCCGCGCGACGATGGAAGAACTGGAGAAGGACCTGACGCTGAAGATATACCCGGAGGTCGGACACGCTTTCGCCAACCCGACCGGCAACAACTTCGACCGGGAAGCGGCCGAGGACGCCTGGGCGCTGACCCTGGACTTCCTCGCCGATCATCTGTCGGCGGCATCCTCCGGCGGCTGATCCGCACCCGGGCACCAGTAGGAGACGTCCACGTCGGTGCTCGCGTAGAGCAGGCGCGAGCCGCGTTCAGCGTGGTTGCAGCGCGCCGATGCCGTGGCGCTGAACGCGCCCCGCAGCAACTTCAGGGAACCTTCCGCCGCCTCGGTGTCCGAGCAGAGCAGGCGCCGGTTGACGCCCTGCAGCTGGCGCGGCGGGACGGCCAGAGTAACCTCCTTGCCGCCGTCGTCGTCCAGGCTGCCGGGGTCCGGTGCGAGTCGGGTGTCGGCGATGGACACGGACAGCGAGGCGAGTTCCTCGTTCTCGCCGCAGACGGCAACGAGCCGCAGGAAGAAACGCACGGGTTCGCTCTCTCCGAGCAGCGGCGCCGCGCCGGAGCCCCGGAGTGCCTGCTGCAGTTCAAGCACGTCGGCACGGCCGGGCAAGGCAGCGAGCCAGAGACAGGCCGTCATCAGAGTGAGTCGCAGAATGAGTCTTGGCATGGGGCGCAACGATAATCCGGACGCATATTGATGCACAATATGCGCGCTCGCCTCGGGCGGGCAGGGAGTCCCGAATGATAAAGACCGCCGCCAGAATCACCTACAAGGCCGCGAAGCGCATCGTGGTCTTCGTGGTGGGCGTCACCGTCGCGATCACCGGCGTCGTGATGCTGGTGACGCCGGGGCCTGCGTTCATCGTCATCCCCCTGGGTCTGGCCATCCTCAGTATCGAGTTCGCGTGGGCCCGGCGCTGGCTGCGCCGCATCCGCCAGCGTATCAGCGATACGGCTTCCGCGAGCCGTTCCCGCCGCGCCGGCCAGCGCCGCAGCGACGCCGAGGCGCGGGGCTCTGACCGGGAAGGCGAGAAAAGAAAACAGGGGCCGGAGGCATAACCGTCGTTTCAGCAGGGGGGCAACCGACTCGGATCACCCTCCGGCCCCTGATGGTCGACACCGGCGGGGGAACTGGTGTCGACGGACCCGCAGCGGGTCCTGGAAGCCCGGCTTCGCGCCGGGGTTTTTGTCGGCGTCCGATGCCGGCGGCGGGGGAGAGAATGACCGGCCCGGAACGAACGCCTCGAAACACGATTCGGGCCGGGAGGTACCTTGTCCGCCCCGGCCTTCGCGACTTCCAGTTTTCACGATGCACGGACCGTGCCAAATCGAATTTTCTAGTCGAAACAGCCAGTTATCCTCCCGCCTTCCTGTCACGGAATTTCGTGATACACGGAATTCCGTGATCCGATTGACGGAATTCCGTATACTGGCGTCATGGACGTAGCACAGGGATACCGCCGGTTGTTGCGACGCGTGCCGGTGATGGGAGCGCTGCTCGACGAGGAGGGCAAGTTCATCGACGTGACCGACCGGTTCTGCGAGCGGCTCGGCTACGAGCGCGGCGACCTGGTCGGTCGGCGGCCGCTGGATTTCACCACGGTCACCTGCGCCGCGCGCATCGAGCGGGAGCTACTGCCGAAGCTGAGACGGGCCGGGAGGGCGGTGGACGAACCGGTGGAGTTCCTGTCCGTCTCCGGCGAGGAAGTCTTCCTGGTCTCGAGCGCCGTGATCGAACAGGAGCCACAGAGCGGCTATATCCGTACCGTGGCCGTCTACCAGGAACTCGGCGACTCGGGGAAGGTGGAGCGCAAGTATCGCCAGCTCTACCGGGCCACGCCGGCCATGCTGCACATCGTGGATGCCGAAGGCCGCATCACCCAGGTCAGCGATCACTGGCTGCAGATCATGGGTTACCGGGCCGAGGAGGTGCTGGGCCGTTCCATCCTGGATTTCCTGTCGGAGTCGTACCGTTCGGAACTCGGCGGCGGCCGCCTTCAGCGGGTGATCAGCGAGGGCAACGTGAGCGGACGCGACCGGCAGATGGTGACCCGGGACGGGCGGGTGATCGACACGATCATGTCCAGCGTGTCCGAACGCGACGCGAAGGGCCGCGTGGTGCAACTGCTGGTGGCCTCCACCGACGTCACGGAGCGTAACCGGGCCGAACAGGCGCTGCGCGAGACGCTGGCCGAGAACGCCCGGCTGCGCGAGGAACTGGAACGCGAGCGCGACTACCTCCGCGAGGAGGTGAACGTGGCCATGAACTACGGGCGCATCGTCGGCGAGAGTCCGGTGCTGAAGGCGATGCTGGGCCGGCTCGAGGCCGTGGCCGGGACACCGGCGAACGTCCTCATCGAGGGCGAATCGGGCGTGGGCAAGGAACTGGTGGCGCGCGCCATCCATGCGCGCAGCCCGCGGGCCGATGCGCCCCTCGTGAAGGTGAACTGCGCCACCATCCCGGAAGAGCTGTTCGAGAGCGAGTTCTTCGGCCACGTGAAGGGCGCGTTCACCGGCGCCCACCGCGACCGGGTCGGGCGCTTTCAGCTCGCCGACGGCGGCACCATCTTCCTCGACGAGGTGGGCGAGATTCCCGTCGAGCTGCAGGGCAAGTTGCTGCGGGTGCTGCAGGAGCGCGAGTTCGAGCGGGTGGGCGACGATGTCACCCGCACCGTGGACGTGCGCGTGATCGCGGCCACCAACCGGGATCTGCGCCAGGACGTGGAGCAGGGCCGCTTCCGTGAGGATCTGTTCTACCGGCTCGGCGTGTTCCCCATCGAGGTGCCGCCGCTGCGCAGGCGCGGCGGCGACGTCGTGCAGATCGCCCAGCATTTCCTGGAGCAGGCCTGCCGCGAGTTCGGCCGCAAGCCGCTGACGCTGAGCACCGCCCACGTCCAGGCCATCCGCGCCTACGACTGGCCCGGCAACGTGCGCGAGCTCAAGAACGTCATAGAGCGGGCCGTGATACTCTCGGCCGGGAACGTTCTGCGGCTGGACCTGTCTCTACCTGAAGGAGAGGCGTCCGGCGAGCGAACGCGCGACGAACGACCGCGCAAGGAGACGCAGACGCCGCGCGCTTTCCTGACGGAAGCGGAGATGAAGGAGCGCCTGCGTGAGAATCTCGTCTCCGCTCTCGAGCATGCGGACTGGAAGGTCTCCGGTCCCGGCGGCGCCGCCGATCTGCTCGGCCTGCGGCCGACGACGCTGACCGACCGCATGCGCGCCATGGGCATCCGCCGGCCTGAACGGCGGGGAGCGGCCTGACGCGGAGGGCAGCTATGACGGCAGCGGGGGCCAGGGTCCTCAGGACCGGAAAGAGCATGGCCATTGCGGCCACGGGTCTGGCCGGGTGTCTGGCAGTCCTGCTGGCCGCCGGCTGTTCCGCCGTCCCGGCGCAGCGCCCCGCGCCCCGTCTGGCACCCGTTCCCGAACCCTATCTGAGCCGGGTCGCCGCCGTGCGGCCGCCACCCGGCGCCGACGAGATCCTCGACCTGACGCCCGAGATGCTCCGCTATCTCGAGAGCCACATCGACGACAGCCGCTTCCGGACCCACAAGGTGCGGTCGCTGTCGCGCCTGCTGCTGCATCCTGGCCTGCTCGGCATCGACTACGATGCGCGCCGCACCGGCACCGCCGCGGAGACCTTCCGCAGCCGCACGGGCAACTGTCTCTCCCTGTCCATCCTGTTCGTGGCCATGGCCCGCGAACTCGGCCTCGACGCCCGCTTCCAGCAGGTGGAGGTGGTGCCCCAGTGGGACATGGAGGGCGACGTCCTGTATGCCGCGCGCCACGTCAACGTGTACGGCCACCTGCGCGGCTGGGGCGACTACGTGATGGACTTCTACCCGTTCCCGGAGGAGCCCCGCGGCCGCCGCAGGATGCTGACGGACGGCGAGGCGATAGGGCAGTTCTACAACAACCTCGGTGCGGCACGGCTGGCGGCCGGCGACTATGCCGGCGCCTGGGTGTATTTCCGCGCGGCCATCCGCGAGGCGCCCCGCTGGAGCGACACCTGGTCGAATCTGGGCCTCCTGTACCAGCGTGTCGGCGATGCCCGCAGTGCCGAGGACATGCTGCGCCATGCGCTCGCGCTCGAGCCGGACAATACTTCCGCCATCAACAATCTCGCCGTGCTGCTGCACCGCCAGGGCCGCGACGAGGAGGCGGGGGCATGGCTCGACGAGATCCGGCGGGTCCGCGAGAGCAATCCCTACTATTACTATGCGCTGGCGCGGCAGGCGGAGGCGGCCGGCGACTACGGCCGGGCGCTGTCTCATATCGAACACGCCATGCGCATGAAGCGCGAAGAAACCCTGTTCCGCCGCAAGGCGGCCGAACTCGCGCAGCTGCTGGAAGACGACGCCGCGGGCGAGGCCTACCGCACCACCGGCGGCGGGCAGACCGCGCCCGGCGAGGCAGAGCCCGCCATCCTCTGAGCCACGTCGCTCACCCCTGTACAATGGCCGCACCCGGGCCCCGACTCGAAGGGACCGGCTCGTAGCGCCGCAGGAGAGAGCATGAACGACGTCAATCGACAGCTGGTCCTCGCCGCCCGTCCCACGGGCATGGCGGGCGACGAACACTTCGAGCTGAAGGAGTCTCCCGTGCCGGAGCCCGGCGACGGCCAGGTGCTGCTGCGCACGCTCTGGTTCTCCTTCGATCCGGCCCAGCGGGGCTGGCTGAACGACGTCCGAAGTTACGTTCCGCCGGTGCAGATCGGCGAGCCCATGCGCGCCGGCGCCGTGGCCCAGGTGGTGGCCAGCCGCCACGCGGGCTTCCGCGAGGGCGAACTCGTGCAGGGCATGCTGAGCTGGCAGGACTACGTGGTCGCGGACCCGGAAGGCCCGCTGCCGCTGACGAAGATCCCGCCCGGGGTGCCGCCCACCTGGTTCCTCGGCGTGCTCGGCATCACCGGCATCACCGCCTATTTCGGGTTGCTGGATATCGGCCGGCCGCAGGCGGGCGACACGGTGGTGGTCTCGGGCGCCGCCGGTGCCACCGGCTCGGTGGCAGGCCAGGTCGCGAAGATCCAGGGAGCTCGGGTCATCGGCATCGCCGGCGGCGAGGAGAAATGCGGCTGGCTCACCGACGAATTCGGTTTCGATGCCGCCATCGACTACAAGAACGAGGACGTCGGCGCGCGGCTGGCGGAACTCTGCGGCGACAGCATCGACGTCTACTTCGACAACGTGGGCGGCCCGACGCTGGATGCGGTCCTCGCCAACCTGGCGCAGCATGCGCGCATCGTGCTCTGCGGCGGTATCTCCACCGGCTACGGCACGGACCAGCCGCCGGGGCCGAAGAACTACATGCAGCTGGTCGTGCGCTCGTCGCGCATGGAAGGGTTCATCGTCCTCAATTACCGGGACCGCTTCCCGGAGGCGGTCGAGGCGCTCGGCGGCTGGCTCGGCGAAGGGAAGATACGGGTGAAGGAGGACATTCCCGAGGGCGGCATCGAGGATTGCCCGGCAACCCTGCAGCGACTGTTCCGGGGGGCCAATCGAGGCAAGCAGTTGCTGAAGGTGGCCGAGCCGCCGCTGCCCCTGCCCTAGCCGGGCAGCCAGGCGGCCGGGGTCGGGAGCACGGTCGCAAACACGGCCGCCCCGCGCTCGCTCAGCCGGCGCTGGCGACGACCAGCAGCGGGCCGTCCGAGACCACGACGCCGCCGGGCTGCTCGCGGGTGATCGCGAACGCCTGGGGATCGATGACACCGAGCTTCGCCCGGATCGGCACAATCACCTCGCCGGGGCCGGCCGGAATGTCGAAGACGCCGCCGTCCACCGGCTGTTCGTCCCTCTCCGGATCCACGATCCAGAGCTGGTACTGGGAGCGTGCCGGGTTGTTGGCGGGCATGCCCGCCAGCCGCAGATAACCTTCCTGCTTCTCGTTGTTCCAGACCACGTCGCCGCTGACACCCGCATACTGGTCGATATCCGGAGCGCTCCAGGGCAGCACCATCGTCGCCGGTTCCTCGCGGATCAGCTCGGCCCGGGCCTCCGCCGGATCCGCGCCGCCCGGCTCTTCCGGGAGCGGGCGGTTCACGACCAGCAGCGCCACCAGCAGCATCGCCGCCGCCGCCCAGCCGAGCCGGTTGAACGTGCTGCCGGCGAGACCGTTGTTGCCGCTCCCGCCACGCTTCTGCGTGTCCTCGCTCTTGTGCGTCCGGCTGCCGATGTCGGTGACGGTGGCCGACGCACGCGGCGCGTCGTCGCCCGCGTGGGCGCGGGCGTCCGCCAGCAGGCGGTCCTTCAGCCCGGCGGGCATCTCCTTGCCGTGGCCGGCGCCGGCGGCGAAGGCATTCGTCGCCGCGGCGGCGGCGAGCTCCATGTCTTCCGGGTCCGTCTCGCCGTCGGCCGCGAGCAGCCGCTCGAGTTCCCGCTCCTCTTCCGCTGACAGCCCCTCGGTGGCCCTGGCCACCAGGAGGTCCAGCATTTCTTCGTTGCGCGCGTTCATGACAACGCCCCCCCGTCGGCGGCGCCCGTCTCACCGAGTTGCTCCCGGATCTGCAGCAGGCCCCGCCGCAGCAGGCTCTTCACCGTGCCGAGCGGCATGCCGGTCTCCTCGGCGATGGCCGAGTGAGACATGCCGAGCCAGGTCGACATGCGGATCACCTGCTGCTGTTCCGGCTTCATGTTACTCAGGACCTCGACCACCTTCTCCGTCTCGGCCGAGGCTTCCAGGGCCCGATGGCCGTCGCCGGACAGGGCGTACTCCACGTCTTCGAGATTCTCCCGGTCGGGTTCCCGCCGGTTCTTTCGCAGCCGGTCAATGAGACGTCGCCGGGCGATCATGCTGATATACGTGGCTTCCGCCGATTTGGACGGATCGAACCGTGCGGCCGTGTTCCAGACTTCGACGAAGATCTCCTGGACGGCATCCTCGGCGTCCGCCTCCACGGCGATGAAACGACGGGCCAGCGACCACACCAGCCCGCTGTAGCGCTCGACACACTGCGCCACTGCGGCCTGGTCGCCGCTACCGATCCTCTCGAGTAAGCTCGCTTGCCCCGTCACCTGCCGTCCCGATTGTCCTACTAGTTGTCGTACTGGTTGCCGGCCGGTTCCGCGTGCCGGTCCGTTGTCGCGGCAGCACCGTGCCGCACCCGCGACGGCATTGCCGCCGCGGACAGCGCGTAGCTGCACACCGGCACTCACGGGAACCGCGCTCCCGGACCGGCAATCACGGGGCGCAAGCTTAGCAATCTTTCCGGGTCCAGCGTAGCCGCCCGCCGGCCGTGCGGGCACGGGCCGGCATCGGCACGGCCGGGAACAGGGCGGGTGCGGTGCGGCTTCGTGGCGGAGTCAAGGGTCGGTTTCATGTTCGGGTCTCTGCCGGCGCTCCTGCGGCGGCCGTCTGTCAGACCGGTTTTCGCCGCGGCGCCGGCTTCGGATGCAGAATCTGCGCAGCCTCCCGGGACGCTGAGCGGCGCGGTCGCTCAGGTATAATCCGGGCGTGGCCAACCTAATAACACTCAGCCGGCTGCTGCTGCTCATCGTGGTGGTCGCTATTGCTTACCAGCCCGAGCACCCATGGTGGCAGCTGGCGAACGTGCCGCTGTTGATATTCCTGTTCGTCACCGACGGCCTGGACGGCTGGGTGGCCCGGCGCCGGAACGAGACCTCCCTGTTCGGCGCCATGTTCGACATCGCCGGCGACCGCATCGTCGAGCTCACCATGTGGATCGTGCTGGCGGACCTGGACCTGGTGCCGGTATGGGTGCCGCTGGTATTCGTCGTTCGCGGCACGGTGGTGGATACCATCCGCGCCAATCAGGTGACCAGCGAGGGCAAGTCGCCGTTCAGCATGATCCGCTCGCCGCTCGGGCAGTGGCTGGTGGGCGGGCGCTTCATGCGCGGCTTCTATGCCGTGCTGAAGGCCACCGCCTTCTGCTGGCTGCTGCTGCTGCAGCCGCTGCCGGCACTCGTCCCGGCCCTCTGGTCCGAGTGGTCGGGGGTGCTCGAGACGGTCGGCGCGGTCCTCGTCTATCTGTCGGTGCTGATCTGCATCCTGCGCGGTCTGCCCGTCGTCACCGAATTCGTCTACGAGGAACGCGACAGCCTGATCCCCAGATCGGGTCACGAGCCGGAACGACAGGAAAGGCGCTGATGCAGCTGGCAGTGTTCGACATCGACGGCACGCTGGTGGCCGGTCCCAGCACTGAGAAGCGCTTCTTCCTGTGGCTGCTGCGCCGGGGCAGGCTGGGCCCCTTGCGGCTGCTGGCCTTCCTGTTGTTCAACCTGCGCTGGCTCGCGCGCTACGGCCGGCACGTGGCGAAGAAGAACAAGGCGTATCTGCGCGGCATGGATGCAGCAACGCTGGAGCGCGAGGCCCGGCTTTTCGTCGCCAGCGAGGTCGAGCCCGCCCTGCATGCACCCGCGGTCGCCAGACTCCGCCGCCACCGCGCCGCGGGCGACGGCGTGGTGCTGCTGTCCGGCACGCTCCAGCCCATCGCAGACGAGCTCGCCCGCCGACTCACTGCCGATGAGGCGATCGGTTCCGTTTGCCTGGAGAGACGCGGACGCATCACCGGGCAGCCGCCGGCGCGTCATCCTTTCGGCGCGGACAAGTGCGCGCTGCTGGACGAGATCTGCGCCCGCCGTGGCGTGGCGGTGTCAGCCGTTGCGGCCTACGGCGATTCCCGCTGGGATCTGCCGCTGCTCGAGCGCGTAGGCACGCCGGTGGCCGTCCGTCCGGACGCCGAGCTGCAGGCCATGGCCGAAGCGCGCGGCTGGGAAGTGCTGTCCGAAGACGTCGGCGGGGGTGTCGGGCACGCCAGCCGGGACACCGTCTGAACCGGTGAGCGGAGCCGCCAGAACCGGCGCCCGGCGCCGTCTCGTCGCCGGCGCTCTCTTCCTGGCCGCGATGATCGTGGCCGTCTGGACGCTGCCGCTGGACGTCTGGCTGGACGCGGCCTCCGTCTGGATCGCGGAGCACCCGACCCTGGGCCGGGCCCTGTTCGTTGCCGGTTTCACCGTGGGCACCGCGCTGATGGTGCCGGGCTCGGTGCTGACCATGAGCGGCGGCTATCTCTTCGGGCTCGCCGGCGGGGTGCCGCTCGTCTCGCTGGGCACGGCACTGGGTGGCACGCTCTCGTATCTCGTCGGCCGCACGGTGGCGCGGGAATGGGTGCAGCAGAAGGTCGCGGGCGACCGCCGCATCGCGGCCCTCGACCAGGCCATCGCCCACCGGGGCTTCGTGGTGGTGATGCTCACGCGCCTGTCGCTGCTGCTGCCGTTCAATCTGCTGAACTACGCCTACGGACTCACCCGCATCCGGCTGGTGCCTTATTTCTTCGCGACCTGGATAGGGATGATTCCGGCGGTCACCCTGTACGTGTATCTGGGTTCCATCGCGAAGAACGTGGATCAGCTCGTGGGTGGCGAGGTGGAGAGCGGCATCGCCGGCAAGCTGCTGTTCGGCGCGGGCCTGCTCGCCATCGTGGCCGTCACCTGGATCATCCACCGCACGGCCACGCGGGCATTGCGCCGCGAGATGGGAGAGGACCTCGAGTAACCCTCAGCGGCGGCCGAGCCGCAGCATGAAGGTAATGTCCGGCGAAGTCTCCACGTCGATGTCCTCGGTGAAGCCGAGCTGCAGCCGATAGTGGCGGCCGATGTCGATGCCGGCTCCGAGCCCCAGCATGAGGCCGCCGCCCCAGGCGTCCAGCCCGCTGTCGATGGGCGAACTCGCGGCCTGCAACTGGCCGAGCAGCTCGATACGCGGCGTCAGCCGCCAGCCGACGCCCGCCTGCGCCCAGCCGCCGAATTCCCGGGTGGCAATCGCCGGCAGGTCCGTCCCGCCGAAACGGATGACGCCTGCCATGACGTGCGCGCTCCAGCGGCCGGATCGGTCCGTCGTGTCCCGTTCCCAGCTGATGCCCAGGGAATAGTCCGCGGCGCCGTTGCCGGTGAGTTCGTCCTCGTCGCCGGTGGGCAGCTCGACGGCGGCCCGCAGGGAGAGCGAGCCTGTCGCGTCCTGGCGGAGCCGGTAACCCGCGCTCAGGCGGATATCGCCAAGGCCGCCCGCGCTGTCCGTCAGGTCCAGCACTTCCCCCGCCGGGTTTCGATACGCATAGCGCAGCTCGTCCCTCGGCACCTGGTCGCGGATGCCGTCGGGCAGTCCGAACAGGGCATGCCAGTCGTCGATGAGGCCGTCCAGGCTGCCGCCGCTGTGGCGCAGCCAGGGCACTTCCACGCCGAACTCCCAGCGCTCCCGGAAACGCGCGCGCAGACGCAGCGCCGTGCGCCAGGTCTCGCCGTCCAGCAGGAGTTCCTCGCCGGCGTCGGCTTCGCTGATGGCGTGGCTGGAGCCCTGGACCAGCAAATCCAGCCGCCAGGATTCGTCCGGCGCCAGCGCGGCCGACTCGCCGGGGGAGGGCAGGCCGAAGAGTCCTGTCAGCGGGCCGCCATGGCGCACGTCCAGCTCCGTGGCGCCGGCCGGGTGCAGGGCCGCGCAGGCGGCCAGCGCCGTAATTGCGCCGACACCATTTGAACGTCGTCCGGATTTGCCGACACAATGCGTCATGCGCTGGTCCTCCCCGACGGTGAATGGAATGACGGCAACGACTCGCGAAACGAGAGCGGAGTTTAACCGATGCTGATTGTTCTCCGGGCCGCCGGCCCGGTCGCCGTCCTGGTCGCCCTTCTTGCCGCGACGACCGCAGCGGCCGCCCTGCCGCCGCAGGTGCGGGCCGTGCTCGACGGTCATGGCCTCGACCCGGACGATCTCAGCATCCACGTGCAGGAGCTCGGCAGCGACCGCGAGGTGCTCGCCCATAATGCGGATACGCCGCGCAATCCCGCCTCCGTACTGAAGCTGCTCACCACCTTCGCCGCCCTCGACGAACTCGGCCCGGCGCATACCTGGCAGACCGAGGTGTACCTGCACGGCCGTATCGAGGACGGCGTGCTCGACGGCGATCTGATCCTGCGCGGCGGCGGCGACCCCTACCTGGTCCAGGAGAGGTTCTGGCTCCTCTTGCGCGAATTGCGCCGCCGCGGCCTGCAGCGGATCGAGGGCGACCTGATCCTCGATACCGGTTACTTCCGGCCCGGGCCGGAGGACCGCGGCGCCTTCGACAACCAGCCCCTGCGCGCCTACAACGTCACGCCTCATGCGCTGCTGGTGAATTTCAACGTCGTGCGCTTCTGGTTCGAGCCGGCCGCCGACGGTGTGCTGGTGGGTATGGAGCCGCCGCTGGCCAACCTGCGCGTGGACAACCGCCTGCAGCCTGCGGCGGGGCGTTGCCGGGGTTATCAGCGGGGCATCGCCGTGCGGGCCCGTCGCGCCGAACGGTCGGTGACCTTCTCGGGCGACTTCCCCGCCGCCTGCGGTCGCTACTCGCTGGCCCGCAGCGTACTCGGTCACGAGGACTTCGTGTTCGGGCTGTTCGCGGCGCTGTGGCGGGAGATGGGCGGCGAGTTCGGCGGCGGCCTCGCGGTGGCGGAGACGCCGGCCGGCGCCGAGCCGTTCTTCACCATGACTTCACTGCCGCTGGGCGAGGTGATCCGCTCCATCAACAAGTACAGCAACAACGTCATGACCCGTCAGCTCCTCTTTACCCTGGGCGCGGAGCGCTACGGGCCGCCGGGCACCGAGGAGAAAGGACGCCGGGCGGTCGCGGCCTGGCTGGACGAGCGCGGCTTCCGCTTCCCGGAACTCGTGCTGGAAAACGGCGCCGGCCGTTCCCGCGAGGCGCGGATCACCGCCCGCCACATGGGCGAGCTGCTGACCGCAGCCTGGGCCAGCCCGTGGATGCCGGAGTTCGCCGCCTCCATGGCCATCTCCGGCATGGACGGCACCTACGGCCGGCGGCGCGGCGGCTCCATCGCCGGCCGGGCGCGCCTGAAAACCGGCTCGCTCGATGATGTAAGCACGCTGGCGGGCTACCTGCAGGCCGGGGACGGCGTCCGCTACGCGGTGGCGGTGCTGCACAACGCCGGCGAGGTGCATCGGGGCCCCGGCGACGAGCTGCAGGACGCGCTGCTCGAATGGCTGAACCAGTTCTCACTTTCGCGGGAGGCGCCGTAGTAGACTGCGGCGCCATGAGATTATGTCACGCACAGGGTCGCCGGCCGGCGGGGTATGTTCGGGCGCTGGCGCTATTCGCACTGCTGGCGCTGGCCCCGCCGCTGTGGGCGCAGACGGCCTACGTGACCGATAATCTGCGCCTGGGTCTGCACCGCGCCGAGGACACCAGCGACCGCGCGTTCCGCACCCTCGAGAGCGGTCAGGAGCTGACCGTCCTGACCCGTGGGCCGCTGTACGCCCAGGTGCGCCTGCCCGACGGGACCGAAGGGTGGGTGAAGGCGGGCTTCCTGGTGGATGACAAGCCGGCGCGACTCATCGTCGATCAGACCCGGGCGGAGCTCGAGCAGCTCAAGCAGGAACTCGCCGATACCCGCGAGGCGTTCTCCGGTTCTGCCGGGCGCATCGCGGAGCTGGAGAGCATGACGTCCGCGCAGGCGGAGGAGCTGTCGGGCGCCAGGGCCGCCGTCGCCGAACTGCGCGACGAGAACGAAGGCTTTCGCCGGAGCCTGTCCCTGTACCAGTTCAGCCTGCCCTGGCCGATGGTTCTGGGCGCCGCCGTCGTCTCCCTCGCGCTCGGCTTCGTGGCGGGCATGTGGTGGATCGACCACCGCAGCCGCCGCCGCCACGGCGGCTTCCGCATCTACTGAGCCGTTAACCGGCCCTCACGGAACCACTCAGGCGGCTACCGGATAGCCGTCGGGGCAACCGCCCCGCAGCGGCAGCTCGATCTCCTCGAACAGTGCGTCCACCGCGTTCTGGTCCGGCGCGGCGAGGCAGCGGTCCACCAGCCCTCCGCTCAGGTGCGGGGCGAACAGCAGCATGAACTCCCGCATGTAGCGCTTGAGCACGGTGTCCCGGCGGAAGCCGATCCAGGTGGTGCTGCGCGGGAACAGGCCGGCCGCATCGATGGCGACCAGGTCCGCCCGGTCCGCGCAATCGTGGGCCATGGCGGCCACGATGCCGACCCCCATGCCCATACGCACATAGGTCTTGATCACGTCCGCGTCCCGGGCGGTGAAGACCACGTCGGGCTCCAGCCCCTCGGCGGCGAAGGCGCGCTTCAGGGAGGATTCGCCGCTGAAGCTGAAGACGTAGGTGACCAGCGGATAACGGGCGAGGTCGCGAATGCCCGGCTTGCCGCCCCGCCGCGCCAGCTCGTGGTCCCGGGGGACGAGTATCGTGCGGTCCCAGCGATAGCAGGGCAGGCAGACAAGGTCGGCGAACAGGTCTTCCCCGCCGGTGGCGATGGCGAAGTCGATATTGCGGGCCTGCACCATGTCCGCGATCTGCTCGGAGGTACCCTGGTGCAGTTCGAGGCTCACGTTCGGGTAACGCTCCCGGAACCGCCGGATCACCTCCGGCAGGACGTAGCGTGCCTGGGTGTGGGTGGTGCCGATGGCCAGCGTGCCCTCGGTCTCCCGGTGGGCATTGGCCGCCACGGTGCGGATGTTCTCCACCTCCTGCATGATGCTCCGGGCGCGGACCACCACCTCCTGGCCCGCGGCGGTGAGCCCGGCGAGGCTCTTGCCCTTGCGCACGAACAGCGCGAGCCCCAGCTCCTCTTCGAGCTGGCGGATCTGCTTGCTGACGCCGGGCTGGGAGGTATGCAGCCGTTCCGACGCCGCCGTGATGTTCAGGCCGTTGTCGACGATGGCCAGCAGGTATCTCAGCTGCTGCAGTTTCATGGTTCGGTCCGCTTCCGTTTTCCGTACTCTATATAACGACCGGGCATAAGCGAAGAAAATTTCATTATTTTTGGCGACTTGCTCCCGCCCGGTATAGTCTCGGGCCTTATTCTCAACCGGATGCGACGATGATCTACGACAGCATACTCGACACCATCGGCGACACGCCGGTCGTGCGTCTGCACCGCACGGGTCCCGGTCACGTGACGCTCTACGTGAAGGTGGAATCCTTCAACCCCATGGCTTCGGTGAAGGACCGGCTGGCTTACGCCGTCATCATCGACGCCGAGCAGCGCGGCGTGCTGAAGCCCGGCCAGACCGTGGTAGAAGCCACGTCGGGCAATACGGGCATCGCGCTGGCGATGGTGTGCGCCGCCAGGGGCTATCCCTTCGTGGCCACCATGGCCGAGAGCTTCTCCGTGGAGCGGCGCAAGATCATGCGCGCGCTGGGGGCGAAGGTCATCCTCACCCCGGCGTCGGAGAAGGGCACCGGCATGGTACGCCGCGCCGAGGAACTGGCCGAGGAGCGGGGCTGGTTCCTGGCCCGCCAGTTCCAGAACCCGGCCAACCCGGCCTTCCACCGCAGCACCACCGGCCCGGAGATTCTCCGCGATTTCGCCGCCCGCCGGCTCGACTACTGGGTGACCGGCTACGGCACCGGCGGCACGATGACCGGCGCCGGCGAGGTGCTGAAGGCCGCGCGCCCGGATCTGCGCATCGTGGCCACCGAGCCCGAGGCCGCGCAGCTGCTGGCCGGCAAGGAGTGGCATCCGCACAAGATCCAGGGCTGGACCCCGGATTTCCTGCCCGACGTGCTGAACAGAGAGATCTACGACGATCTCATCCCGATCGACGACGATACCGCCGCGAAGACGTCACGGGAGCTAGCCGCGAACGAGGGCATCTTCACCGGCGTCTCCGGCGGCGCCACGCTGGCGGCGGCCCTGAAGGCCGCGGAATCCGCGCCGGAGGGCTCGGTGCTGCTGGCGATGTTGCCCGACACCGGCGAGCGCTATCTCAGCACCTTCCTGTTCGAGGACATCACCGAGGGTTCCGACGACGAGTGGCTGGCCGGCCTGCCCTGACGCCTCGGACTTGAAGCCGCGTACCTGAGCCGCGGCCGCGGGGCGGCGCCCGGCCCGCCGGGCACGGCTCGACGGCCGGGTGCTTACCGGTCCGGCAGCGCTGCGACGGGCATCACAGACAGCCGCTACCTGATTCCGCACCATTCATGGTCGGGGCGGACCATGACCGGGCATGCCGGCATGCCGCCGTACGCATGGAACGCGGATGGAAAGAACCGGGACAACCTCTGCGGGCGTCGATGTCCGCGCGGTCGGCGAAGCGCTGACGGCCTTGCTGCCGGACGCGTGCCGTATCGATTTCTACGGCGACGGCGGCCAGTTCGTCTGGAGCAGCGCCGGCGGACCGGACCGGCAGGTGACGAGCGCGCTTCTGGCGCTGCCCCCGGAGCTGTTCTATGCGGCCTCGACGCCTGCCGAGCCCCGCAGGCTGACACTGCCCGACGGCGACGCCCTGCACGCATTCCCGCTGGAGGATAGCGCCGGCCGACGCGCCGGCGTACTCGCCTGCCGCTGGCATGATGACGGTATGGACGATTGCGAGCCGGCCGCCGTCGTCGCCCGGGCTCTGCCCCTGTTGGCCGGGCTGCTACCCGAGCGCCCGGCCGGGAGCCAGCCCGACGTCGCCGGCGCCCACGCCGAACTGGATCTGCTCTACGAACTGGAGCAACAGCTGGAGGAGGCACCCCACGGCCAGGCGCAGCTCGCCGGCCTCGTGCGGGCCTGCGGCCGTCATCTCGGCGTGGGCTACAGCGTCCTGATCCTGCCGTCGAAGCAGATCCGCATCGGCGCCACCCATCGCAGCTGGAAGGGCGCCGACCGGCGGGCGCTGGACGAGGTGATCGTCGGGCGCTTCCTGCCGCGGCTGAGCCGCCGCCGCACCCCAAGCGTGCTGGACATCGCGACGGTGCCCGAGGGCGTCAGCCAGGCCGGTGACGGCTATCAGCTGCTCCTCTGCCCCGTGCGCGAGCGCGGCGGTCGGGTGAGCGGCGTCTTCGCACTGGCCGGCCGCACCGGCGGCAGCGGCTTCGGCGAGCGTGAGCGGCGTTTCGCGAGCCTGGTCGCCAGACGCGCCGAACGGGTCATGGAGAGCTATTACGACGGGCTCACCGGCCTCGTGAACCGGGTCGGCTTCGAGGCGCACCTGCGCGAGAGCTACCGGGAACTCGCGACGGACGAAGACAATCACGCACTGGTGATCTTCGACCTGGATAAGCTCCAGCTGGTCAACGACAGTTTCGGCCACGACGCCGGGGACGACATCCTGCGGCGTTTCGCCGCGGAGCTGCAGCAGGCCGTCCCCGCTGACGGTGTCGCGACCCGTCTCTCGGGCGACAATTTCGGCGTCCTGCTGCACCACTGCGACGTCGAGCGGGCGGCGGCCTTTGCCGAGGACGTGCGTCGTCGCGCCCGCCGGCTCTCCTACCTGCGCGGCGACAAGGCCGTCACCCTCACGGTAAGCGCCGGCGTTGCGGCCTGGCGTCGGGAGTCCGGCGGCGCCGCCGCCGCCCTGGTGGCGCCGAAGGTGGCCTGCACGGCGGCCAAGGAACACGGCCGCGACCGGGTAGAGGTCTACGACCAGGACGACCGCAGCATCATCCGGCGGGCCGACGACATCCGCATCGTGGCGCATCTGCAGAACGCCCTCGACCGTGACGAGTTCGAGCTCGTCGCCCAGCCCATCGCGCCGCTGAACGGCGGCGGCTTCGCCTATCACGAAGTGTTGCTGCGGATGCACGGCGAGGACGGCGAGTGGCTCGCGCCGGAGCAGTTCCTGTCTGCCGCCGAGCGCTACCAGCTAATGCCTCGGCTCGACCGCTGGGTGGTCGGCCGCGCCCTGGATCAGGTGGCCGCCGCGCCCGCGGGTGCGCGCCACGTCTTCGCCATCAACCTGTCCGGCCAGTCGCTGGGGGACGACGAGTTCCTCGGCTACGTTCGCGAGCGGGTGGAGGCGAGCGGCGTGCCGCCCGCCGCGCTCTGCTTCGAGATCACCGAGACGGCGGCGGTGGCGAACATGGACCGTGCCGCCGCGTTCATCGCCACCATGCGCGAACTCGGCTGCCGCTTCTCGCTGGACGATTTCGGCGCGGGCCTAAGCTCTTTCGCCTACCTGAAGGACTTCGACGTGGACACGCTGAAGATCGACGGCAGTTTCGTCCGCGACGTCACCGCCAACCGGGTCTCGGAAGCGATGATCGCGGCCATCACCCAGGTGGCCCGGGTGATGGGGCTCGCCACGGTGGCGGAATACGTCACCAGCGAGTCCGTCCGGCG
This sequence comes from Woeseiaceae bacterium, assembly GCA_035655155.1. GTDB lineage: Bacteria > Pseudomonadota > Gammaproteobacteria > Steroidobacterales > Woeseiaceae > Lentisalinibacter. The sequence continues at coordinate 37,519 of DASRVH010000050.1, forward strand.
CAAGGTACGCGAGCTGGGCGTCGACTACGCGCAGGGTTATCACATCGGCGAACCGATGCCGCTGGCCGACGTCGTGGCCGGCCTGGCAGACGCGGAGCGGGTGGCGGCCGCCGCGACCTGAGCGGACGGCAAGCGCGTCAGAATACGCCGGCTTCCAGCCCGGCGGCGACGGTCGTCCCCAGTTCCTCGCATTCGGTCAGGCGCGCCTCGTCGAACTCCCCGGCGACGACCAGCGGCGGCTGAATCTCCTTCAGCGCCAGTCCGGCGACGATGCGCTGCACGCTGGTCACGGCACCCGTGCCGTCGTTGCCGGCGCGCACGAACAGCGCATACGGCTTGCCCTCCACCTTCTCGAGGCAGGGATAGTAGACCCGGTCCAGGAAGAACTTCAGCCCGCCGCTCATGTAGCCGAAATTCTCCGGCGTGCCGAGAATGAGCGCATCGCTCCAGAGCACGTCGTCGGCCTCGGCCTCGAGCGCGCCGAGCACGCGCACGGTGACGCCGTCCACATCCTCGTGGCGGGCGCCGCGGATGACGGCCTCGGCCATGCGCTCGGTGGTGCCCGACTGGGAGTGGTAGACGATCAGCAGGTGTTTGTCCGTCATGGCTGCATGGTCGGCCAGCGCCGCGGCCGCTGCAACCGCCTGCGGCTCGGGCTACACTGCCGGCATGCCGGCGGACGCGCTTATCGGGACACTGTCATCCACCATGGAGGCCGATCTGCCGGGGCCGCTGGCGGACGACCTCAGCGGGTTCCTGCAGTCGCTGGATGCGCCGTTCGACGATGTCGCGGCCGCCCTCGAGGCAGCGGGCAGCCAGGCCGTCGCCGCGCGGGTGCTGGCGGCCAGCGAGTTCGTCCGCCAGACGCTGCGCGCCGACCCGGCAGAGTTCGCCGGACTGATCGCCGGCGGCGATCTGGAGCGCCCGCGGCAGCCCGGAGAGATCGCCGCCGCAGTCGCCCGTGCCGTTGACGCCGGCGAGGCGGACGGTCCGGCGCGCCGGCTGCGGCGGCTGCGCCGAAGCGAGATGGCGCGCATCGCCTGGCGCGACCTGGCCGGTCTTGCCACCCTGGACGAGACCCTGCACGAGCTGAGCGACCTGGCCGATGCCGCGGTCATCGCCGCTATCCGCCATGCCGGCGAGGCGCTGTCGGAGCGCCACGGGGTGGTGCGCGATGCCGCCGGCGACCCGGTGTCCCTGATCGCCATGGCCATGGGCAAGCTGGGCGGCCGGGAACTCAATTTCTCCTCGGACATCGATCTCATCTTCGTCTACCCGGATGCGGAGGAGAGCGACGGGCCCAGGCCGCTGTCGGCGCCGGAGTATTTCGGCCGCATGGTGCGCCGGGTGGTCGCGCTGCTGGGCGAGGTGACCGCCGACGGCTTCGTCTTCCGCGTCGACATCCGGCTGCGGCCGTTCGGCGACAGCGGCCCGCCGGTGGTGAGTTTCTCCGCCATGGAGAATTATCTGCTGCAGCACGGGCGCGATTGGGAGCGCTACGCCTACGTGAAGGCGAGACCGCTCTCGGACGAGGCCGGCATGGCCGCCTGGGGCGAGCTCGAGGCCAATGTGCTGACGCCGTTCGTCTACCGCCGTTACCTGGACTACGGCGTCTTCGAGTCGCTGCGCTCCATGAAGGCGATGATCCGTGCCGAGGTCGAGCGGCGCGAGATGCATGCCAACGTGAAGCTCGGCCCCGGCGGCATCCGGGAGATCGAGTTCATCGCGCAGTCCTGGCAGCTGGTGCGCGGCGGCAGCGACCAGGCGCTGCAGAGCCGGGAACTGCGTGCCGCGCTCACGGCGCTGGCCGAGCGGCGGTACCTGCCGGCGGAGAGCGCCTGGGAACTGCTCGACGCCTATCGCTTCCTGCGCCGGCTGGAGAACCGGCTGCAGGAGATCCGGGACCGCCAGACCCACGATCTGCCGGCGGGCGAGCTGGACCGGGCGCGGCTGGCCCTGGTCATGGATCATCCCGACTGGCAGAGCCTCGCCGAAGCGACGCAGCGGGTGCGCGCCGTCGTCGGCGGGCACTTCGAGGAGACCGTGTTCCGCGCCGGCGAGGATGTGCGGGCCGAGCGGCCGGCGCTGCAGGCGCTGTGGGAATCGGCCGACGCCGAGGGGCTGGAGGAACGCGTGGCAGCGGCGGGCTACGCGCAGGCGGAGGCGTTCGCGCGGGTGCTGGGCCGCCTGCGCGCGGACATCGAGACCCGCCGGCTGGACGAGATCTCCCGCCAGCGCCTCGACGAACTCATGCCGCCGCTGCTGGAACGGCTGCGGGACCTGGACCAGCCGGACGTCGCCCTGCACCGGCTGACGGGGATCCTGGGCGCCGTGCTCCGGCGCAGCGCCTACCTGGCCCTGCTGCTGGAGAACCGGCAGGCGCTGGAGCGGCTGGTGGAGCTGGTCTCGAAGAGCGCCTACCTGGCGACGGAGCTCGCCGCGCACCCGCTGCTGATGGACGAACTCATCGATCCGCGGATCGCGGACCGGGAACCCGGCGCGGCGGACCTGCGGGTGGAATACGAAACCCGGCTGTCCGCGGTGGGCGCCGACGATTCGGAGGCCGCGGTGGAGGAGCTGGCGCGCTTCCAGCGGGCGACCACCTTCCGCGTCGCCGTGGCGGATTTCAGCGGCCGCCTCCCCATCATGAAGGTCAGCGACCGGCTCACGGAGATCGCGGAGATGGTGGTGGCCAGCGCCCTGTCGCTGGCCTGGAAAGACCTGGTGGCCCGCCACGGCCGGCCCTGGTGCACGGTGGGCGGCGTGCGCCGGCGCGCCGGCTTCGCGGTGGTGGGCTACGGCAAGCTCGGCGGCATCGAGCTCGGCTACGGCTCGGATCTGGACCTGGTGTTCGTGCACGACTCGGCCGGCGATGACCAGGAAACCGACGGCGACAAGTGCGTGGACAACGCGGTGTTCTTCGGCCGGCTGGCGCGGCGGCTGGTGCATGTCCTCACGGTGCAGACGGTTTCCGGTGCGCTGTACGAGGTGGACACGCGGCTGCGTCCCAGCGGCCGCTCGGGTCTGCTGGTGAGTTCCGTCGACGCCCTCGAGCGCTACCAGCGCGAGGATGCCTGGACCTGGGAGCACCAGGCGCTGCTGCGCACCCGCGCCGTGGCCGGCGATGCGCGCGTGCGGCGTTCCTTCGAGAGCCTGCGGGTGGACATACTGCAGAACGCCGTGCGCAGGGACACGCTGCGGGACGAGGTCATCGGCATGCGCGAGCGCATGTGGCGGGAGCTGTCCTCGGCGGAGTCGGGGACCTTCGATATCAAGCGGGATCCCGGCGGCGTCGGCGACATCGAGTTCATCGTCCAGTACCTGGTGCTGGCCCACGCCGACCGCCACCGCTCCCTGCTGCACTACACCGACAACATCCGCCAGCTGGGCGTGCTGGCCACCTGCGGCATCCTCGACGGCGCCACGGCGCTGGAGCTGCAGGACATTTACCGGACCTACCGCCGCCGCCTCCATCATCTGGCTCTGGACCACCAGGACTCGACCGTGCCGGCCGACGCGTTCGCCGCCGAGGCCGACGCCGTGCGGCGGATCTGGCGGCAGACCTTCGGCTGAGGCGGTTGCTATACTTACGCGGATTTCCGGCCGATGCCTGCAGGGGCTCAGAGAGGGAAACAGCGATGAGAAGATCCGGCACCGTCGATCAGGAACTGATCCGGCCGAACGCCGAACACCGCTACGAGGTGACCAGGGCCGACCTGCCGCTGTCCTGCCCCATGCCGGGCATGTATCTGTGGAATTCCCATCCCAAGGTCTATCTGCCGGTGGAGCAGACCGGCGAGGCCAAGTGCGCCTACTGCGGCGCCGAGTACTACCTGCGCGATGCGGCCAACGAAGACGAGGCAGCCGATGAGGCCGACGAAAACGATGAAGCCGAGCAGGCCTGAGCAGGGCCGGGCCGGGGAGGTGCATCCTTGATCATCGTCACCGGCGGCGCCGGGTTCATCGGTTCCAATCTGGTGCGCGGGCTGAACCGCGCCACCGGCGAGGACATCCTGGTGGTCGACGACCTGACCGACGGCCACAAGTTCGAAAATCTCGCCGACCTGGACGTGGCCGACTACATGGACAAGGACGAGTTCATGGCGAAGCTGGAGACCGGCGGCTACCGGCGCCGGGTCTCGGCGGTGTTCCATCAGGGCGCCTGCGCCACCACCACCGAGTGGGACGGCCGCTACATGATGGAGAACAACTTCCGTTACTCCCGCGAGCTGCTGCGCGACTGTCTGCGCCACAACACGCCGTTCATCTATGCTTCGTCGGCGGCCGTCTACGGCGCCGGTCCCGGCTTCAGCGAGACGGCGGAGCACGAGCGTCCGCTGAACGTGTACGGTTACTCCAAGCTCCTGTTCGACAACTACGTGCGCCGCCTGCTGCCGGAGGCGGGCAGCCAGATCGTGGGCCTGCGGTATTTCAACGTCTACGGGCCGCGCGAGCAGCACAAGGGCGGCATGGCGAGCGTGGCCTGGCATTTCCACAACCAGGTGGCGGAGTCCGGCGAGGCGCGTCTGTTCGAGGGCAGCGACGGCTACGGGCCCGGCGAGCAGGAGCGGGATTTCGTTTTCGTGGACGACATCGTCGACGTCAACCTCTGGTTCCTGCAGCACCCGGAGGTGAGCGGCATTTACAACGCAGGCACCGGTCGGGCCCAGACGTTCAACGACGTGGCCCGCGCCGTCATCGACTGGCACGGGCGCGGCGACATCCGCTACATCCCGTTCCCGGCCGGCCTGAAAGAGGCCTACCAGAGCTATACCCAGGCAGACCTGACGCGGCTGCGCGCGGCCGGCTACAGCGGCGAGTTCCGGCCGGTGCAGGCCGGCGTCCCGGCGTACCTCGACCGTCTCCGCGCGCCTTCGGAGGGCGGCTCTGGCTGAGGCGCCCCAGGATCCCCAGGGTTTCCTGGGTCCCCAGGGTCCCGTGCTGATCGTCGGTCCCTCCTGGGTGGGCGACATGGTCATGGCCCAGTCCCTGTTCCGGCTGCTCGCCGCACGCCACCCGGGCGTCGCCCTCGACGTGCTGGCGCCGGGCTGGTCGCTGCCCATCCTCGCGCGGATGCCCGAAGTCCGCGACGCGATCGAGATGCCGGCCGGCCACGGAGAGCTGCACCTGGGCGGACGGCGCCGCCTCGGCCGCGCGCTGCGCGAGCGCGGTTACGCGCAGGCCGTCGTCCTGCCCCGGTCGCTGAAGGCGGCGCTCGTGCCCTGGTTCGCCCGCATTCCGCGGCGCACCGGTTTCCGCGGCGAACACCGCTACGGCCTCATCAACGACATGCGGCCCTTCGACGCCACCGTGCTGGACCAGACGGTGAAGCGATTCGTAGCCCTCGGCCTCGAGCCGGGCGAGCCGTTGCCCGACGTGCTGCCAAGGCCGCGCCTGCCGGTGGACGCCCGGCGCCAGGCCCGCGCTCTCGAGCGGCTGGGGCTGGATCCGGCGGCGGAGCCGGTCGCGTTCATGCCGGGCGCGGAGTACGGTCCGGCCAAGTGCTGGCCGCTGGAGTATTTCGCCGAGTTGGCAGCGCGGCTCGCCGATCGGGGCCGCGCCGTCTGGGTGTTCGGCTCGGCGAAGGACGCCGCGGCGGCGCGAGCCATCGCCGGCGCCGCGCCGGTGCAGGACCTGTGCGGAAGGACGAGTCTGGAGGAGGCCATCGATCTTCTCGCGGCCTGCCGCGCCGGCGTCACCAACGACTCCGGGCTGATGCACGTCGCGGCCGCGGTCGGCCTGCCGGTGGCCGCACTGTACGGCTCGTCGTCGCCGGCCTTTACGCCGCCGCTGACGGAGCGGGCGGTCGTGCACTATCTGGGTCTGGACTGCAGCCCCTGCTTCGAGCGGGAGTGCCCGCTGGGCCACTTTCGCTGCATGCGGGAGATCACGCCGGCGGACGTGCTGGCGTCGCTCGACGAACTCGCCGCCTAGGTGCCCGCCACCGCGCCGCCCAGCACCTCGTCCAGCCGCGCCTCCACCGCATCGGCCCGGATCAGCTCCATGGCGGCCGGGTCGCGCACCCGTCGACCCCAGGCGATCGCGCTCACCGGCCTGCCGAATTCCCGCCGCACCGCTTCCGGATAGGCATTCACGACCAGGTGGCGACTCAGATACGGGCCGGTACGGTCCGGATTGGAGGTGGCGTAGAGCCCGATCACGGGCGTGGCCGCGGCCGTGGCCATGTGGGCGGGTCCCGAGTCCGGGCACACGACGACGGCGGCGCGGCGAATCAGCGCGAACAGCTGTTTCAAGGTGCTGGCGCCCACCAGGTTGACGGGCTTGTTGGCCGCCGCGGCGGTGATCGCCTCGCCGTATTCCCTCTCCAGCGCCGTCGGGCCGCCGGTGATCACGGTGCGGGCGCCGTGGCGCTCGGCCGCATGATCGACGAGCCGCGCGTAGTTCGCCACGCTCCAGTTCCGGTAATTGCGGGCTCTCTGGGAGCTGCACGGGCTGAGCAGCATCCAGGGCCGACCGGCAGGCAGGTGCCCCGCCGCGTATTCCCGGTCGGCATCGGAGACCGGTATGTCCCAGGCCAGGTGGCGTTCCGTCACGCCCAGGTACTCGGTGAAGCCGAACAGGCCGTCCATGACGTGCTCGCGGGGCCGGTGCGGGATGCGTTCGTCGGAGACCAGCCACTGGAAGTCCCGCGCCCGCTCCCGGTCGAAGCCGATGCGCCGCCGTGCCGGGATCAGGCGGCTCACGGCGTTGGCGCGCAGCGAGGCGTGCATCATCAGCAGCGTGTCGAAGCGACGTCCGGCGAGACGGTGCCTGAGTGCCCGGTAGCCGGCCACGCCGGCCGACTTGTCGAAGGTGATAAACTCGAACTCCGGGATGTCCGCCATCAGCGACGCTTCGGTGCGGCCGATCACCCACGTGATGGCCGTCTCGGGCCAGGCGGCTTTCAGCGTCCGCAGCACCGGCAGGGTGTGGCAGGTGTCACCTATCGCGGACAGGCGCACGGCGCAGAGCGAGCCGGGCGGGGCGCTGTTGTCTATGGGATTCGCCAATACCTCGGAGCCGACTAGCGTGGAAGAGAGGATCCTGCCCACCGCGGACGGCGCCATCCTATACGATCCCCGTATCTTCAACCACTTCGAGCCGGACTGGCTGGAACCCGACGCCTGGCACGCCCGGCACGACGTGCCCGATGCGCCCGGTCGGGGCGCGGTACGGTTCGTCACCGGCGAGGCGGGCGACTTCGCGCTGCGCCACTATCGCCGCGGCGGGATGGTGGGCCGCGTGCTCGACGACGAGTTCCTGTGGCTGGGACAGGCGGCCACGCGCCCCTTCCGCGAGTTCCGGCTGCTCGCCGGCCTGGCGGCGGCCGGCCTGCCCGTGCCGGCGCCGGCGGCCGCGGGCTATCGACGCAGCGGCGGGATCTACCGGGGCGACATCCTGACTCGCCGTCTGCCCGGCGTCCGTTCGCTGGCCGGCGTGCTCGGCGAACGCGATCTCGAGGCCGGCGAGTGGCGGCGCATCGGTGCCACCATCCGGCGCTTCCACGACGCGGGCGTCTGCCACGCGGACCTGAACGCGCACAACATACAACTGGGCGGGCAAGGCGCCGTCTGGCTGCTGGACTTCGACCGGGGCCGCCTCCGCCGCCCGGGCGCCTGGCAGCGTCGCAACCTTGCACGGTTGCTGCGCTCGCTGGAGAAGCTCCGCGCGAACGTACCCGGATTCCGCTACGGGGCCGGCGACTGGCGCGAGCTCGTCGCCGGCTACCGGGTCGGTCGCAGCACCGACCGAGCCGGGCAATCGCCCGGCTGATTCAGACGTTGTCGTAGTGCGACGGGTCGCCCTTGAAGCGGCGATGGATCCAGTAGTACTGATCGGGGGCCGCACGGGCATGGCGCTCCACCACGGCGTTCAGCCGCGCCGCATCGGCCACCTCGTCGCGGTCGGGAAAATCCTCGAGCGGGGGTTCCACGGTGACCCGGTAGCGTCCGTCCGCTTGCCGTCGTCCGATCACCGGCAGCACCGCGGCGCCGCTCCGGGCGGCGAGCCGGGCCGGGCTGCCGGTGGTCGGCGCCGGCAGCCCGAAGAACGGCGCCATCACCGGCCGGTTGCCGGTCTGGGCCTGGTCCACCGCCATCCACAGCGTGCGGCCCCGCGCCAGTGCATCCAGGATGCCGCGCAGATCGAACTTCGAATAGACGTTGCCGACGGCACGCTGCCGGCCGCGGGTGAGCTGCCGGTCGAGGGCCGGGTAACCGAACGGCCGCTGGATGCCGTCGTAGTCGACGGCGAGACCCAGCAGCCGGCAGGCGAGGTCCATGGTGGTGAAATGCCCGGCGACCAGGATGACCGGTCGCGCAGCGACGGACTCGAGATGCTCCAGACCCTCCAGCGTGACCATCTTGCGCAGACGCCGGTCGCTCGCCCACCAGGCCATGCCGAGCTCCATCACGCCGATGCCGAGCGAACGGAAGTGACGGCGCAGCAGTTGCTGCCGCGCGTCGGCGGTGAGCTCGGGGAAGCACAGTTCCAGGTTCCGTGCCGCGATGCGGCGCCGGCTCCCGGCGAGGCGGAAGGCGGCCGCGCCGAGGCCGCGCCCCAGCAGCCGCTGTGCGCGCCAGGGCAGCAGCACCAGGGCGCGCTGTAGCGCGAGGGCCGCCCGGATCAGGGCCTCGCGGCCGCGCGACTCGCCTGCCGCGGATCGGGTGCCGGCGTCGTTCATCGGGAAAACCTCGGTGCGGCGAAGGACATGACTGCGGAATTGTAGCGCCGACGGCGGGTCATACTCGGGCTCCGGCGCTTGAATCGGCTGCCGGCGGACCCATTATCGATCGTTCTGCAGGGGTCTGCAGAGCATTGGGCTGGTACTGCCAGGAGTAGTGCATATGAAGAGAATCCTGTTGTTCGTGGCGACCAACGTCGCGGTGCTGGCCGTCATCAGCATCGTATTCCGGGTCTTCGGCCTGGAGAGCATCGTCTCGGAGACGGGTGGGTTGAACCTGACCTCGCTGCTGATTTTCTCGGCGGTGATCGGCTTTGCCGGCTCGTTCATCTCTCTCGCCATCTCGAAGAAAGTGGCGCTCTGGACCACCGGCGCGAAGGTCATTACTCAGCCGTCGAACTCCAGGGAGTCCTGGCTGCTCGCCACCGTGCAGAACCAGGCCGGCCGTGCCGGCATCGGCATGCCGGACGTGGCGATCTACGACGCGCCCGAGGTGAACGCGTTCGCCACCGGCATGAGCCGCAACAAGGCGCTGGTCGCGGTCAGCACCGGCCTGCTGCAAAACATGAATCAGGCCGAGGCGGAGGCCGTGCTCGCCCACGAAGTCTCCCACGTCGCCAACGGCGACATGGTGACGATGACGCTGCTGCAGGGCGTGCTGAACACCTTCGTGATCTTTCTCTCGCGGGTGGTCGGTTTCTTCGTGGACCGGGTCGTGTTCCGCAACGAGCAGGGCGCTGGAATCGGCTTCTTCCTCACCAGCCTGGTGGCTCAGATCGTCTTCGGCATCCTGGCGACGATCATCGTGCACTGGTTCTCGCGGCGGCGGGAATTCCGCGCGGACGCGGGCGGCGCCGAGCTGGCCGGCCGGGACAAAATGGTGGCAGCGCTCGAGAAGCTGCGCGCGACCTACGAGCCGACCGAACTGCCGAGGCAGCTGTCGGCCTTCGGCATCGCCGGTCTGGGTGCGCACGGACTGAAGAAGCTGTTCATGACTCATCCGCCGCTGGAGGCGCGCATCAACGCGCTGAAGGCCGGCGGCTGAGGGCCGGCCGGATGCGGTTTTCGCGATCGCGTACAACAATGGGGTATGTACGGGGCAGGCTTCGGCCTGCCCTTTTCTTTGCGTGACCCGCGGGGAACGGACCGCTACTGATCCTGGTCGTCCGCGCCGACCCCCGGGGCATCGGCCTCCCCGGCCGGGTCTTCGCCGGCACTCCCGTCGCCGGGCGATGCCGACGCCACCGACGCTTCCTCGGCAGACTCCCCGGCGGCGGCCGGAGACTCGTCGGCAGGGCCGGCACTGCCGGCACCTTCCGCACTGTCGGCGCTGCCGCCGGCTGCCGCCGGGGCGGCTTCGGCGGTCTTCGGCTCGGGCCGCGGCAGCCCGATGTGGAACGCGGCGTAGCCGGGCATGACCACCTGATTCAGCGCCATGCCGATCACCCGTCCGTTCGTCGGCGCATAGATGTTTGTCCTGGCGTTGGTAATGGGATCGGTGATCGTGCCGAGCAGATCGCCGGCGTTCACCCGCCGGCCCAGATCCACTTCCGACAGGAGAATGCCGCCCCGGTTGGCCCTTACCCAGGTGGAGCGGTAGTACACGGGCTCCGGCTCGCCCCACAGGCTCACCTTGCGCACCATGCCCAGAGTATTCAGCAGAGTCTCGATGCCCTTCACCCCGTGGTTGACCTCCTCGGTCTCCAGACGGGAAGGCCCGCCGGCCTCCAGCGTCACCGTCGGGATGCCCGCGTCCGTCGCCGCCTGGCGCAGCGTGCCGTCGGCCGGGATGCTGTTGATGATCACCGTGGCGCCGAAGCCCTGGGTCAGAGTGACCACACCCGGGTCGCGCAGGTCGGCGCGCAGCTGCGGCAGGTTGGCCCGGTCGAAGGAGCCGGTGTGCAGATCCACCAGGGCGTCACAGTGCCGCACGATGCTGGTGAAGAAAGAGTGGGCGATTCGCGAGGCCGCGCTGCCGTCCGGGTTGCCGGGGAAATAGCGGTTCAGATCGCGGCGGTCCGGCAGGTAACGCGAGCCGCGGCGGAACGCCTGCAGATTCACGATGGGCACGCCGATGACCGCGCCGGAGAGTTTCTGCGGGTCCAGGTCGTGCAGCACCCGGCGCACGATCTCGATGCCGTTCAGCTCGTCCCCGTGCACCGCCGCGGTGAGGCACAGCACCGGGCCCGGATAGCGGCCGTTCATCACCAGCACCGGCGTGTCCACCGGGATGCCCTCGAAAAGTTCCGTGGCCGACCAGGACAGGCGCTGGTAGCTGGCCGGCGGCACCGCGCTGCCGAGAACCTCGAGCGCCTTGGCATCGGATTCCCGGGCCCGGCCCCACTCCACCGGCTCCAGCGTGGTCAGGGGGCGCTCGGCCTGCGGCCGTTCCCTCGCCGCCGCTTCGGGTTCGCCGTCGTCATGCTGCTCGCGGGCATCCTCCGGGTTGTCCACCACCTCTTCGGTGGCGCCTATGCCCGGGCCTATACCCGGACCGGCGACGGCGACGCCTGCGACCGCCAGCAGCAGGCCGGCCGCCGCCGCAATGGCGGCGGCGAAGGCGGTGCGCCTGTTGTCCATCTCGGTATCCATAGTCGACATCCGGCGGCCTGTAGTGCGACCAATAGTCCGGCCAATTTCCCGCGGGCTACGGTCCTCTGCTTCGGCAGACGCGGCGGCCCGGGGTTCCCCTGCACAGGGAGCCGCCGCCCGCAAGGTTACGTAAACTATACGGAAACCGACAGCGAATCTGTGACCTGTTCTCGATATGCCGGATTTCGCTCTTTCTATCATCGATGGCATTGCCGCCGCCCGGAGGTCGCCCGCCATGCGCCGTGCCCTGCAGATCCTGTCGCTGCTCCTCCTGCCGCTGCTCGCCGGCTGCAACGGTTTCAATACCGACGCCGACGACAAGGCCCTCGTCCGCGGCTATCTGCAGACGCTCGTCGTCGGGGGCCGCTGGGAGGACTGGGACCGGTACTTCGCGCCCGGCGCCACGGTGAACGGCTCCCGCCATGCCCGCGAGGTGCTTTCCTCGATCGGGCGCGGCCTGCACGGCGCGTTCCCGGACCTGGAGCTGGAAGTGCTGGAGCAGGTCGCTGAGGACGGGCGTGTGGCCACCCGGATACGCTTCACCGGCACACACGAAGGCGTCTTCGATGCGACGCCGCCGACCGGCGCCCGGGTGAGCTTCGAGGGCCTCCTGCTGGACCGGATCGAGGACGGCCGCATCGTCGAGAGCCGGCAGCAACTGGACATGCTCGGGCTGAGCCGCCGGGTGAAGGGCATCGCCGCAGGCCGGGGCGGCGGCTGATGTTCGGCCACTGGTCGCTGGTGCCGCCCGTCGTACTGCTCGTGGCGGCGGCCCTCGTGATCCTCGAGGCGGAGGACTACGGCCCGCACGCGGTGCCGAATCTGCTGCCCCCGGCGCTGACGCTCGCGCTCCTGCTCTACACCCTGGCGCGTGCCGGCTGGCGCTGGCGGGAGGCGGATCGGCGCTGGCTGCTGGGGGTCGCCGGTTTCGCCGTCCCGGCGCTGGGGCTCTCTCTCTACCTGCACCTCGGGCTGATGCTGGACTGGGGTGGCATGGCGAGCCGCGCCCGCACGCCGGAACTCCTGTTTCGCTTCCTGCCTTACTACACGACGGGCGCCGGCGCGATCGGGTTCGCCATCGGTTGGATCATCGGCCGCAACCTGGATGGCGGGCACCGGGCGCCGCGCGGAGGCCGACGGCAGGAATGAGACGTGTTTGTCTGTTGCCGCCGCCGGCATTAGCATAATCTCCGCCCTGGGGCCGGACGTGTGGTGGCTATGAGCGGGACGAGAGGACACAGAATGCGACGCGGGATGCAATGGCACGGGCAAGGGCGCAGGCGGCGGGCGGCGCTTGCGCCGGTGCTGTCACTTGCGCTCGCCGCGCTGGCCGTGCTCGCGCCCGGCGGGGCCGAAGCCACGCTCGAGGTGGCCGACAAGGTGGTGGTGGAGAAATCCGACCGCAAGCTCCACCTGCTGAAGGGCGAGCGCATCCTCGCCAGCTACGAGATCTTCCTGGGCATGGAGCCGGAGGGCCACAAGCAGGAGGAGGGCGATTCGCGCACGCCGGAGGGCCTGTACTATCTCGACCTGCGCAACGAGAACAGCGATTTCTTCCTCTCCATCCGCATCTCCTATCCGAATTCGCGGGACCGGGAGCGGGCGCGGCGGCTCGGCGTCGACCCCGGCGGCCAGATCATGATCCACGGCTACCCGAACGAGCTCCGCTATACCCCGGAGTTCTACCGCTCCGGCGACTGGACCGACGGCTGCATCGCGGTGTCCAATGCCGCCATGGTGGACATCTGGCTGATGACACGCGAGAACACGCCGATCGAGATCCGCCCCTGAATCCGTCGCGCCCCGACGGCGCGCATCCCCTGCAGGCGAACAGCATGGACATCGAAGTCTCTCCGGAGGGCAGCCTCGAACTTCTGTCACAGGAGGAGGTGAACCGACTGCGCAACCGCGGCGAAGGCGGTCTCTACGGGCTGCTGAGGCGCTGCGCGCTCGCGGTGCTCACCTCCGGTTCCATGACGGATGACACCCGGGAGCTGCTGGCCCGCTACCGGGATTTCGAGGTGGGCATCATCCAGCAGGACCGCGGCGTGCGTCTCGCGCTGCGCAACGCCCCCGATTCCGCCTTCGTGGACGGCCGCATGATCCGCGGCATCCGCGAGCTGCTGTTCTCGGTGCTGCGCGACGTGGTGTTCGTGGACAATGAGCTGCGCGAAGGCGGGCAGTTCGATCTCTCCCGCTCGGACTCCATCACCAACGCCGTCTTCCACGTCCTGCGCAACGCCCGCATCGTGCGGGCGCCGGCCGACACGAACGTGATCGTGTGCTGGGGCGGCCATGCCATCAGCCGCGAGGAATACGACTACACCAAGACCGTGGGCTACGAGCTGGGCCTGCGCGGCCTGCAGGTATGCACCGGCTGCGGTCCCGGCGCGATGAAGGGACCGATGAAGGGCGCGACCATCGGCCACTCCAAGCAGCGTATCCGTGACGGCCGCTACATCGGCATCACGGAGCCGGGCATCATCGCCGCGGAGTCGCCGAACCCCATCGTCAACGAACTGGTGATCCTGCCGGATATGGAGAAGCGGCTCGAGGCCTTCGTCCGGGTCGGTCACGGCTTCGTGGTCTTCCCCGGCGGCGTGGGCACGGCGGAGGAGATCCTGTTCATCCTCGGCGTGCTGCTGCACCCGGACAATGCCGACATGCCGTTTCCGCTGGTATTCACCGGACCGGCCGGCAGCGAGGACTATTTCCGCCGCATCGACGAGTTCGTCGGCGCCACCCTGGGCGAGGCGGGGCAGCAGCGCTACCGTATCGTCATCGACGACCCGGTGGCCGTGGCCAGGACGATCCAGTCCGGGCTCACCGACGTGCGCGATTTTCGCCAGCGCCACAGCGATGCCTACTATTACAACTGGCGCCTGAAGATCGACCACGACTTCCAGGTGCCCTTCCTGGCGAGCCACGAGTCCATGGCCTCCCTGGCCCTGCATCCGGAACAGGCCCCCGACGAGCTGGCCGTCAATCTGCGCCGCGCCTTCTCGGGGATCGTCTCCGGCAACGTGCGGGAGGACACGATCCGCATGATCGAGGAGCGGGGACCGTTCCGCATCGAAGCCTCCGGGCGCATCATGCCGCTGCTGGACGACCTGCTCCGCGCGTTCGTGGCCCAGGGGCGGATGAAACTGTCCGGCAGCTACAGCCCCTGCTACGAGGTGGTGGCCTGAGCTCAGCCGGTGCGCGCCGGCGCCGCTTTTCCCTAATCGCCCCGCTTAAGTCAAAAAGCCCGCAGCGCGGGGCCCGGCGCCGTCCGTTAAGTCAAATAGGGTGGCTGAACCCGCTGATTTGCCTGTCTTTTTTAACACTGATCATTGTGATGCAGTTCCTCGCTCCGGCACCCTCGCCGGCGTAATGTTCGCCCATCTGCTGGGAGTGGGATCAGCCATGCCTGACGACAAGGACATCCGCTGGGCCGCGAGCCCGGAAGAGGACGCGGACCATGACGAGACGGTGTCCGCGACCGACCGGGACGACGGACGCGACGGCGAGCCCTGGGACGCCTACCGCAAGTGGCTCTCACGCCGCGGCGACCGCCCGCGCAGCCGCGGTGCACTCGACCCCTCGCTCTACACCTGGAAGGGCTACCGCAACTGGGCGGAAGAAGTGAAACGGAACTGGAGCGACCGCAAACGCAGTGACCGTGAGGATTCGTGACGCCGGCCGAGGCAGCACGAACCGACTGACAGAAGAACAACGGATTCTCCCCACCTCGATCTCGAAAACTATGGCCAAACCGAAACCGGGCGCCGAAGAGCAACTGGCGCTGTTCAAGACCGAAGAGACCCGCGAGCGCTGGCGCTGGGTGCACGAAGCCATCGCCTACGCCAAGGAGGCGAATCGCACGGCAATGCTCATGTCGGAGGATCCGCCCGCGGACAGCCGCCCCGTCCTGCGACGGGTGCGCTGAGGCGCTCGCCGCCGGCTGCACCGCGATCCGCGGCACCTTATGGTTGATTTTGCACCGCTGGCACGAAGAAAGCGTTAGAATGCGTTGATTGCTGAGGGATTCGGCGGAAGAGAACATGGAACGGCTGCTGCAGTATCTGGATGACATGGACGACTTCGTCTGGTCCATGCCGTTGCTGTGGGAGCAGGTGCGCCGTCTCCTCGCGCGCCTGGTCGCGCTGCTGGCGGGCGCCCTGATCGGCGTGGGTCTGGCAGTGGCGGCCGCGACGCTGCCGCTGGTTGCCGGCGCCTTCCTGGTGGCCGCCCTGATCGCCGCCCTGGCTGCCGCGATGTCCTGGCTGACCCGTCAGCCGGCGGCACGCTGGACCGCCCGCCACTCCTGAGCCGCACCCGCTCCGCGGGTTGAAAACCCCGCGAACGCCCCCACACTCCGACCTGCCCGGAAACGGGCGGCGCGTCATCGCGCCGCGGCCGGGCGAGTCACAGGTTCCATCCAGGGGAGGGCGACATGGCAGAGACCCGGAGCGCGGAGACGCTCGGTTTCCAGGCGGAGGTGAAGCAGCTGCTTCACCTGATGGTCCACTCGCTTTACAGCAACCGGGAAATCTTCCTCCGCGAGCTGATCTCCAACGCTTCGGACGCCGCCGACAAGCTGCGCTTCGAGGCTCTGGCCGATCCGGCCCTGATGGAGGATCAGCCCGAGCTCCGTATCGACGTGGACTTCGATGCCGAGGCCGGCACGGTGTCGGTGAGCGACAACGGTATCGGCATGAACCGGGACGAGGTGATCGTCAATCTCGGCACCATTGCCAAGTCCGGCACGGCGGAGTTCCTGCAGTCGCTGACCGGCGATACGCGCAAGGACTCGCGCCTCATCGGCCAGTTCGGCGTGGGCTTCTATTCCTCCTTCATCGTCGCCGACCGGGTGGAGGTCTATACCCGGCGGGCCGGCCAGCCGGCCGACACCGGCATCCACTGGGAGTCCGACGGTCAGGGCGAATTCCGCATCGGCTCCGTGGAGCGCCCGGAGCGGGGCACGCGCGTGGTGCTGTACCTGGGCGAAGACGCGAAGGAGTTCGCCGCGGCCGAGCGGCTGCGCCACCTGATCCGACGCTATTCCGATCACATTGCCTTCCCGGTCACCATGCCTGCCGGCGACGGGGAGAGGGAGACGGTGAATGCGGCCACCGCCCTGTGGACGCGGCCCCGCGCGGAGATCGGCGACGAGGAATACCGGGAGTTCTACAAACACCTCACCCACGACCCGACGGATCCGCTGGCCTGGTCGCACAACCACGTGGAGGGCAAGCGCCAGTACACGAGTCTGCTCTACATCCCCGGCCGCGCGCCGTTCGAGCTGTGGAACCGGGAGTCGCCCCGGGGGCTGAAGCTCTACGTGCAGCGGGTCTTCATCATGGACGACGCCGAGCAGTTCCTGCCGCTGTATCTGCGCTTCGTCCGCGGCGTCATCGACACCGCCGACCTGCCGCTGAACGTGTCCCGGGAGCTGCTGCAGTCCCATCCCACGCTGGACGCGCTGCGCAGCGCGCTGACCCGGCGGGCACTGGAGCTGCTGGAGAAGACGGCCGCGGACGATCCGGAGACCTATCAGAAGATCTGGGACGAGTTCGGCGAGGTGCTGAAGGAGGGCATCGGCGAGGACCCCGGCCACGCCGAGCGCATCGCCGCGCTGCTCCGCTTCGTCACGACCCGCAGCGAAGATGCCGTCCAGGATCAGTCGCTGGACGGCTATATCGGCCGCATGCAGACCGACCAGGAGGCCATCTACTACCTGGTGGCGGACAGCCTGGAGAAGGCGCGCTCCGCGCCCCAGCTGGAAGTATTCCGCGATCGGGGCATCGAGGTGCTGCTGCTCCACGACCGCCTGGACGAATGGATGATCGGCCAGCTGCCCGAGTACAAGGGCACGAAGCTGAGCGATGTCGCGAGAGGCGGGGCGGAACTCCCGGGCGGCGACAGCGGTCCGGAACAGGAGGCGCTGGACGAGGAGCAGAAACCCCTGCTGAAGAAGCTCCGACGCTTGCTGAAGGACCAGGTGGAGACCGTGCGCGTGAGTCGCCGGCTGGTGGATTCTCCCGCCTGCCTGGTGCTCTCGGAGCACGACGTCGGCCGCCAGATGCGCCACCTGCTGGAGGCGGCCGGGCAGAAACTGCCGGAGACGAAGCCCATCTTCGAGATCAACCCCGCCCATCCGCTCGTGCAGCGGCTGTCCGCGGAGAGCGACGAGGGCCGCTTCGAGGACCTGGCGCGGGTCCTGGTCGATCAGGCCCGGCTGGCCGAGGGCGGCTCGCTGGAGGATCCGGGTGCCTACGTGCGCCGCATGAACCGGCTGCTGCTGGAGCTCGCCGGCGACGGGCAGCAATGACCCCGCGCCGACGCGCTAGAATCGATCGACGGCAACCGGCCGCAGGCCGACGGAGGATACCGAGGCAATGACGGAAGAGACGAAAGATGAGTTGCGAGAACGTCTGGGCGACGAGGCCTGGCGGGTGACCCAGCAGGGCGCCACGGAGCCGCCGTTCGCCGGCCGCTACGTGAACCAGAAGGCCGACGGCACCTATGCCTGCGTCGTCTGCGGCGCGGAGCTGTTCAGCTCGGAACACAAATACGACTCCGGCTCCGGGTGGCCGAGCTTCTGGCTGCCGCTGGCCGGCGACCGGGTGCGCACCGAGCGGGACACGAGTCACGGCATGGTCCGCGACGAGATCCTGTGCGCCGCCTGCGGCGCCCACCTGGGCCACGTCTTCCCGGACGGGCCCGAGCCCACCGGGCTGCGTTTCTGCATCAATTCCTGCGCCTTGTCCTTCGACGGGGAAGGCCCCGAGGGTGGTTGAGGCCGCTTAGCGATGCTGCGCTTGCTCGCCTCTTTCCTGACCGCGTGCGTGGTCTCCGCTGCCATGCTGGTGGTCGCCGTCCAGCTGTGGGGCGGCTTCGAGCGGGCGACCGGTGAGGACGAGATAGCCGTGGAGGCGCATCCGCTCGATCTGCTCGTGGGCTACGACAGCCTTGACGTTGCCGAGCTGCTGGGCGAGCCGCGCCGCCGCCTGCCGGAACTGGAGGCGCCGCCGCCGATGCTGGAGCCGGTGCCGCCGGCCACGGCAGTCGAGCGCGAGCGGCGCGGCTTCGTGCAGGTGGAAGTCCAGGTGGATGCCAGCGGACGGCCGGTGGATGCCCGGGTGCTCCAGGCCGCCCCCGCAGGCGTCTACGAAGACGACGCCCTGGCGGAGGTGCTGGGCCAGCGCTACCCGGCCGGCCAGCCCGGCACCCGGATACGGATCGTGGATTTCACCGTCCGCCCGGATGCCGCGCGCTGATCTGCCGGCAGCGCCGGAGCGTCAGCCGACGTCCGGATTGAGCGCGTAGGTGCCCACCACCCGGGACTCGGCGAGGATGTGCCCTTCCAGCGCCGCCATCACGTCCTGGCCGGTGAATTTCCCCTCGACCGGCACCTTCTCGAGGTCCGTCGCGTAGAGCACGAAGTGATAATGATGGAGCAGCTCGTCGTTCCACGGCGGGCAGGGCCCGTCGTAGCCGAAGTACTCGCCGGCCATGTCCGGGTCGCCGGCCATGAAGCTCGTGTAGTCGTTCAGCCCCTGTCGGGTGCCGTCCGGTCCCGACGGGTCCTTCTTGCCTTTCGGCGTGACGCCGTCGGAGCAGGAGGCCGCCGGTATGCCGGCGATGCTCGCCGGGATATCCACCATCACCCAGTGATAGAAATCGACCCGTGGCAGATCGGCAGGGATCGTGCGTCCTTCCTGGTTCACGTCGTCGGCCTTGCTCGGCACGTCGACGTCGACGCAGAGCAGCACCAGCGAGCGGGTGTCCTCCGGCAGGTTCGCCCAGGTGAAGTCCGGGTTGCGGTTCGCACCCAGCGTCATGTGGCCCTCGTCCGCGGGGTTGCCGAAGCAGAACTCGTCGGGGATGCGTTCGCCGTCGCGGAAAGCCGTCGTCGTCAGGTTCATGTTTCCGTCCTCCCTGTCCAGGATGTTTCGCCGGCCTCGGACCGGTACTCTGAGATCAATGTGCGTGCCTGCTCCACCCAGTGGTCGCGCTCGATGCGGTCCGGGAAGTCCTGCAGGGCCGCCTGCACCCGCTCCACGTCGTCCGGGCCGAACTCCGCGATCTGCTGCAGCCGGTGGATGCCGAGATCGTTCAGCAGCCGCTCGAGGACCGGGCCGATGCCGCGGATGCGCTTGAGGTCGTCCCGGGGCCGATGGACCGGCATCGCTCGGTCGCTGCCGTCGCCGCCGCTGCGGCGGCCGCCATTGCCGCCATTGCTGCCGCCGTCCGCGTCGGGCGGCGAGTCGGTGAGCGGCAGGGCGCGGGTGCGCAGCGTGTCCTCCAGCTCTCGCGCCCGGGCCCGCTCCATATCCAGCGCCCGGTAGGCGGCGGTCGCCTCCCGCGCCTTCTCGCGGAAGCGATAGACCAGGGGCGGCAGGCGTTCCTGCCAGCTCTCGAGTTCCCGGCTCAGCGTGAATATCTTTTCGTCCTTCGCCCGGGAGGCCGCCATGATCTCACGGCTGCGCGCGAGCAGGCGCTGCAGCTGGGCATGCAGTTCGTCGCGCTTGCGGTTGGTCGCCGCCAGCGCCTCGCGGCAGTCGGTGAGCGCGCTCGACGCATCTTCCCCCTCGTCCGCCGCCCGGGCGAGTTCCTGCTCGGTACGCGCGAGCCGCTGGCGCGCCTCCCGATCTGACCGGCGTGCGGCGTCCAGCCGCCCTGCCAGGCTGCGGATCTGCCTTCGCAGACGCTCCCTGGCCAGCTCCTCCGCCTGCAGCTTCTCCTGCCAGGTTGCAGCCGTCATCAGCCGCTGGCGCCGATGACGCTCGGCATGCAGGTACCACCCGAGCAATCCGCCGGCCAGTGCCGAGAGCAACGCCAGGCCGATGATCATGATGGGCGGACCGGGCATGCTCTGGCTGCTCCTGCTGCGCGCGCGTCACGACGCCTTGCGCAGACGCTCCAGGTCGGCCAGCACCTCGGCGATGCGTGCCAGCGCCCATTGCAGCTGCTCCCTGGAGATGGACAGCGGCGGTGCCAGCCGCACCACGGTCTCGTGGGTCTCCTTGCTGAGCACGCCCTTGCGCATGAGGCGCTCGACGACGTCGCGGGCGCTGCCCTTGTCCGGGTCGATCTCGAGCCCCACGAACAGGCCCCGGCCGCGCACGTCCCGCACCAGCGGGCTGTCGATGCGCCGCAGCTCCTCCAGCAGGAAGGCGCCCATCGCCTCGCTGCGCGCCGGCAGGTCTTCCTCGACGATAATGTTCAGCGCTTCCAGCGCCACGGCGGCGGCCAGCGGGTTGCCGCCGAAGGTACTGCCGTGGTCGCCCGGCCGGAACACGTCCATGATGTCGCGGCGGGCAAGAAACATGGACACCGGCAGGATGCCGCCGCCCAGGGCCTTGCCGAGTATCAAGCCGTCCGGCACCACGTCGTCGTGCTCGGAGGCCAGAAAGCGGCCGGTGCGGCCCAGGCCGGTCTGAATTTCGTCGCAGATAAGCAGCACGTTGTGGCGTCGGCAGATCTCCCGGCAGGCGGCCAGGTAGCCGGGCGGCGGTATCACGATGCCGCCTTCGCCCTGCATGGGTTCCACGAGGAAGGCAGCGGTGTTCGGCGTGATCGAGGCCTCCAGAGCCTCCGCGTCGCCGAAATCGATCAGCCGGAAGCCGGGCGGGAACGGGCCGAAGCCCTCCCGGTACGACTCCTCGCTGGACATGCCGACGATGGTGATGGTGCGCCCGTGGAAGTTGTTGCGACAGGCGATGATCTCTGCCTTGTCGCGTTCCACCCCCTTGACCGTGTAGGCCCACTTGCGGGCCGCCTTCAGCGCGGTCTCCACCGCCTCGGCGCCGGTGTTCATCGGCAGCGCCCGGTCCTGCCCGGTCAGTTCGCAGACGCGTTTCAGGAACGGCCCGAGCTTGTCGGTGTGGAAAGCCCGGGAAACGATGCTGAGTTCGTTCGCCTGGCGGGTGAGCGCCTGGATCAGGCGGGGATGCGCGTGCCCGTGGCTGACCGCCGAGTACGCGCTCATCATGTCGAGATAACGGCGACCCTCGTCGTCCCAGACGTAGACACCCTCGCCGCGGCTCAGCACCACGGGCAGGGGGTGGTAGTTCTGCGCGCAGTAGGTGTTTTCGAGTTCGATGCGCTTGTTGGACACTGTGCGACTCCATTCCGCGGCGGCGTCTTGCGCCTGCCGGGGATTTAAGTCCGTAAATCACTAATTTTACGGTATTTAGGGCGTCGCCGGCCAGAAAAGCGGCGGCGGCCCGGGCCGCCGCGGCGGAGCGCGCCCGCTGTTGCGGGCCGCAGGCGCGGCCGTTACCGTACGCCGCTTGTTCCTGTCGAGCATCCCCGATGCCTGAAGATCAGATCGTCCTCGTCATCGTCGGCGTCGTCGCGCTGGGCGTGTCAGCACAGTGGGTGGCATGGCGCCTGCGCCTGCCGGCCATCGTGCTGCTGGCCGGCTCCGGGCTGATCGTCGGCCCCGGCCTCGGCTGGATCAATCCCAGCGAGGAACTCGGCGATCTGCTGCGCCCGGTCATCAGTCTCTGTGTCGCCATCATCCTGTTCGAGGGCGGCCTCAGCCTCAGGCTGGCCGAGCTGAAGGAGGCGGCCCGCGGCGTTCAGCGGCTGGTGTATCTGGGGGCGCCGTTCGGCTGGGCGGCCGCCACGCTGTGCGCCCATTACATCGGCGGCCTGGACTGGGCCGTATCGCTGGTGTTCGGCGCCATCATGGTGGTGACCGGGCCGACGGTGATCATGCCGCTGCTGCGCCAGAGCGCGCTGAACCGCCGCACGGCCTCGTATCTGAAGTGGGAAGGCATCGTCAACGATCCCATCGGCGCGTTGCTGGCGGTGCTGGTGTTCCAGTTCTTCGTCTTCAGCGGCGAGGGCTCGGGCCTGGCGGAGGTGCTGCAGGGAGTCGGTCTCGCCATCACCTCCGGGCTGGTGTTCGGCGGCGTCGGCGGCTGGCTCACGGGGCGGGCGTTCCGCGCCGGGATGGTGCCGGAGTATCTGAAGAGCCCGGTGATGCTGGGCCTCGTGCTCGTCGTCTACGAGGCCTCCAACCTGATGCAGCACGAAGCGGGGCTGCTGGCGGTGACCATCATGGGTATTGTGGTTGCGAACATGAATCTGCCGGGCATCGGCGACATGAAGCGCTTCAAGGAGTACATCACCATCATGCTCGTGTCGGTGGTGTTCGTGCTGCTCACCGCCGATCTGAACGTCGAGTCCCTCACCTCGATCGGCTGGCGCGGTGCGGCATTGATCGCGGCCATCATGGTCGTCGCCAGGCCTGCGGCCATCATGCTGGCCACGATCGGCGCGAATATGGAATTCCGCGAGCGCCTGCTGCTCTCCTGGATCGCGCCGCGCGGCATCGTCGCCGCCGCCACCGCCGGTGTCATGGGGCCGCGGCTGGTCGATGCGGGCTACGACGCCGACGTGCTGCTGCCGCTGGTGTTCGCCGTGATATTCGCCACCGTCTTCGCCCACGGCCTGTCGCTGAACTGGCTGGCGGGGCGGCTCGGGCTGTCCTCGCGCCACCGTGACAGCGTCGTGATCGTCGGGGCCTCGCCCTGGACCATCGAGCTGGCCCGCACGCTGCAGGCACTGAAGGTGAACGTGCTGGTGGCGGACTCCTCCTGGCACAACCTGCGCGCGGCCCGGCTGGCCGGCGTGCCCGTCTTCTACGGCGACATCCTCTCGGAGTTCGCCGAGGAATCGGTGGAACTCGCCCACGTGCGCACGGTGCTGGCAGCCACCAGCAACGATGCCTACAACGCGCTGGTCTGCACGCAGATCGCGCCGGAGGTGGGCCAGCGCCATGTCTTCCAGCTGCCCATGGGTGCGGAGACCGAGGACGATCCCAAGGCGATCGCGCGGCCGCGACGGGGCAACGTGGCGTTCGACAAGGATGCGGTGTTCGAGCGGCTCTGGCGGCTGTACGTGCGGGGCTGGGGCTTTTACAAGACGAAGCTGTCGGAGAACTACAGCTACAGCGATTTCCTGAGCGAGCGGCCCGAGGACGCGATGCAGGTCATCCTGCTGGATTCGGACGGCGATGTGGACCTGTTCTCGGTCCAGCACGAGCTGGAACCCAAGCCCGGCGACACCATCGTCTACTTCGCCCCCGGGAAACCGAAGAAGACCGCTGCCGAGGGGGGCGCGAATGCGCAGGCTGCCCCGGCGTGAAGAGGTGATGATCCCGGGTCCCGCCGGCGACCTGGAGGCGTTGCTCGAGCTGCCGCCGGCAGGCGAGCCCGCCGGGTACGGTGTCGCGTGCCATCCCCATCCCCGGCACGGCGGCAGCATGCAGAACAAGGTCGTGCACACGCTGTGCCGCGTGTTCAACGAACGGGGTTTCGCGGCGCTCCGCTTCAACTTCCGCGGCGTCGGTGCCAGCGAGGGCGGCTACGACGGGGGCGTCGGCGAGGTGGACGACGCGCTGGCGGTGATGGAATGGGCCGCGCGGCGTTTCGGCGGCGAGGCGTGGCTCGCGGGATTCTCGTTCGGCGCGGCGGTCGCGTTGCATGCCGCCGCGCGGCGGACGCCGGCGCAGCTGATCACCGTGGCGCCGCCGGTCGGCCGGCTGCCGGTGGCCACCGAGCGTCAGCCCGATTGTCCCTGGATCATCGTCCAGGGCGAGGAAGACGAACTCGTGGACGCCGACGGCGTCGTCGCCTGGGTCAACGAGCTGGCGCCGGGCCCGGAACTCCTGCTGCTGCCGGAGGTCGACCATTTTTTCCACGGTAAACTCACGCTGCTGCGCGAGCGGCTCGGCGAGCTGCTCGACGGCGAGGGGAAGGACGCGGACTGATCATGCTCGATGCGCTGGCGCGGAAGCTCGAATCATTGCTGGACGGTTCGGAGGAGGGTGCCTCGGCGCAGGACGAGGAGCACGCCATACGCCTCGCGGCCGCGGCATTGCTGGTGGAGGTGGCCCGCGCCGATTTCGACTTCGACGCTGAGGAGGCGCTGGCGCTCGAGGAGCTGCTGCGCCGCCATTACGAACTGACCGAGGAGGAAGCGACGCTGCTGCGCGAGGAGGCGAGCGAGCGGGTCGAGCATTCGGTGTCGCTGTTCGAGTTCACCCGCACGCTGCACGAACGGCTCGACGAGCGGCAGAAGTCGGAGCTGATGGGACGGCTGTGGGCCGTGGCTTTCGCCGACGGGCGGCTCGACAAGTACGAGGATGCCATGGTGCACAAGATCGGCGAGCTGCTCTACGTGCCGCGCTCGGAGGTCATACGGCGCAAGCTGCTGGCCCGCCCCGAGGAGTCATAAAAAAAGCCGGGCGCGTGCCCGGCTTTTCCGATCCGTGTCACAAGTGCGTGACTCAGACCATGTCTTTCAGGCCTTTCAGGGCCGTGACCTTCACCGTCTTGCTGGCCGGCTTGGCCTTGAACATCATCTCCTCGCCCGTGAACGGGTTGATGCCCTTGCGCGCCTTCACGGCGGGCTTCTTCTTGACGGTCATCTTGGCCAGGCCGGGCAGCGTGAACGTCCCGGGGGCGCCGCGGCCGCCGAGGTTCTTCTTCATGAGGCCGGTCAGCGAGTCGAAGACCGCGGCGACGTCCTTGCGCGTGAGCCCGGTGTCTTCCGCGATGTGCCTGTAGATCTCCGACTTCGTCGGTGCCTTCTTGGCCGCGGTAGCGGCCTTTTTCTTTGCTGCCATGTATCAACTCCTGGATGGAACGAAAAACCCGGGCAATTCCGGCTCGATAAAGCGCGGCAACTTACCACAACTCGCCGTGGCGCGACAGATGGAGAATTGCATTTCGCAGGGTTTTTTTCGGGGTTTCGTCAATCCGTGAAGAACTGTCGGCGAAATTTCAGCATGGCCGGCTGATCGGCACCGGGCGGAGTTGCCTCGATGTTGAAGATCAGCGTCTCGCGATGCGCGACCGGCACCTCGCCGATGTAGTAGGTGGCCTCGCCGTCGCGCACGCGGCGCATGGTGATGTTCTTCGTCTGCCCCGTGAGGTTCGCCGCCGACACATCGACGCTTCCCTCCACCGTATTGCCCGTCGCTTTCTCCACGAAGCTTACGTTCAGCATCGCCCGGTTCCTGGAACGAACGATGCCCGTGCTCTGCGCCACCGTCGGCGTGAGCTGATCGGTGGTCATCGCGTTGTAGTGCACGATGTAGTCGCCCACCTCGGTGGACGTCTCGCCGGACGGCATCGCCTCGGGCACGTTGCGCTCCGTCTGCTCGCCATCGCCGCAGGCGGAGAACAGCATAGCCGCCAGCGCAAGCAGTATCGTTTTCGTCGGCCTCATAGCGGTCTCCCCGTGCCTTGTCCTGATCACCCTACTATAAACCATCCGCTTCGCCGGCCCGAACGCACGGACGCCGGATCGCGCTTCGCCTCGGTTCGCTTGCCTCTCGAAAGCTGCCGTCAGTGCAGCACCCCGGGCAGGCCGCCGCCCACCGCGATGCTGGCGGCCTGCAGCAGGATGGCCACCAGCAACGGCGAGAGGTCCAGCCCGCCGATGGTGGGGATGACGCGTCGGGCCGGGTCCAGGATGGGGTTGACCAGCTGGCTGAGCAGGCTGGTGACGGGGTTGTAGGTGCCGGGCGCCACCCAGCTCAATATCACGTAGACGATGATGGCGAAGAAGAAGAAGCGAAGCGCAATCATGACCGTTCGCAGTATCGCGTAGTACAGCAGCCCGAAACCGTGCGGCGTCATGTTGAGCGCGTAGGCCATGGCGGCGACGAACACGAGCTCGAACAGCAGGATCACCACCAGCGTGGCGGTGTCGATTTTGCCTATGGGCGGCAGCACCCGGCGCAGCGGCACGATGAACGGCGAGGTGATGCGCACGATTGCCTGCGAGACGGGGTTGCGGAAGTCCGCCCGGAACAGCTGCATGAAGAGCCGCAGCAGCAGCACGATCAGGAACAGGTCGGCCAGGGTCCGGAAGAGGAAGATCAGCGCGTCGTCCAAGCTCTCACTCCGTGCGGTCGGGTCCGGCTGAATTCAGTCCGTCGCAGCATCGCCGGCGAGCTCGCTCGCCCGCTGCCGCGCGGCACGAATGGCGCGCCTAAAGATAGCACGAACGTCCGCATCCTCGAGGACGGCGAACGCCGCCGCGGTGGTCCCGCCCGGCGAAGTGACGCGCTCGCGCAGCACGGCCGGCTCGTCGGCCTCGCTCTCCGCCGTGGCGGCGGCACCCTTCGCCGTCTGCACCGCCAGGCGGCGCGCCTGCTCCGGCGTAAAGCCGAATTCGGTGGCCGCGGCGATGAGCGCCTCCAGCAGATAGAAGAAATAGGCCGGGCCGCTGCCCGATATGGCCGTTGCCGCATCGATCATCGACTCCTCGTCCACCCAGAGCGTCGGGCCGGCGGCCGACAGCACGTCGTCGGCGCGGCCCCGGTAGGGCAGCGCACGGCGGTTCGCATAGAGGACGGTCATGCCTTCGCCGACCAGCGCCGGCTGATTGGGCATGCAGCGCACCACGGCGTGTCCGCCGCCGAGCCAGCCGTCGATATCGTCGCTGCGTATGCCCGCCGCGATCGAGACGATCAGCGGTGTTTCGGCCTGAACGGTCTCGGCCAGCGGTTGCAGTACGTCCGCCATCACCTGGGGTTTCACGGCCAGCACGAGCACGTCCGCGGCCGCGGCCACCTCGCCGTTGTCCTCGCTCACCCGCCCGCCGGACAGCAGTGCCGCCAGCGCGTCGCGGCGCTCCCTGCTGGGATCGGCGACGGCGATACGCCCGGCGTCCGCGCCCCGGGCCAGCAGGCCGCGGATGATGGCGGTGGCCATGTTGCCGCCGCCGATGAAACCGATGACCGGTTCGCTCATGGCTCCTCCGTTCCGGCTGCCTCAGCCGTCCTCCGGACGCGGACCGAAGACGTCGGTGCCCACCCGGACCAGCGTCGCTCCCTCCAGTATGGCCGCCTCGAGATCGGCGGACATGCCCATGGACAGCGTGTCCAGCCGATGGCCGCGGGCGTTCAGTTGCTCGAGAATGCCGCGCAGCCGGGCGAACGGCCGGCGCTGGGCGGCGATCCCTTCGGCCGGCGCGGGTATGCACATCAGCCCGCGCAGCCGCAGCCGCGGCAGCTCGGCGACCAGGTCCGCCAGCGGCCCCGCCTCGTCCGGCGCGCAGCCGCTCTTCGAGGCCTCGTCGTCCACGTTGACCTGGATGCAGATCTCCAGCGGCGGCGCATCCGGCGGGCGCTGCTCGCTCAGGCGCCGGGCGATCTTCTCCCGCTCGATCGTGTGCACCCAGTCGAACCGCTCGGCGATCGGCCGGGTCTTGTTCGACTGCACGGGACCGATGAAATGCCAGGTGAGGCCCGCTTCGCCCGGTGCATCCACCAGCGCGTCCATGTGCGCGAGCGCCCCCTGCAGCGTGTTCTCCCCGAAATGGCGGTGGCCGGCCGCCACCGCCTCGCGCACCCGCGCGAGCGGCTGGCGCTTGGACACGGCCACCAGCGTCACCGAGGCCGGATCGCGGCCTGCCGAACGGGCGATGGAAGCGATGGATTCATTGATTTTCCGGAGGTTTTCCGTGACTCCAATCACGTTAATTTCCGTTTGCTCCGCTATACTAGCCCATCCGGATTTATGGTAAATCCGGCTGTCTGGACACCTGCAAGCAAGGGATACGCATGGCCGTCGATATCGCGCAGCTCCTGTCGTTCACGGTGAAGAACAAGGCCTCCGACCTGCACCTGTCGGCGGGCGTCCCGCCCATGATCCGCGTCGATGGCGACATCAAGCGGATCAATATGCCCGCCCTTACGCACAAGGAAGTCAACAGCATGGTGTACGACATCATGAATGACAAGCAGCGTAAGGCCTACGAGGAGTACTTCGAGACCGACTTCTCGTTCGAGATTCCGAAGCTCGCCCGTTTCCGCGTCAACGCCTACAACCAGATGCGCGGCTCGGGCGCCGTCTTCCGCATCATTCCCTCGGAGATCCTGACGCTGGACGACCTGGGTGCGCCGGCGATCTTCAAGGACATCTCTATGCAGCCCCGCGGCATCTGCCTGGTGACCGGGCCCACCGGCTCGGGCAAGTCGACGACGCTCGCCGCGATGGTGGATTACATCAACGACAACAAGCCCGATCACATCCTCACCATCGAGGACCCGATCGAGTTCGTGCACGAGAGCAAGAAGTCGCTCATCAACCAGCGCGAGGTCCATCGCGACACGCTCGGCTTTTCCGAGGCGCTGCGCTCCGCTCTGCGCGAGGACCCGGACGTCATCCTGGTGGGCGAGCTGCGCGACCTGGAGACCATTCGTCTCGCGCTGACCGCGGCCGAGACCGGCCACCTGGTGTTCGGCACGCTGCATACGAGTTCCGCGGCCAAGACCATCGACCGCGTCGTCGACGTCTTCCCGGCCGCGGAGAAGGAGATGGTGCGCGCCATGCTGTCGGAATCGCTGAAGGCGGTGATCTCACAGACACTGCTGAAGAAGATCGGCGGCGGCCGCGTGGCGGCCCATGAGATCATGATCGGCACGCCGGCCATCCGCAACCTCATCCGCGAGGGCAAGGTGGCGCAGATGTACTCGGCCATCCAGACCGGGCAGGGCGCCGGCATGCACACGCTGGATCAGAATCTGGCCGAACTCATGCAGAAGGGTCAGATCACCAAGGAAGAGGCCCGCTTCAAGGCGGTCAACAAGGAGAATTTCTAGGCCGCAGCTTCGTGATGCGGCCCGGGGGCAGAGATGGATCGGGAACAGGCAGTACGACTGACGCAGAATCTTCTGAAGAAGCTGGTGGAGAAGAAGGGCTCGGATCTCTTCATCACCACGGGCTTCCCGCCGGCGATCAAGATCGACGGCGAGGTGCACCGGGCGACGGAGCAGCCGCTGTCGGCCGAACAGACGTCGATCATCGTCCGCTCGATCATGAACGACAAGCAGGCGAAGGAGTTCGACGCCACCAAGGAATGCAACTTCGCCATCAACCCCCAGGGCATCGGCCGTTTCCGCGTCAGCGCCTTCGTGCAGCAGGGGCACGTGGGCGCGGTGCTGCGCACGATCACCACCAAGATCCCCACCTTCGACGAGATGGAGCTGCCGCCCATCCTGAAGGACGTGGTCATGAACAAGCGCGGGCTGGTGATCGTCGTCGGTGGTACCGGTTCGGGTAAGTCGACCACGCTCGCCACCATGATCGGCCACCGCAACGAGCACTCCCGCGGCCACATCATCACCATCGAGGACCCGGTGGAGTTCGTGCATCCCCACCGGGGCTCCGTGGTCACCCAGCGCGAGGTGGGCGTGGACACCGAGAGCTGGCACATGGCGCTGAAGAACACGCTGCGCCAGGCGCCGGACGTCATCCTGATCGGCGAGATCCGCGACAAGGAGACGATGGAATACGGCATCCAGTTCGCCGAGACCGGCCACCTGTGCCTGGCGACCCTGCACGCGAACAGTGCCAACCAGGCGCTGGACCGCATCATCAACTTCTTCCCGGAGGAGCGCCGCTCCCAGCTGCTGATGGATCTGTCGCTGAACGTGAAGGCGCTCGTCTCCCAGCGGCTGATCCCGCGGGAGAGCGGGGTGGGGCGCATCGCGGCCATGGAGATCATGCTGACCTCGCCGCTGATCGCGGATCTGATCTTCAAGGGCGAGGTGGCACAGATCAAAGAGATCATGGGCAAGTCCACGCGGCTCGGCATGCAGACGTTCGACCAGGCGCTGTTCGCGCTGTACGAGGAAGGGCATATCTCCTACGAGGAGGCGATGCGCAACGCGGATTCGCGCAACGAGCTGCGGCTGAAGATCAAGCTGGAGAGCAAGCGCGAGACGGCGCTGGCCGACCAGCAGTCGACCAGCCTGCGCATCATGGAGGAGGACACCGCCAAGCACTTCTGACGGTGCGTGTGCACCGCTCAGTGTCTGCAGGCGCTAACCCATGAACGTCAAACCCCTGTTCAAGTTGATGGCGGAGAAGAGGGCGTCGGACCTCTTCTTCACCTCCTATGCGCCGGTCAAGATCAAGATCGAGGGCAAGATCCGACCTGTGAACAAGCTCGAGCTGACGCCGAAGATGGTGAAGCAGGCTGCTCTCGAACTCATGAACGAGGAGCAGCTCGAAGTCTTCTCCCGTGAGATGGAGATCGATTTCGCCCTGTCCGAGCCCGGTGTGGGGCGCTTCCGCGTCAACGTGTTCCAGCAACGGGGCAACGTCGGCATGGTGCTGCGTTTCATCACGGCCGATCTGCCGACGTTCGAGCAGCTCGAGTTGCCGGACGTCCTGGAGGATCTGGTCATGCTGAAGCGCGGCCTGATCCTCATGGTGGGCGCCACCGGCAGCGGCAAGTCGACAACGCTGGCGGCCATGGTGAATCACCGCAACGAGAACACCTCGTCGCACATCATCACCATCGAAGACCCGATCGAGTTCCTCCACCCCAACAAGAAGTCGATCGTCAACCAGCGGGAAGTAGGTATGGACACCATCTCCTACGCCCGCGCCCTGAAGAGCGCGATGCGGGCGGCCCCCGACGTGGTGCTGATCGGCGAGATCCGGGATCGGGAATCGATGCAGGCGGCGCTCGACCTCGCCGGCACCGGCCAGCTCGCCATCGCGACGCTGCACTCGAACAACGCACCGGAGACGCTGGACCGCATCATCAACATGTTCCCGATGGAACAGCACAACCAGGTGTTCATGGATCTCTCCCACTACCTGCGCGCCATCATCTCCCAGCGCCTGGTGCGCGACCGGGAGGGCAAGCGCGTGGCCGCGGTGGAGGTGATGCTGAACTCCCCGCACATCGGCGAGCTGATCATGAAGGGCGACATCTCCGCTGTGAAGGAGGCCGTGAAGGACTCCAACGAGCGTGGCATGCAGACTTACGACGAGGCGCTGCTGAAGCTCTACCGCGACGGACGCATCACGCTGGAGGAGGCGCTCGCCAACGCGGATTCCCGCAGCAACCTGGAAGCCAAGATCAACTTCGGGTAATCAGACCTCCGGTAGGAGGGCCTTCAGGTCCGATCCGGCTCTGCCAGACCCCGTTCTTTCCTGGCCGCCCTGCGGGGGTATCCACCTTGCTCCCGACAAAAGGTCGCGGCGATGGATACCCCCGCATGACGGCCGTGCTCGCGGTGGCGTGAGGGAAGCGCCGGTCAGCAGCGCCTGCTGACTGGTGCCAGCCCTTTCGGCTACGGGCCCGTCAGCGGGTGGGCAAGGGTGGCGGGGTCGTCCGGGCCGACTGAAGCCAATGGACAATGGTAGGAGCGGCTTCAGCCGCGATTGATCGGGCCTAAAGACCCTCCCACATGAGCGTCCCCGCGACCCTTGCCCACCCGATGGCGGGCCAACGCCGATAGAAAGCCGGATCGGGCCTGAAGGCCCTCCTACACAGTTATGCGGGGAAGACGGTGTTGGCGTCGAAGACCGGGCCGTCCACGCACACGCGCTTCATCGCCGGGCCGTCCGGCGTCTCCACCCGCACCGCGCAGCCGGCGCAGCCACCGACGGCGCAGGCCATGTATTCCTCCAGCGAGACCTGGCACGGGATGGCGTAACGGCGGGCGACGCCGGCCGCGGCGGCCAGCATCGGCGTCGGGCCGCAGGCGAACATCTCCACGCCGGCCAGCGCCGCCTCGTCCAGGCTGTCCAGCCACTCGCCGGCGAGCCCGGTCACGAAGCCCCGGTAGCAGCCCTCGAAGCCCGAGCCGCTCGCGAGCCGCGAGGGCACGCCCCTCTCTTCCAGCAGCGGCATGACGGAGCAGACGTCCGCCGCGATGCCGGCCACGTCGGCGGTCGCCCGTGCCAGTTCGAAGGGGAACGGTATCTCGGAGCCCATCAGCACCAGCGGCTCCCAGTCGTGCTCGCGGTCCGCCTTCAGCGCCTCGGCGAGGAAGACCATCGGCGGTATGCCGACCCCGCCGCCGACGAGCAGCGCGCGCGGGCGCGCCGGGTCCGGCCGGAACGGGCGGCCGATGGGGCCGAGCACGCTGACCCGGTCGCCGGGCCGCCGCCGGCTCAGCAGGCGCAGCCCGTCGCCGACGATCTTGTACAGGAATTCGATCCAGCCCTCCGCGGCATCCGCGCGCATGATGGAGAGCGGCCGGCGCATCGGCAGCGACTCGTCGCAGGTGACGTGCGCGAAGCTGCCGGGAAGGGCATGGGCGGCGCACTTCGGCGAGCGCAGACGCATGATGAACTGCTCGCCCGGATAGTGCCGCACCTCCAGCACCTCGGCATCCTCCACGAAGAGGGTGCCCCGGTGGGCGCGGGCGCTGGCCGGCGCGGCGGCGGTTTCGGTCTCGGTGCTCATGCCGCCGCGGATTCTATCACCTGGCGGCCTGGCGCCGGCCCCGCTCAGTGGCGGCCCAGCCACTGCTCGGCGATGATCCGGGCGGAGAGGCTGTCGATATCCGCCTTGCCGACGCGCCGGCGGCGGCTGCCGCTGCGCCGTTCGCCGGTCAGGCGCGACCGGGCCTCGGCGGAGGAGAACTGCTCGTCAACCAGGTCCAGCGGGATGCCGAAGCGCTCGAGCCGGCGCCGGAACCGCTTCAGCGGCTCCTCGAGCACCGAGGTCTCGCCCGGCGCCAGCGGCATGCCGAGCAGCAGGCGGTCCGGCTGCCAGTCGCCGATGAGCCTGGCGAGCGCGCCCTCGTCGGGCTCGCCGCCGACGGCGGGCAGGGTCGTCAGCGCCGTCGCGCTGCGGGTCACCGCCTGGCCCACGGCGACGCCGATGCGCCGCAGCCCGAAGTCGAACGCCAGGACGGTCTCGGCGGTCTCGGCGGTCTCGGCGTCGTCCGCGGCGCCGCCGCTGTCAGGCGTGTCCGGCATCGCTGGCCAGACGGGTGATGTCGATGCCGAGCTGCCGGGCTGCCGCCTGCCAGCGCCGATCGAAGGGGACTTCGAAGACGATGTCCGGCGTGGCCGTGACGTTCAGCCAGGCGTTCGCCATCATCTCGGCTTCCAGCTGGCCGGCCTCCCAGCCCGCATAACCGAGGGCCACCAGCGAACGGCTGGGCCCGATGCCCGCGGCGATGGCGGCCAGGATATCCCGTGAGAAGGTCACGCGGATGTCGTCGGACACCTCGAGCGTCGCCTCCCATTCCTGCTCGCCGGCATGCAGCACGAAGCCGCGCTCGTGGCCTACCGGCCCTCCCGCGAGCACCGGGATATCGCCGGTCTCCTCGTCTTCCGCCGTGAGTTCCAGCTGGGCGAGCACGTCACCGAGCCTGAGGTCCAGCGGCCGGTTGATGACGATGCCGAGAGCGCCCTCGTCCGTGTGCTCGCAGATCAGCGTGACCGTCGTCTCGAAGTTCGGATCCTCCATGCCGGGCATGGCGATCAGCAGCTGGTTGACGTAATTGGGCTCGCTCATGCGTCTCAGTATCGGCATTCCGGCGGGCATCGACAAGCGGAGGCCGGGTGGGAGCCGGAGGTAGGCGCAGGGGGCTGCAGCGTGGGCCGTCGGGACGACACCTCGGAGTCATGGGGTGATCGGGCCTGAAGGCCCTCCTACGCGCGGGTTATTGGCGGGTGGCTATTCTCGGGCGGGCGCCGTCCTGATTGAACTGCCACTGATAGGCGAAGCGCAGTTCGTCGTAGTCCTTGCGCAGGTCTTCCGGAAACGGGTCGAAGGGCGCCGCCCGGCGCAGGATGTTCAGCGCCGCCTGATCGAGCAGTCCGTGTCCCGAGGAGCGCCGCACGACGATGTCGGTGAGCTCGCCGTCGGCGTCGATCGCCACCTCCAGCACCGGGCTGCCCTCCATCCCTCGGGTGCGCGCCTGCTCCGGAAAGTTCAGGGTGCCCACCCGCTCCACCTTGCGCTTCCAGCGGTCCAGGTAGCCGGCGATACGCGATTCCCGCGTGTCGGCGCTGATCACGAGGTGGCGGGGATCGTCGTCGTGGATCAGGAGATTCGCCTGTTCCTCGACCGGCAGGGGCAGGCTGCGGGGATCGCTCGGCGGTGCCGCCTGCACCGTGGTCTGCTGCGCGCTCGGTGCGGGGCTCGTGTCCTCGGGGGCGTAGTCGCGCCGGTCCGAGGGCGAGCGTGAGACGACGGTCGTGCGCGGGTCCGTTTCACCCGGCGCCGATTCCACGGGCGTCTCGCCCGGGATCTCTTCGGGGAACGGCCGGGCCTCGGCAGAGCGGGGCCGGGCGCCCGGGCGCACGTGTTCGGTGGTGTTGCCGCCGCCGCGCTGGTTCGCCTGCGCGAGATAGTCCGCATCGTCGCTGGCGTCGACGTGCTGGTTCGAGTCCGCGACGATCGTCACCTCCAGCGTCGTCGCCTCGCTGCTGCCGGCCGGCACCGCCTCGAAGGTAACGCCCAGAATGACCACCGCATGGAACAGCGCCGCCAGGAAGAGCATCGGCGGCAGCCGGTCCGGCGTCGCCGGCACGGCGGGAAGCATGTCCTTCGTCAAACTCGGCCTGGTTTCTGCCACGTGGCTCCTGCCCCGGTTGCTTCTGCCCGCTCTGTCAGGCCGGTCCGGGCGAATGGTCTGCGCGTCCGGTCTGGGCGATTCGCCCCTCCGACCAGCCGCCATTCTAACCGTTCCCGCCGGCCCGGTAATGAGACGGCGGTCACCCCGTGGCGGGCCTTCAGGCCAGGCGCGCCTCGATGGCGTCGAACAGCAGCCCGGCGATGTTGATGCCGAATTCCCGGTCGAGTTCGCGGATGCCCGTGGGGCTGGTGACGTTGATCTCGGTGAGGTAGTCCCCGATCACGTCCAGGCCCGCGAACAGGACGCCTTCGCGCTTCAGCACCGCGCCCACCGTCGTCGCGATCTCCCGGTCGCGCTCGCTCAGCTCGCGGCCCACGCCCTTCGCGCCCATGACCAGATTGCCGCGGCCGTCGGCCTCGGTGGGGATGCGGGCGAGGGCATAGGGCACCGGTGCGCCGTCCACGATGATCACGCGTTTGTCGCCTTCGGTGATCTCCGGGATGAACTGCTGGGCCATGGCGTAGCGGTGGCCGTGGCCGGTCAGCGTCTCCAGGATGACGTTGGTGTTCGACTCGCCCTTGCGCACCGAGAAGATGGAGCGCCCGCCCATGCCGTCCAGCGGTTTGACGACCATGCGCCCCACCTCGTCGAGAAATGTGCGCATCGTGTCCATGGAGCGCGTGATGACGGTGCGCGGCACGAAGTCCGGGAACCAGGCCGTGTAGGCCTTCTCGTTCATGTCCCGCAGCGCGTCCGGACTGTTCACCACCAGGCAGCCGGCCTCCCGGGCGCGGCCGAGGATGTAGGTGCTGTAGACGTATTCCATGTCGAACGGCGGATCCTTGCGCATGAGGATGACGTCCAGCTCGGCCAGCGGGCGGCGGCTCGCCTCGCCCAGCGCGTACCAGCGCTCCGGGTCGTCGGCGACTTCCAGCGGCCGCATCTCGCCCCAGGCGGTGCCGCAGTCCAGCCACAGCCCGCCCTGTTCCATGTAGCTGATCTCGCAGCCGCGCGCCTGGGCCTCGAGCAGCATGGCGAGGCTGGAGTCCTTCTTCGGGGTAATGCCCGCGATGGGATCCATCACGATGCCCAGCCTTGTCTTTCCGGCGCTCATATTCGCTCCTGCAGGTCTCGCGGGCGAACTATACCGCCTGCACGGCCCGGCGACGATGCCCGGCCATGCCGTGATCGGACTGCGTGTGTCCCCGATTGCGGGTATCACCGGCTGCCATTAACATCGAACGAAATCCTCCGACAGGCTCGTACTCCATGATTTCCAAGCTCCGAATCACCGCACTACTCGTTGCCGTCCTCGCCCTGATGCTCTCGGCCGGCCCCGCCGCCGCGCGCAGCCTGGACGAGATCAGGGAGGCCGGCGTGCTGCGGGTCGGCACCTCGCTGTTCACGCCGTGGGCCATCCGCGCCGGCGAGGGGCAGCTGATCGGCTTCGAGGCCGACATCGCCCGCAAGCTGGCGGCCGACATGGGGGTGGAACCGGAGCTGAAGGCCTACCCGTGGAAGGAGTTGATCGACGCGCTGGAGGCCGGCGAGATCGACCTGATCGCGGCAGGCATGTCCGTGACGCCCGCGCGGGCGCTGCGGGTGTGGTTCAGCGACGCGTATCACGAGAGCGGCATCACGCTGGCGACCAACACGGCGAAGACGGCGGACGTGGCGAGACTGGAAGACCTGAACCACCCCCGCTACCGCATCGGCGTGGTGAAGGGTACCGTGGCCGAAGACCTGGCCCGGCGGGTGTTCGGGGAGGCGAAGATCAAGGCCTACGATCAGGACGACAAGGCGTCGGAGGCACTCCTGGCCGGCCGCATCGACGGCTACCTGGAGAGCTATCCCGGGCCCCAGTTCCTGGCGCTGGAGAACCCGGAGCGCATCGACACGCCGCTGGCCAAGCCGCTGCTGAGCACCCGGTCGGCCTTTGCGGTGGCGCGGGGCAATTCGGACCTGGTGTATTTCCTGAACGCCTGGATCACGGCGCGGCAGGCCGACACCTGGCTGCCGTCCACCGAGTCCTACTGGTTCCGCAGCCTGCGCTGGAGAGAGCGGCTTGAGGACTGATCCCCGCTTCCGGCCGTTCGCGGCGGCGCTTGCCCTGCCGGCGGCGCTTGCCCTGCTGGCGGCGCCTGGATTCGCCCAGGCGCCTGCGGGCGCGGAACCCGACGCCGGGCCCGGCCCCGGTGCGGCGCCCTTCGAGCCTGCGCCCCGTGCCGACGAGGACGTGATCGAGGAGATCATCGTCTACGGACGGCAGGACGAATGGCGGCTGCCCGACATGGGCGACGCACTCCGCCGCGAGCGCGAGGAACTCGAGAAGGCGCAGGTCGGCGAGGTCGATTTCGAGTTCCTGCCTCTCTACGATCCGGAAGAAGCCACCCGGGAGCCGGATCTGTTCCGCATGGACGATCCGCTGCAGCGCGTGGGCAAGGTGGAGCTGTTCCGGTTCCGATTCGGAGGAGACCGGTCCGAGCGCTGAGAGGCGCGCCGGGCCCGTGCCGGGGCCCCGTCAGGAGACGATTCGAGACACCGGAGCGGGTGCTGTGCCGTTCCGTGCGCTGCCGCGTGGCGGCAGTCAAAACAATATGTTAAAAGTGCCCGGGTTGCGTCAGGGACAGAATGTGCGCTGTTCCACACTTGGTGGGTGGCCGGCGTGTTAGAACGCGATGCGGGGTGCAGGGAGATTTCTCAGGTGGCGAATCCAGAAACGGGCGAGCGGTCGGCCGACCTCAAGGGCCTGAAGATACTGGTCATCGACGACAGCAAGACCATCCGACGGACGGCGGAGACGCTGCTCAGCAAGGAGGGTTGCGATGTATTCACCGCGGTGGACGGCTTCGATGCGTTGTCGAAGATCGCGGATCACCAGCCGGACATCATCTTCGTCGATATCATGATGCCGCGGCTGGACGGGTACCAGACCTGTTCGCTGATCAAGCACAACAAGGCATTCCGGGACACGCCGGTGATCATGCTCTCCAGCAAGGACGGGCTGTTCGACCGTGCCAGGGGGCGTATCGTGGGCTCGGAGCGCTATCTGACAAAGCCGTTCACGAAGGACGAATTGCTGGGGGCTATCGCGAGCCAGATGCAGGGCTGATGCGCCGCCCGCGACAGGAGAACCGAGATGCCGACGGTACTGATCGTTGATGATTCGCCGACGGAACTGCATGTGTTCCAGAAGATGCTGGAGAAGAATGGCTTCGGGACGCTGCTGGCGACCGACGGCGAAGAGGGACTGGAGAAGGCGCGCGCCGAGCGCCCCGACGTGGTGCTGATGGACGTCGTGATGCCCGGAATGAACGGGTTCCAGGCCACCCGCCGCATGACCCGCAGCGCGGAGACCGCCGATATCCCGGTCATCATGGTCACCACCAAGGATCAGGAGACCGACAAGATCTGGGGCATCCGGCAGGGCGCGGCCGACTATCTGGTGAAGCCGGTCTCGGAAAAGGAACTGGTCGCGAAGATCAACGCGGTGCTGGCCGGCTGACATGGCGGAAGCGCAGACACTGGAAGCGCTCCGCGACCAGCCGTTCGAGCTGCTGAAGGAGCTCGAACGGCGCAGCCGCGCGGCCCTGGCCGGGCAGTCGGCGACGACGGGCAGCGCGGAGGAATGGGTGGGCGTCGGCTTCCGCATCGGCAGCGAGAATTTCGTCGCCGCCCGCGACGAGGTGCGCGAGGTGCTGATGGTGCCCGACGCGGTGACCCGCGTGCCGGGGGCGAAGCGCTGGGTGATGGGCCTCGCGAACGTGCGCGGACACCTGCTGCCGCTCATCGACCTGAAGATGTTTCTGGGCGGCGGGCGCACGGGCACGGGGCGCACGGCGCGGCTGATCAGCGTGAATCACCGCGAGATGCCGGCCGGCCTGCTCGTGGACGAGGTGGTGGGGTTCCGCCGCTTCACGACGAACGAGTTCTCGCAGGACTGGTCGCCGACCATCCTGCGCTGCGAACAGTACCTGACCGGGTCGTTCAGACGGGGGCCGGAGTCATGGCCCGTATTCGGCCTCCACCTGCTGGTGGAGAGCCCACAGTTCCTGCAGGCCGCCGCGGACTGACAGGTCGCTGGCCGACCAATGGCAGGCCGCTGGTCGGCAATTTGCAAGACGGATTGAGCTGGTATGGCACAGACAACAACTGGATCACGGACGTTCGTATTTCTGGCCGTGGCGCTGCCGGTGACCCTGGTGGCTGCGGGCGCGGTCGCCTGGCTCGGCCTGGGCCCCGAGGCGTTCGGTTCCGGCTGGCAGCCTCTTGCGCTGTTCGCGCTGCTCGCCCTCGCCGTGATTCTGGGGATCGCGCTGCTGGTCTCCTCCATCCGCGCCTCCCGGCTGGCCAGTTCCGCCATCCTGCAGGCCGACCAGAACGAGCGTAACCAGCAGGCCATCCTGCGGCTGCTGGACGAACTTGGCAGCCTCGCCGACGGCGACCTCACCGTCGAGGCGACCGTGACCGAGGACATTACGGGCGCGATCGCGGACTCCATCAACTACGCCATCGAGGCGCTGCGCGATCTGGTGACCACCATCAACGAGACGGCCATCATGGTGGATTCCGCGGCCAAGCAGACCGAGAGCACGGCGACCCACATGAACCGGGCCGCGCAGAAGCAGTCCCAGGAGATCAGTGCCGCCTCGGAGTCCATCGCGGCGATGGCGGCCTCCATCGAGGAGGTCTCCGGCAATGCCGAGCGGTCGGCCGACGTGGCCAGGCACTCGGTGGACGTCGCCCACAAGGGCGGCGAGGCCGTGCGCCGCACCATCGACGGCATGAACACCATCCGCGAGACCATCCAGGAGACCTCCAAACGCATCAAGCGCCTCGGCGAGAGCTCCCAGGAGATCGGCAATATCGTGGAGCTGATCAACGACATCGCCGAGCAGACCAACATCCTGGCGCTGAATGCCTCCATCCAGGCGTCGATGGCCGGCGAGGCCGGCCGCGGCTTCGCCGTGGTGGCGGACGAGGTGCAGCGCCTCGCCGAGCGTTCCACCAACGCCACCAAGCAGATCGAGGTGCTCGTGCGCACCATCCAGAGCGATACCAACGAGGCCGTCGTCTCCATGGAGCGCAGCACCACCGACGTGGTGGGCGGGGCGTTGCTGGCCGAGAATGCCGGCGCTGCGCTGGACGAGATCGAGCAGGTCTCCAATCAGATCGCATCGCTGGTGCAGAACATCTCGAGTTCCGCCCGTGAACAGGCCACGGCGGCCACCGACGTCACCCGGCGCACCAAGGTGCTGCGCGACATCAGCGCCCAGTCGGGGCGCGCGACCAGCGCCACGACGTCGTCGATCGCGAAGCTCTCCGATCTGGCCAGCCAGCTGCGCCAGACCGTGGACGGGTTCCGCCTGCCGGCGGGCGACCTGCCGGACGAGGCGCCGGCCGGCGAGGCGGGCGACATACTCGTTTCCGGCACCTATCCCCGGCTCGAAGACGAGGCCGCCAGCGCAGACGAGTCCGACGACGAACGGCCGCGGCCGGCCGAGCGGGCGGCGGGGCAGGGATGAGTATCGAGTGTCGGCGTGATCTCAGGGAGCGGAATCGGCGGTGAGTGAGGCGGCAGCACAGACGGCGCAGGCGCTGAACGTCGTCAGCGACGAGCTGACCGAGACCCTGAAGCAGGCCCGGGTGGCGCTCGAGGAGGCCGTCGAGGGACGCGGCAGCCGGGAATCGTTGTTGCGGGCGGGTCGGCGCCTGCACGAGGCGGCCGGTGTTCTGAAGATGGTGGAGGTGTACGGCGGCGCGCTGCTGGCCGAGGAGATGGAGGCCGTCTGCCGCTATCTGGCAGACCTGCGTCCCGGCGCCAAGGGTCAGCAGGACGGGCTGGACGCCATCACGCGGGCCATGGTGCAGCTGCCGAGCTATCTGGATCGCCTGCTCGGCGGCGGGCGCGACATCGCGCTGGTGCTGCTGCCGCTGCTGAACGATCTGCGCGCGGTCCGCGGCAAGCCTCTCATGTCGGAGAGCACGCTGCTGCTGCTGAACCTGACCCCCGGCCAGCGGGTCGGCGTGGCGGACCGGGCGGCGCCACCGAAAGAAGACATCGTGGAGCTGGCTCGCAAGGCGCGGCCGGCTTTCCAGCTGGCACTGCTGGGCTGGATCCAGGGCCAGCATCCGGGACAGCATCTGAAGAAGCTGCGCCAGATCGCGCTGGCGCTGGAGCAGGCGGCCGACCGTGACGAGATCTATCAGCTCTGGTGGGTGGTGGTCGGCGTGCTCGAGGCCCTGGCGGACGGCGGCCTGGAAACCAGCGTCTCCCTGAAGCGCCTGCTGGGCCAGGCGGACCGGCAGCTGAAGCGGCTCATCGACGAGGGCTCCGACGCCTTCGAGCAGAACCCCCCGACCGATCTGCTGAACAACCTGCTGTACTACATCGCCCGTTCCGCCACCGCCGGCGAACGGGTCAGCGCCATCCGCCGTGCCTTCAACCTCTCCGAGCTGCTGCCCGGCGACGAGCAGGTGGTGCACGCGCGGGAGAGCCTGGCCGCGCCGAGCATCCGGCTGATGGAGACGGTCGGCGAGGCCATCAAGGAAGACCTCGGCAAGGTCAAGGACGTGCTGGACATCTACGTGCGCACCGGCATGGACGACGTCGCCGATCTGTCCCCGCAGGTGGACATGCTGAAGAAGATCAGCGACACGCTGGGCGTCCTCGGCCTGGGCGACCTGCGGGGCGACATACAGGCCGAGATCGAGCGCCTGCGCAACATCGTGGCGGAGTCCGTGGCGGCCGACGAGGCGATGCTGCTGAAGATTGCCT
This sequence comes from Woeseiaceae bacterium, assembly GCA_035655155.1. Classification (GTDB taxonomy): domain Bacteria; phylum Pseudomonadota; class Gammaproteobacteria; order Steroidobacterales; family Woeseiaceae; genus Lentisalinibacter. The sequence continues at coordinate 78,925 of DASRVH010000050.1, forward strand.
CCACGCTGCTGCGGGTGGAGGACAGCCTGGATGCGAAGCTGAAACGGCTCATCCGCCCTGCCGGCGCGGAGGTGGACGAGCCCGGCGCCGCCGAAGACACCGCGGAGGTGGAATACCGCCAGGTCACCGAGGCCGTACTGCGCGAGTGCATCGTGAACATGGCGCGGGTCAAGGAGGCCATCACCCAGGTCACCAGCGACGGCGGCGACCCCATGGCCATCGACAACGTGCCGAAGCTCATCCGCGGCGTGAAGGCCGGTCTGGTCATGCTGGACAAGGGCCGGGCCGCCGAAGTGGTGGAGCGGCTGGGCCGCTTCGTCACCCGGGCGCTGCAGGCCGGCCGCCAGGCGCTGGACCCGGAGCACCTGGACCGTCTGGCCGATGCGGTGGTGAGCATCGAGTACTACATGGAGACCGTGCAGGCCGGCCGCCGGGATCCCTGGTACATGCTGGACAACGCCGAGGCCTGCCTGGACGCGCTGTCCGGCATCCTCGACGAGATGGAAGGCCGCGCGGCCAGGATCGAGGAGACCCTCGTGGCCAGCCAGCGGCTGCGCGCCATCCCGGAACCGGAGCAGCCGGGCGGCGGCGGAGACGCCACCGAGATCATCCAGATCCCGGTGGTGGCGCAGGACGCGGAGCATCTCGATCCGGAGCTGCTGGAGCTGTTCATCGAGGAGTCCAAGGAGGAGATCGCCTCCATCCGCAAACAGCTGCCACGCTGGGCGGAGAACGCCGACGACATGGAGGCGCTGATCACCGTGCGCCGCTCCTTCCACACGCTGAAGGGCAGCGGCCGGATGGTGGGTGCCGAGCGCATCGGCGATTTCTGCTGGCACATCGAGGACCTGCTGAACCGGCTCATCAACCGCACGCTGACCCGCACGCCGCCGATGGTGGAGTTCATCCAGCGCGCGGCGGCCGCCCTGCCGGAACTGGTGGAGCAGCTGGAGACGGGCATCGAGCCGGCCGTGGATACCCGACAGATCGTGGTCCAGGCGAGCGCTTTCGCCGAGGGCGATCCGAACGCGCCGAACCTGGCGGCGTCGGCCGTCGAGCCGGAGGAGGAGCCTGCCCCGGTGGAGATGGACCCGGTGCTGCTCGATATCTTCTCGAAGGAGACCGCGGCCCACCTGGGCGCCATCAAGAGCTACATCGAGGCCTGCCGGGAGGAGGAGCCGCCGTATCCGATCCCGGACAACCTGCACCGCGCCTGCCATACGCTGCACGGCAGCGTGAACATGGCCGACGTGGACCGGGGCGTGACCGTCACGGCCAGTCTGAACCAGTACGTGCGCCGGCTCTACGACGCGGGCCAGGGCATGGATACCGACGGGCTCGCGGCGGTGGAAGCCGCCGTGAAGGCCATCGAGAGCATTGTCGCAGGCATCAATCAGCCCGGGGCCGGGGACGAGGATTATCAGCCTCTCGTCGAGCGGCTGCGGGAGCTGACCGCTCAGGTGGAGAGCCGCCAGGCGGAGACGGAAGAGACCGGCGAGCGCACCGGCATCACGCCGGCGCTGGGCGCGGAGTACGAGGCCGGTGCCGCGCTCGAGGAGCGGGAGGCGCCTGCCGCCGGGAGCGCGTCTGCCGAATTGGCGGCGGAAGCGGCGGAGCCGGAGCCGACGGAGGAAGCCGCCGGGGTCCGGCCGGCCGAGCCGTCGGCCGGCGAGCCCGCCGCGCAGCCGCCTGCCGAGCCGCCCGCCGAGGAAGCCGACTACGACGCGGAGATCGCCGCCATCTTCACCGAAGAGGCGGGCGAGATCCTGGAGGCCAGCGACGAGGCGCTGGCGGCCTGGACCGGCGGCGGCCGTCCGGCGGAGAGCCTCACCGAGCTGAAACGCCACCTGCACACGCTCAAGGGCGGAGCGCGCATGGCCGGCATCACCGCCATGGGCAATCTCAGCCACGGCCTGGAGACGCTGCTGATCGCCATCGACGACGATCGCGTGCAGCCGTCCCAGGCGGTGGACGACCTGCTGCAGCAAAGCCTCGACGAGCTGCACCGCATGCGCGACATGGTGACGGGCGGACAGCGGGCCGCCCCTGCCAACTCGCTGGAGGCGCGCATCGAGGCGCTGGCGGCCGGCGAGGCAGCCCCTGCCGAGCCCGCGGCAGCACCGCCGGAGGCCGAGACGACGGCAGCGGCCGAGACAGCGGCAGAGCCCGAGATGGAGGCACCGGAGGAGACTGCGGAGGCGACGCCGGAGGCAGAGGCGCCCGCCGCGGAAGCGCCCGGGTTGGAAGCGTCCGAGTCGGAAGCGTCCGAGTTGGAAGTGCCCGAGCCGGAAGTGCCGGAGGAAGAAGTGCCTGCGGCAGAGGAGCCGTCGGAAACCGGCGAGTATCCCGTTGCCGACCTGCGCGGGCCAGCGGATGCGCCCGGGCAGGAAGAGGGCCTGGCCGGGGCCGAGCCGCCGGAGCCGCCGATCGGCGAGCCCGTGTTCGGCGTGACGGCCCGCGGCGAGGGCGAGGAAGGGCTGCCGCCCGAAGCCGCGGAAGGCGGGCCGCCGGCCGAGACGGACATCAGCGAGTGGTTCGCCGAGCATGGCGAGGAGATAGCCGCGGAGGTGTTCGGCGAGGAGGCCGCGTCGGAGCGTGGCTTCGAAGCGGAATCGGAGATCCCGGCCGAACCCGAAGCGCAGGCCGAAGCCGAGCCGGAAGCCGAGCCGGAAGCTGAGCCGGAAGTCGAAGCGGAGCCGCAAGCGGAAGCGGAGACGGAATCCGAAGCGCAGCGAGAAGTCGAGGCGGAGCCCGAGGCACCGGCGGAAGAGCCGTACGCCGGCGCGGAGCAGCCGGTGGCGCAGCCGCCCGAGCCGCGGGCACCGTCGCCCGTGGTCCCGGAGCGCGCCGCGCCGCCGACGCCCGCCGCACCGGAGCGCCAGGAGTTCGCCCGCATCGACGCGGAGCTCCTGGAGGAACTGCTGAATGCCGCCGGCGAGATCAGCATCTACCACTCCCGGCTGAGCCAGCAGGTCACCTCCATCGATTTCAACCTGGCGGAGCTGGAGCAGACGGTGAGCCGGCTGCGCGACCAGCTGCGCAAGCTCGAATTCGAGACCGAGACCCAGATCCTGAACCGTCATCAGGAGGAGCGCAGCGCCCAGGAATTCGACCCGCTGGAGCTCGACCGCTACTCCACCATCCAGCAGCTGTCCCGGGCGCTGGCGGAGTCGGCCAGCGACGTGGCCAGCCTGAAGGACCTGCTGCAGAATCTGGCGACGGAGACCGAGTCGCTGCTGGTGCAGCAGTCGCGGGTGACGGCGGAGCTGCAGGACGGCCTGATGCGCACCCGCATGGTGCCGTTCCAGCGCCACGTGCCGCGGCTCTCGCGCCTGGTGCGCCAGATCGCCGGCGAGACGGGCAAACGGGTGGAGCTGGCCGTGGAAGGCGGCTCCGGCGAACTGGACCGGCAGGTGCTGGAGAAGATGCTGCCGCCGTTCGAGCACATGCTGCGCAACGCCATCGTCCACGGCATCGAGCCCCCGGAGACGCGGCAGGCCGCCGGCAAGCCGCCGGTGGGGCGCATCACCGTGCGGCTGCACCGGGAAGGCTCGGAGATGGTGATCGACGTGGCCGACGACGGCGCCGGCCTGAACGTCGACGCCATCCGCCGCAAGGCCACCGAGCAGGGACTGCTGACGCCGGACTCGGACGCCTCCGACGAGGCCGTCATGGAGCTGATCCTGAAACCGGGCTTCAGCACCGCGGATCAGCTCACCCAGTCCGCCGGACGCGGCGTCGGCATGGACGTGGTGGCCAACGAGGTGAAGAAGCTGGGCGGCGCGCTGCGCATCACGTCCATGCCGGGACAGGGCACGAATTTCACGGTGCGCCTGCCGTTCACGCTGGCCATCACCCAGGCGCTGATCGTGCGCGCCGGCGAGGAGGTCTATGCCCTGCCGCTGCCCACCGTCGAGGGTGTCGCGCGGGTGGCCCGCGCCGAACTGGACGCGATGCTGAACCAGCCGGAGCCCACTTTCGAGTACGGCGAGCAGACCTACCGCTTCCAGCACCTCGGGCTGTTCGTGGGCGGCAAACCCTCCGAACTGCCCGAGGACGACTCGGCCGTGCCGGTTATCCTGATCCGCGCCGGCGAGAAGTCCATCGCACTGCTCACCGACGAGATGCTGGCCAGCCGGGAGATCGTGGTGAAGTCGGTCGGGCCCCAGCTTGCGAGCATCCGCGGCATCTCCGGGGCCACCATCCTCGGCGACGGGCGCATCGTGCTGATCCTGGACATGGGCAGCCTCGCCCGCTCGACGGCGCCGCTGGTGGAGATCCGAGAGGCGCCGCGGCCGAGCGCCGACGAGCGTCCGCTGGTGCTGGTGGTGGACGACTCCATCACCGTGCGCCGGGTCACGGAGCGTTTCCTGCAGCGCCAGGGCATGCGGGTGGCCACCGCGAAGGACGGCATCGATGCCATCAGCGTCATGCAGGAACACCGGCCCGACATCATCCTGCTCGACATCGAGATGCCGCGCATGGACGGCTACGAGTTCGCCACCCATGTGCGCAACGACGAGCGTTTCGCCAACATCCCGATCATCATGATCACCTCCCGGGTGAGCGAGAAGCACCGGGCGCGCGCCATCGAGATCGGCGTCAACGACTATCTCGGCAAGCCCTACCAGGACAGCCAGCTGCTGGAGGCCATCCATGCGCTGCTGGAGGAAAAGGGCGGTAGCGGCCTGTGAGCGCGGTGGTCGAGGAACTCTACTCCCTGCTGGTGCCCCTCGCCGAGGATCGGCTGATCGTGCCCCGGGCCTGCGTGGCCGAGGTGGTGCGCTACTCGCCGCCCGAGGCGAGGGCCGGCGAGGCCGAGCCCTGGGTGCTCGGCGGCTTCAACTGGAACGGGCGGCTGCTGCCGCTGGTGTCGTTCGAGGGCGCGCTGGGCAAGCCGGTGCCGCAGGCCTCCGGCAGAACGCGCATCGTCGTCTTCCACGGTGTCACCGGCAGACTGCGCGCCGGGCATTTCGGCATGCTGACCCAGGGCTTCCCCCAGCTGGTGCGCGTCAACCGGGAGGTGCTGCGGCCGGGCGAGCCGGCCGACGAGTGGCCCGAGGGCGCCCCGGTCTTCTGCCGGGTGAAGATGATCAACGAGTACCCGCTGATCCCGGATCTGGCGCGGCTGGAGGAGATCCTGGCCGAGCAGGAACTGCAGCTCTAGCGGGAGCTCCCGCGTTCCCCCTTACAGATCGCCCCAGAGCGTCTGCAGGGCCGCCACGCCGGCCACGGCCGCGGTCTCCGTTCTCAATATCCTGGGACCCAGCCCGACGGGCCGGAATCCGGCCGCCTCCGCCGCTTCCGTCTCCTGATCGGTGAGCCCGCCCTCCGGGCCCACCAGCAGCGTCACCGGCGTGGCGGGTCGCGCGAGGCCGGTCAGCCTGTCGGCCGCGTCCGGCGTCAGCACGAGGCGCAGCCCCGCGGGCGGTGCCGCCAGCCAGTCCTCCAGGGCAGTGATGGGGGCCACCTGCGGCAGCCGGTTGCGCCCGCTTTGCCGGCAGGCGCTCGCCGCCACCCGCTGCCAGTGCTCGAGCCGCGCGGCGGCGCGCTTGTCATCCAGACGGACGACGCCGCGCTCGCACAGCAGCGGCACGATGGCAGCGGCGCCGAGTTCGGTGGTCTTCTGCACGACGTGATCCATGCGCTCGCCCCGGGATATGCCCTGGGCCACCGTGATGGCCAGCGGCGATTCGCGCTCGACGGCCCGGTGCTCGCCGACGGCCACCGTCACCTCCCGGCGGCCGGCGGTGGCTATCGTCGCGTCGTACTCGCCGCCGCGACCGTCGAACAGCACCAGGTCCGCGCCCACCGGCAGCCTGAGCACGCGGGTCAGGTAGCGGGCGTCGTCTTCCCCGACCGCGACTTCGTCGCCGCTGGCCAGGGGATCCGGATAATGGAGGCGTACCGTGCGCACAGCCGGATCATGCAGTTCCGGCGGCCGGATTGGAAGAACGGCGGGTGCGTTGACAGCCGCCGGGGCGGCGCCCATATTGCCGGCGATGATCGCGACCCCGGAGTCCCGCTTCCTGACCGACCCGGCCACCGGGCTGGTGGCCCCGGCCCGCCAGTGCCCGTCGCCGAACCAGGACGAGCGCCCCGCGGGCTGCGAGCTCGAACTGATCGTGATCCACGGCATCAGCCTGCCGCCGGGCGAGTTCGGCGGGCCCCACATCGAGGACTTCTTCGCCAACCGGCTGCCGGCGGACGCCCATCCCTATTTCGCCGAGATCGCCGGCATGGAGGTCTCGGCCCATACGCTGATCCGGCGAGACGGCAGCCTGGTGCAGTTCGTGCCGTTCCGGCGGCGCGCCTGGCATGCCGGTGCCTCGTCCTGGTGCGGGCGCGAGCGCTGCAACGATTTCTCCGTGGGCATCGAGCTCGAGGGGCTCGACGACCTCGCCTACGACGATCGCCAGTACGAGTCGCTGGCCGATCTGATCCGCTCGCTCCGCCGGGCCTATCCGAGCCTGGCCGGGGGCGACATCCTCGGCCATTCCGACATCGCGCCGGGCCGCAAGACCGATCCCGGCGAGGCCTTCGACTGGCGTCGGCTTGATGCGCTGCTCGGGCGGGACATAAGCTAGGGCTCTCTCCGTAGCCGCCCGGCTGGTTGCCCATGAAGCTCATCGCCCTGTTCATCGCCATCGTCCTGGAGCGGCTGGCGACCCAGCTTTTCCATCTGCGCGAGCTGCGCTGGCTGGACGGGCTGTTCGATTTCGGGCTGCGCCTGGCCCAGCGCTTCGACGCCGTACCGAAGCTGCTCGGCGTGGCCGCCACGATCCTGCTGGTGGCCTCGCCGATCATCCTGCTGCGCATCGGCCTCGGCGACGTGCTGCTGGGACTGCCTTATCTCGCCCTGTCCGTGGTCGTGCTGTTCTTCTCTCTGGGGCCCCAGGACATCGGCGAGGAGGTCGACCGCTGGTGCAGCGCCATCCAGGCCGGCGACGACGAGGAGGCGCGCAGGCTGGCCCACGCGCTGGTCGAGCATCGGGCTGCCGGGGAGGACATCTCCAGCGGTTTCGCCGTGCAGGAGGCCGTGTGCGTGCAGGCGAACAATCGCATGTTCTCCGTGCTGTTCTGGTTCGTCGTGCTCGGCCCGGTGGGTGCCTGGATATTCCGGGTGGCGGATCTGCTGCGCCGCCGGGCCGTGTTCCAGGCGGAACGACTCGAGGCGGCGGGCGCGGAAGAGGGCGCCGACGAGGCGGCCCGGGCCGACCAGGCCGCCGCCGCAGCCGCCCGCGAGGCCACCGAGCAGGTGCATGCCGCTCTCGCCTGGCTGCCGGCGCGGCTGACGGCGCTCGGCTACGCGCTCACGGGCAGCTTCGACACCGCGCGCCAGGCGTGGTCGGGTCTCGGCATAGAACGGGTCACGCTCGGGCTGGGCAACGAACGCCTGCTGGCCCGCGTGGGCCTCGGCGCCATGGCGCTCACGCCGGTGGACGGCGAGAGCGAGCAGGAGCGCCAGACCCGTGGCGCCCGCGCCGCCAAGACACTGGTGTTCCGCACGCTGGTCTTCTGGCTGGTGGCCATCGCCGCCCTGACCCTGGCCGGCGCCGCCATTTGATCCGCCTGGCGCTGCTCCTGCTGGCCGCGTCCGTCGGCGTCGCCGGGAACCCGGCCGCAGAGTCGACCCAGGCGCCGGCCGACCCGCCCTCGCGGGTGGTCGCCCTGGCGCCGCACCTGGCCGAGCTCGTGTTCGCCGCGGGCGCCGGGGAGCGGCTGGCGGGGGTCACCGCCTACACCGACCATCCGCCTGCCGCGGCCGCGCTGCCGCGCATCGGCGATGCGTTCCGCGTCGACATGGAGCGCATCGCGGTGATCGATCCGGATCTCGTCCTGGCCTGGGAGGGCGGCACGCCCAAGGCGCTGACCGGAAGATTGCGGGAGCTCGGCTACAGGGTGACGGTTATCCGAACCGGCAGCGTGGAAGACGTGGCCGCCGCCATCCGGCGCATCGGCGAGCAGCTGGGCACGGCGGAGACGGCGGACCGGGCGGCGGGCGAATTCCTGCGGGAGCTCGAGGCAGCGGTCGCCGGTCACGCGGACGCACGGCCGCTCAGGGTCTTCTATCAGGTGGCGAGCCGGCCCCTGTATACGGTGAACGGCGGCCACTACATCAGCGAGCTCATCCGTCTGTGCGGCGGACGGAACGTCTTCTCGGATCTGGACGAACTCGCGCCGGTGGTCACCGTGGAGTCGGTGCTGTCCCGGGACCCGGAGGTGATCCTGGCGCCGGCGGGAGAGCCCGGCGTGCTGGAGCGCTGGCAGGCCTGGCGGTCCCTCGCCGCGGTGCGGGCCGGCAACCTGCGCACCGTGCCGCCGGATACGCTGGCCCGGCCCTCACCGCGGCTGGTGCAGGGTGCCGCGGACATCTGCGCCGCCATCGAGACATCCCGCCGGCGGCTTTCCGCCGCGCCACCCTGAGCGGACCCGTCAGCCGTGTCTCCGCCAGCCCCGGGTCAGGCCGCGCCCCCGCTGCGGCCGCTCTTCCACAGCACCTCGGTGCCGTCCTCCGCGCGGGCGAGGATGCGGGCGATCACGAACAGCAGGTCCGACAGGCGATTGAGGTAGCGCAGCGCGTCCGGGTTGATGGCTTCCTCCCGGCCGAGCGTGCTCACCCGGCGCTCGGCGCGCCGGCAGACCGTGCGCGCCAGGTGACAGGCGGCGGCGCCCGGCCCGCCGCCGGGCAGGATGAAGTCCTTCAGCGCCGGCAGGCTCTCGTTGTAGCCGTCCAGGGCCTGCTCCAGGCGGGTGACGTAGTCAGGCGTGATCGCCAGGTGGCCCGGGATGCAGAGTTCGCCGCCCAGGTCGAACAGCTCGTGCTGCACGCGTTCCAGGCAGTCGCGGACGTCGTCCGGCACGGCCTCGGTCGCCAGCACCATGCCGATGCAGCTGTTGGCCTCGTCCACCGTGCCGTAGGCCTCCACCCGGGGCGAGTCCTTGGCCGTGCGGCTGCCGTCGCCGAGACCCGTGGTGCCGTCGTCGCCGGTGCGCGTATAGATCTTCGTCAGGCGATTGCCCATGTCGACTCCTTGTCGGTGGCCGGCGCTCAGCGCCAGACGTAACCCAGTTCCAGATAACCGCTGCGCCCTGCCATGTTGAAGCCGGCCGCGGTCTCGTAGTCGCGGTCCAGCAGGTTCTCGATGCGGCCGGTGAGGCGCCATGAGTCGCCCAGCCGGAAGCGCGCGTTCACGTTGGTCAGCAGGTAGCCGCCCATCGTCTCGCCGCCCACGCCGGCCCGCTCGCCGTTCGCCACCAGGGACAGCCCCAGCGTATGCCGGCCGACATCGCGGCTCGCCGTCAGGCTCACGCTCTTCTCGGCGCGGCGCAGCAGCCGCTCGTCGGTGGCGCCGTCACGGGCCTGCTGGCGGACGGCCGAGACGCGCATCTCCCAGTGCTCCCAGCGCCGGTCCCAGGACACCTGCAGGCCGCGGATCTCGGCGGTATCGATGTTGCGCAGCCGGAAGGCGGCCAGGTCGAACTCGATAAGGTCGTCGATGTCCTTGTGATAGAGCTCTACGCTCACCCGGGAATCCGGGGCGGGCGCGTAGCGCAGCACCAGCTGGGCCTCCCGGGCGGTCTCCGGCTCCAGATCCGGATTGCCGCCGAAGCCGAATCGGTCGGTGGCGTCCGGTGCCCGATAGGCGGTGCCGAGGCCGGCCGACACCCGCCAGCGGGGGGTGATGCGATAGCCGTACTCCGCGTTCCAGGTGGACTGGCCGCCGAAATCGCTGTGTTCGGTGTAGCGGGCGGCGAGTTGCACCTCGTGGTCGCCTTGCCGGATCAGGTCCTGCAGGAACAGCGCGCGCACGCTCGTGTCCTCGTCGAACCCCAGCCCGAAGGACAGCGCGCTCGCGTCCTCCTCCACGAGGTAGGCTCCGGCCATCAGCGTATGGCCGCGCCAGTCGGGGAAGGTGTGCTGCAGGTCCATTGTGCTGCGTTCCGACTCCACGAAATCGGGTGCCTGGTTCTGCTCGATCTCGTCGCGCAGGTGGCTCAGGATCACCCGTGTGTCCCCGAATGCGCCGATCGGCGCGGCCACTTCCAGCGCGGAGACGGCGTTCAGGTAATCCTGGTCGACCGGGATGCGGAAGAAGTCGGAGTACTGCGTGGTGCCGGTGGCCTGCCAGTGACGCAGGGTGACGGAGGCGGAGCCGAGAGAGATCCCCGCGTGGGCATTGGCGGAGAAGTTCTCGTAGCCGCGGTCGTTGTCGTCGCCCCGGTAGGTGGGAAAGCCGTCCGTCTCCGACCAGTCCAGATTCAGGCCCAGGTCGACGGCGCCGGCCCGTCGGCCGAACGACGTCTGTATCTGGCGGGTGTCGAAGCTGCCGCTGCGCACGGCGGTCTCGCTGCGCTCGCGGCCGCCGCGGGTGATGATGTTGATGACGCCGCCGATCGCGTCCGTGCCGTACAGCGAGGAGCGCACGCCCTTCACGATTTCGATGCGCTGGATGACCGAGGGCGCCAGATTCTGCAGCGGCGCGGCGCCGATCGTGCCCGGGTTGATGCGCACGCCGTCGATCAGCACCAGCGCGTGATTGCTCTCGGAGCCGCGCACGAACACGGCGGCCGCCTGGCCGGGCCCGCCGGTGCGGGCCACGTCGAGGCCCGCCTCGAATCGCAGCAGGTCCAGCACGTCCGTTGCCAGGGAGCGCTCGATCTGCTCGCGGGTGATTACGGTGACCGGCACCAGGGACTCGGAAGCGGGGATCGGCGTGCGCGTCGCGGTGACGATCAGGGTGTCGAGGCCGGCAGGCGAATCCGGCGCACCGGCCGACTGCGCCTGCGCCCCAGTCGCCATCGCCGTCAGCATCGCTGCCACGGTCATTGCCATGGCCGCGCCCAGTCGCGTGACCGTCCGAGAAGCTCTGTTCATTGTCGTCCCCCGCGTGCCCGCCGCACGTCTTCGATCGCATTCCGCGGTCCGGAAGGGGAGAGAGTCGGGTCGATGGGTCACATCGGTCCGGCCTGCGCCCTCCGCGCCGCCACCATGACACCAGGCCGGTCTCCGGGCTGACGAGCGGGCCGTCATGGCCCTGGACGCAGCACCTTCCCGTGAGTCGCCTCACAGTGGCTTCGGAGCCGGGAACCGGTCCGACGCTTCGTCCTTCACTCGATCACCGTTGCGGGGGCAGCGCCGGAATCGTCCGCCCGGACCGGGCGGCACCACCGGCTTCCCGTTCGTCTGCAGCGTCGCTGCAGACTCACCTGGTGTTCGCGGTCGATTCTCGGGGCCCGTGCATGGGGTGTCAAGGCGGCGCGGCAACGGCTTTGCCGCAATAGCGTAGAATGCGCCCGTCGCGGAGACGGGCGGGGCGATGGCACATTCGGAAAGACTGGAAACGGCGCTCGCCGCCGCCCGAGCGGCGGCCGACGTGATTCGCCACTACTACGATCACTATGGCGAGAACATCGAGGTGCGCTCGAAGTCCGACCGCTCCCCGGTGACCGACGCCGACGTCGAGGCCGAGCGCACCATCCGCCGCATCATCGCCGAGCGCTGCCCGGACCATGGTTTCTACGGCGAGGAGACCGGCCGTGCCGACCGCGACTCGCCGTTCCTGTGGCTGGTGGATCCCATCGACGGCACCAAGAGTTTCGTCCGCCGCTATCCTTTCTTCTCCACGCAGATCGCGCTGATGGAAGACGGCGAGCTCGTCCTCGGCGTCTCCAGCGCGCCGGCCTTCGGCGAACTGGCCTGGGCGGAGAAAGGCGGGGGCGCCTGGCTGGACGGCGAGCCGATCCGCGTCAGCGGCATCGCGGCGCTCGAGGACGCCGCCGTGTCCGGCGGCAACCTGCGCACCCTGGCGTCGAGCGGGCGCTGGTCCGCCTGGGGCGAGGTGGTCGCGAGGGCGGACCGCATACGGGGTTACGGCGACTTCTACCACTACCACCTGCTCGCCTCCGGACGCATCGATGCCGTGGTCGAGTCCGACGTGAACATCCTCGATATCGCGGCGCTGGCGGTCATCGTGCGCGAGGCGGGCGGCACCTTCACGGACCTGGCCGGGGAGCCGCCGGGGCTCGCCACCACCACCGTACTGGCCGCCAATCCGTCGCTGCACCCCGTTCTGCGCGGGATGCTGGACTGGCCCTCAGGGCCGGCCGGCGGAACCGGCTGACGCGTCCGGGACGAAGAGGCGCCCGCCGCGCCAGTCCACCGCCGCCATGGGCGTGCGGTACAGCCGGCTGAGGCTGTCGGCATTCAGGACGGCGTCCGTATCTCCCAGTTCCCAGCCGCCGTCACCGTCCAGCAGCAGGCAGCGGTCGGCGTAACGGCCCGCCAGGTTGACGTCGTGCAGACTGACCACCGCGGCCGCGCCGGCGGCGACCCGCTCGCGGATCACCTCCAGCGTCAGCAGCTGGTGCCGGGGGTCGAGATGGTTGGTGGGCTCGTCCAGCAGGAACAGCTCGGGCCGCTGGCTCAGGGTCTGGGCGATCGCGAGCCGGCGGCGCTCGCCGCCCGACAGGGTGGTGGTGCCCCGGCCGGCCAGGCCCGCGAGGCCGACCCGCTCGAGCTCGCTCAACGCGATCTGCCGGTCCGCCTCGCTCTCCCAGCGCCAGCGGCCGATGTGGGGGTGCCGGCCGATCAGCGCCTCCTCGAGCACGGTGCTGGGGAACAGGTCCTCCTGGTCCTGGGGCAGGAGCGCGAGCCGGCGGGCGAGCTCGGGCCGCCGCCATTCGGCTGCGGGTCGGCCGAAATAGCGGATGTCCCCGGCCTGGCGCGGCCGCAGCCCGGCGAGGGTCTCCAGCGTCATCGTCTTGCCGCTGCCGTTGCAGCCGAGCACCGCGACGAACTCGCCCGGCGCCACGCGGAGATCCAGCGCCTCCACCAATACCCGCCCGGGCACCGACACGTCGAGCGCGCTGGCAATCAGCGGGCAAGGCGGGTCCGATAGGCGGCTCTGGTCCATGGGTGCATGCAGGTCCGGCGGAGGGCGATCATGATAACCCGGCACTCCGTCCGGGATTCCCGCCGCCGCCCCGGGCGAGCAGCCGGGCTCAGCGGACGAGGCCGATCTCCGCCGCCGTGAGGGGGCCGATGGTGGTACGTTCCAGGTTCCCGGGGATGCGTGCCTCGGTGGGAGACATCGCGATCCGCCCGGCCATGATCTCCGCGCGGGGCTGGGGGTACAGCGGCACGCGGTCGGGATCGGCCAGACCCGCTGGCACCAGCGGCAGCGACGTGGCCGGGTCGTACTTGTCGGTGGCGCCGAGGGTGTGCAGCAACTCGTGGGTGATGACCACCCGGTTGGCGCCCCGCATCGAACGGCTGGCGAAGGCGTTGATGACGCCCACCAGTCCTTTCTCGAGTCCGAGCGACGGGTCGAGCACCACCTCGTCGTGCGGCGCGAAATAGCGTACGAAGAGCTTGATGTCCGGGTCGGGCACGCCGTCGTTCCGGGTGGCCCGCCATGACCACCATCGGAGGTGCAGGCTCCAGGCCGCGATCTGCAGCACGTTGGCGTCCTCGGGCGGCGGCGGAGGTCCCTCGTCCAGCGCCGGGCCCAGTGTGATGTCGAGGGCCCTTGCCGGTCGCCTCCCGTAGCGCTCGGCCTCGACCTGGAGGAAGCGCTCGATCGGCTCGAAGTCTCTCTCCTCCAGCTCCTCGATCCAGTCGGCCGCGGCGGCGCTGCCGTCGCCGTTCACCGGATACAGGTTCACGTACAGGGTGTCGTCCCAGTCCGTCGTGGCCGCGCGGCTGATCCACGCGCCCGCCGCGACGAACAGCAGCACGTAGAGCAGGAGCGCGATGCGCAGTTTGCGAAAGACGTTGGATCGGGCCATGGGCAGCAGGACCGGCGGCTTTTCGGCCGCCCATCATGCCCGGAAAAGAAAAACCCCGCAGCAAGAGCGAACGGGGTCAACAGGACTTCTTCTTATTGTTGTCAGGTAGGCTGATTCTTCGGGCCAGACAAGCGTTTCTTCTTCTGATTGTTGTTTTTCTTGCGTGTTGTTCTTGTTCTCGTTCTTGTTGTTGTTGTTACTTGTCTTCTGGCTTGTGAATCCTGGTTGGTAGGGTTCTCGTTTGACCTCCCGAATCAGTTACCTTTTCGCTTGGGCAGGGCTTACCAAAGCAAGGGCTGTGCCAGCCGTCGATTTTTCTTTGCCTTTCAGCCAATTGTTTCCCGTTGTTGATAAACAACAGCCACGGGTCGGACGGTTTCGTAAAGAAAGTCGACGTGCCTGCGGGCGGCTGCCGGGCCGCCGTTTCCCATGCCGGCCAGCAAAAACGGGCGCTTAGCGCGGCACCGGCGGGTAATGCCAGCTCTCGCCGCTTGATTCCATTATGTCAAAGCTGTCGCTGATCGGCGACAATAGCTCAGAATCATCCGATTCTGTCAAATTATCCGACACCTCCGCCGGCGATTGCGGGTCTCGGCTGACGGTCAGGCCGGCCGGCGTAAAGAAACGGCCGCCGGCGATGACTGCGCGCACCTCGGCGGCGTCGGCGACCTGGCGCAACGGGTCGCCCGCGACCAGCAGCATGTCGGCCCGGCGGCCCGCCTCGAGCCGGCCCCGGCTGTCCTCCAGGCCCACCAGGCCGGCCGCCTCGGCGGTGTGGCGGCGCAGGGCCTCGTAGGCGCTGGCACCCTGGTTCTGCAGTCGCCGGAGCTGTTCCTGGACGCTGCAGGGGCCGGGGTTGTCCGGACGGTCGGCGATCCGCCTCGCGCCGCTGGCGGCCAGCAGCCGGCGCACGTCCTCGTAGCGGCGGCCGGCGGGGGAGGTGGGCAGCTCGCTGCCAGCGCCGAGCAGCGAGGCGCCCGCCTCGAGGTCCGGATACAGGCGATCGGTGATTACCGTCGCCCCGGCTGACCGCGCTTCGCGGATGCGCTCCAGCCGCCGGGCTCGGTCCCGGATCCCGCGCACGTCTGCCAGCCCGCCGTCGGGCGTCCGGCCGGAGACGAGCGCCGGCCCCGGCACGGTGCCGGCATTCCAGCCGTCCGGGGGCGTCGGGCGATTCGCGTCCGGGGACGGCAGCTCCACCACGGTCGTCACGCCGCAGGCGAGCAGCAGCGGGCCGTCGTCGGCGCGGACGCCGTCGCCGAGCCCCAGTTGCAGCAGGCCGGGCATCAGGACGGCATCCGGGAATTCGAGCACCTCCACGCCGTCCCGCTGACGCCGTTCGCCCACCTCGACGATCCGGTCGTCCTCGACGACCACGTCGATGCCGGCCCGGTAGGCCGGGCCGCTGCCGTCGAACACCCGGCCGGCGCGTACGACGTAGCGCCCGTGATGCAGGAGCGGCGTGTCGCCGTCGAGATCCGAGTGGATACCGGGCGGCCCGGCCGGCGATATCCAGGCCGTCCAGGGCACCTCTCTTGCGCGCAGCTCGCCGAAGACCCGCGTGCGGATGCGGCCGTCCGCGGTGTATGCCAGCCGGTTCCTGCCGAGCCACTCCACGGGACGGCGGAAGAAGTCCTCTTCCCGTGCCAGCGGCTTGGCCACGGCGGGGTCGGACAGGATCACGGCGGTGAGCTGCGCGCCGTCCGGGGCATCCTCCACCAGCACGATGACGCTGTCGTCGGGCCGGATCGACGGCGCGGACAATCGGTGCGCTGCCGAGTGAACGAGACGGGGCGCGGCCGCGCCGTCACGCAGCCACAGTTCCCAGCGAGCGGCGGTGCGGGTGATCCAGGCCGTCAGCCGGCCGCTCGCGGAGATGGCCGGATCCAGCTCGTCGGTGCCCGGTGTCCGGGTCAGTGCGCTGACCGTGCCGTCGGTGACGTCGATCGCGTACAGGTCTGCGGAACCGGCGCGGTCGGAGCTGAAGACCACGCGCCGGCCGCCCGGATACCAGCGGGGTGACGCGTCGCGGCCTTCGCCGTCGGTCAGCATCCGGGTCGTGCCGTCGGGCTCCACGAGCCACAGTTTTCGCGCGCTGCCGTCGTCGCCTTCCGCGACGATGGTGCCGTCGTCGCGCATGTCCGGCCGGCGCAGGTCCAGCGCGGGGCCGGTCAGGGGCTCGGCCATGCCGCCGCGGCGGTCCAGCCGCCAGAGCCGACCGTAGAGATCGAATACCAGGGTCCGGCCGTCGGCGGACGCGGTTACCGCGATGTTGGTGCCTTCGCTGACGCCGAGTTCCACCGCTGCTGCCGGCACGGCGGCCGCCACGCCGGCAAGCACCGCGAGCAGGATCTGTCTAAGCCGATCGCTCAGCACGGACGTCGCTGAGTTCCCCGTCGTCGACTTCGAAGGCGATCTCGATCGGCTGGCAGCAGACCTGACAGTCCTCCACGTAACGCTGGCCGCCGGCGGACAGGTCGAGTTCCACGCCGATGGTCTCCCAGCACCAGGGGCAGGTGATATCCCGATTCTCGAGCCAGGCGGTCACGGCTGCAGCCTCGTGGATTGCCAGTCGCCCGTCTGGAAGCTGTGCTCGGAATCCCGGGTCAGCCGGCGCTCCCACAGCGCCCGGTCGTGGACGCGCGAGTCGCCCTCGGTCCACAGCTCCACCCGCGACGCCCACAGCCGGAAGCCGCCCCAGTGCGCCGGCCGCGGGATATCGGGTTGGTCGCCCGGCGGCACGGATACGCCGAGTTCCGCAGCCCGTCCGTGCAGCTGTTCCAGCAGCGCCTCGCGGGAGACCACGGGCTCGCTCTGATCGCTCGCCCAGGCGCCGAGCTGACTGCCCCGGGGGCGGCCGGCGAAATAGGCGTCGCTCTCTTCCGCCGGCGATCGTATCGCCACGCCCTCGATGCGCACCTGCCGTCCCAGTCCGTCCCAGTGAAACAGCGCGCCCACTCTGGAGTTCGCGGCGATCTCCCGGGCCTTGCGGGACTGGTAATTGGTGTAGAACACGAGATAGCCGGGGACCGCGACGAATTCCTTGCAGAGCACGACGCGGGCGGTGGGCTGGGTCTCGCGTCCGACGGTGGTGATCACGAGTGCGTTCGGATTCGGCTGCAGCGCCCGTTCGGTGGCCTCGGCCAGCCAGGCGGCGGCCACCGGCATGGGGTCGTCGGGCAGCGGTGTGGGCAGCAGGCCCTCCGCCGTGAGGAATGTGGTGGCTGTTGCGGTCATGGCGGGGCGCTATTCTGCGTCATCGCCCGCGGCGGGGCCAGGGGGCGGAGTGCGGCCGAGGCAGACGCCGCCCGCCCGCCGCGGATCGGCGGCAATTTCGAAGCCGCGGCGCTCGTCGTGCAGCACCGCGCCGACGCCGCCGAAGTACATGCTGAGCCCGTCGAAGGTGCGCACGGGCAGACGCCCTGCGGGCATCGGCAGGCCGGGCTCGCAGGCCACACGGTCGCCGTCCTCGCGGATCTCCACGTGCAGCCGCGGATGAGCGACCGCGGCATCCAGGCCCATGCCGAGGCGGAAGAAGTTGACGAGTACCTGGCACAGCGCGGTCGTGATGCGGCCCGCGCCGGGCGTGCCGATCGCGAGCACACGGCCGTCGCTGCGGGCGGTGGTGGGCGCCATGTTGGAAGGCAGTCGGGTGCCCGGCGGCCCGCAGACGAGGCCGCGCCGGTTGAGCTCCATTTCGCCGAGGCAGTTGTTCAGCCACAATCCCGTGCCGGGAGGCATCTCCCCGGAACCGTAGCCGGACGAGACGGTGATGGCACAGGCGAGCCCCTGCGCGTCCACCGCCGAGGTGTGCACGGTGGAGCCCGACTCCCGCAACGCGGGCAACCGGCCCAGAGCCCCCCGCCGTGCGGCGGCCAGCAGCGCCTCGCCCTCGGCCGCCGGGTCCTCGGCCAGGTCCAGGCGCTCGCGGCGCCAGGCGAGCGCGCCGTGCATCGCCTCGATCAGGCGGGCAACGGTGTCTTCCGTCCAGCCCTCCAGGGTCTCGTGATCGAGCTGCTCCAGCATGGCGCCGAGCACGGCGCCGCCGATGGCGGGCGGCGGATTGGTGGCGATATCCCAGCCGCCGGTGCGGATGGTGAGCGCCGGGCGCAGGATGGGACGGTAGGCGGCCATGTCGGCGAGCGTCAGCGCACCCTCGCCCGAGCGCACGTGCTGGACGATGGCGTGTGCGAGCTCGCCCTCGTAGAACGCGCGCACGCCCTCACGGGCGATCAGCTCGAGACTCTCGGCGAGATGGGGCACGCGCACGGTCTCGCCGGGCGCGAGCAGCCGGCCGTCGCCGTCGTGGATGGCGGCACGCGAGTCCGGCGAACGGCTGAAAACGACGTCGCCGGAGAACTCCAGGTAATGGTGGCAGGCCGAGGCGAGCGGGAAGCCTTCCCGCGCGGCGCGGATGCTCGGCTCCACCAGCGCGGCCCAGGGCAGCCTGCCGTAGCGGCGGGAAGCCTCGGCCAGCGCGGCGGGCGTGCCCGGCACGGCCACCGAGCCCGGGCCGATGACGGTCTCGAGGCCGCCGCCGTAGTCCATGGCCACCCGGATGCCGCCGCGGCCCAGCGCGGCGGAGTCCAGGCCGCGGCCGGGCATCTCGACATAGCCGTCGATGGTGACCGGATCGCCGTCCGGCGGCCAGACCACCGCGTAGCCGCCCCCGGCCAGCGCGCACACGCCGGGCTGGGTGTTGGTGGACGCCATCGACGCGGCCACCGCTGCATCTACGGCGTTGCCGCCGTCCTCGATGACCGCCAGGGCCGCCTCGGCGGCGAGGGGCGAGGTGGTGGCGACCGCGACTTCCGACATGCGGCGGCCGGTCAGAAGTGGATGACCGTGCGGATGCTCTTGCCCTCGTGCATCAGGTCGAAGGCCTGGTTGATGTCCTCCAGCGGCATCGTGTGGGTGATGAACTCGTCCACCCGGATCTCGCCGTGCAGATACTGCTCCACCATGCCGGGCAGCTGGCTGCGCCCCTTGGTACCGCCGAAGGCCGTGCCGCGCCAGACGCGGCCCGTCACGAGCTGGAACGGGCGGGTGGATATCTCCTCGCCGGCGCCGGCCACGCCGACGATCACCGACTCGCCCCAGCCCTTGTGGCAGCACTCCAGCGCCGCGCGCATGAGCTGCACGTTGCCGACGCACTCGAAGGAGTAGTCCACCCCGCCGTCGGTCAGCTCCACGATCACCTCCTGAATGGGCGCGTCGTAGTCCTTCGGGTTCATGGTGTCGGTGGCGCCGAGCTGGCGCGCGAGTTCGAATTTGTCCGGGTTCACGTCGATGGCGACAATGCGGCCCGCCCGCGCCATGACCGCTCCCTGGATCACCGACAGGCCGACGCCGCCGAGCCCGAACACCGCCACCGTGGCGCCCGGCTCCACCTTCGCCGTATTCAGAACGGCGCCGATGCCCGTGGTGATGCCGCAGCCGAGCAGGCACACCTTCTCCAGAGGCGCCTCGGGACTGATCTTCGCCACGGCGATCTCCGGCAGCACGGTGTATTCGCTGAACGTCGAGGTGCCCATGTAGTGGAAGATCGTTCTGCCGTCCTTCGAGAAGCGCGACGTGCCGTCGGGCATCAGGCCCTGGCCCTGGGTCGTGCGGATGGCCTGGCAGAGGTTGGTCTTGCCCGAGGTGCAGAAGCTGCACTCGCCGCACTCCGGCGTGTACAGGGGAATGACGTGGTCGCCCGGTTTGAGGCTGGTCACGCCGGGACCGATCTCTTCCACGACGGCGCCGCCCTCGTGGCCGAGAATGGCGGGGAACAGCCCCTCCGGGTCGGCGCCGGACAGCGTATAGGCATCCGTATGGCACACCCCGGTGGCGACGTTCCTCAGCAGTACCTCGCCTTCCTTCGGGCCGGCCAGCTCGATGGTCTCGATCTCCAGGGGTTTGCCTGCTTCCCAGGCCACGGCTGCACGGGTCTTCATCGCCACTTCTCCCGGTGTATTTATCGTCTATTTATTGCAGGGAATCGGAAAACGGGGATGGCCGAATAGTCGCACGATAGCGGTGCAGCCGCCACTGACCGGGGGACGCGCGGCGTTCAGGGCCCGTTCATGCCGTGGGGCCGAAACTGTGCCCGAACCCGCCGCAAAGGAGGCGCATCATGGAAAGCAGGATCCTTACCCGTTTCGCAGGGGTCGCGGCGCTTGCCGCGGGCCTCGCGCTCGCGGTCCCGGCCGGCGCCGAGGGCGTCAAGCCGGCCCTCAGCCACGCCGGCACGGCGGCGGATGCCGCATGGCAGGTCGGGCACCCGTATCGCGCCGCGCACGATCGCCCGCCGCTCCGGCGCACGGGCGATCTCGGTTTCTTCTACCGGGACCGGGACGGCTTTTTCTTCGGCTACGACCCCCGGGACGGCCGCCGCTGGTATCGCGATCTGCGGCGCCAGTATTACTACGACCGGTACTACGATCACCGCAAACGCCGCTGGGCGCACGACCGTCGCCATTACCGGGACTGGTACCGGCGCTACTATCGCCATTACGGCGACTATCGGCAGCACGGCGACTATCGCTACTACCGGGACTATCGTGACCGCGGCGACCGCCGCGACTGGGACGGCCGCCGGCGCGACCGTCACCACGACCGCCGCCACGACCGCCGCCACGATAATGACCGCGGCAAGAAGCACGAACGCCGCCGCGGCCACAGCGACGAGCATCGTCGCGGGCGCGGCCATGACGACGATCATCGACGGCGCGGCCGCGGCCGGGACTGATCCGCTGCCGCCGCACCGGTTGCACGGGTAACTGCTGCTGCATCGCTTCGGCCCGCCACGCGCGGGCCTTTTTTTGTTGCCCGGCGCTGCCCGGCTTAGTACAAAGGCGGGGTTCTTGCAGACTGCGGGCAGACAATGGATCTTGACGAATTGCGTGCGCGGCTCTCCGCGGTGGACCGGGAACTCATCGAGCGGGTCGCGGAGAGGCAGCGCATCGTCGACGAGATCGGGCGAAGAAAGATGACCACCGGTCGCGCCACGCGCGACTTCCGGCGCGAGAAGGACGTGATCGACATGGGCCGCCGCCAGGCCGAGGAGCTGGGCGTGGACCCGTCCCTGGCGGAATCGCTGCTGACTCTGCTGATCCGCTCGTCGCTGACCCACCAGGAGCAGGCACGGGTCACCGCGGAGGGCCGCGGCGACGGCCGCCGGGTGCTGGTGATCGGCGGCTCGGGCAAGATGGGCGGCTGGCTCGTCGGCTTCTTCGCCTCCCAGGGCTTCGACGTCGCTATTGCCGACCCGGGCCCCACCGATCTGCCCGTGGACTACTACGCGGACTGGCGCGAGGCCGGCACGGACTACGACATCATCGTGGTGGCGGCGCCGCTCGCGCGCAGCGCGGAGATCCTGGCCGGCCTGGCGGAGCTCGGGCCCCGCGGCCTGATCTTCGACGTCGGCTCGCTGAAGAGCCCGCTGATAGAGCCGCTGAAGACGCTGGCGCGGGCCGGCTGCCGAGTCACTTCCCTGCATCCCATGTTCGGGCCGGATACGCGCCTGCTCTCCGGGCGCCACGTGATCTTCTGCGACGTCGGCGTGCCGGAGGCCACCGCCGAAGCCCGGGAGCTGTTCGCCGCCACCATGGCCGAGCGCATCGACATGGACCTGGAGGATCACGACCGGCTCATCGCCTACGTGCTGGGCCTGTCCCACGCGCTGAATATCGCGTTCTTCACGGCTCTGGCGGAGAGCGGGGAGGCGGCGCCGCGGCTCTCGACCATGTCCAGTACCACTTTCGACGCCCAGCTCGACGTCTCGGCGCGGGTGGCGGAAGAGAACCCCAATCTCTACTTCGAGATCCAGCACCTGAACGAGTTCGGGCTCGAGCCGCTCGACGCGTTGTGCCAGTCGGCAGAACGCATCCGCGAGCTGGTGCGCTCCGGCGACGAGGCGGGATTCGTCCGCCTGATGCGCCGGGGCCGCGAGTACCTCGCCAGCCGCGCGACGCCCGACGGAGGTAACGGTGAGCAGCACGGAGGATGAACTCCGCCGCCTGCGCGGACAGCTGGCTCTCCTGACCGGGCAGGCGGCCGACAACGAGGCCATACTGCGCCGCTCCAGGGAGCGGGAGCTAGCGCTGCTGAACGCGGAGAACCTGCCGGAGCTGTTCCAGCGCCTCACCCGCGGGCTGCGGGAGAGCTTCGACCTCCCCCACGTCTCGGTGCTGCTGTGCGATCCCGATCACGAGGTGCGCCATCTGCTGATCGCGGCGGGTACCGGCCCGGAGGATCTGGCGGACGTCGCGCTGGTCGATGCCCTCACCGGCATCGCGCCCCATTACACGACGCTGCGCGCGCCCTGGCTCGGACCCTACAGCGCGGCGGACCATCAGCTCATCTTCGGCCGCGGCACGGCGCCGGCCAGCATCGCGCTGATCCCGCTCGAGCGGCAGGGCCGGCTGATGGGCAGCCTGAATTTCGGCAGCGCCGACCCCGGCCGTTTCACCCGCAGCCACGGCACGGAATTCCTCGGCCACCTCGGCGTCATCGCCTCGTTCGCGCTCGAGAACGCGGTCAACCGGGCCCGGCTGCTGCGCAGCGGCATCACCGACGTGCTGACCGGCTGGCACAACCGGCGCTATCTGCAGACCCGGCTGCGGGAGGAGCTGGCGCGCTCGCGCCGGGACGGCTCGCCGCTGACGCTGCTCCTGATCGACATCGATCACTTCAAGCGGGTTAACGACAATCACGGTCACCTGGCCGGCGACCACGTGCTGACGGAAGTGGCGCAGCGCATCGAGTCCCGCATCCGGGCGAGCGACGTCGCGGCCCGCTACGGCGGCGAGGAGTTCGTGCTGCTACTGCCGGACACCGATGCCCCGGCCGGGCGCAGCCTGGCGGAGCGCCTGCGCGCCGCGGTGGCCGAGCGCCCCGTGGCACTCGCCGACGGTTCTGAGCTCGAGCTGACCATCTCGGCGGGGCTCGCCACGGTGACCCCCACGCGGGCGGACGACGATCTCAAGACGCTGGCGGAGAGCCTGCTCGCGCGCGCCGACGTCGCCCTGTACGAGGCCAAGTCCGCCGGCCGCGACCGGGTGGCCGCGGCCGGCTGAGTCCGGCAAGGCGGCCGGGCCGTGACCCGGAGCCCGCTCTCTGTGATAATGAGAACCATTATCAACTGCCATCGGCGACATTGTCTTCGCCGGCCGGTAGCAACATCAGCATCAACCTCAGGACAAAAACGGAGTGACTTCATGAAATTCACGGAACGGCTCAGGGCGAGCGCATGCATCCTCACCGGCGCCGCGCTGGCGGCAGCCTGCGGCGGCGGCGAGCCGGAGTCGGCCGCACCGGCCGATGCGGCGGGCTCCGCACCCGCCCAGGCGGACAGGGTGGTGGTCTACTCGGCGCGGGCCGAACACCTCATCAAGCCCATCTTCGACCGCTACACGGAGGAGACCGGCGTGGAGGTTGCCTATACCACCGACAAGGAACAGCCGCTCATCCAGCGGCTGCTGGCGGAGGGCGAGAATACCGACGCGGACATGCTGCTGACGGTGGATGCGGGCAACCTCTGGTATGCGGCCGAGCAGGGCGTGCTGCGCCCGGTCGAATCGCAGGTCCTCGAGCAGAACATCCCGGAGCATCTGCAGGATCCGCAGAACCGCTGGTTCGCGCTCTCGGTCCGGGCACGCACCATCGTCTATTCCACGGAGCGGGTGGACCCGCAGTCCCTGGCGGGGTATGCCGACCTCGCCGATGACGAGTGGCAGGGCCGGCTGTGCCTGCGGACGTCGAAGAAGGTCTACAACCAGTCGCTGGTGGCCATGCTCATCGCCCGTCACGGCGAAGAGCGCGCCGAGGAGATCGTGCGCGGCTGGGTGGACAACCTGGCCACCGACGTGTTCTCCAACGACACCAAGCTCATGGAGGCCATCCTGGCCGGCCAGTGCGACGTGGGCGTCGTAAACACCTACTACTTCGGCCGGCTGCAGAAGGAGCGCGGCACGGAGCTGGCAATGGCGCTGCATTGGCCGCCCGGCGACACCGGCGGCGTGCACATCAATGTCTCGGGCGGCGGCGTGACGAAACATGCGCCACGCCCGGAGGCGGCCGTCGCCCTGCTCGAGTGGCTGTCTTCGCCGGCGGCGCAGGAGATGTTCGCGGGCCTGAACCTGGAGTTCCCGGCCAACCCGGCCGTCGCCGCCGATCCGCTGGTCGCCGCCTGGGGCGAGTTCGAGGCGAGCGACATGCCGGTGGCACAGGCGGGCGAGCTGCAGGCGGCCGCGGTCAAGCTGATGGACCGGGCCGGCTACCGTTGAGCGCTGACCGGCGGCCGGCCGCGGGCGGCCGCGGCTGGATCGTCGTTGCCGGCCTCATCGCGGCGATGACGGCGACTCCGCTCGCCGTCGCCGTCGCCTCCCTGTTCTCGCCCGACCAGGCGGTCTGGGCCCATCTGGCCGAGCACGTGCTGCCCCGGGTGCTGGTGAACACGCTCTGGCTGGTGCTCGCCGTCTCCGCGCTCACCGCGGTCATCGGCGCCAGCCTCGCCTGGCTGACCGCCGCCTGCGAGTTTCCGGGCCGGCGCTTCTTCAACTGGGCCCTGCTGCTGCCGCTGGCCGTGCCCGGCTACGTGCTCGCCTTCGCGCTCGCCGGGCTGTTCGAGTACACCGGCACCGTGCAGACCGCGCTGCGCGGCGCCTTCGGCGACGGGGCTGGGCTGCCCGGGCTGGGTGCCCGCGCGGCCAGCATCCTGACGCTGACGCTGGCGCTGTTCCCCTACGTCTACCTGATCGCCCGCCATGCCTTCGCCACCCAGGGGGTGCGGGGGCTGGAGGTGGCCCAGTCGGTGGGCATGACGCCGGCCCGGGGTTTCCGGCGCGTGGCGCTGCCCATGGCCCGGCCCTGGATCGCCGCCGGCGTGGCGCTCGTGGCCATGGAGACCCTGGCGGACTTCGGCACGGTGAGCGTGTTCAACTACGACACTTTCACCACCGCCATCTATCAGGCCTGGTTCTCCCTGTTCTCGCTGGACGCGGCGCTGCAGCTCGCCAGCGTGCTCGTGCTGCTGGTGGCGGTGGCGGTGGCCACCGAGCGCCGCTTCCGCGGCCGCGCCCGCTTCGAGGCCGTGGGCAGCGGCGGCGGCCGCCGCCGGCTGCATCTCGCGCCCCGTGCCGCCTGGCTGGCCACCGGCTACTGCAGCCTGGTCTTCCTGGTGGCGTTTCTGTTGCCGGTGCTGCAGCTGGTCGCGTGGACGGTGCAGACCTTCGCCGCCGAGTTCGATCCCCGCTATCTCGCCTTCGCGGGCCGCAGCGTCTTCCTGGGCCTGGCGGCGGCCCTCGTGATCGTCACCCTCGCGCTGTGGCTGGCCTACGCCGTGCGCATGCGGCCGGGGCCCCTCGCCGCCGGTTTCGCGCGGGCGGCGACCCTCGGCTATGCCATCCCGGGGGCGGTCCTGGCCGTCGGCTTTTTCGTGGCCGTCGTCGGACTCGGCGACGGCATCACCGCCGCAGCCCGTGCGCTGCTCGGCCCCGGCACCGCCCCGGTGGTGCTGACCGGCACGGTGGTGACCCTGCTGCTCGCCTACGCCGCCCGCTTCCTGGCCGTGGGCCACGGGCCGGTGGAGAGTGCCATGCAGCGCATACGCCCCAGCCTCGACGACGCGGCGCGGGGCATGGGCGTGGCCGGTCTCAGGCTCCTCGGCCGCGTGCATGTGCCGATCCTCGGCACCGGCATCGCCACTGCCGCACTGCTGGTCTTCGTCGACGTCATGAAGGAGCTGCCGATCACGCTGATGACCCGCCCGTTCGGCTGGGATACCCTCAGCGTCCGCGTGTTCCAGCTCACTTCGGAAGGGCACTGGGAACGCGCCTCGGTGTCCGCCCTGTCCATCGTGCTGGTCGGCCTGATCCCCGTGCTGCTGCTGAACCGTCGGAGCGGCTGAATGCTCGCGATCGAACAACTGAGCCATGCCTACGGCGACCAGCCCGTGCTGGAGGGCGTCGACCTGGTGCTCGAGCGCGGCCGCATCGGCTGCCTGCTCGGGCCGTCCGGCTGCGGCAAGACCACCGTGCTGCGCTGCATCGCCGGCTTCGAGCGTCCCGCCGGCGGGCGCGTCACGGCAGCCGGCCGCGAGCTGTCGGGGCCGGACGTGCACGTGCCGCCGGAGCGCCGGCGCATCGGCATGGTGTTCCAAGACTACGCTCTGATGCCGCACCTGGACGTGGCCGGCAACGTGGCCTTCGGCCTGGGCGGGCGGGGCGGCTCCCGCCAGCGGGACCGGGTGCGCGAGATGCTGGAACTGGTGGGACTGCCGGGGCTGGAGCGGCGTTATCCGCACGAGCTGTCCGGCGGCCAGCAGCAGCGGGTGGCCCTGGCGCGGGCGCTGGCGCCGGAGCCCGGCCTGCTGCTGATGGACGAGCCCTTCTCCAACCTGGACGCCGGTCTTCGCGAGCGGCTCGCCGCCGAGGTGCGCGATATTCTGAAGTCCGTCGGCACCACGGCGCTCATCGTCACCCACGACCACCAGGACGCCTTCTCGGTGGCCGACGACGTCGGCGTGCTGAGCGCAGGGCGGCTGCTGCAGTGGGATACGGCCTACAACATCTATCACCGGCCGGCGGACCGATTCGTGGCCGGGTTCGTCGGCCAGGGCGTCTGGCTGCCCGGCGTGGTGCGCGGCCCGGATACGGTGGAGACGCCGGTGGCGACCGCGACCGGGCGCATGACCGAGGCGCTGCCCGCCGGCACCGAGGTGGAGCTGCTGCTGCGCCCGGACGACGTCGTGCACGACGACGAGAGCGCGATGAAGGCCCGGGTGGTGAGTCGGCGCTTCCGCGGCCCCCAGTTCCTCTACGAACTCAGCACGACCGACGGCAGCCGGCTGCTCTCCGCCGTGCCGAGCCATCACGACCACGCGGTCGGCGAGATGATCGGCATCCGCATCGAGACCGATCACATGGTGGTGTTCCCGGCCCGCGCGCCGGCCGGCGGACCGGTCGTGCCGGAGCGCGGCACGGATCCTAGCGCCGCTGGCGCCACATGAGCGCGAGGAACAGGGGCACGCCCAGCAGCGCCGTGAGCGTGCCCACCGGCAGCTGACGGGGCGCCATGGCCGTGCGCGCCAGCGTGTCGGCCACCACCAGCAGGCAGCCGCCGGCGATGGCGGCGGCCGGTATCACGCGGCGATGCTCGCTGCCGGTCACCAGGCGGATCATGTGCGGCACCACGAGGCCGACGAAGCCGATGGTGCCCGCCGCGGTGACGGCGACGGCGGTCAGCAGGGCCGCGCCGACGAAGATCGCGGCCTGCACCAGGACGACCCGCTGCCCGAGGATGGCGGCCATGGTCTCGCCGCGGGCCAGCACGTTCAGCTCCCGCGCCGCGGCCAGAGCCAGAACGGTGCCGACGGCCAGCACCACCAGCAGCGGCGCCGGCGCATGCGCGAAGGAGAAATCGCCCATCAGCCAGAACAGCATGCCGTGGATGCCCTGCTCCGGCGACAGCGTGAGCAGCAGGCCGATCACGGCGGAGAGCCCCGAAGCCAGCACCACGCCGGTCAGCAGCAGCCGGGCCGGGGTCCAGCTGCCGCTGCCGTGGGCCACGAGAAACACGATCAGCATCGCGCCGAGTGCGCCGGTGAAGGCGCCGGCGTCCACGGCCCAGGGCGCCAGCCCGACGGACAGGGCGGCCAGGGCGCCGACGGCCGCGCCGCCGGAGGTGCCGAGGATGTAGGGGTCGGCCAGCGGGTTGCGCAGCAGCACCTGCATCAGCACGCCGGCCAGCGCGAGCAGTCCGCCCACGGCGAAGGCGGACAGCGCGCGGGGCAGGCGCAGCTCCAGCACCAGGTCCCGTTCGCCGGGGCTGCCGCCGCCGGCCAGGATCTCCGCGACCCGCGCCGCCGGCAGGGATTCGCTGCCCGTTGCCAGCGCCGCCCCGAGGCACGCGAGCGCCAGCAAGGCGAGGCCGGGCAGCAGCAGCTTCTGCGGCAGGGTCATGAGGCTTCCGGTCGCTGGTCCGCTATTCGGGATTGTGGAAGAATGACGGCCAAGAGGTTTTCCATGAATTCCGACAATATCGACGAGCACGGCTTCCGCGCGAACGTCGGCATCATACTGGCGAACGACGCCGGCCGTCTGCTGCTGGCCGGCCGCGCCGGGCGCAAGGGGTGGCAGTTCCCCCAGGGCGGCATCGACAGGGGCGAGAGCGCGGAGGAGGCGATGTTCCGGGAGCTGTACGAGGAACTCGGCCTCGAGCGCCACGACGTCCGGGTCCTGGGTGCCACCCGGGACTGGATCCCCTATCGCCTGCCCGAGCGCTACGTCCGCCGCCGGGGCCAGGGCGACAACCCGGTCTGCATCGGCCAGAAGCAACGCTGGTTCCTGCTGCGTTTCGTCTCCGCCGAGGAGCGGCTGCGCCTCGACCTGAGCCACACGCCCGAGTTCGACCGCTGGCGCTGGGTGGATTACTGGCGGCCGGTCAACGAGGTCATCTACTTCAAGCGCCGGGTCTATGCCCGGGCCCTGTTCGAGCTGGCCACCCATCTGTTCCCCGACGGGCCGCCGCCGCAGCCGCGCTGGTGGCCGCACCGCTGGCGGGCGGTTTTCACGAAGGATCTGCGCAGGGCCGGCTTCACGCCCTGAGGGCAGGGCCGACGCATGCCGGGCTCAGGGCCGCCGAAGCGCCGCCGAAAGGCCGGCGCGTGGCCGATCCGTGACATACCGCACTTCCGGGGGCGACGGCCGCCGCGTACCATAGCCCCCCGTTTTGACAGAATCCCGCGACCCCGGACCCTATGCCGAACGCCTCCCCGATCCGCAGCCGTGTGCTGGCCGCCGTCGCCCTCGCGGCCGTCCTCGGCGCCGGCTACCTGGTGTACGAGGCGGGCCGCCTGCACGCCGGCTACAACCGCCTGGAGGCCGCCCGCGAGCGGGAAGAGCTGAGCGGGCGGATTGCGGCGCTGGAGGGCGAGGAGGCGGCGCTGCGCGAGGAGGTCATCAAGCTGGAGACGCTGCGCAAGACGGACCAGGAAGCGTACAAGGCCATCGACGAGGGTTTCCGGTCGCTGCAGGACAAGATCCAGGAGCAGCGCGAGGCCATTGCCTTCTACCGGGGCATCATCTCGCCGGCGGACTCCAGCAGCGGCCTGCGGGTGCAGGACTTCCAGGTATTGCGGGGCGCCGAGGAGTCCCGCTATCGTCTGCGACTGGTGCTGGTCCAGGTGAAACAGCACCACCAGCGCGTGTCGGGGACGGTGCGTCTGTCGGTGGACGGGGCGCGGGGCGGCGAGGCCGTCACCATCCCGTTCGGACAGCTCGCGGCCGGAGACAGCGACGCGCGCTGGGCGTTCTCGTTCCGGTACTTCCAGGACTTCGAGAGAGAGCTGGTGCTGCCGGAGGGATTCGAGCCGGACCGCGTCAACGTCGAACTGATGCCGAGCGGCAGCGGCGGCTCGGGCATCAAGCAGAGTTTTCCTTGGTCCACGAGCCCGGGATGAGCCCGGGGGTCCACGAGCCCGGGATAAGCCCGGGGGTCGACCAGCCCGGGATGAGCCCGCTTCACGGAGTAAGCCATGTTTGGACGTAAGAACAAGCGCCACACGACCATCGACACGCTGGTCGGACCGAATTCGCGGGTGCAGGGCGACCTGCACTTCGAGGGCGGCTGCCACGTGGACGGCACCGTCCAGGGCAACGTCAGCGCCGACCCGCAGAGCGAATCGGCGCTCAGCATCAGCGAGAACGGCACCATCGAGGGCAACGTGACCGTGCCTCACGTGGTGCTGAAAGGCACGGTGCGCGGCGACCTCACCGCCAGCGAGCGGGTGGAACTCGGGCCGACGGCGCGGGTCATCGGTAATGTGTATTACAATCTGATCGAGATGGCCATCGGCGCGGAGATCAACGGCAAGCTGGTCCACGGCACGGAGACGCGTGCCGGCCAGGCCGCCGACGAGGGCGGCGAGAGCGGCAAGACCGGTGACACCGCGAAGATGCCGGCGCCCAAGATTGCGACGGGCGCCAAATAGGAATCGACCCAAACAGGGATCGACCCGAGTAGAGACCGGCAGACAGGGCCCGCCTGCGGGCCCGGGGAAGCACAACCATGGAAAACACGACGACGACGACACCCGAAACCACCGAGATGCCGCCGCCGCCGCTGGTGTTCACCGATGCGGCCGCGCAGAAGGTGGGCGAGCTGATCCGTGAGGAAGACAATCCGGAACTCATGCTGCGCGTGTTCGTCTCCGGCGGGGGCTGCTCCGGCTTCCAGTACGGATTCACCTTCGACGAGAAGATGGAAGAGGGCGACACCCAGGTGGAGAACCAGGGCGTGACGCTGCTGGTGGACCCGATGAGCGTGCAGTACCTCATGGGCGCCGAGATCGACTACAAGGAAGACCTGGAAGGCGCGCAGTTCATCATCCGCAACCCGAACGCCCAGACCACCTGCGGCTGCGGTTCGTCGTTCTCCGTCTGACAGTCTGACGCCGCCGCAGCGGCGGCCGCCGGCGGAAAGCAGGGGAGACCGGTATCGTCTCCAACACCGACCAGAACGACGATCACTCCCAGGACAGCGTCATAGCCGCTGTCGATCTGGGCTCCAACAGCTTCCACATGATCGTGGCCACCCTGCGCCACGGTCAGCTCACCATCCTGGACCGCCTGCGCGAGACGGTGCGGCTCGCCGAGGGCCTGTCACCGAAGACCGGGCTGACGGTGAGCAGCAAGGCCAGGGCACTGGAGTGCCTGAGCCGCTTCGGCGAGCGGCTGCGCGACGTGGATGCCTCCAACGTGCGCGCCGCCGGCACCAATACCCTGCGCCGGGCCCGCCGCGAAGCCGGTTTCCTGGCCGAGGCGGAGGCCGCTCTCGGCCACCCCATCGAGATCATCTCGGGCATCGAGGAGGCCCGGCTCATCTACCTGGGGGTGGCGCACAGCCTGCCGCCCATCGAGGGCCGTCGCCTGGTCCTGGACATCGGCGGCGGCAGCACCGAGCTGATACTGGGGCAGGGCGAGCAGCCGGAGGCGCTGGAGAGCCTGTCCATGGGCTGCGTCGGCAAGACCGAGCGCTACTTCCCCGACGGCAAGCTCACCCGCAAGGCCTTCGACCGCGCCCGCACGGCGGCGCAGCTGAAGCTCAGGCCGGTGAAAGCGTTCTTCCGCAAGCATGGCTGGCAGGAGGCCATCGGCGCCTCGGGCACCGTCCGCTCCGCGGAGGCGGTGGCCCGGGAGCTCGGCATCCTGCAGCCCGAGGGCCTCACGCTCGGCAACGTCGAGGAGCTGATCGAGCGCATGATCGCCCAGGGGCGCATCGACCGGCTCGACCTGCCGGGTCTGTCCCAGCGCCGCGCGCAGGTCTGGGCAGGCGGTCTCTCCATCCTGGCCGAGATATTCGCCTCGCTCGGCATAGAGCGTATGAACATCTCCGACGGCTCGCTGCGCGAGGGTCTGCTCTACGATCTGGTCGGCCGGTTGCAGCACGCCGATGCCCGGGAGCGCACCGTGCAGGCCCTGGTCGAGCGCTACCACGTCGATCCGGAACAGTCGGAGCGGGCGGCACTCATGGCCGGCCGGCTGCTCGCCCAGGTGGCGAAGCCGTGGAAGCTCACCGATCCCCTGGACGCGAAGCTGCTGGAATGGGCGGCGCGGCTGCACGAGATCGGCCTCGATATCTCCCACCACAATTTCCACGAGCATGGCGCCTACATCGTGGAGCATGCCGATCTGCCCGGCTTTCCCCGCCTGGAGCAGCAGGTGCTGGCCTGCCTGATCGCCTCGCAGCGCAAGCGCCCGGACCAGGACCGTCTCGAACGGCTGCCGGAGAAGAAACGCAAGCGGGTGTTGCGCCTGGCCCTGCTGCTGCGCCTGGCAGTGCTCCTGAACCGCAGCCGCTCGGCGGACCTGCCGCTGGACACCCGGGTGGTGGGCGGCAAGAAATCCCTGGCCCTGTCCTTCCCCGGCGGCTGGCTGGATAACAACCCGCTGACGCTGGCCGACCTCGACCGGGAGATTCAGTATCTGAAACCCACCGGTTACCGGCTGGAGGTGGACTTCTCCGGTCAGCAGGTCTCCGCGAGCCGCTGAAGCAGCGCCCCCTGCGCGGAGTGCGCGCTCGTGTCCGTCCCGGGCGAGAGGCGGCGATAGCTGCCGTCGGCGGCGAGTTCCCAGGCGTCGGTGTTGTCCTCCAGATAGAGTTCCAGGTCCGCCTTGACCTGATTGCGGTGCGACTTGCGCGTCAGCGGGAAGCAGGTCTCCACGCGATTGAAGAAGTTGCGCTCCATCCAGTCCGCGCTGGCGCAGTAGATCAGTTCGTCGCCGCCGTTCAGGAAGTAATACACGCGCGAGTGCTCCAGGAAGCGGCCGACGACGGAGCGCACGCGGATGTTATCGGACACGCCCGCCAGCCCCGGGCGCAGCGAGCAGATGCCGCGCACGATCAGGTCGATCTCGACCCCGGCCTGGGAGGCACGGTACAGGGCGCGAATCGCCTGCGGCTCGATCAGTGCGTTCACCTTGACGATGATGCGCGCCGGCTCGCCCCGCGCCGCGGCCGCGGTTTCCGCCTCGATCAGCTCCAGCACGCGGTCGTGCAGGCTGAACGGCGCCGTGGTCATGCGCTTCAGACCGCGGATCTCGGTGAGGCTGGTCAGCTGCATGAAGACCTCGTGCACGTCCCGCCCCAGCGACTGATCCGCCGAGAGCAGGCCGTAGTCCGTATACACGCGGGTGGTCTGCGGGTGGTAGTTGCCGGTGCCGAGGTGCACGTAGCGGCGCAGCTCCTCGCCGCGACGCCTGACCACCAGCGCCATCTTGGCGTGGGTCTTGTAGCCGACCACGCCGTAGACGACGTGAGCGCCCGCCTCCTGCAGCCGGTTCGCCAGGGCGATGTTGGCGGCCTCGTCGAAGCGGGCCATCAGCTCGATGACCACCGTCACCTCCTTGCCGGCCTGGGCGGCGGCCACCAGGTGGTCGACGATGGGCGAGGTAGGGCCGCTGCGGTACAGGGTCTGCTTGATGGCCAGCACGTCCGGATCGGCGGCGGCCTGGGCGATGAAGTCGATCACCGGCGTGAAGGCCTGGAACGGGTGGTGCAGCAGCACGTCCTTGGCGTCGACGGCGTCGAAGATCGTCTCCGCGCCCACCAGGCCGGCGGGCAGCCCCGGCGTGAAGGGCCGGAACTTCAGGTCGTCGCGCCCGGACAGGTCGCACACGCGCAGCAGGCGGTTGAGGTTGACGGGGCCGTCCACCGGATACAGGTCCTCGGCGTCCAGTTCGAAGTGGTCCAGCAGGAAGGTGCTGAGTTCCTCCGGGCATTCGCTCGCCACCTCCAGGCGCACGGCGGCGCCGTAGCGGCTGGCGGCCAGCTCGCCTTCCAGCGCCCGCACCAGGTCGTCCACTTCCTCGTCGTCCACATACAGGTCGCTGTTGCGCGTCACCCGGAACTGGAAGCAGCCGTCCACCTTCATGCCGGGGAAAAGTTCGTCAACGAAACTGTGGATCACCGACGACAGGAACACGAACTGCTCTTCGCCGGGGGTGCCGGGCTCGGCGGGCAGCGGGATCAGACGCGGCAGGGAGCGGGGCGCCTGCACCAGGCCGCGGTGGCGGCGGCGGCCGAAGACGTCCTTGCCCTTCAGCGCCACGATGAAGTTCAGGCTCTTGTTCAGGATGCGGGGGAACGGACGCGCCGGGTCCAGGGTCAGCGGCGTGAGCACGGGCAGCACCTGGTCGTGGAAATAGGCGTGCAGCCAGTCCCGCTGGCCGTCGGTCCACTGGTCGCGCCGGATGAAATGCACCCCGTTCTCCGCCAGTGCGGGGATCAGTCCCTCGTTCAGCAGCCGGTACTGGCGCTCCACGAGCCCGGTCGCCTCGCTGCGTATCGCCGCCAGCGCCTCCCGGGGCGTCATGCGGTCCGGCCCCGGCGCTGCCGAACCGAGTTCCTCGCGCTGCTTCAGTCCGGCCACCCGGATCTCGAAGAACTCGTCCAGGTTGGTGCAGGAGATGCAGAGGAAGCGCAGGCGCTCGAGCAGCGGGGTGGTGTTGTCCAGCGCCTGAGCGAGTACCCGTTTGTTGAATTCGAGCAGGCTGAGCTCGCGGTTGATGTAGTAGTCCGGCAGGCTCAGGTTCTCGGTGTCCACGGCCGTGGTCCTCTGTGCAGGGGCGGCCGATCAGTATAGCAGCGGGGTGCTCAGCCGGAGGGGGCGGCCCCGCCCTCGGCGAGGTAGATGCCGCCGAGGATGGTCGCGCTCTGTGCCCCGGTGACCCGGGGCCGGTTGCCGGGGCGACCGGCCAGCGTCTCCCGGGCCAGCCAGGCGAATGCGGCGGCCTCCACCCAGTCCGGGTCGAGTCCCGCGCCCGCCGTGCTCATGACTTCCGCAGGCGCGCACAGCTCATCGAGCCGGCCCATGAGGAAGCCGTTGTGCGCGCCGCCGCCGCACACGAGTACCCGGCTCGCCCACGGCGCGTGTTCGCCCACGGCACGGGCGACGGTGACGGCGGTGAGTTCGGCCAGCGTCGCCTGCACGTCGACGGGCGGCGGCTGTTCCGGCAGGGCCACCAGCCGGGCGTCAAGCCAGTCGGCATTGAAATACTCCCGGCCGGTGGATTTCGGCGGCGGCGCGGTGAAATAGGGGTCGTCCAGGCAGGCCTCGAGCAGCAGGGGGGAGACCGTGCCTTGCCGTGCCCAGGCTCCGTCCCGATCCCAGGCCTCGTCCCGATGGCGCCGAATCCAGCCGTCCATCAGCGTGTTGCCGGGGCCGCTGTCGAAGCCGGCGCGCACCTCGCCGTCCACCAGCGTGAGATTGGCGATGCCGCCGATGTTGACCACGGCCGCCGGCCCTCCGTCGCCGAACAGCCAGCCGTGAAAGGCCGGCGCCAGAGGCGCCGCCTCGCCGCCCAGCGCGATGTCCCGGCGGCGGAAATCCGCCACGGTGGTGATACCGGTGCGGGCGACGATGACGTTGGGGTCGCCGATCTGCAGGGTGAACGGCGTGTCGGCGTCCGGCCGGTGCCGCAGCGTCTGGCCGTGGCTGCCGATGGCGCGGATGTTCGCCGCCTCCAGCTCCGCACCGGCCAGCAGGCGCAACGCCGCGGCGGCGAAGGCGCCGCCCACCTGCACGTCCAGCCGGCCGAGCGTATCCAGATCGCAGGAGGCCGGGTCGGCCACCGCCCGTTCCAGAGCGGCACGCAGATCGTCGGCGTAGGGATAGCAGGCCGAGGCCACCACCTCGCAGCCGCGCCGGCTGCGTTCCGGAAAGGCGACGACGGCGGCGTCCACCCCGTCCATGCTGGTGCCGGAGATCAGGCCGAGGAAGAGTTCGCTCATGGGATCAGGCAGCGCGTGGCGCCAGCGCGCCGGCGAGGCTCACTGCAGCGAGGCCAGGCGCGTCGTCCGATAGCGGTTCAGGCGTTCCAGCAGCGGTTCCGCGGCCGCCATGAACTCGCCGCGCCACGCCTCGCGGATGGGCTCGGCCTCGGGCAGTTCCACGGTGCGGGGATTGCGGTGCACCCCGTTCACCCGGTACTCGTAATGCAGGTGGGCGCCGGTGACCATGCCGGTGGCGCCGACGTAGCCGATGATCTGGCCCTGCTTCACTCGGCTGCCCGGTTTCGCGCGGGAATGGAAGCGCGACATGTGCGCGTACAGCGTGGTGATGTTGCCGCCGTGTTGCAGGATCACCGTGTTGCCGTAGCCGCCCTTGCGGCCGCGGAAGGTGACCTTGCCGTCGCCGGCCGCCTTGATGGGCGTGCCCGTGGGCGCCGCGTAGTCCACGCCCCGGTGGGCGCGGATGGTGTTCAGCACCGGGTGGCGGCGGTTCGGATTGAAGTTGGAGCTGATGTAGGCGAAGTCCACCGGCGCCCGGATGAAGGCCTTGCGCACGCTGCGCCCCTCCGGCGTGTAGTAGTCGCTGTCGCCTTCCGGAGTGACGAAGCGCAGGGCCTGGAAGCTATTGCCCCGGTTCACGAATTCGGCGGCCACGATCTCGCCGTTGCTGACGAACTCGCCGTCCTGCCAGATCTCCTCGTAGAGGATGTAGAACTCGTCGCCCTTGCGGATGTCGAGTACGAAATCGATGTCCCAGGCGAAGATGCCGGCCAGATTCATGATGACGTTGTCGGAGATGCCGGCGTCCATCGCGGCCTCGAACAGCGACGTCTCGATGACACCGTGAGCCATCTTCTCGCGCACCTCGATCGGGCGCTCGACGATCGAGGCTTCGAAGCCGTCGCCCTCGGCCTCCACCACCAGCGCCGAGGTGAGGTCCAGCTCCTTGTAGAGACGACGCAGGCGCCCGTCGCTGTGGCGGATCTCGAGCCTGTCACCGGGGCGGATCAGGCGCAGCGGGTCCTTCGCCTCCTTCAGGCTGGTGATGCGGGCCAGGTCGGCGATGCTGAGCGAGTGGCGGCGGAACAGCCGGTCCAGGGTGTCGCCCCGGGCCACCTCCAGCGTGAGCGGCGTGTACGGCACGATCTCGGTGGCCTCGGCGGGGGCGCTCGGCGCCAG
This sequence comes from Woeseiaceae bacterium, assembly GCA_035655155.1. GTDB lineage: Bacteria > Pseudomonadota > Gammaproteobacteria > Steroidobacterales > Woeseiaceae > Lentisalinibacter. The sequence goes on from DASRVH010000050.1 coordinate 115,171, forward strand.
CAGCTCCGCCAGCGATTCGCTGCGGCGCTGCATCGGCGGCGCCGGTATGCTGAGCGAGGCGGCGATCTCGCGCTCCATCATGTCGGGGGTGACCTGCTCCGCGGTGCCGCCGGCATCCCGCAGGCCGGCCAGCAGAGCCACCACGGCCAACGGCAGGCCGAGGCCGACGGCGAACCAGGAAAGGCGCCTCGGACCCGGGTTCCTGTGCGCGAGCTTGTGCTTGTAATCGTGCCTGATCGGGCTCACAGGACGGTGCAAGGCGGCTCTCCGGTATAGGGCAGCCGCTAATGTAGCCACAAGACATAATCGAGTCAAAGAAAGCGGTCGCAAATCAGGTCGTTAAACGGGCTTTCTCAGATGCCGAAGCAGGCGAGGCGGACCCGCGGCCGGGTCCGCTTTGCGGGAGCCTTTGTGATTCGCCCCCGCGTCGGGCAAGATTCGCAGCGCGGTGCGCGCGCGCCGCGGGGCCCGGGTGCGTCATCCCCGGGGCTTGATTGTCGGGCGACCGCACTGGCGACAGGAGCCATGAACCAGATTCCCGCCGAACAACAGCTCGAGGAACTGACCCGGGGTGCCGAGGAGGTGCTGCCCGAAGGTGCGCTGCGCGCGAAACTGGCCGAGGGCCGGCCGCTGGTGGTCAAGGCCGGCTTCGACCCGACCGCGCCGGATCTGCACATCGGCCACACGGTGCTGATCAACAAGATGCGCCAGTTCCAGGAGTTCGGCCACCAGGTCGTCTTTCTGATCGGCGACTTCACCGGCATGATCGGCGACCCCTCGGGCAAGAACGCCACCCGCCCGCCGCTCAGCGAGGACGACGTGCGGGAGAACGCGCGCACCTACGAGGCGCAGATCTTCAAGATCCTCGACCCCGATCGCACCCGCATCGAATTCAACTCCCGCTGGATGGGCGAGATGACCGCCGCCGACATGATCCGGCTGGCCGCGCACCACACCGTCGCGCGCATGCTCGAGCGCGACGATTTCCACAAGCGCTACACCGGCGGCCAGGCGATCGCCATCCACGAGTTCCTCTATCCGCTGGTGCAGGGCTACGACTCGGTGGCGCTGAAGGCCGACGTGGAACTGGGCGGAACGGACCAGAAGTTCAACCTGCTGGTCGGCCGGCAGCTGCAGCAGGACTACGGCCAGGCGCCCCAGGTGGTGTTCACCATGCCGCTGCTGGAGGGCCTGGGCGGCGTGGAGAAGATGTCCAAGTCGCTGAACAACTACGTGGGCATCACGGAGGCGCCGGACGAGATGTTCGGCAAGCTCATGTCCATCTCCGACGATCTCATGTGGCGTTACTTCGAGCTGCTCAGTTTCCGGCCGCTGGGCGAGATCCGCGCGCTGCACGATGCCGTCGCGGACGGACGCAATCCCCGGGACGTGAAGTTCGAGCTGGGCCGCGAGATCGTGGACCGGTTCCACGGTGCCGGCGCGGGCGAGGCGGCGCAGGAGACCTTCATCGCCCGCTTCCGCAAGGGCGACATGCCCGAGGACATGCCGGCGCTCGACGTCGCCACGGAGGGCGGCCGGCTGGGCATCGCGCGGGTGCTGCGCTCGGCGGGCCTGGTCTCCAGCAACTCGGAGGCGTTCCGCATGATCGGCCAGGGCGCGGTGCGCGTGGACGGCAATCGCATCGAGGACCGGGACCTCGCGCTCGAGGCCGGCAATACCCATGTCTGCCAGGTGGGCAAGCGCCGCTTCGCGCGGGTCACGCTGACCTGATACCGGAAATCGGGGGAATGGACGGTGCGGCCCGTGCCGCCCGCAGGATCTTTGTCAGGAGATAATCATGCAGTTCAGGAAGATCGTCGTGTGTCTGGCCGTGCTGGCCGCGGGCAGCGCGCTGGCCATGGATGAAAAACAAGCCGGGAAGGCTTACGAAGTGCGCCACTCGCTGTTCACCCTGGTGGGCTGGAATACCGGGCCGCTGGCCGGCATGGCCAAGGAGGAGATCCCCTTCGACGCGGACAAGGCGGAGAAGCACGCGAGCCGCATCGCCGCGCTCGTGCCGATGATCCCCGACGCCTTCGCCGCCGATACCCGTGGTTACGACCTGCCCACCGAGGCGAAGGACGAGATCTGGGAGCAGAAGGAGGAGTTCCTGGAGCTCGCCGCGGCGATCCGCGAGAAGAGCGCGGCCCTGGAGACGGCAGCGGCCGGCGGGGATTTCGGCGCGTTCAGGACGGCGTTCATGGAGATGGGGCAGGCCTGCAAGGACTGCCACGACCGTTTCCGCGAGGACTGATCGCCGCCCCGCGGAAGAGGAGCGGCTCGGAACGGGACGCTCAGAACAGGAAATCCGCGGCCGCCGGCTCCGGCGCCAGGTCCACCATCAGCCATACCGCACCGGCGGCGAGTGCGGCCAGGACCAGCGCCAGCAGGAGCCGGTGGCCGGCGATCCCCGCCGCGCGGTCGGCGCCCCGCTTGCGGCCGGTGATCATGGCCGTCACCAGGTCGATGCGCAGCCTGAGCCAGTAGGCGAGGATCGAGGCGAGGTGCAGGCCCGCCAGGGCCAGCAGCAGGTTGAAGTTCACGGCGTGCAGCCAGGACAGCGTGTCGGCGAGGTCGTCGGACACGGCGCCGTGCCAGGGGCCGCTGGTCAGGACGTCGTCGCTGTTGAACAGCCCGGTGACGGCCTGCACGGTCACCACGGCCAGCATGGCCAGCACCGACCAGCCGCCCAGCGGATTGTGACCCGCGCTCACCCGCGCCCGCCCGGCCAGCCAGTCCCGGGCGTAGGCCACGACGGCGCCGGGGCCGCGCAGGAAATCCCCGAAGCGCGCGTGGCGCGGCCCGAGGAAACCCCACAGGAGCCGGAACACGATCAGCCCGATCACCAGGTAGCCGAGCCGCATGTGCCAGTCCATGGCCTTCACCCCGAGTTCGTGGGTGATCCAGCTGCCGGCCAGTGCCAGGACCAGCAGCCAGTGGAACAGCCGCAGGGGCAGGTCCCAGACGAGGGCCCCGGCGGGCCGATCGGTGTCTTTTTTCATGGCGGCATTCAGCCAGAACCGCCCCGGTCGGGCAAGCGTTCGCGCGCGGGAACGCAGGGCCCCGGGAACGGTCAAACGAAGTGGTGCCAGGGGTGTCCGCGGAGGGTGTTCCGGCGGCGCCTCCGCCCCCGCCGAAAAGAATTTGCCATCGGGTGTTGACGGGGGCGGGAACGTCGCTATAATGCGCCCTCCCTGACGGCCGCGTCGCCGGCAGGAGACCCCGAAAAGCAGTGATGCAGGCAGCCAGGACTGTTGACCAACCCCGGCCTGCCTGTATAATTGTGGGTCTGCCCCGGATTCCGGGGAATCGCTCTTTAACAATACAATCAGGTAATTTGTGTGGGCGCTCGCGCTGGAATTTTCGGAAGCGAAAACCAGAGTGAGCGAACCAAACCTAAGTCAATGTGATTTAGAGCTTGGGGATCTCATTCTTCAAACTTCAATGTTTAAACTGAAGAGTTTGATCCTGGCTCAGATTGAACGCTGGCGGCATGCCTAACACATGCAAGTCGAACGGAAACGATGGGAGCTTGCTCCCAGGCGTCGAGTGGCGGACGGGTGAGTAATACTTAGGAATCTGCCCAGTAGTGGGGGATAGCCCGGGGAAACTCGGATTAATACCGCATACGCCCTACGGGGGAAAGCGGGGGATCTTCGGACCTCGCGCTATTGGATGAGCCTAAGTCGGATTAGCTTGTTGGTGAGGTAAAAGCTCACCAAGGCGACGATCCGTAGCTGGTCTGAGAGGACGATCAGCCACACTGGGACTGAGACACGGCCCAGACTCCTACGGGAGGCAGCAGTGGGGAATCTTTCACAATGGACGCAAGTCTGATGAAGCAACGCCGCGTGAGTGAGGAAGGCCTTTTAGGTTGTAAAGCTCTGTTGCCGGGGAAGAAAGTTAGTGTAAGGAAATGTGCATTAATTGACGGTACCCGGTGAGGAAGCACTGGCTAACTACGTGCCAGCAGCCGCGGTAACACGTAGAGTGCAAGCGTTGTCCGGAATCATTGGGCGTAAAGGGTACGCAGGCGGATATACAAGTCAAATGTGAAAGGTGTAGGCTTAACCTACAGACTGCGTTTGAAACTGTATATCTTGAGAGCAGCAGAGGAAGGCGGAATTCCTGGTGTAGTGGTGAAATACGTAGATATCAGGAAGAACACCAGTGGCGAAGGCGGTCTTCTGGGCTGCATCTGACGCTCATGTACGAAAGCTGGGGTAGCGAACGGGATTAGATACCCCGGTAGTCCCAGCTGTAAACGATGGACACTAGGTGTTGGAGGTTCGAATCCTTCAGTGCCGGAGTTAACGCATTAAGTGTCCCGCCTGGGGAATACGGTCGCAAGACTGAAACTCAAAGGAATTGACGGGGGCCCGCACAAGCGGTGGAGCATGTGGTTTAATTCGATGCAACGCGAAGAACCTTACCGAGAATTGACATCCCGTGACTACCTGTGAGAGCAGGGTTTGGTACTTTGTATCACACGGAGACAGGTGGTGCATGGCTGTCGTCAGCTCGTGTCGTGAGATGTTGGGTTAAGTCCCGCAACGAGCGCAACCCTTGTCCTTAGTTGCCAGCAAGTAATGTTGGGGACTCTAAGGAGACTGCCGGTGAAAGTCGGAGGAAGGTGGGGATGACGTCAAGTCCTCATGCCCTTTATATCTCGGGCTACACACGTGCTACAATGGTCGGAACAGAGGGAGGCGAGACCGCGAGGTCAAGCTAATCTTGAAAACCGATCTCAGTTCGGATTGCAGGCTGCAACTCGCCTGCATGAAGCTGGAATCGCTAGTAATCGCAGGTCAGCATACTGCGGTGAATACGTTCCCGGGCCTTGTACACACCGCCCGTCACACCACCCGAGTTGGATGCACCAGAAGTCATCTACGGATGCCGAAGGTGTGTCCGGTAAGGGGGGTGAAGTCGTAACAAGGTAGCCGTACCGGAAGGTGCGGCTGGATCACCTCCTTTCTAAGGAGAGAGACTGTCTTAGGGGAATCTGCTGTTTACTTTTGAGGGTTTGAAAGCTCTCGAAAGAAATGTTCAAATAATAATAATGTTCTTTGAAAACTGTATACAGGAAAGAAAGTCAAGCATATAAGGGCTTACGGTGGATGCCTAGGCACCTGGAGGCGATGACGGACGTGATAAGCTGCGATAAGCCACGAGGAGCTGCTAAATAAGCGTAGATACGTGGATGTCCTAATGGGAGTACCCACCAATGTAGTGCATTGGTATATACAGATGAAAAGAGTAGTTTGTATAGGCAAACTGAGGGAAGTGAAACATCTAAGTACCTCAAGGAAAA